>NZ_LRRH01000056.1 GCF_001646785.1 Rhodococcus phenolicus
CATGCCCGAGCCGGCGCGGATCGACCGCCGAGGCGATTCCCTGGATGCGCGCGGCACCGCTGACCTCGAGCGTCTCGGTGAGCAGGTCCGCGAGCAGCAGCACCTCGACGCCGCGACCGCGGAGCAGTTCGGCGAAGGCGTCGTGTTCCTCCTGGGCGCGCGCCACCCACGGCAACGCGTCGAACAGCAACTGATCGCTGTTGCGGGGGGTCAGCCGCTCGAGTTCCGCGCCGGGCCGGTGCAGCATGACCGTCGTGAGGGCACCGACCTCGGAATCCACAGCCAACCGCGCGTTCATGCGTCAACGGTAGTGCCGACGTCGCGTCGGTGGGAGGATCGACGTGCCCATACGTGAGCGAGGAGCACCACACGTGACGGATTCGGACCCGCTCGGCGAACTGTCCCCGTTCGCCGGCCGATGGGTCGGCGGCGGCGACGGCCACTACCCCACCATCGACGACTTCGCGTACGACGAGACGATCGAGTTCACGGCGATTCCCGGCAAGCCGTTCCTGATGTACGTCAGCCGCACCCGTGCGCGCGACGACGGGCGTCCGCTGCACACGGAGAACGGCTACCTGCGTCGCAGCGGCCACGAGGTGGAACTGCTGGTGTCGCAACCCACTGGGTTCGTCGAGATCCAGCGGTCACGGCTCACGCACGGCGTCCTCGACTTCACGGCCGTGCATCTCGAGCGGTCGCCGGATGCGAAGCCCGTGCACGAGTTGCGCCGCCGGTTCGTGCTCGACCGCGACACCCTCACCTACGACCTGTGGATGGCGCACGACGCGACGCCGCTGACGCACCATCTGCATGCGGAGTTCACGCGCGAGGCGTGAGACCTATTTACCGACGCGGCGCAGGGTGCGGGTGAAGTAGTCGTTGGCGAACTGCATGGTCGCGTTGTACGGCGGCGCGAACTTGCGGGCCCACCAGTATCCGAACCGCACGTCGAAGGACGTGTAGACGAGGAAGCGGTTCTTCTTCATTCCGGTCAGGATGCAGTCGGCGACCTTCTCCGGCGAGGCGGCGTGCTTCTCGAAACGTCCGGTGAGCGCGCGGGCTTCGGGCGCGTCACGGTCCACGCCGACGATCTGCACGGTGTTCACGAGGGGGGTTCGGACCGCACCGGGGACGACGAGGGACACGCCGATGCGGTGACGTCTGAGATCGAATCTGAGGACCTCGGAGACACCGCGCAGACCGAACTTCGAGGCGCTGTACGCCGAATGCCACGGCAGCGCCAGCAATCCCGCCGCGGACGAGACGTTCACGAGGTGCCCACCGCGTCGTGCCTCGATCATCGGGGGCACGAAGTTCTCGATCACGTGGATCGGCCCCATCAGGTTGACGTCGACCATCTGCTTCCAGTGGCGGTGCTCGAGCTTGTCGACCGTGCCCCACACCGACACCCCGGCGACGTTCGCGACGACGTCGACGCTGCCGGACTGCTCGTGGACCTTCGCGGCCCATGCGGTGACCGCGTCGTAGTCGGAGATGTCGAGGGCGTCGGCGTGCAGGACGACGCCGCCGCGGTCACGGACGGTGCGGGCGGTGTCGTCGAGTCCGTCGCGGGAGATGTCGGTGAGGACGAGCCGGGCACCTTCCGCGGCCGCGGCGAGTGCCAGGGCCCGTCCTATGCCGCTCGCGGCGCCGGTCACCAGAAATGTGGTGCCGCGCAGGTCCTTGATGGCCATGCTCCCCCGTCCGCCGTGCCCGCCGAATGCTTGTGCGTACCCTAGCGGCCACGACGCACGCTGTCAGAGCCTCGTTTCCGGACGTGTCGGATTTTCAGAGACGCTGGGCCATCTCCTCCTGGTACTGGTGGATCGTCTCCTCGATCCGCTCGGCGTCGCCGGTTCGGTTCTCGTGCCGCGCGGTATCGGCTCGCTCGCGGAGCACCCGAATTGCACGCCGAAGTTCGTCGTCACTCATCCTGTGTTCCATGTCACACAGTGTTCCCCGTTTTCCTGGGGCCTGCCACCGGATCGGGTGCCGTTGCGGTAACGGTGCCGGGGAACGACGAAGGGCGCCTTCCGGATCGGAAGGCGCCCTTCGGTGGTGGAGCTGAGGGGAATCGAACCCCTGACCTCTTCGATGCGAACGAAGCGCGCTACCAACTGCGCCACAGCCCCGCAGGTCCCTACCGGAACCGCTCGCAAACTGTAGCAAACACACCGACGAGACACGAAATCGGCAGTTCAGAGGCAGTAATGAGGGATGTGCGTCCGTCACTCGCCGGAGGCGCGACGCACTTCGTACTCGGAGGGTTCGCGGGTCTCACGGGGTTCGTGGACGTCGAACTCGTCCTCGTAGTTGTCGAGATGGTCGAACACCGGATCCTCGTCGTCCACTTCGAGCACGACGGCACCGGGTCGCCGCAGCCTCGACGGGATCAGACGCAGTTCCTCGTCGCTGCGCGATTCGACACCGAGCCGCGACCGCGCGAGACGGGCCATGCGGCGGCGGCGGATCTCCTGCTCGAGCCGGACCTGCCGCCGCAGATAGAACATGTAGCCGACCAGCGCGCCCATCGCCAGCGCGCACAGCCACCACAGGGCGGACGAGACGATGAGAGCGAGTGCCGCGGTCATGATCGCCGCGAACAGCAGTCCGAGCACGGCGCGCTGCCGGAACTCGTACCGCGCCGCCCGGGCAACGGCGTCCGCGTGCGGGTCGAATCCGCCGCGACCGCGGCGTTCGGGCACGAACTCCCGGGCGGGGGCTCGATCGGTGGTTTCTTCGGGGGGCCGCTCGTCGCGATCGACGAGTTCCTGGGTGTCCATGCTGTCCTCCGCGGGGCTGTCCACTCGATCGGCCGCGAGGGGTGCGCGGCGGCGATCGCGACTGGGACGCCAGTTCGGATCACTGCGGTGACCTGCGGCCGGACCACGCGGGGTGATCGGGTCGTCGTCACCACGGTGCAGAACACGCGTTGCGAGCGCGGCGTCGGTCGTCTGGCGGATACGGGGGCGTTTCGTGACCAGCATCGGCACCAGGACGAACAGCCACACGGCAACGAGTCCGATCCACAGGAGCGAGTTCGGCATACCGGCGGCCCTCCTCCCAGTTGTCGCCTACCAGCCTGTCGACGCCACTGACCCTGTCAGGCTAATGGCATCCGCTCGGTCACCCCGACAGAAACGCCGGACTCATGTGACAACTACTGCAACACGAGTCACTGCGAATCACGTGACACTTTCTTCACTCTAGTCACAGGAATATATGTCTGCATGCGTATTACTACGCGAAATGACCGTAATGTGCGTTACAGGTAGATATAGTTACCCGATCTTTCACGCCCAGCTGGCGCGACCGCTCCGGACGAGCCGGTCCGACACCGAGCCGGGCACCTCCTCGACGGTCATCGCGACCAGTAGGTGGTCGCGGAACGTTCCGTACACGTCGAGGTAGCGGCGCAGCAGCCCTTCCTCGCGGAATCCGACGTTGGCGAGCACCGCGCGGCTCGCCGCGTTCTCCGGCCGCACGGTCGCCTCGACGCGATGCAGGCCGACCGGGCCGAAACAGTGGTCCAGGCCCAGCGCGACCGCCGCGGTGGCAACCCCCATGCCGTTGACGTCCTTGCTGACCCAGTAGCCGATCCACGCGGAACGCAATGCGCCGCGGACGATGTTGCCGACGGTGAGCTGCCCGCAGAACTGTCCGTCTAGTTCGATGGCCATCGGCAGCATGTGCCCCTTGCGGGCCTCGGCACGCAGACTCCGGTACATGCCGGGCCACACCGAGATGTGGTGGCGCGCATCCCACGACGAGTCACCGGTCGGCTCCCACGGTTCGAGATGCCTGCGGTCGGCGGTCCGCAGCCGGCTCCATGCCGCGGCGTCGCGCAACCTCACGGAGCGTACGGTCACCACACCGCCACGAACCCGCAGCGGACCCAGTTCCGCCGGCCAGCCCGGATGAACGCCGATCAACCGCGCTGCCCGAGGAACGCGACGTCCACCGGGTCGCCGGTGCGGACCTCGGAGACCTCGGGATCGACCAGCACCAGGCAGTTCGCCTCGGCGAGCGTCGCGAGCAGATGCGACGACGCGCCCGCCGCCCCGCCGAGCGCCTGCACGAGGTACTCCCCGGAGGTCTCGTCGCGCATGAGCTGACCGCGCAGGAAACCCTTGCGACCGGGGATGGACGTGATCGGCGCGACCGTCCGGGCCGCGACGACGCGGCGCATCGGGTGCCGCCGGCCGAGTGCGATGCGGATCAGCGGCCGCACCATCACCTCGAACACGACGAGCGCACCGACCGGGTTGGCGGGCAGCAGGAACGTGGGCACCTCGTCGCGGCCGAGCTGACCGAAACCCTGCACGGACCCGGGGTGCATCGCGATGCGGTCCACTTCGAGGGGACCGAGATCGGAGAGTGCTTCGCGGACGTCCTCGAGTGCGCCGCCGCCGACCGCCCCGGCGATCACGACGATCTCCGAGCGGATGAGCTGTCCTTCGACGACCTCGCGCAGCGTCTTCGGGTCGGTGCCGGCGATACCGACGCGGTTGACGTCGGCGCCCGCGTCGCGCGCGGCGGCAGCCAGCGCATACGAGTTCACGTCGTACACCTGCCCCGGTCCGGGGGTGCGGTCGACGTCGACGAGTTCGCCGCCGACGGAGATCACCGACAGTCGCGGTCGCGGATGCACGAGCACCTTGTCGCGACCGACCGCGGCGAGCAGGCCGACCTGCGCCGCTCCGATGATGGTCCCGGCGCGAACCGCGACATCGCCCGGTTGCACGTCGTCGCCGGCGCGGCGGACGTAGTCGCCGCTGCGGACGGCCTTGTGAACGCGGATGCGGGCGCTGCCGCCGTCGGTGCAGTCGAGCGGGAGCACGGCGTCGGCGAGGGTGGGCAGGGGCGCACCGGTGTCGACCCGCACGGCCTGCCGCGGTTGCAGCCGGATCGGCTGGCGCGAGCCGGCGCGGACCTCCCCGACGACGGGCAAGCTCAGTTCGGCGGGTTCGCCGTCCTCGTCCGTGACGGTGGCACCCGCGTCCTGGACGTCGACGCTGCGCACCGCGTATCCGTCGATCGCGGCCTGGTCGAATCCCGGCAGGGGCCGCTCGGTGACCACTTCCTCGGCACAGAGCAGACCCTGTGCCTCGGAGATCGCTACCCGAACCGGCCGGGGTGCGACGGCTGCCGCCGTGACCCGTGCCTGCTGTTCCTCAACCGACCGCATACCGCTTCTCGTCCTCCAGCCGCGACCCGACGATCGTCAGCGCTCGAGGCGTTCGATGAGCCACTCACGCAAAGACGGACCGTATTCCTCGGTGTTCAACGCAGAGTCAACCGCAGCGCGGAGGTAGCCTCCGGGATTTCCGAGGTCGTGTCGAGTACCGCGGTGCACGACGACGTGCACGGGATGGCCCTCCTCGATGAGGAGCGCGATGGCGTCGGTCAGCTGGAGTTCGCCGCCGGCACCGGGGGTGATCCGGCGCAGGGCATCGAAGATCGCGCGATCGAGCAGGTAACGGCCGGCTGCGGCGAACGTCGACGGCGCGTCCTCGACGGGCGGCTTCTCGACCATGCCGAGAACCTTGAGGACGTCGGGGTTGGTGGCATCGGGTACGACCTCGACATCGAACACGCCATACGCACTGATCTGGTCCTTGGGCACGTCGATCGCGCACAGCACCGAGCCGCCGCGCTTGGCGCGCACGCGCTGCATGGTTTCCAGCACGCCGACGGGCAGCACGAGGTCGTCGGGCAGCAGCACCGCGATCGCGTCCTCGTCGGGGTCGAGTGCCTTCTCCGCGCACGCGACGGCGTGGCCGAGACCGAGCGGCTGTTCCTGGACGACGGACCGGACGTCGAGCAGGCCCGGCGCCTTGCGCACCTTCGCCAGCAGCTCGTACTTGCCCTTCTCCTCCAGCTTCGACTCGAGGACCAGGTCCTCGACGAAGTGGGCGACGACGCCGTCCTTGCCGGGGGACGTGACGATCAACAGACGCTCGGCACCCGAATCCGCGGCCTCACCGGCCACGAGTTCGATGCCCGGGGTGTCGACGACCGGGAGCAGTTCCTTGGGCACGGTCTTGGTCGCCGGAAGAAACCGCGTGCCCATGCCTGCCGCAGGGACGACTGCTGTCCGGAAATGTCGGACGCCGTCGGTCGTATTGTTCGTCATAGACTCCCACCCTAACGTTCACTACCCCGCGGTAGCCCAACGATCTTAAGGTGGCCGGTGTGCAGACACGACCGAAGGCCGTCTGGCGGACCTCGGTTCTCGCCGCCCGGCGCGACCGTACCGACGCGCAGCGCCGCGTCGAGAACGATGCGCTGACCGCGTCGGCCAGAGCGCTGGCCGCACCGGGCTCGACGGTCTGCGCGTACGTGCCGGTCGGCTCGGAACCGGGGTCGTTGTCGCTGCTCGACGCGTTACGGCATACCGGCAGCCGGGTGCTGGTGCCGCTGACCAGCCCCGATAGCGTGCTCGAGTGGGCCGAGTACACCGGCGAGGACGACCTCGTCGCGGCGGAGTTCGGGCTGCGCGAACCTCGCGGTCCGGTGCTGGCGCCCGCGACCGTGGCGCAGGCGGCGGTGGTGCTGGTGCCGGCGCTCGCCGTCGACCGGCGCGGTGTGCGGCTGGGCCGGGGTGCCGGGTTCTACGACCGGACACTGCACCTGGCCGATCCGTCGGCCCGGCTGATCGCGGTCGTGCGCGACGACGAACTCGTCGACGAACTGCCCGAGGACCCGCACGACATCCGGATGACGCACGCCCTCACGCCGGGCGGCGGACTGACCGCGCTGGTGGAATAGATCTCACACTGGCGTCGTTGGCACTGTCGGCTGTAGAGTGCTAAAGCTGCGATTTATTTTCGAACGCGCGGAGGATTCAGCGGTGCCCACCTATTCATATGCCTGCACGGCGTGCGACAACCGTTTCGACATCGTGCAGTCGTTCAGCGACGACTCCCTCACCGAGTGCCCCGAATGCACCGGCAAGCTCCGCAAGCTCTTCAACTCCGTCGGGGTCGTCTTCAAGGGCAGCGGTTTCTACCGCACCGATTCGCGGGGCGGCGGCAGCAGCACCGTGAGCGAGCCCGCCAAGTCCGACTCGTCGAGCAGCAGCTCGTCGTCGACCGGCACCTCCGCCCCGGCGGCTGCCGCGAGCTGATCGCGGGTTGTCCACAGGCGGGCGATTCATCCACAGCCCGCCCGTAATTCACGCTTCCGAAGGCCGGCAGGCACGACCGAACTCGTAGGGTTCGGCCATGCCCGCCGGTCTTTTCCCGTTCCCACCCGGATCACGATTCCGCGCTGCCGCACCTCGGCCGTCCGCCTCGCTCCGGCCGACGCTCGTCGACCGCGCGAGCACGCTGTTGCGGCCGGGCTGGGCGCGCACGGTCGCGGCCCGGCGCGGTGCGGCTGCACTGCTGGCGCTCGTCGCCCTCGTGACGGCGCTGCGGGACGGGCCGTCGAGCGGCCGGTCGCCGGCCGTCGTCGCGGTGCGTGATCTGAGTCCCGGGTACACCCTCACCCTCGACGACATCGAACTCGTCGACCGCGAATCGTCGGCGGTGCCGTCCGGCGCCCTCACCGTTCTCTCCGATGCCGTCGGCCACACCCCTGTCCGGGCCGGTGCCCGCCGGCGAAACCCTCGTCTCGGTCCGCATGCTCGGTCCACTGCTGGCGGGTGCCGCGACCGGGCATCCGGATGCGCGCGTGGTGCCGATCCGGCTGGCCGACGCCGGTGTCGGCGATCTGCTGCGCGAAGGCGATCTCGTGGACGTGCTCACGGTCGCGCCCGGATCCGAGGACCTCTCCCCCAACGCGCAGGTGCTGGCGACGGGGGCGACCGTCGTACTTGCGCACACTGCCGAAGACGGCCGTGACCAGCGTGAACGTGTGGTCCTGTTGGCACTGGCACCCGAGCAGGCCACCGCGGTCGCGGCGGCGTCGCTGGTCAGCGCGCTCACCGTCACGCTGCACTGAGGTCCTGCGCCGGGACGGAACAGTGCGTGCACTGCGCTGTGCAAACCACGCAGTTGGTTTATGGTTCCCTCGAACCCGTAATGTGACCGGCACCACAAGGAGAGCGGATCATGCTCAAGGGCTTCAAGGACTTCCTGCTGAGAGGCAACGTCCTCGACCTCGCGGTCGCGGTGGTCGTGGGTACCGCGTTCGTGGCCATCGTGACGGCCTTCACCGAGTACATCATCAATCCGCTCGTCGCCGCGCTCGGCGGGAGCAACGACATGGGCTGGGGTTTCCAGATCCTCGCGGACAACCCCGCCACGTTCGTCAACATCGGCGCGGTCGTGAGTGCGGCCATCAACTTCGTCATCATCGCCGCCGTCGTGTACTTCGTGCTCATCGTTCCGGCGAATGCCGCCAAGAAACGGTTCGCGACGGAGAAGTCCGACGAGAAGGCCAGCGCCGAGGATCTGCTCATCCAGATCCGCGACATCCTCGAGACACAGGCCGGCCAGGTCGGCGCGCACGCGAAGGACGTCCCGGAATCGTAACCGTGACGGTACGAAAAGGGCTGGGCCCCTCGGAAATCCGAGGGGCCCAGCCTTGTTCGGCGTGTTGCCGGACTGTCTCCTTAGACGGTCCAGGCCTTGCCGTAGGTGGTGACGTTGTCGCCGTTCGCGGTGATCGCGCGGACGAACGGACGGACCTGGACGGAGCCGAGGACGCCGGAGGCCACACCGTGGACGTTGGCGAACTGAACGGTCTTGTAGTCGCCGTCGAACTCACCCTCGGCGACGACGAGCTCCTCGATGCCCGGAGCCGGTGTCAAGGTCAGCTCGGTGTGACCCTGCGGGAGGATGTCGGTCACGCCGACCTCGGCCTCCACAAGGGTCACAGGGTCGAGAGTGAGGGTCGACTCGAGCTGCGGGGTGGAGTAGGTGACCCCGATGGAGCCGTCGATGCTGCCCATCCACGCGAACTGGTAGCCGAACTGGAAGGTGGTGCCCTCGGCGTCGGCAGCGCCCTCGCCGATCAGGTTCGCGGTGCCGCGGCCGTTGTGGAAGAACTCACGGTTGAACGGGCTGCCACCGAGCGCCGGAACACCGTTGATCTGGGTGTCTTCCTGGGTCACGACGACCTCGAGGCCGTCGGAGATGATGCGGTTCTGGTCGTCGACGGCGGCCTGCGCGGTGCCGGTCGCACCCAGGACGAGGCCGAGCACGGCGGCGCCGGAGACGGCGGCGTTACGGGCGGCCTTGAAGCCACGCGACTTGATTCCCATGATTACTCCGTATTTCGTGGTGGGGATGTACTGCGAGGTGTGGCGGAAGCCGAACTAGATGGTCCAGACCTTGCCGTAGGTGGTCACGTTGTCGCCGTTCGCGGTGATCACGCGGACGAACGGGCGGATCTGGACCGGGCCGATGATGCCGGTGGCCGCACCGGAGACGTTGGCGAACTGGACTTCCTTGAAATCGCCGTCGAACTCGCCCTCGGCGACGACGAGTTCCTCGATGCCCGGAGCCGGGGTGAGCTCAATTCCCGCGGTGGCCTGCGGAAGGATGTCGGACACACCGAGCTCGACATCACTGAGCTCGATCTCGCCGCCTTCCGGATCCTCGACAAAGACGTCCTGGCCATCTTGCTTGACCGGGACGGGCTTGCCTGCCGCATCCTTGATGACGTTGCCGGCCGCGTCCTTCTCGTAGACGGGCACAAAACGAGGGGTGCGTTCACTGGTCGTATCCACACCCAGACCCGGTGACGTCCAGCTGACGCCGACCGAGCCGTCGACAGAACCAGCCCACGCGAACTGGTAACCGAACTGGAAGGTCGAGCCCTCGAAATCAGCGGCGGCGGGACCGACGATGTTGGCGACGCCCACACCGTTGTGGAACCACTGGCGGCTCAGCGGGCTACCACCGATCGGAGGCACACCCTGGATGAACGTGTCCTTCTGGGTAACGATCACCTCGTTACCGGCGGACACGATCCGGTTCTGGTCGTCGACGTCGGCGTTGGCCACACCCGACGATCCGAGGACCAGACCGGCCACGGCGGCGGCGGCCACCGTGGCGTTGCGGGCGGCCTTCAGACCGCGTCGCGTCTGAATCTTCATGAATGCCTCATCCATTCTCTGCGTGCCGGGTTCAAAGCACCCGCGTCCGACAAATCGTCGTGTCGCCCGCGAGGGCATGTCACACCGAGCGCCGCCGAGGCAGTCCCCCGTCGATGCCGATGCGCACATCATCCGCACGGTAGCTGTGTTACCGATTCGTGATAAAAGACCCGGACTTTAGCCCGGGTCTTTACTCGATCGAACCTGTGCAGAGACTAGACGGTGACCTAAACACGGGCAATGGCTACCCTCACATGCCCTGCTAGATGGCGGTGCACGCACAGATCGGCAGGTTTCGCAGAAGTGAACGATAACGATTCGGTAACCTAGTGATACGGGTCACAACGTTGTAATTCGTTACACCGTTGTCCCGCACCGACCGTTTCGATCATCGACGCTGGTTATCAAGCCGTAGTGCCCGCTTCGCAAACCTTGCAAGGAGTGTCGGAGATTACCGACCCCACGGTACGATCCCGGCCGTTTCCCACATTGTGGCAATCGACAATATTTCGGGAACGTTTCGGGACGGCGAATCGCAGTTGAACTCGGTTTCGTTCGCGAAGTGGACGAGTGTCCGAGATCACACCTAGCCGTGGTGGGGCGGGACCTGCCGGCGGAGCCAATCGTCGGAGTCCGGTCGCTCCTCACCCGGTCCCCGTTCGTCCCGCGTCGTCTCGGGCAGGACGTCACCGAAGATGCGGGCGAGCCGGGCGCGGTCGATCCGACCCCCGCCACCTGCGGTTTCACCCGTTTTTTCACCCCGGGCCGGCCCATTGTCCGGGGCCTGTCCCGCAGCGTCCGCACCCGCACCCTCGGCGTTCACGTCGGTCAGCCCTCCAGTCGCGACAGTTCCTCGATGACGTGCGCGGCCAGCGGCGTCAGCGTCGCCATACCGTCGCGGATCGCGGCACGCGACGACGCGAGGTTCGCCACCAGCGTCGAGCCGGACACGCCGACCAGCCCGCGCGACAACCCGGCGTCCAGGGCACCGGCCGACAGACCCGACGAGCGCAGCGCCTCGCTGATCCCCTTCAGCTCGTGATCGAGAACGTCGGCCGTCGCTTCGGGCGTCACGTCGCGCGGCGACACCCCGGTGCCTCCGACCGACACCACCAGATCGACACCACCGATCACCGCGGTGTTGAGCGCGTTGCGGATCTCGACCTCGTCGGCCGAGACCGTGACGACACCGTCGACGACGAAGCCCCCTTCCAGCAGCAGTTCCGTCACGAGCGGGCCGGAGGAATCGGGATTGTCTCCGTGCGCAACACGATCGTCGACGATCACGACGAGAGCACGGCCGGTCCGGGGGGCTTCGAGTTCCATGGCCCCCACGGTAGTTCCCATGTCCAGCAGACGAGCGGTATGCCCGATATCGGCCGTCAGCGTTCCGTCGTTCATCGTCCGCCATCCTCGGCGGCGACGAGCTGCACGTCGACGCTCTTCTCGTTGTTGCCCTGTGCATCGGTGTAGGTGATGCGGACGGTGTCGCCCGGCGCGTGCGAGCGGACGGCCGCGATCAGCGAATCACCGTCGGTGACGGTACGGTCGTCGATCTTGGTGATCACCGAGCCGCGCGGAATACCGGCCTTCTCAGCGGGGCTGCCCGCGGTGACCTCCATGACCGTCGCGCCCCGGGCGGCGTCCTGCGAGGGAACCTGCACGCCGATGATGGCGTGGGTCGCGGAACCGTTGTCGATGAGTTCCTGCGCGATGCGGCGGGCCTGGTCGATCGGGATCGCGAAGCCGAGACCGATGGATCCGGACTGTTCCCCGGACGTCGCGATGGCGGTGTTGATGCCGACCAGCTGACCGTCCATGTTCACGAGCGCGCCCCCGGAGTTGCCGGGGTTGATCGCGGCGTCGGTCTGGATCGCGTCGATCACGGTGCTCTGGTTGCCGGTCTCGCCGCTGGTGGACACGGGGCGATCCAGGGCCGAGATGATGCCGGAGGTGACGGTGCTCTCGAGGCCGAGCGGAGATCCGACCGCGACGACGGGCTGCCCGACCTGCAGCGAATCGGACGATCCGAGGTCGATCGGGGTCAGGTCGGTGCGGCCCTCGGCGCGGACGACCGCCAGGTCGGAGGTGGGATCGGTGGCGACGACGGTGGCGGGCGCGGAACTGCCGTCTGCGAAGTACGCGGTCAGTTGTGCGCCCGGCCCACCGCCGGCGGCGACGTGGTTGTTGGTGAGGATGAGCCCGTCGGAGGACAGGATCACGCCGGAGCCCTCACCCTGCGCGGTACGTCCGACGATGCCGATACGCACGACGCTGGGCACGACCTTCTGCGCGACCGCCTGCACCGATCCGGCCGGCGCGTTCGCGACGGTCGTGGTCTCCGGCTTGGAGGCGTCGAGCGAGTTGGTGACCGGCGGGGCGTCGTTGCCACCCACGGCCAAGGCCCCGACTGCACCGCCGACGCCACCGCTGACCAGGGCCAGGGCGATCGCACCTGCGACGAGCGCGCCGCGGCCCCGCCGGGCCGGCTGCTGCGTCGTCGGGTGGGGTCCCGGCTGCGCGAATCCTGCCTGCGGAACGCCGGGATGCGGGGTTCCCGCCTGGTGTGCTCCCGGCTGGTGAGGTCCCGGCTGCTGCGGGGTCGCGCCGTGGGGTTCCGTCCGACCGAACCCCGGGTAAGGGGTGGTCGGCGGCTGGTACGGCTGCCCAGGATTCTGGTCGTCGCTCATCGCTTCCCCGTTCGTCCACGTTCGGATCTGTACACATCCAGGGTGGACCCGATCGCTGAGAAGTCACTTAGAACAAGACCGAATTTTGCTGTCAATCTTCTGGGAGACCGCTTTCGGACAGGTCCGGCGTGCCCGGCAGCACGATGCGGATCAACGCGCCCCCGCGCAAGGACCGGTCCACCGCGATGGTGCCGCCGTGCTTCATCACCACCTGCCGCACGATCGCCAGGCCCAGCCCGGAACCCGGCATCGAACGCGCGGTCGTCGCCCGGTAGAACCGTTCGAACACGAGCTCGCGTTCCTCCTCGGGGATGCCCGGACCGGCGTCGTCGACGGTGAGCTCCATCAGGCCCTCACCGAGCTGGCGCATCGCCACCAGCACCTCGGCGCCCGACGGGCTCCACTTCGCGGCGTTGTCGAGGACATTGAGCACCGCACGCGACAACGCCGCGTGGTCGCCGAACACGAACCACGGTTCGGTGGTCGCGGTGAAGTCGATCTCCGAGCGGCGACGACGGGCGCGTTCGAGGCTGCGCTCGACGACGTCGGCGATGTCGACGGCCTCGAACACCGTCTCGGGGGCGTCCTCACGGGCCAGGTCCACGAGGTCGCCGACGAGCGTCGACAGTTCCTCGATCTGCGCGACCACGTCCTCACGCAACTCGGCCATGTCCTCGTCGGGCAACTGCGGTGCCCCGGGCCGGCTCGCGGCGATGAGCAGTTCCATGTTGGTGCGCAGCGACGTCAACGGCGTGCGCAACTCGTGCCCGGCGTCGGCGACGAGACGACTCTGCCGTTCCCGGGACTCTGCCAGCGCCCGCAGCATCGTGTTGAAGCTCTCCGTCAGGCGGGCGAGTTCGTCGTGGCCGGTCACCCGGATCGGCCGCAGGTCGTCGGTGCGGGCGACGCGTTCGGCGGCGGCCGTGAGCCGCGCGACCGGTCTCAGCCCCGTGCGCCCGACGGTCGCGCCGCCGGCAGCGGCCAGCACCACACCGCATCCACCGACGACGAACAACACACTGGCCAGCCGGTTGAGGATCTGCGCGGTCGGTTCGAGGCGTTGCGCGATCACCACGGTGCTGCCGTCGGGGATGCGCTGCGCGAGGACCCGCTGCTGCGACACGGTCCGCAGGGACGACTCCGCCTTGCCCTCCGCGACCTCGAGTTCGGGTTCACCGATCGGCACCGTCGATCCGGGCGGCACGTAGCGGCCGAGGTCCGGGTAGATGAGCGCGACGCTGATGAGGGAGCTGTAGAGCTTGGCACCGCCGATGTAGCGGGGGTCGTAGGTGATGAGCGTGCTGGATTCGACGAGCGCGGACGCGCGGGCCTGCAACTGCTTGTCCACATCCGAATAGAGAGCCCGCGCGACGACCGCGTACGCGGCGATCGACGTCACCGCTACCGCGAGCGCGACCGCGCCCGCGGCGAGCAACGTCACCCGGACACGCAGCGGCACCGAGCGGGTCAGCAGCATCGGGGGCCGCATCGGACGTTTCACCTTCATCACATCTGGTCCGTCGCCGATCACGGCGGCGTCTCGCGCAGCACGTAGCCGACGCCACGGACCGTGTGGATCAGACGCGGCTCACCGTCGGCCTCCGTCTTGCGGCGCAGATATCCGACGTACACCTCGAGGGCGTTGCCGGACGTCGGGAAGTCGTAACCCCACACCTCCTCGAGGATGCGGCTGCGGGTGAGCACCCGGCGCGGGTTCGCCATGAGCATTTCCATCAGGGCGAACTCGGTGCGCGTGAGGCTGATCGGACGATCACCGCGCGTGACCTCGCGCGTGTCCGGATTCAGGGTCAGGTCCTCGAAGCTCAGTATCTCCTCGGAGGCCCGGTTCGGATCGGGAGCCGCGCGCCGCAACAGGGCCCGCAGCCGCGCGAGCAGTTCCTCGAGTGCGAACGGTTTCGGCAGATAGTCGTCGGCGCCCGCGTCGAGACCGGCGACCCGTTCGGACACCGAGTCCCGGGCGGTGAGCACGAGGATCGGCAGGTCGTCGCCGGTGCTGCGCAGCCGCCGGCACACCTCGAGGCCGTCGACGCGCGGCATCATCACGTCCAGCACCATCGCGTCGGGCCTGCTCACCTGCAGCTGATCGAGGGCGTCCTGCCCGTCGGTGGCCAGTTCGACGGAATAGCCGTTGAAGCTGAGGGACCGGCGCAGTGACTCGCGTACCGCCCGATCGTCGTCGACCACCAGAATGCGCATGCCCACCAGTGTGGCCCGAACCGGCTGAGAACTCGCTGAGAGGTCAGTCCTCGCGTGGCGTCCGTGCCTGGGGCAGGCTCCAGCCGCGCCACAGTGCAACGAGCCGCAGGCCGGTGGCGAGTAGGGTGCCCAGCACCAGCGCGAGGTTCTGTCCGACGCCCAGTTCGTGGGCGGTGACGAGAACCGCGGCGCCGAGCAGCGCCGGGATCGCGTAGAGGTCGCGGTGCAGCAGCAGCGGGACCTCGTTGACCAGGACGTCGCGCAGGATGCCACCACCGATCGCGGCGGTCGCGCCGATCAGGGCCGCCGCGAGCGGTTCCGCGCCGGCCTCGAGAGCGATGGTCGCGCCGGTGGTCGCGAACAGGCCCATCCCGAGCGCGTCGAGCACGAGGATTTCCCGGTTCAGCTTCGACACCACCGTGTGTAGATAGAAGACGAGGAGCGACGCGGCGAGCGCGGCCCCCAGGTACCGCCAGTTGTTCAGCGACGACGGCGGATGGATGTCGAGCAGCAGGTCGCGGACGATACCGCCGCCGACCGCGGTGAACACCCCGACCAGGCACACCCCGAACAGGTCGAGCCGCTTGACGACGCCGACGAGTGCACCCGACATCGCGAACGCCACGATGCCGACGAGTTCGAGGATCTGCAGAAGCACGCAGTAACCATGCCACCCCCGGCCCGCCCCCACCCCGGGTGATGGGAACCAGTATTCGGTCCTACCGGCTGAAGGCACCCATCACCCGGGAGCGCGGGGTCGCCGGAGGCGGCGGGCGCGGGGCCGCTCAGAGGTCGCGCGGGTCGAGGACGCCGAGGGTCACCGCGCGGACCAGGCGACGCGGGACCCGGTGCGTCCTCCCGCCGACCGTGACCGGGACCAGCTCGGGTGCCTTCGCGTTCCACTGCGAGCGGCGGCTGCGGGTGTTCGACCGGGACATCCGGCGTTTCGGGACTGCCATCGTTCTTCCTCCGTCTCAGGCGCGGCGCTGCCGCTTGCCGTACTTGCGTTCGAACTTCTCGACGCGTCCGGCGGCGTCGAGCACCCGCGCGGTCCCCGTCCAGAACGGATGCGACTCGCTGGTGACGTCGACGACGACCAGCGGATAGGTGTTGCCGTCGGACCATTCGACGGTCCGGTCCGAGGTGAGGGTCGAGCGCGTCAGGAACGTCGATCCGGTGTTCGCGTCCTGGAACACGACGGGGTGGTAGTCGGGGTGGATTCCGGTTTTCATGCGTGTCCTTCTTTCCTGGGTGTGGCCGGTTCTTCCCGGTGCTGGATCGGGAGGTCCTCGCACGGGTCGCGGTGGTGGTCGCCGAACGGGTCGTCCCATGTCGTCCAGCTGTCCGGATCGGCGAACTCGGCGTCGGTGAGCAGCGCCGCGCGCAGCGTGCGCAGGATCTCGTCGGGGTCGGCGTCGTGGACGAGGACCACGAGTGAGCTGTCGCGGTCGCCGTAGGTCTCGTCCCAGCGCAGCGCGGCCATCGCGCGTCGCGATGCCGGAACTCGTTCCTGCTGGTCCGGGGTCATCGAAGCGAGCCACGGTCCGGCGTGCGCGACCCGCAGGCCCCCGCCCGCGGACTCGAGCAACAGGGCGTTGCCCGGCTGGGTGGCGACCCACGCGCGACCGCGCGACCGCACCACTCCGTCGAGGAGCACGTCGATCGCGTCGTGCAGCCGCTGCGGATGGAACGGCCGGGCGGCGGCGAATTCGACCAGTCGCACGCCGCAGTCCTCACCGAGGGGCGGCTGACCGCGCAGCAGCGGGGCATGGGCGTCGTCGACGCTGCCGCGGCGCGCTGTCGGCGGGACCTGCCCGAGCAGGGCTTCGACGTCGGGCCGGTCCGTCCAGGTGATGGGTGCGCCGGGTGCGAGGCGGGTGAGCACGGCGTGCAGGCGGGCCTGCTGCCAGCCGTCGGCGCCGGGGGCGACGACCAGGGCGTCGGCGAACTCGACCTGCCCGACGACGACCTGTGCGACGGTGCGGTCGTCGTCGGTGCCGGGCCGGAGGTCGACGTCGCCGGTGGCGTCGTCGAGCCAGGTCTGCGCGTCGAGGCAGGTCACGACGGCCTCGATGCGTACGTCGCGGGCGGCGGGTCCGTCGATCTGCCCGACCACCCCGGCGACCACGATGTGCTCGACGGCCCAGCACAGGGCTTCGGGTTCGAGCTGCGGGTCGAGGTGCAGGACGATCCGGTCGACGGTGCTGCGGGTGTGGAGGCGGCGCAGCAGCGGCAGGAGGTCTTCGCGCAGGGTGCAGGAGATGCAGCCGTGTGCGAGTTCGAGGACGTCGAGTTGTTCGCCGTCGACGGTCGTGACGGTGCGCCGCACGACGCCTTCGCCGATGTGGCCGAGATCGTGGTGCACGACGACGGTGCCGGGCCGCAGCAGCGCGTGTGCGGCGCGGGCGGTCGGACCGTGCAGGCCGGACACGACGATCAGCGGTGTCCTGGTGTCCACCGGAACCACCTTTCGATAACGATTGTCATTAGCTGATCGGCAGCGTACAGTCGGCCGGGCAATTTGTCGAAAATGATTGTCGTTACGCTCAGCGTGTCGGCGAGGAAGGACACATCGTGTCGGCGCACTGCCAGGTCACCGGGCGCTCTCCCGGCTTCGGGAAGACCGTCTCCCATTCCCACGTCCGAACGAACCGCCGCTGGAACCCGAACATCCAGCGCAAGACGTACTTCGTGCCCTCGGAAGGCCGGCGCGTCACCCTCACCGTCTCCGCGAAGGGCATCAAGACCATCGACCGCGACGGCATCGACGCCGTGGTCGCCCGGCTGCGCGCCCGCGGGGAACGCCTCTGATGGCCCGCAGCGAGATCCGCCCCATCGTCAAACTCCGCTCGACCGGCGGCACCGGCTACACCTACGTCACCCGCAAGAACCGGCGCAACGACCCCGACCGCCTCGTCCTGCGCAAATACGATCCGGTGCTGCGCCGGCACGTCGACTTCCGCGAGGAGAAATAACGCCGTGGCCAAGAAATCGACGATCGCCCGGAACGAGCAGCGCAAGCTCGTCGTCGCCCGCTACGCGCAGCGCCGCGCCGAGCTGAAGGACGTGGTCCGGCGGCCGTCGAGCACACACGACGAACGCCGCGCCGCGCAGGCCGCACTGCAGAAACTGCCCCGCGACGCGAGTCCGGTAAGATTGCGCAATCGAGACGCTGCGGACGGCCGCCCGCGCGGCCACCTGCGAAAGTTCGGGCTCTCACGCGTGCGTGTGCGCGAGCTCGCCCACCGCGGGGAATTACCCGGCGTCCACAAGTCGAGCTGGTGAGGAGCACCGAATGGCAGTCAGGCGAGGACCGTCCAAGAAGGCACGCGCGCAGGAGAGCCGCCGCCCCAAGAAGAACCCGCTCTTCGCGGCGAAGATCGAGTACGTCGACTACAAGGACGTGAACCTGCTCCGCACGTTCATCTCCGACCGCGGCAAGATCCGCAGCCGTCGCGTCACGGGCCTGACCCCGCAGCAGCAGCGTCAGGTCGCCGTCGCGGTCAAGAACGCTCGCGAGATGGCCCTGCTCCCCTACGTCAGCAGCAAGTAGGACAGCACTCCGACGCCGCCCCGTCCGCATCCGGACGGGGCGGCGTCGCCGTTCCCGCTGCCCGCAACGATCTGCGGACCCGTTCCGCGATCGATCTCGGCCGAGTCCGGAGCTGCTCGGAACTCACGCGGATCACCGACCACCCCGGCACCACGAACGCGCCGTACCGTTCGATGTCCTCGGTCCGCTGCCGCTCGTCGGTGCCCAAGTTGCTGCAGAAACGGGCTTCCGACGACCATCCGTGCACACTCGCACCCGGGGTCGGGCACGAAAATCGGACGACAATGCGGGTGTGCCCCGTCTAGGGTCCGTCGCGGAACACCGGCCCCGAGGAGGAAGCAGTCATGTCCGAGTTCCCGGTCGCGCTGAGCGGTCAGCCCGTCGTCCGGCTGTGGGCACACGAGCACGAGATCGAACCGCAGGCCCTGGCCCAGCTGCGCAACATCGCGCGGCTCGACCCGGTGCGCATCGTCGCGGTCATGCCCGACGTGCATCTCGGCAAGGGCGCCACCGTCGGCTCGGTCATCGCCATGCACGACGCGGTGTCGCCGTCGGCGGTCGGCGTGGACATCGGTTGCGGCGTCGCCGCGGTGAAGACATCGCTGAGCGCGGCCGACCTGCCCGGCGACCTCGGCCCCCTGCGATCGGCGATAGAGAAGGCCATCCCCGTCGGATTCGCCGTCCACAAGAGCCCGGTCGGGACCCGGCGGCTCGGCGGGAAGATCGAGAGCCGGTCCGCCCGGCTGTGGGAGCGGTCGAAGGAACTGCGCGCCCCGGTTGCGCGTGCACTGGCCAAGGCGCCGTGCGCGGTCGGCACCCTCGGCGGCGGCAACCACTTCATCGAGGTGTGCCTCGACGCCGACGACGCGGTGTGGCTGACGCTGCACTCGGGGTCGCGCAACATCGGCAAGGAACTGGCCGAACGCCACATCGGCGTCGCCAAGCACCTGCCGCACAACCGCGACCTCCCCGACCGCGACCTGGCCTACTTCCTCGCCGGATCCCCCGAGATGGACGCGTACCTGTTCGATCTGCGCTGGGCCCAGGACTTCGCGGCCCTGTCCCGCGCGGTGATGGTCGCGCTGTTCCGCAACGTGGTGACCGAGGCGTTCCCGCACGTGCGGTTCGCCGACGAGATCAACGTGCACCACAACTATGTCGGAAGCGAGACCGTCGACGGTGCCGAGTACGTCGTCACCCGCAAGGGCGCGATCCGGGCCGGTTCGGGCGACCTGGCGCTGATCCCCGGATCGATGGGGACCGGCTCGTACGTGGTGCGCGGCCTCGGCAACCCGAGGTCGCTGTACTCGGCGTCGCACGGGGCGGGCCGCCGGATGAGCCGGGGTGCCGCGAAGCGTGCCTTCACCGTCGATGATCTGCGCGCCCAGACCGCCGGGATCGAATGCCGCAAGGACGCCGGTGTGGTCGACGAGATACCGGGCGCCTACAAGGACCTGAACGAGGTGATCGCCGCACAGGACAACCTCGTCGAGGTGGTCACCCATCTGCGGACCGTTCTGTGTGTGAAGGGCTGACACCCGGAGCATTTCAGGGGTGATTCCGGGCGCATACCGGGTGTGACCTGGGTCATCGGCCGCGGATCATTAGACTCGACGGCCGTGTCTGGTGTGGTTGCGGGGTTCGGGGTGATCTTCGTGATCATCGCGATCGGTTTCCTGCTCGGCCGCACCGGAACACTCGGTCCCGAGGGGCAGGTGGTGCTCAGCCGACTGGTGTTCTTCGTCGCGACCCCGGCGCTGCTGTTCGACGCACTCGCCACCTCGGACCTGTCGGTCATCTTCTCCCCCACCCTGTACGTCGCCGCCGCGACCGCGTTCGCGGTCGCCGCGCTGTACCTGGTGATCGCGAAGCTGTGGCTGCGACGGCCGCTGCCGGAACTCACCATCGGGGCGCTCGCCGCGTCGTACGTCAACTCCGCGAACCTCGGTATCCCCATCGCCGTGTTCGTGCTGGGTGACGCCTCGTTCGTCGCGCCGCTGCTGCTGTTCCAGATCGTGCTGTTCTCCCCGATCGCTCTGACGATCCTGGACCTGTCGACGATGCGGGCCGGCGCGTCCCGGAGGGAAACCGTCGCCGCGCCGTTCAAGAACCCGATCGTGCTGGCCGGCGCCGCCGGTCTGCTCGTCGCGGTGTCCGGGGTGACCCTGCCCGAGGCCGTGCTGCAGCCGTTCCACCTGCTCGGTGGCGCGTCCGTCCCGGGGGCGCTGCTCGCGTTCGGCTTGTCGCTGCAGGGGGTGAAGGTGCTCGAGAAGGGGCAGAGCCCGCGCCGCGACGTCGCGCTCGCATCGGTCCTCAAGATCGTGGTGCAACCGGTGCTCGCCTATCTCATGGCGCGCTGGCTGCTCGGCCTGGACGGTCACGAACTGTTCGCGATCGTCGTGGTCGCGGCACTGCCGACCGCGCAGAACGTGTTCGTCTACGCCAGCCGCTACGGGCGCGGGATGGTGCTGGCCCGCGACGCGGCGCTCGTGACGACCCTCGCATCGATCCCCGGCATCGGCCTCGTCGCCGCACTGCTCGCGTGATCGCAGGCATAACGTGACAGCCATGCGCCTGCCGACGATCGTCACCCGTGCCCTCACCGTCGCCGTGTTCGGATGTGCAGCGGTCGCGTGCGGAAACGGCGCCGCCGACGTACCGCCGCTGCCGCAGGCACCCGCGCCCGCCGGGGCGACCGTGTTCACCGCCCGTCCCGACCTCCTCGACCCGCACCCCGTCGAGATCACGTCCTGGTCGCCGGCCGGCGACCACATCGCCGTGCACTTCGAGTCCGGCACCCCCGAGTGCTACGGCGTCGACGCGACCGTCACCGAAACCGGCAGCTCGGTCACCGTCGCGCTGCGGGGTGGAACGCTCCCGGAGGCCGCGGACCGCATGTGCATCCAGATCGCCGTCACCGGCATCCTCGACGTGCCGCTGCAGTCACCCCTCGCCGGACGTACCGTGACGGCCGGCTGATCCGTGGCCGCTGCACCCCGCCACTGGCTGCTCTACCTGTGCACCGCGACCGCGCTACTGCACGCCGCGTTCCAATCGGTCCGGGTCCTGGTGTCCTATCGGGTCCTCGCACTCGGCGGTGACGCCACCACCATCGGTGCGATCACCGCGCTGTACGCGATCGTGCCGCTCGTCGCCGCCGTCCAGCTGGGACGCGCGGTGGATCGACATCACGCAGCGGGCATCCTGCGGGCGGGGGTCGTGGTGACGACGGCCGGCGCCGCGGTCATCGCGCTGAGCCCGACCCTGCCGCTGCTCGGCGTCGGCAACGTCGTGCTCGGGCTGGGCCAGCTGCTGGTCACGGTGTCGGGACAGGCGTTCGTGTCGATCCTGTCGCCCCCGGACCGCCTGGACCGCGGCTTCGCCGGGATCACCCTCGGCGTGTCGATCGGCCAGGCTGCGGGGGTGCCCGTCGCCGGGATCATCGCCGCAGCCGGCGGGGGCGATCCGACGACCGTGAACACCACCCCGGCACTGCTGGTGATGACCGCGATCTCCGCTCTGGCACTGCCGTTCGTCGTCGGGCTGCGCGAGCCGGCCGAGCCCGGGCGCCGCGGCGACGGTGACGCACCGCAATCGGTGCTGTCGATGCTGCGCACCCCCGGCATGAAACCCGCGATGCTGTCGAGCCTCGTGGTCCTGGCATCCGTGGATCTGGTGGTGGTCTACCTGCCGCTGCTCGGGGCCGAGTTCGGATTCGGGGTGCTGCTGGTGTCCGCGTTGCTCACCGCCCGGACCGTCGCGTCGATCGCATCGCGGGCGCTGCTGCCGTGGGCGCTCCGCCGCATACCGCGACGGTGGCTGCTGATCTCCGCGACCGCCGCGACGATCGTCCCGGTCGCGCTGATCCCGTTCGTGCCGAACCCGTGGGTGATCGGCGCGCTCCTCGCGATCTGCGGAACGTTCTGGGGTGTCGGGCAACCCCTGACGATGACGTGGGTCGTGCAACTGGTGTCGCCGTCGGACCGCGCCTCCGCCCTCGCGGTGCGCCTGACCGGCAACCGGCTCGGGCAGGTCGCGGTGCCGCTGGCGGCCGGCGCGGTCGCGGGGGTCGCGGGCACGGCGTCGGTGTTCCTGGTGACCGCCGCCCTGCTGTCCGCGGCCGCGACCAGCACCTGGCGCGCGACCCGTGCCCGTGCGCGGTTTTGGTAGCTCCGGCTACCGAAACCGCGCACGGGGCGCGTCAGCGCCTGCGGGCCCGCACGTAGTCACCGACGACCGCGGCACCCAACCCGTCGAGGTCCGGTGCGACGACGCGACCGCCGACGCGGCGCGCCATCCGATCCACGATCCGGGCCAGGCCGGGATCGTCACCGAGCCGGAAGATCGTGATCTGCGCGCCCAGCCGCGCCAGATGGTCGAGTTCGCGAACCGTCAGCCCCAGCGTGCGCGGGCTCGGCGGGTAGTCGAACATCGCATATCCCTCCGGTTCGATGTGCGCGGTCGGTTCCCCGTCCGTGACGACGAGCACCACCGGCTGCGCGTTCGAATGCCGGCGCAGGTGCCGGCCGGCGAGCATCAGCGCGTGATGCAGATTGGTGCCCTGCTCGTACACCCCGTCCAGGCCGGCCAGTTCCGTCGCGGTGACCACGTGCGCGTGCCGCCCGAACGCGATCAACTGCAACGCATCCCCGCGGAACCGCGTCGACACCAGGTGGTTCAGCGCAAGCGCGGTGCGTTTCATCGGTACCCAGCGACCGTCCATCACCATTGAGAACGACGTGTCCACCAGCAACGCGACCGCCGCCTGCGCGCGCTGCTCGGTTTCCACGACCTCCACGTCCGTGACCGTCATCCGCACCGGTACCCGCCCCGGGTCGCGCAACGTCGCGTTCGTGAGGGTGCGCACCACATCCCAGGATTCGGTGTCGCCGAACTCCCACGGCCGTGACGCGCCGGTCGGTTCGCCCATCGCACCGGCCCGACGCGTCTCGCGCTGTCCGCCACGCGACGACAACCGGTTCATCACGTCGCGCAGCGCGGTCTGCCCGAGCTGGCGCATCGCCTTCGGCGACAATCGCCACTGCCCGTCGGCGCCCCGATCGAAGAAGCCCTGCCGTTGCAGTTCCTTCTCCAGTTCGGCGAGGGTGCGCGCATCGGCGGCGGCCTCGTCGCCGAGTTGCCGTGCGAGCGTGTCCAGATCGATGTCGTCGAGCGAGGCACCCGCGTACTGCTGCGATAACTGCTCGGCGAGCGAGTCGAGTTCGGCGATGTCCTGCAACGCCCCGGTGGCCTCGCCCAGACCCATCCCCTGATCCCCGCGGAACCGTTCCGACCCGGACCAGTCCTCGCCCGGACGCGCGGCCTGCAGGTGCTCGTCGAGCCGGCTCAGTTGTTCCATCAACGACGGCGACCCGAATGCCTGCTGCGCCAGGGCGTCCAGCTCGTCACGTTGCTCCTGCGTCATCGAATTGCGCAGACGCTGCGCCGCCGCCGCACGCTGCGCGAGCGAATCGAGCAGTTCGTCGACGTTGCGCGGGTTCTCCGGAAAGAAGTCGCCGTGCTCGGCCATGAACTGCTCGAAGTCCTCGGGTGTGTCCTCACCACGAGAATGCTTGTCCAGCAGGTCGTTCAGATCCCTCAACATTTCGCCGACGCGGCGCCGATCCTCGTCGGTGGCGCCTTCGAGCGCCTGTTTCATCCCGGCGAAACGCTGATCGAGGATCTCCCGGCCGAGCAGGTCGCGGATCTTCTCGTAGTCCTGTCGCGCCTCGGGGCTGCGCCAGTCGTAGTCGGCCAGTTCCTGCACGGCCTGCGCGGCCGACGACGGCAGTTCCTCGATCCGCATCTCCGCGAACCGCGCATCGTCGTCGAGGGCGCGCGCGAGTTCCTTGCGTTCGGCGAGCACCGCACGATCGAGCAGCTCGCGCACCTCCCGCAGGGTGCCGTCGAGATTGTTGCGGTTCAGCAGTTCACGTTTGCGACGGTTCGCCTGCGCTGCAAGATGATCCAGGCCACGCATGTTGCCGTGACCGCGCCGCAGCAACTCCCGCAGCGCGCGGCGCGGCGAACTGCCCGCGAGCACGTCGTCGCCGATCGCGGCGAGCGCGTCGCGCAGGTCGACCGGCGCCGCCAGCGGATCACCGCCGTCGTACGGTCCGTACTGCGCGCCCCTGCTCATCAGGAGTACACCGCGGTACCGTCGTCGGCGTCGTGTTTGGCGATGCGCCGGGCCAGATACAACCCCTCGAGCGCGAACTCCACTGCGGCAGCCCGGGTCCCGATGTCGTCGGCGCCGAGACGATCGGCGACGACGTCGAGCACCGGCAACTCCGGCAGTTCGTCGAGGAGCACCTTCGCGGTGACCCGGTCCCCGGTGGTGACCGGCCGGCCGTGTTCGATCGTCGCGACGAGCGAGGCCAGGTCGATTCCGGCGAGCCGTTCCCGCGCGGTGTCCGCGGTCGCGCGGCGCAGCAGGTGTTCGAGGACTTCGAATTCGCGGCCTTCCTCCCCGGATTCGAATTCGACCTTGCCGCGCAGCACCTCCACCACAGTGGCCAGATCCACCGGCCGGGCGACCGGGTCGTCCTCACCGAGCACGGCCCCGCGATGCACGGCCGCCGCGGCGACCGTCTCCGCACCCGCGACCGCGAACCGCGCGGACACCCCGGACCGTTGATCGATCGACGTCGACTCGCGCAGCAACCGCGTGAACCGGGCCAGGACCTCGAGCAGGAAGTCCGGGACCCGCGCCTGCAGGACCGCTTCCTGCTCGATCACCGCGACCTCGTCGTCGAGTTCCACCGGGTAGTGGGTGCGGATCTCCGCGCCGAACCGGTCCTTGAGCGGGGTGATGATGCGACCGCGGTTGGTGTAGTCCTCGGGGTTGGCGCTCGCGACGAGCAGCACGTCCAGCGGCAGACGCAGCGTGTAGCCGCGAACCTGGATGTCGCGTTCCTCCATCACGTTCAGCAGCGACACCTGGATACGTTCGGCCAGGTCGGGCAGCTCGTTGATGGCGACGATGCCGCGATGGGCACGGGGCACCAGCCCGAAATGGATGGTTTCGGGGTCGCCGAGACTGCGACCCTCCGCGACCTTGACCGGGTCCACATCTCCGACGAGGTCGGCGACGGACGTGTCCGGGGTGGCGAGTTTCTCTGCGTACCGCTCGCTGCGGTGCCGCCACGCCACGGGCAGTTCGTCGCCGAGTTCGGCGGCGCGCCGGATCGACGCGGGGGTGATCGGTTCGTACGGGTGCTCGCCGAGTTCGGATCCGGCGATCACCGGGGTCCATTCGTCGAGGAGCAGCGGCAGCGTCCGCAGCAGGCGGGTCTTGCCCTGGCCGCGTTCGCCGAGCAGCACCACGTCGTGGCCGGCGAGCAGGGCACGTTCGAGTTGGGGGACGACGGTGTCGTCGAATCCGACGATGCCGGGCCACGGGTCGGTGCCGTCGCGCAGCGCGGCGAGCAGGTTCTGCCGGATCTCGTCCTTCACCGATCGCTGCACGTGCCCGGACGCGCGCAGCTCTCCGAGGGTGGACGGCCTGGTTGTGGGTGACGTCACCTCACCCAAGGTACGAGGATCCGCCGGATTCGGCATCCGGTCGGTGCGGGGGATTTCGCGCGGTGTCGCGTGCCCGGTCGCCGATCGGACACACCGCCCTACACTCACGGCGTGGAGATCTGGATTCTCGCGGCACTGCTCGGACTCGGACTGGCGGCCGCCACCGGCCTGCGCACGTTCCTGCCGTTGCTCATGCTCGGCGCCGCCGTGCACTTCGAGCTGTTCGGGATCGTCCTGAACGAGTCGATGCAGTGGATCGGATCGCCGGCCGCGCTGGTCGCCCTGGCGATCGCGACCGCCGTGGAGGTTCTCGCCGATCTCGTCCCGCTGGTCGACAACGCGATGTCGCTGATCGGTACCGTCACCCGCCCGGTGGCGGGAGCCGTCGCGGCGTGGGCCGCGTTCGCGAATCTCGATCCGGCGATGGCGGCCGTCGCGGGCATCGTCATCGGCGCGCCGACCGCGCTGGCCGTGAGTACCGCCCAGACGGGAACACGCGCGGTGAGCACGGCGACGACCGCGGGCCTCGGGAACCCGATCATGTCGGTGATCGACAGTGTCACCTCGTTCGTGACGTCGCTGATCTCGATGGTGCTGCCGCTGCTCGTCCTCCCGCTGCTCGCGCTGCTCGGATGGTTCGGTTTCCGCGGCTACCGCCGCTTCCGGCGCCCGCGCGGAGCGGTGACCGAGCCGGCCGGATAGATCCGGTCGCCGTAAAGTCCGGGTCTTCTGATAGACACATGGACATGTCGGAAACCGAGATCACCTTCACCAGCGGAGACGTGACGCTGTACGGCAGCCTGCGAGTACCCGCTGCCGGTGACACCCCGGTTCCCGCCGTGCTGCTCCTCGCCGGCAGCGGCCCCACCGACCGCAACGGCGACAGCGCGTTGCTGCCGGGCCCGATCGGCACCCTCCGCCATCTCGCGGACATCCTCGAGATCAACGGTTTCGCGAGCCTGCGCTACGACAAGCTCGGCAGCGGCGTCACCGGGCTCGGCCCGTACGAGGTCGCCGACGTCGCCGATCTCGGCTTCTCCACCTTCATCGACGCCGCCCGCGACGGACTGCGGTTCCTCGCGGACCAGCCGGGCGTCGACCCCGAGCGCGTGTACGTCGTCGGGCACAGCGAGGGCGCGCTCATCGCGCTGTCGCTCGCGCACGCCGGTGAGCCGGTCGCGGGCCTCGCCCTGCTCGAGCCGCTCGCGGTGCGCCTGCTGGACCTGCTGACCGCCCAGATCGACGCGCAGCTCGACGCGGTCGTTGCGGCCGGTCAGCTGGCCGTCCAGGTGGCCGACGAACTGCGGGTGGCGCTCACCGGAGCGGTGGAGTCGTTGCGCGCCGACGGCACCCTCAGCGACCGCCTGCCCGAGCCGCTGCGCAATGCCGGTCTGGTTCCGACGAACGCGAAGGCGCTCGCCGAGGAGGACGCGCTGGACCCGCGCATGCTCGCCGCGCAGATCGACAGTGCACTGCCCGTGCTCACGAGCGTCTCCGACAAGGACATCCAGTTGCGCGTCGAGGACGTCGATGCGCTCGACGACGCGCTCGTGCACACCAAGCTCACGTCGCTGCGTCTGCGCAACGCCAACCACGTCCTCAAGGACATCGGCGATCAGCAGTCCACCGGCGCCGATTACATCGCCGACCTGCCGTATTCCTCGGAGTTCACCGACGGTTTCGGGGCCTGGCTGCGGGGTCTGTGACCGCGCCTCGCGAAAATTGGGGATGTAAAAAACCCGTCATTGGGGTATGGTTCCCCGTTAACCCGCTGGATACTCGAGAAAGGTACGGTCCGATGCAGCATCACAAGCGCATGTATCGATTCGTACCCGAGTTCCACTTCCACTGCGCCGCACGGCGATCCCGGGAATAGAGTCACAGCCGACTCGCTTCTCGGGCACCCCAGGCACATCGCCTCGGGTGCCCTTTTTCATCCCCATACTTTTCGATTGCAAGGAGAAACACATGAAGTTGCGACTGGGAGCCACCGGCTCCGTCCCGAAGAACCTGCCCACCGATCTGACCGGGCACGCCATCACGATCGACCTCAGCCACGTCGACGCCGAGAAGGGCGCGCTCGCAGCCGATCTCATCCGTGAACTGCTCGACCGCGGTGCCGCCCGGCTCGTCATCTCCGACGGCAGGGGCACCACCGAGTTCGAGACGACGCGACAGGAAACCGCCCACCCGTACGCGGCCTGACATCCAGGTCCGGGCGGGTGGGCGGCTGCCCGGCGAAACTCAGTGCGCGAAGTGGCGCGCGCCCGTCAGGTAGAGGGTGATACCGGCCTCGCGGGCAGCGTCGATCACCTCGTTGTCACGAACCGATCCGCCCGGCTGCACGACGGCCTTGACGCCGGCCTCGGTGAGGACCTGCAGGCCGTCGGCGAACGGGAAGAACGCGTCCGACGCCGCAACCGCGCCGGTGACACGCTCGCCGGCGCGGGTGACCGCGAGACGCGCCGAGTCGACCCGGTTGACCTGACCCATCCCGACGCCGACGGTCGCGCCGTCGGACGCCAGCAGGATTGCGTTGGACTTCACGGCACGGCATGCGCGCCAGGCGAATTCCAGATCGGCGAGGGTCTGCTCGTCGGCGGCCTCACCGCACGCGAGCTCCCAGTTCGCGGCGGTGTCGCCGTCGGCGGTGAGCAGATCGCGCTCCTGCAGCAGCAGGCCACCGGAGATCTGACGCAGCTCGATCTGCGCGGACTTCGGGGAATCGGCCCGCAGGATGCGGATGTTCTTCTTACGCGCGAGGACCTCGACGGCACCGTCCGCGTATGCCGGGGCGATGATCACCTCGGTAAAGATCTCGGCGACCTGCTCGGCCATCTCGACGCTGACCTCGCGGTTGACGGCGATGACGCCGCCGAACGCGGACACCGGGTCGCACTCGTGCGCCTTGCGGTGGGCCTCGGCGACGGTGTCCGCGACAGCGATGCCGCACGGGTTGGCATGCTTGATGATCGCGACACACGGACGGTCGTGGTCGTGCGCGGCGCGCCACGCAGCGTCGGCGTCCTGGTAGTTGTTGTACGACATTTCCTTGCCGTGGAACTGCTCGGCCTGCGCCAGCCCCGGCTCGCCGTCCTCGTTCACGTACAGGGCGGCCGCCTGGTGCGGATTCTCGCCGTAGCGCAGCACGCTCGCGCGGGTCCAGGTCGCGCCGGCCCACGCGGGGAACTGGCTGTCCTCGTCGTCCTGCACGGCATAGCCGCTGTTCATCCAGCTCGCAACCGCGACATCGTAGGCGGCGGTGTGCTGGAACGCCTGTGCCGCGAGGGCCTTGCGCTCGGGCAGGGTGAACCCGCCTGCCTTCACGGCCTCGATGACGGCGTCGTAGCGGGCCGGGTCGACGACCACCGCGACGGACGGGTGGTTCTTCGCGGCGGCACGCACCATGGACGGCCCGCCGATGTCGATCTGCTCGACACACTCGTCGGGGGTCGCCCCGGACGCGACGGTCTGCGTGAACGGGTACAGGTTGACGATCACCAGTTCGAACGCCTCAATGCCGAGATCCTTGATCTGGTCGAGGTGATCCTGCTTGCGGGTGTCGGCGAGGATGCCGGCGTGCACGCGCGGGTGCAGCGTCTTGACCCGGCCCTCCAGGCACTCGGGGAAGCCGGTGAGCTCCTCGACCTTCGTCACGGGGATGCCGGCGCCCGCGATGGTCGCGGCCGTGGATCCGGTGGAGACCAGTTCGACACCGGCCTCGTGCAGTCCGGTCGCCAGCTCGACCAACCCGCTCTTGTCGTACACGCTGACCAGTGCGCGCCGCACAGCCTTACGTTCGGTCACTGGGGATCACGGCCTTTCGTCCATCGGATACAACTCCACGGGTTGCGACAGCGGCGACCACCTCGGCCAGCAACCGTCGTTCCACAACTTTGATGCGCTCGTGCAGGGTGTCCTCGTCGTCGGCGTCGAGGACCGGCACGGGTTCCTGCGCGAGGATCGGCCCGGTGTCCACTCCGCCGTCGACGAGATGCACGGTCGACCCGGTGACCTTCACGCCGTAGGCCAGGGCATCGGGGACGGCGTGCGCACCGGGGAACGCGGGCAGCAGCGCCGGATGAGTGTTGATGATGCGGCCACCGAAACGTCCCAGGAACGTCGGGCCGAGGATCTTCATGAAACCGGCGGAGACCACCAGATCGGGTTCGTGCGCGGCGACGGCGTCGGTGAGCGCGACATCCCAGGCGGCGCGGTCGGCGTGGTCGCGCAGGGAGACCCGGAAGCCGGCGATGTCCGCGTCGCGGGCGTGGTCGAGAGCCGTGCAGTCACGGTCGACGCCGACGGCCACGATCCGGGCCGGGTAGCCGTCGGTGCGGGTGGCGTCGATCAGTGATCGCAGCAGACTTCCGGTACCCGAGGCGAGTACGACGACCCGCGCCGGCGCGGTGGGCGGCAACTGGTCACGCGAGGCAGTCAGCGCTCTACTCCTGGACTCTCGAAAGGTCGGGCTCGTGAAGGGGTCGGCCGGACCATCGGCCGCCTAGAGCCTAGTCGCTGGTGTTGCGGGTACCTTTCGGCAGGTCCCCGTCGTCGGTCTCGTCGTCGATCTCGGCGTCGACGACGTCCGGTTCCCCGGTGTCCTTCTCGTCCGGTTCGGGGACGGGTTCCTCGTCGTCCTCCACCACTTCCGCATCGACGACGCCGGGCTCGTCGCTGCCGTCCTCCGGGTCGGTGTCCGGTTCGGCATCCGGGTCGGGCGCGGCTTCGAGCGCCTTCGGTTCGTCGAGGTCGCCGGCCGTGTCGTCCACGTCCTCGTCCCGGTCGGAATCCTCGTCCGCCTCGGCGGAACCGGAGGCCGAGTCTTCCGCCTCGGCGGAGCCGGAGGCCGAGTCGCCCGCCTCGGCGGAGCCGGAGGCCGAGTCGCCCGCCTCGGCCGTGCGCGCCGCCTCGGCTTCGGCCGCGGCCAGCTTGCCTTCGCGCCACAACAGCAGCTGCGCGGTGATGAGTCCGAGCAGGCCCGACCACGCGAACACGAGAATCCCGGCGAGCCACCAGTTACCGCCGACCACCCCGAAGAATCCGAGCCGGCCACCGGCCGCCCAGGTCACGAGCGCGGTGGCGGCACCGGCTTCGGCGGACGCCGCCAGCACGGTCAGGGCACCGTCGCTCGCCGAGATGTACTCGCCGCGCGCCTGCGCCTCGAGGTTGCGTTTGGCGACGTACCGGCCGAGCAGCGCACCGATCGTGGCGGGCACCGCCAGCGCCACGGGCCAGAACGACGGTGCCGGTCCGGGCGGGATCGCGGCCAGCACGGGAAGCGCGGGCAGGTCGCCACCGGTGGCCTCGAACAGGCTGAGCTGGACGTCGCCGAACTCGACGGTGCTGCCCGCCAGGACCGCGGCAGCACCGATCATCACGTTCGGCAGATACAGGATCGAGACGACCAGCAGGCCCAGGACACCGATCCAGTTCTCGCCCCGGGCGAGGAGATCGCCGACGGTCTGCCACGACCACAGCATCCCGATGACAGTGAGCAGGCCTCCCATCGCGAACATCCCGAGCACCGCGCGGGTCGCGGGCCGGACCGAGTCGACCAGCCACTCCGGGACCCCGTACCGGTTGCACAGCGGACGCCACATCTGCGACCCGACACCGAGCAGCGACGACAACAGGTACAGGCCGGTCACCCAGGCGAGGGCGCGGGCCGGGTCCGGCGTCGAGACGGGCAGCACACTCGACGCATCCTGGATGACGACGAGCGCGGTGACCGTCACGGCCAGCGGCCCGGCGAGGGTCGCGGCGGTGATCCGAGCCGCGTCGCGACCGTCGAGCGCGTACCCGCTGTGCACGACCATCGCGTCCGCCGCCGACGCGCACGAACGGGCGGACAACCACACCAGCACCGCGGTCGGCAGCAGCGGCAGCACGCCGAGAGCGGTGTCGTCGATGGTGAGGCCGACCTGGTGCAGGCCGAGCCAGACCCCCGCGGTCGCCGCGTACACCCCGGTGAGGTCGCTGCCGGCGGCGACGAGCGTCGTCACGACGATCGTCACGATCAGCGCCATCGTCACGGCCGGCACGCGCGCGGCGGCGCCGAGCAGGATGCGGAACTGCTCCGGATCCGGCGAATCCTGGTTCGTGGGGTGGCGGGAGTTCCGGCCTAGCGTCGAAGTCATCGAGTCGAGGGTGTCACCCGCCGCGGGTGGTTGCGGTCAGGCGCGCCGACCCGGCACGAACCTCGTCACCGCTTCTCGTCGTTCGGTTTGAACACCTGCGTGGCGTCCTGGTCTCCGGGTCCCGAGGTCGCGACGGTCGGGTCGGTGTCCTCGGTGGGGCGGACCAGCTCGGTGTCGTCGTCGTGACCGGAGGTCTCGGGCGCTCCCCCGGCCGGTTGAGCTCCCGGATACTGCTGCTGCTGACTGCTCGGGTACTGCTGGGCGGCGTGCGACTGGACCGGGAACTGCTGCGTCTCGTACGACTGCGCACCGTACGGCTGCGCGGCATACGGCTGCGCGGCATACGGCTGGCTGGGGTACTGCTGCTGGCTCGGGTACTGGCCGCTGTACTGCTGCGGAGCCTGCCCGCCGTACTGCGGGCTCTGCGGCTGCCCGCCGTACTGTTGCGGGCTCTGCGGCTGCCCGCCGTACTGCTGGGGGAACTGCCCGGCCTGCTGCGGTTGTCCGTGCTGCTGGCCGTATCCGCCGCCCTGCGGGAACTGAGGCTGCGCCGGGAACGAGCCGGGCCGGGCCGACCGCGCCGCCGGAACGAGCACGCCGATCCCGAACAGCAACGCCACCACCGCCACTGCGGTCTGCAGGAACCCGAACACGAAGATCGCCACGCCGCCCCACGCGATGCCGGAGTCGTCGGGTAACTGGAACCACTGGAACAGCGACGTCACGAACCCGACCGCGGAGGCCGCCAGCGCGACGGCCCGCAGATCCTGGCCCGGCAGCAACGACAGGGCCGCGCACACACCGCCGAGCAGCAACATCGCCAACGGCACCACCGCGAAGCCGAACTCGAACGCCGACAGCGCGACGTGCCCGCCGAAGTTGATCCGCATGTACGGGGCGAGACCGAGAAGGAAATTCACGACGCCGAGTACTGCGACCGCGATCGGCAACAGGACCGGCACGAGCTTGGCCGACGACCCGCCACCGCTCTGATCCGTTGTCTGGCTCCCTGGGTATGTCATCGATCCTCCTGCGGTCGTCGGATGCACTGCAACCAGCGTATGCACCGATCGCCACAATGGGGGCCATGCCGAACACACTCGTGCCCGGACCGGACGTGGTCGTGGAGACGGAGGTGAAGCACTCGCGTTTCCTCGCGGCGCTGCGCCGCGTCGAAACCACCGCCGACGCGACCGCGTTCACGGACGAGCAGCGCCGCCTGTACCCGGACGCGCGGCACCACTGCTGGGCGTTCGTGGTCGGCGACGAGCAGGCGTCGCGGGCCGAACGATCGAGCGACGACGGCGAGCCGGGCGGCACGGCGGGTGTTCCGATGCTGCAGGTGCTGCACCACCGCGATCTGGTGAACGTGGCGGTGGTCGTGACCCGTTGGTTCGGGGGAATCAAGCTCGGGGCGGGCGGGCTCGTGCGCGCCTACTCCGGTGCCGTCGCGGTCGCGCTGGATTCGGCGACGCTGGTCCACCGGGAGCGCCGGGAGGTGTTCACTCTCGCGGTCGGGCACGGGGACGCGGGCCGGGTGGATGCGGAACTGCGCGGTCGTGGGGTGAGTGTCCTCGGGGTGTCCTACGAGGACCGCGCGGTGTTCACGGTCGCGGACCGGGACCCGGAACACCTGGCGAGTGTGGTGGCGGCGGTGACGTCGGGCACCGGGGAGCTGGAATCCGCCGGCAGGGAATGGATCGACGCCTGAAACGCGTCGTGCGCGGTTTCGGTAGCGGGTGCTACCGAAACCGCGCACGGGCGGCGAAGCCGCCTACAGGGAGTTCAGGATCTCGCGAGCGAGGGCAGCAGTCTCGGACGGCGTCTTGCCGACCTTGACGCCGGCCGCCTCGAGGGCGTCCTTCTTGGCCTGCGCGGTGCCCGAGGAACCGGAGACGATGGCGCCGGCGTGGCCCATGGTCTTGCCCTCGGGGGCGGTGAAGCCCGCGACGTAGCCGACGACCGGCTTGGTGACGTTGGCCTTGATGTAGTCGGCGGCACGCTCCTCGGCGTCGCCACCGATCTCACCGATCATGACGATGACCTTGGTCTCCGGGTCCTTCTCGAACGCCTCGATGGCGTCGATGTGAGTGGTGCCGATGACCGGGTCGCCGCCGATGCCGATGGCGGTCGAGAAGCCGTACTCGCGCAGCTCGAACATCATCTGGTAGGTCAGGGTGCCGGACTTGGACACCAGGCCGACCGGGCCCTTGCCGGCGATGTTCGCCGGGGTGATGCCGACGAGCGCCTCACCCGGGGTGATGATGCCGGGGCAGTTGGGGCCGATGATGCGGGTCTTGTTGCCCTTCTCCACGTTGTAGGCCCACGCGTATGCGGAGTCCTGCACGGGGATGCCCTCGGTGATGACCACGAGCAGCGGGATCTCCGCGTCGATGGCCTCGACGATGGCGTCCTTCGAGAAGGCCGGGGGAACGAACGCGATCGAGACGTCCGCGCCGGTCTCCTTGATTGCCTCGGCGACGGAGCCGAAGACGGGGAGCTCGACCGGGTTGCCGTCCTTGTCGGTGTGCGACACGGTGGTGCCGGCCTTGCGGGCGTTGACGCCGCCGACGACCTGGGTGCCGGCCTTGAGCATCAGCGCGGTGTGCTTGGTGCCCTCGCCGCCGGTGATGCCCTGGACGATGACCTTGGAATCCTTGGTAAGGAAGATTGCCATTGTTCTGTGTGTCCCTTTACTTCGCTGCGAACGCGAGCTCGGCAGCCTTGTCGGCAGCCTCGTCCATGGTGGCGACGACCGTGACCAGCGGGTGGTTGGCCTCGGCGAGGATGCGGCGACCCTCCTCGACGTTGTTGCCGTCCAGGCGCACGACGAGCGGCTTGTTGGCCTCGTCGCCCAGGGTCTGCAGGGCGCCGACGATGCCGTTGGCGACGGCGTCACACGCGGTGATGCCACCGAAGACGTTGACGAACACGCTCTTGACCTGCGCGTCGTTCAGGATCACGTCCAGGCCGGCAGCCATGACGGCCGCGGAGGCGCCGCCACCGATGTCGAGGAAGTTGGCGGGCTTGACGCCACCGTGCTTCTCACCTGCGTATGCGACGACGTCCAGGGTCGACATGACCAGACCGGCGCCGTTACCGATGATGCCGACCTCGCCGTCGAGCTTGACGTAGTTGAGGTCGTTCTCCTTGGCCTTGAGCTCGAGCGGATCCGTCGCGTCCTTGTCCTCGAACTCGGCGTGGCCGGCCTGGCGGAAGTCGGCGTTGGCGTCGAGGGTGACCTTGCCGTCGAGGGCGAGGATCTGGTCGTCCGGCGTGCGGACGAGCGGGTTGACCTCCACGAGGAGAGCGTCTTCCTTGACGAAGACCTCCCACAGCTTCTGGATGGTCACGGCCGCGGCGTCGAGGACCTCGGCGGGCAGGTGGCCCTTCTCCGCGATCTCACGGGCGAACTCGAGGTCGACACCCTTGACGGCGTCGACGGCGATCTTGGCGAGGCGCTCCGGCTTGGTGGCGGCGACCTCTTCGATCTCCATGCCACCCTCGACCGAGCACATCGCGAGGTAGGTGCGGTTGGTGCGGTCGAGCAGGAAGGAGATGTAGTACTCCTCCGCGATCTCGCTCGCCTCGGCGACGAGGAGCTTCTTGACGACATGACCCTTGATGTCGAGGCCCAGGATGTTCTCGGCGTGGGTCTGCGCGTCGTCCGCGGTGGCGGCGTACTTGACGCCACCGGCCTTGCCGCGGCCGCCGACCTTGACCTGTGCCTTGACCATCACCGGCTTGCCGATTTCCTCCGCGATCTCGCGGGCACCGGCAACCGTGTCGGTAACACGGCCGGCCGACGTCGGCACGTCATGCTTGGCGAAGAGTTCCTTCGCCTGGTATTCGAAGAGATCCATCTGCTCACCGTCTCGTCTGCGTTCACGCCCGCTCGGGGGTTTTGAGCGGGCCGGTTCGGACTCTAGTTACTTGGACGCCCCACGAAACGTCCGCACTCCCACCATGTGGCGCATGTCACGGAGTTCGGGGGCCCGCGGGCTACCTCACGGGATTTCCTCCCGGAGTGTGAGCGACGCCGCAACCAAGAGGAGCACCGTCCCCAGAATGACAGGTGCGACACCGACGGCCGCGACCGGATCCTGGATCACCCCCCGGACCAGCACCCAGGAGGACGCGTAGACGGCTGTCGCACCGGCCGTACCCAGCAGCAACGCACCTCCCCGCGCGGGCCGGGACCGTACCGCGACCGCCGCGGCGACGACGACCGCGACGGCGAGCAGCAACCGCCCCCACAGGTCGTATCCCCACGGATAGGACAGGACCGATCCGGCGCCGTGATAGAGCGGCGCGGCCAGGCCGACGACGGACACGACGGCAGCCGCTGCGACGACGACCCGGGTAGGGGACGAGACGACGCGGTCGACCGAGGTGTCGACGCGGTCACGCTCGGCGGCGCCTGCTGCGATCACCGCGGCGCCCGTGACCGCCGCGCCGACCGCAGCGCCGAAGACCACAGCCGTTCCCGTGCCCGCGCCGACACCCGGCAGTTCCGCCGCCACGACCCACGCCTGCAGGACGGCGGCGGCGGTCGTCGCGACCGCGACCGCGGGCACCGCGACCGCGGGCCGCACCGTCTCCGCGTATTCGGACAGCAACAGCCACACGCTCAGTGCCGCCAGCAGCAGTCCCGCGACGAGCAGCACATGCGTCTGCGGAAGATCCGGCACGTCGCGGCCGGCCGGAACGGACAGCGTGGGCAACAACGCCCCGGCGACGGCGAGCGCGGCGGTGACGAGACCGAGCACCCCCGCCACGGCGTGCGCCCGGCCGGCGCTACCGGCACGCTGCGCAGCATCGGGAGTGACCGGCCGCGACGCGCGCACGGCCCGCCGCGCGGTCGCCGCGGGGATCGCGGCGGCGAACACGAGGAGCAGCACCGCGCCGATCGATCCGGCGACGGTCGCCGCCGTCGGAGCAAGGCGTTCACCGGCGAGACCTGCGGCGAACCTCGGCGCGAGCAACGCGAACGCGGCCAGCCCGGTCCCGGCCAGCGCGCCGACGGCCGCGGCCGCCACACCCGAGCCGAGAGCCCACACGACGGTGACGAGTGCGAGCATCGCGGCGAGCACCCCTCCGAACGCCGTGGTGGCGGGGGCATCGAGCACGCCGCGCGCGACGATCACCGGATCTGCCGACACCACCACCGGAGCGAGCAGACCGACGGCGACGACGATCGCGGACGCGACGATCCCGGCGACGAGGGGCGTGCCGGGCCGGGTCCCGACCGGACCCCCGTCGGTGCGGGGGGCGCGGGCCGCGGTGATCGCACCCGCGACACCGGCGAGCACCGAGCACAGGTGACCGGCGAGCACTGCGGCGGCTCCGGGCCCGGCGGTGAGCGCGGCGGCGGTCACGGGACGGAACAGTTCGAAGCGGTTCGCGTCGATCGCGTCGATGAACAGGGTGAGGTCGGTGAGGGCGGCACCCGCCGCGACAGCGCCGGCACCCGCGAGCAGAGCACCACCGGCGATCTCCGATCGGTGGGCGGCCGCGAACGCCGCGACGGGAACCGCCAGGGCGGTGACCGCGGCGACCACGGCGGCGACGAGGATCGCAGAACCCACGTCGCCGATTCCGGCCCGGGCGACCGGCAGCATCGGCGCCCCCGCTACGGCGAGGGCGCCCAGGGCGGAGAGCGTGAGTCCGAATCGGAGCGAGGTGGGGCGATTCGACACGGGGCGACGCTACGCGACCTGAACGTCACCTGGTTGTGACACACCGAAATGTTTTGTATCGACGTGGAGAGGGCAGATTGTTTCCACTTTCCCGCAGGTGAAACTGTGATGCCGCTCACAGGACCCGGGTGTGTCCCGCGTATGGGTTGCCAGTCCAGCGATCGTTTCGTTACCGTCGCTCTGGTTGAAGTAACGGTCAGGTCACGAGGGGGAAGGACGGCGAATGAGCCCGAGCAGTCAGCTCACCAGCCGTGGGGTCCACAACGGATCGTCGGAGACCGACCAGTACGCCGGTTCCGGGTACTACACAGAATCCGGCTACTACGACTACGAGTCCGACTACTACTCGGACGCCCCGTACCACTACGGCAGCGACGACCGAGCAGAATCCGGACAGCCCTACTACGGCCAGGCCACCTTCCGCGACGCCGGCGCCGAGACCTACTACGAGACCGAACCGGTCGACGTCGATGCCCCGGCCCGCCGCGGCGGCGCCCACCGCATCCCCACCCCGCCGAGCGCGCTCAAGGGCCGCGCCGCGGTGTTCGCCGTCGCGGCCGGTGCAGTCGTTGCCGCCGGCCAGGCCGCGACGAACGGACCCGGTCAGAGTTCCGAGCACTCCGAGGTCGCGCTCGCGGCGAACCAGTCGGATTCGAACGTCATCACGGCGACCGCGGTGCCGCAGGCATCCCAGTTCGCGGCGACCGCCTCGGACGGTGCGGCTCCGTCGCAGGCTCCGCAGGTCCTCAACATCGCGGACCCGAACGACCTGTCCCAGTTCTCGAACCTGCTCGCGAAGGGCCAGCGGTTCAGCGACGAGCGTGCCGCCCGTGAGGCCGCCGCCCGTCGCCCGCTGTTCGTCCTTCCCGCGGTCGGCACCTACACCTCGAACTTCGGCGCCCGCTGGGGCACCCTGCATGCCGGTGTCGACATCGCCGGCCCGATCGGCACCCCGATCCTCGCGGTCGCCGACGGAGTCGTCATCGATTCCGGTCCCGCTTCCGGCTTCGGCATGTGGGTGCGCCTGCAGCACGCCGACGGCACGGTCACCGTCTACGGGCACATCGACCAGTCCCTGGTGTCGGTGGGCCAGCAGGTCATGGCCGGCGACCAGATCGCCACGATGGGCAACCGCGGGTTCTCGACCGGCCCGCACCTGCACTTCGAGGTGCACCTGGGCGGCACCGACAAGATCGACCCGGTCCCGTGGCTCGCCACCCGCGGCATCAGCCTCGGCATGGAACAGGACTGACCCTCGGCACTGCCGGCCGCTCCCCGCGTCACCGCCGTCCTGTCCGGCCACGCACCGGCGCCGGAACCCCGTCGCGGGGCCCGGCGCCTCCCCCTCTTTCCTAGAGCTTGACCATCGGCACGCCGCCGACGAGCATCAGCCGCACCTTGCCGGCACTTCCGAAGTCGATGACGACCGTCGCGGTCGGTCCCGACCCCTTCGTCTCGAGCACCGTTCCGAGTCCGTACTTGTCGTGGCTGACCCGGTCCCCGACCGCGAGCACCAGATGATTGTTCCGGGCACGGGCACTGCCGAACCCGGTGCCCGAGGCGGAACCGCCTCCGAAACCCGAGCCCGAGCCGCCGCCGAATCCGGATCCGACTCCGCCGTAGCCGCGCGAACGTCCGGACCCGATGGAGTGACCGCCCGTACGGGACGGCTCCTCCCGCTTCCATTCGATGAGATGCTGCGGAATCTCTTGCAGGAAACGTGATTCCGGGTTCGAGACGGGCTGCCCCCAGGACGAACGCAGCACCGCGCGACTGACGTGGAGACGACGCCGGGCACGCGTGATCCCCACGTACGCCAAACGACGTTCCTCGGCGAGTTCGGCCGGGTCGCCGAGCGCGCGCATGTGCGGGAACTGCCCGTCCTCCCAGCCGGTGACGAACACGACCGGGAATTCCAGGCCCTTGGCGGTGTGCAGCGTCATCAGGGTCACGACGCCCTCGTCGTTCTCGGGAATCTGATCCGCGTCGGCGACGAGCGAGACCTTCTCGAGGAATGCGGGCAGCGACCCCGGTTCGGGGTCACCTTCCTCGGGCTCGGCATCCTCGAGTCCGGCGGCGTTGCGCGCGTCGGAACTGAATTCGCGTGCCACGCTGACCAATTCGTTCAGGTTGTCGAGTCGGGCGCCGTCCTGCGGGTCGTCGCTGGCGGCGAGTTCCGCACGGTAACCGGTCCGTTCGAGGATCGCCTCGACCACATCGCCGAGGTCGACGAGTTCGTTTCCGTCCGAGTCGGTTTCGGTGAGCATCGCGCGCAGCCCGTCGAGCGTCTCGACGAACGCGGCGATCGCCTTCTGCGAGCGCGTGTTCAGCAACGCGACCTTGCCTTCGGCCGCGTCGGCCAGAGCCTGCCCGAAACCGATCCCGAGCCGCTCTGCGTGCACCGCGACGCACGCCTCGGCGCGGTCGCCGATGCCGCGGCGCGGGGTGTTGAGGATGCGGCGCAGGCTCACCGTGTCGTCCGGGTTGGCGAGCACCTTCAGGTACGCGACCAGATCGCGGACCTCCTTGCGCTCGTAGAAGCGCACCCCGCCGACGACCTTGTAGGGCACGCCGTGACGGATGAAGACGTCCTCGAGTGCGCGCGAGGAGTTGTTGGTGCGGTAGAAGACGGCGACGTCGGCGAACCTGATCTCCCCGGCCGCGGTGAGCCGGTCGATCTCGGCGGCGACGAACTGCGCCTCGTCGTGCTCGTTGTCGGCGACGTAACCGACGATGAGATCGCCCTCGCCCGAATCGGTCCACAGTCGCTTCTCGCGGCGGCCGGTGTTGCGGGAGATGACGGAGTTGGCCGCGGACAGGATGTTCTGCGTGGACCGGTAGTTCTGCTCGAGCAGGATCGTCCGAGCGTCCGGGTAGTCGCGTTCGAATTCCTCGATGTTGCGGATCGTCGCGCCACGGAACGCGTAGATCGACTGGTCCGCGTCGCCGACGACGCACAGTTCGCTCGGCGGTACCGCACTCTCGTCCCCGGCCTCGCCGACGAGGGTGCGCACCAGCACGTACTGGGCGTGGTTGGTGTCCTGGTACTCGTCGACGAGCACATGCCGGAACCGCCGCCGGTAGTACTCGGCGACCTGCGGATGCGCCTGCAGCAACGCGACCGTCTCGCCGATGAGGTCGTCGAAGTCGAAGGCGTTCGCCGACCGCAGCCGTCGCTGATAGTGCGCGTACACGGTGGCCACGATCCGAGGCAGCTCTGCGGGGTCGCCATCGGCGTCCGCGGCGGCCTCCTGCGGGTCGATCAGCTCGTTCTTCAGGTTGGAGATCTGCGTGGCGAGCAACCGCGGCGAGTACTTCTTGATGTCGAGATCGAGGTCCTTGGCGATCATCGTGAGCAGGCGACGCGAGTCGTCGGCGTCGTAGATCGTGAAGTTCGAGTTCATGCCGGGCAGCAAGGCCGACTGTGCTCGCAGGATCCGCACACAGCTCGAGTGGAACGTCGAGACCCACATGCTGTGGGCGCGCGGGCCCACCAGGTGCGCGACACGTTCGCGCATCTCGGCGGCGGCCTTGTTGGTGAACGTGATCGCCAGCACCTGGCCGGGTGCGACCCCGCGTTCGGCGAGCAGGTACGCGATCCGCCGGGTGAGCACCGCGGTCTTGCCGGAACCGGCGCCGGCGACGATGAGGAGGGGGCCACCGTCGTGGGTGACCGCTTCCCGCTGCTGGGGGTTGAGGCCGGCGAGCAGCGCGTCTGGCGAATCCGCACTCGCGCGCCGAGGCGAAGCGGAGTCGGTATGGCCGAAGGCAACGGGAGTGTTCATCGTCGTACCAAACTACCGGCGGACACCGACATCCGCGTAGACGGGCGATCCGGACGATCCGGCCAGGCTTACCTTACTTGGCGCCCCAATTCTACGGATGGCAGACTGATGTGCATGTCATGTGACCGCTGTCGACCAGATGGACAGGTAGTCCAGCGGTGTCGGATTCCCAGCACCGACGCCTGACCGCACGGTCCTGATCCGCTTCGTGCGGTAACGCCCGCCGGCGACGAAGCGATCCCAGTTCTGACGCGAGGAGATGACATGAGCACCAACATCGACGCTGCCACATCCGACTCTGCCGCCGAAGCCCCCGCCAGCCAGGCGGAGATCGACGAACTTCGCAAGGAAATCGACCGGCTCGACGCCGAGATCCTCGCCGCGGTCAAGCGCCGCACCGAGGTTTCCCGCATCATCGGCCGCACCCGCATGGCCTCCGGCGGCACCCGCCTCGTGCACAGCCGTGAGATGAAGGTGCTCGAGCGGTTCAGCGACCTCGGCCAGGAGGGCCACACCCTCGCAATGCTGCTGCTCCGCCTCGGCCGCGGCCGGCTCGGCCAGTAGCCCCCGGTCCTCCCAGGCCGGCAGTCACGGCCGTCCGGCGACGGCCGCCTCTCCTACTCGAAGGCGACGTACTTCGTCTCGAGGTACTCCTCGATGCCTTCGCTCCCGCCTTCGCGCCCGATTCCCGACGCCTTGACCCCACCGAACGGCGCGGCCACGTCGGAGATCACTCCGCGGTTGACGCCGACCATGCCGGATTCGATCGCCTCGGATACACGCAGCGCCCGATCGAGGCTGCGCGTGTACATGTAGGCGGCCAGACCGTATTCGGTGGCGTTGGCCGCGGCGATCGCCTCCTCCTCGGTGTCGAATCCGGCGACCGCCGCGACCGGCCCGAAGACCTCCTCGGTCAGGATGCGCGCGGACGACGGGACCTCGTCGAGCACGGTCGCCGGGTAGAACCATCCCGGCCCGTCCGGCGCCGTGCCGCCGAGCCGCAGTTTCGCGCCGGTCGAGACCGCATCGCCGACGAGCGTGGTGACCGTTTCCTTCTGGTCGGCGTCGATGAGGGGACCGAGCGTCGTGTCGGGATCGGTGCCCGGGCCGAGCCGGTAGGCCGCCATCTTCTCGGTGAGTTTGGCGACGAACTCCTCGCGCACCGAATTCGCGACGTGGAAACGGTTCGCGGCCGTGCAGGCTTCACCGCCGTTGCGCAGCTTCGCGGCCAGCGCCCCGTCGACGGCGGCATCGAGATCGGCGTCGTCGAACACCAGGAACGGCGCGTTGCCGCCGAGTTCCATCGACGTGCGCAGCATCGCGCGCCCGGCCTTCTCGGCGAGGGCACGGCCGACGCTCGTGGAGCCGGTGAAGGTGAGCTTGCGCAGTCGCGGATCGTCGAGCAGCGGACCGGTCACCGCACCGGCGTGGGAGGTCGGCAGCACCGAGAGCACGCCCTTCGGCAGGCCTGCTTCCTCGAGCACCCGGGCGAGCAGCAGCATCGTCAGCGGGGTCGCCGACGCCGGTTTGACGAGCATCGTGCAGCCCGCGGCGAGCGCCGGGCCGATCTTGCGGGTGCCCATGGCGAGCGGGAAGTTCCACGGAGTGATCGCCAGGCAGGGACCGACGGGCTGTTTCGTGACGAGGATGCGCCCGGAGCCGGACGCCGAGCGGGTGTAGCGGCCGGCGATGCGGACCGCTTCCTCGGAGAACCAGCGGAAGAACTCGGCGCCGTAGCGGACCTCGGCGCGGCTCTCCGGCAGCGCCTTGCCCATCTCCAGGGTCATGAGCAACGCGAAGTCGTCGGCGCGGGCGGTGAGCGCCTCGAAGGCCGCACGCAGCACCTCCCCGCGTTCGCGGGGCGCGGTCGCCGCCCATTCCGCACCGGCCGCGACCGCCGCGTCCAGTGCGCGGGCGGCGTCGGCGGGACTCGCGTCGGCGACCTCGGTGAGGACTTCCCCGGTCGCGGGGTCGTGGACGGGGAAGGTCGCGTTGTTCTCCGCGGCGACCCAGTCGCCTCCGAGGAACAGATCGGTGGGCACGGTGCGCAGCATCTCCGAGTTGTCCATGACCCCATCATGCGCCCGTACATTTCACATCTGTTTCCGACCGACCGGTAACTTACCGCGCGCACTAGTCTCTGGAGACATGGACAACGTGACCCGGACCGCCCCGTGGGAAGAGCTCGCCGAGCACCGTGCGGAGATCGAGTCGCTGCACCTGCGCGAGTTGTTCGCGGCGGAACCGGAACGCGCCGACGCGTTCACGCTCACCGCCGCCGACCTGTACATCGACTACAGCAAACACCTGATCACCGGCCGCACCCGCGAGTTGCTGCTGGACCTGGCCCGCTCCTGCGGGGTCGAGGCGCACCGCGACCGGATGCTCGCCGGCGACCACATCAACACCTCGGAGGACCGCGCGGTGCTGCACACCGCACTGCGTCTGCCGCGCGAGGCGACGCTCACCGTCGACGGACAGGATGTCGTCGCCGACGTGCACGCGGTGCTCGACAAGATGGGCGAGTTCACCGACCGGGTCCGCGACGGGCGGTGGCGCGGCGCCACCGGTGAACGCATCACGACCGTCGTCAACATCGGTATCGGCGGGTCGGACCTGGGTCCGGTGATGGTGTACCGGGCGTTGCGGCACTACGTCGACGCGGGTGTCGAAGCCCGGTTCGTGTCCAACATCGATCCGGCCGACCTGACCAACAACCTGCAGGGCTTGGACCCGGCCCGGACCCTGTTCGTCGTTGCGTCCAAGACGTTCTCGACGCTCGAGACCCTGACGAACGCGACGGCGGCGCGGCGCTGGCTGGTCGCGGCGCTGGGCGAGGACGCGGTCGCCAAGCACTTCGTGGCGGTGTCCACGCACGAGGAGCGGGTCGTCGAGTTCGGGATCGACCCGGAGAACATGTTCGGGTTCTGGGACTGGGTCGGCGGCCGGTATTCGGTGGGGTCGGCGATCGGGTTGTCGGTGATGGCCGCGATCGGCAGGGACCGGTTCGAGGAGCTGCTCGCGGGATTCCACGCGATGGACACGCATTTCGCGACCGCCCCGCTCGAGTCGAACGCGCCGGTCCTGCTCGGCATGCTGGGGGTCTGGTACACCAGCTTCCTCGGGGCGCAGTCCCGCGCGGTGCTGCCCTACAGCAACGATCTGGTGCGCTTCCCCGCCTACCTGCAGCAGCTGACGATGGAATCGAACGGCAAGTCGGTGCGTTCGGACGGTACCGCGGTGGACTACCCGACCGGGGAGATCTTCTGGGGCGAACCGGGCACCAACGGGCAGCACGCGTTCTATCAGCTGCTGCACCAGGGGACGCATCTGATCCCGGCCGACTTCATCGGTTTCGCCCGCCCCGTCGACGATCTGCCGACGATCGACGGTCACGGTTCGATGCACGACGTGCTCATGTCGAACTTCTTCGCGCAGTCGACGGTGCTCGCGTTCGGCAAGACCGCCGAGCAGATCCGCGCCGAAGGCACCGACGAGACGCTGGTGGCGCACAAGGTAATGCCCGGCAATCGGCCGTCGACGACGGTGCTGGCGCCGGTGTTGTCCCCGTCCACGCTGGGTCAGCTCATCGCGCTGTACGAGCACGAGGTGTTCGTCCAGGGGGTGATCTGGGGCCTCGATTCGTTCGACCAGTGGGGTGTGGAGCTGGGCAAGGCGCAGGCGCTCGCGCTGGAACCGGCCCTGACCGAACCGGGTGAGCCGGCGTCGCTCGGTGATTCGTCGACGGATGCACTGATCCGCGAGTACCGGCGGCTGCGCAGGGCCTGACGGCGCGGTCAGGACGAGTCGTCATCAGCCGATCGACGCGACGACTGCGAGCCCGCTCGATCCAGGAGATGAGCGGACCCGAAACCGTGGCGGGATCGAAAAGCGTTCCGTGTGAAGACAGTCAGGCCGCGCGAGGATCCGACCACGCGGCGGTGGTGTGGATGTGACCGTTCCCGTCGATCAGGCGGGCCGCCAGGCCGTACTGCTCGAGCCAGCGCATCGCCCCGATGCCGCGGCGCAGGGCGGTCGCGCAGGCCGCGTCCGCCCACACCGCGTCCGCGGCGATGACGGTGGCTTCGGTCCACAACGAGGCCGGGAAGTGGTCCGTGCTGCGCGTCGACATGGCCGCACCGGCCGGGAGTTCGACGGTGCCCCCGCCGGGCAGATCGATCTGCCAGCCCCCGGCGGGACAGTTGCCGGCGGCGGCCATCGTCTCGCCCATGCGCACCATGGCACCGCATTCGAGGTCGCGGGCCACCGCGGCGGCCGCCCGGTCGACGGTGTCGGCCTTCGCGGTCTCGCTGATGTCCAGGCTTACTCCCCACGGGGTGAGCACGGTCTCCCCGTCGAGTTGCACGTCGAGGTAGGTGGGGACCGGATGGATCGGCGGCACCGCGGTGGCGTCGAACCCGGTGTCCTCGAGCCCGTCGTCGTCCGCCGACAGGGGGTCGACGACACCGTCGGTCATCCGGGCCGCCCACAGAGCCGAACGCAGCAGCACCGACAAGCGCGGGCTGACCTGCACCGGGATGCCCTGGGCGAGGTTCACGGCGTGGATCTCGGCATCGCCGCGCTGCGGGTTGCTGACCGCCTCGGAGTCGGCGACGACATCCCGCACGATCCGCTCGGCGTCGTGCAGGGCGTCGTACTCGGTCACGGCCAGCGTGACCCGCTCCCCCCACCCCCGCCATTCGCTGTATCTGATCATGACGGGCTCCACGCACGTTCGACGATCCGGTGACGATGTCTTCCAGTATGCCCCCGGTCACGCCCGGGTCAGAATCCCCGCCGTGTCGGTGCCGGTCGGCAGGGTGCCCAGCGCGATCCCCCAGTCGTGGTCGAGGCGGCTCGCGCAGAACGCGTCGGCGACGGCCGGATGCCCGTGCCGCACCAACTGGGCCCCCTGCAGCACGAGCGCCATGAGTTCGACGACCCGGCGCGCCCGGTACTCGACGTTCTCGAGGTCGGCGAGTTCCTTGCCGACGCGGGAGATCGCATCGTCGAGCCGGCGATCGGCGCCCTCGGCGAGCCGGACCTCGGCGAAGAACGCCTCGACGGTGTCCGGTTGCCTGATCATCGCGCGCAGTGCGTCGAGCGCGGCGACGTTGCCGGAGCCCTCCCAGATCGACATCAGGGGCGACTCCCGGAACAACCGCGGCATGCCCGATTCCTCCGCGTAGCCGTTGCCCCCGAGACATTCGAGCGCTTCGGCGGCGTGCGCCGGGGCCCGCTTGCACACCCAGTACTTGGTGACGGCGAGTGCGATGCGCCGCAGAGCCGCTTCCTGCGGGTCACCGGAGGCGCGGTCGGTCGCGCCGGCCAGCCGCATCATCATAGTGGTGGCGGCCTCGGATTCGACGACGAGATCGGCGAGCACGTTGCGCATGAGCGGCTGGTCGATCAGCAACGCGCCGAACGCTTTCCGATGACGGGCGTGGTGCACGGCGCGCAACGTCGCCATGCGCATGCCCGTCGAGGAACCGATGACGCAGTCGAGCCGGGTCATATTGACCATCTCGATGATGGTCGCGACGCCGCGGCCCTCGGGCCCGACGAGCCAGCCGGTCGCGCCCTGGTACTCGATCTCCGACGACGCGTTGGACTTGTTGCCGAGCTTGTCCTTGAGCCGCTGGATGTGGATGCGGTTGCGGGTGCCGTCGGGCAGCACGCGCGGGAGCAGGAAACAGCTCGGCCCGTGCTCGGTCTGCGCGAGCGTCAGGAACAGGTCCGACATCGGCGCCGACGTGAACCACTTGTGCCCGACGATCGTGTGGCTGCCGTCGGCGTTCGCCGTCGCGGTGGTGGTGTTGGCGCGCACGTCGGAGCCGCCCTGCTTCTCCGTCATGGACATGCCGGCGATCAGCCCGCGCTTCGAACTCGGTTCACGCAGACCGAAGTCGTAGTGGGGTGCGGCGAGCAGCGGCTCGTAGCGGTCGGCGAGTTCGGGGTTGTGCCGCAGCGCGGGGATCGCCGCATAGGTCATCGAAATCGGGCACATGTGCCCGGCGTCGGCCTGGCCCCACGCATAGAACTTCGCGGCGCGGGCGACGTGCGCGCCCGGTCGCGGATCGCGCCAGGGCGCGCCGTGGAGTCCGTGTTCGACGGCTACGGTCATCAGGTCGTGCCAGTGCGGATGGAACTCGACCTCGTCGATGCGGTTGCCGTACCGGTCGTGGGTGTGCAGCACGGGCGGGTACTCGTTGGCCAGACGCCCCCATTCCTGGGCGCGGACGCCGCCGGCGAGCACTCCGAGGGTGCGCACCTCGTCCTCGGCCCACGCGGCACCTTCGCGGCGCAGTCCCTCGAGCAGGGCCGCATCGTCGGCGGCGTCGTAGGGCACGAGGTCGGGGACCTGGTTGAACACCTCGTGGGTCGGCGGGAAGGTCGGGTTCATTGCGGGGCTCCCAGGGCTCGGAGGGCGAAGGCGACGAGGTCGGGGACGGTGCCGGTGGCGGCGGTCCCGGTGTGCAGGGGGTCGGTGAGCACTTCGCCGACCGCGCCAACGAGTGCGGCCGCGGCCAGGCCGGCGTCCTGGTCGGGAAACTCGCCGGTGGCGATGCCGTGGCCGATCGCGTCGGCGAACGCGGCCGCGAAGGCGCGGCGCAGCACGAGCCGTTCCGCGTCGAGCGCCGCGTCGACCGGTTCGGCGAGCAGGGTGTAGGCGAGCCGGGGGTTGCGCAGCGCCCGTTGCGCGAAGGTCTCGACCATCGCCGCGACCCTGCCGGTCGCGGATCCGGCGGCGGACGCGGCGGTGACGGCCTCGACCTCGCGGACGCACAGGTCACGGAAGATCCCGACCATCAGTTCGGACTTGTCGGTGTAGTGCCGGTAGACGGTGCCGGTGGCCACGCCGGCACGTTCGGCGACCGCGGCGATGGACAGCGCCCGGTAGCCGTGGTCGGACAGCAGCGCGATCGCGGCCGCGGCGATCGCGGCGCGCCGGTCTTCGAGTCGCTGCTCGACGGCAGCGGTACGACGGTAGGCCACGCAAGAATTGAACCCCAGTTCATCCCTTGGGTCAACGGTCGGCGCTACCGTCGAGTGCGTGAACCGGCTCAGCGTGGTGGACGAGATCTTCCTGCACCGGCACCGAGGTCTCGGTCTGCCGGTGGTCATGCAGGGGCTGTGGCGCAGCGACGACACCGTCGACCTGCCCCTGCTCATCTCCCTGCACGACGCCCTCGCGCGCGGCCCGCTCGGCCGGCGCGTGGTGCGCCCCCGCATGCCCGGCGCGCGGCCCCGTTTCGAACCGACCCTCGAATCCCGGCCACTGCACTACCCCGCCGACCCGATCCCCGTCGACGGCGTTCTCGCCTGGGCCGACCTGCAGGCCGAGGTCGACGTCGACCCGCAGCGGCGACCGGGCTGGGCCCTGGCCGCCGCCCCGGTCGCCGGTGGGGGCACCGTCGTCTCGCTCGTGTGCTCACACGTACTGGCCGACGCTCGCGGCCTGCTCGACGCGGTCACCGGCGCGCTCGCGGGCACGGCCGAGCCGCCGAGCCCCGACCACACCTCCGACGTGCGCGACGCCCTGCACCTCGTCCGACAGGTCGGTCGCGGCCTGCGCGGTGTGCACTACTCCCCCGCCTCCGGTACCGCACCCCCGCCCAGAACGGTCGCCGCCCGGCCGGTCACCGCGCTGCTCGACGTCGACGCCGAGCAGTGGGACCGGATCGCCGAGACCGACGGCGGCACCCCCAACGCGTTGTTCCTCGCCGTCGGCGCCGGCATCGCCCGGCGTGCGGGCGTGCCGTCGCCGGTGCGGATCGCGGTGCCCGTGGGCGCCGCCCCCGACACCGATGCCACCGCGAACGGCGTGTCCACCACCGAGGTCGTCGTCGGCGCGGCCGACACCCCCGCGCGGATCCGCGCCGCGGCGCGCGAGGCCTACCGGCGGCCGCGCGAGGGCGCACCCCACGGGATTCCCGACGAGATCCTCCAGCTGATGCCGGATCGGCTCGCCGCCCGGATGGCGGCAGGCGCCGGCGAGCGGGATGTGTTGTGTTCCAACATCGGACCGATTCCGGACAGCCTCACGACCTTCGGCCCACACCGCACCACCGGATTCGCCGCGCGGGCGATGCACCCCGGCCTGCCGGCGGCGCGGGCCACCACGTCGACGCGGCTGTCGGCGTACCTGTGCGCGCTCGGCGGGCACTACACGCTCGCCCTCGTCGCCCTCGACGGCGACCTGTTCCCGGACTCGACGGCCCTGCGCACCCACGCCGACGCCGAACTCGCCGCCCGCGGGCTGCAGGCGCGGTACTGGTGACGGTACAGAACTCAGATTCTTGCTTTTCGAGAGTATAGTTCTCACATTCGGGGACCACGGCGCCCGACACCACCGGGATCGGTCCGGCGGTCACGCAGACGGAGGAGGACGCAGACCATGCGGATCGGACCGAACGCGAGGCCGTCGTGACAACGGACGCGGGCGCAGCACCCTCGTCGTTCACGGGTACGGGCTCCGTGGCGCGTGCGGCGCAGTCCGTGCGCCGCGTCGCCGTGGCACTGCTGTCCGTGCGCCCGGACCTGCCGGAACTCGGCGACATCGCAGCAACGATCCACGGCCTCGCCGACGACCTCGGCACCCGGGCCTGCCCCGTGGACGAACGCGTCCACGGCATGAGCACCACCGAGCGGATCGTGCCGTACAGCCCCGTCGTGGGAACGGCCAACGCCGTCGCCCCGCCGCTCCTGCTGCGCCCTGCCGCGGCAACCGGAGACGGCCCCGATCTCGAGGGCACCGTCACGTTCTCCCCGGCGTACCAGGCGACGCCGGGCACGGTGCACGACGGGGCAGCCGCGATGGTGCTCGACGTGGCTCTGGCCGACGCCAACGTGCGGGCCGGGGTACCCGGCATGACCGTCGAACTCGTACTGCGCTTCCACCGCCCGCTCCCCGTCGACCGCGAACTGACGGTCCGGGCCTGGCACGACAGCGTCGACGGCCGGAAAGCCCGGTCCCACGGCGAGATCCGGTGGGGACCGCACCTGTGCGTGAGTGCCCGTGGACTGTTCGTCGTCGCACGAGGGGCCGCAGCACCGTGACCGACACCGATTCGACCGACACCGATTCGACCGAACATGCCCGCGCACAACAGCTCCGGAACGTCGTCGACGGCCTGCGCAGGCTGACGGATGTGCTTCTGCGCGTCGACGACGACGATCCCGCACTCGACGCCGCGGCCGCGGAGCTCGATCGGATCGCCGCGCTCGTGGAGCAGTCGAGCCCCGCGACCGGGTTCGGCACCGCACCCGACGGCAACGATCCGGTGTTCGGGCACCGGAACGCCCTCGCACCCCCGCTGACCCCGGCCGTGACCGACAGCGGAACGGTGTCCGCCACCGGGACCCTCGGCCTGGCGTATCAGGGGCCGCGGGGTCTGGTGCACGGTGGCGTCTCGGCACTGCTCCTCGACCACGTGCTCCACACCGCCGCCGACCGGTACGGTCCGGCGGTCCTCGACGAACTGACGGTGCGCTATCACCGGCCGGTCCCGCTGTTCGAGGCCGTGACCGTGACCTGCGGGCACACCGACCGGGGCGGTGCCGACCTCCGGGCGCGCGGCGAGATCACCGTGGACGGGAACGTCTCGGTGTCGGCTCAGGCCACTTACCGCGCGGGTCCCGGCAACTGTGACGGCCCGTCACGTACAGTTTCCACATGACGTCCGAGACCCTCGTCACACTCGCCGACGGCGCGGTCCGCGGCAGCCGCATCGGCGACCTCCTCTCGTGGCGGGGCATCCCGTATGCGGCACCGCCGGTCGGCCCGTTGCGGTTGCGGGCACCCCAACCGGTGCAGCCGTGGACCGGGGAACTCGACACGACCCGTTTCGGCAATGCCGCGTGCCAGGCCCCGCGCGGCGCTTTCACCGGCAGCCGGGAGCGCGCGACCATCGGCGAGGACTGCCTGACCCTCAACGTCCTCGCCCCCGCCGCCCGGTCGTCCCAGCCCCGCCCGGTGATGGTGTTCGTGCACGGCGGCGCCTACACGCTCGGCACGAGCGCACTGTCGATCTACGGTGGGCAGTCGCTGGTGCGGCGCGGCGACGTGATCTACGTGTCGCTCAACTACCGGCTCGGCAGCCTCGGCTACCTGGACTTCTCGGCGTTCTCGACACCCACCCGGAGATTCGACTCGAACCTGGGGCTCCGCGACCAGGTCGCCGCGCTCGAATGGGTGCAGCGCAACATCGCCGCATTCGGCGGCGACCCCGGCAACGTGACCGTCTTCGGCGAATCCGCGGGTGGCAACGCGGTCACCACACTCATGGCGACTCCCGCCGCGCGCGGCCTGTTCGCGCAGGCGATCGCGCAGAGTTCCGCGCCGAACCTGGTCGTCGAGGCGTCGCGTGCCGCCGGCTGGACGGCACGGTTCGTCGAACTGCTCGGCGCCGACGCCGACAGTGCGGCGGCCGCGCTCGACGCGGCCTCGCCCGCCGAACTCGGTCGCGCCGGCAACCGGCTGTCCGGTGAGACCCTGCGCGCGACCCCCGGCCTGCACGTGTTCGGGCCGGTCGTCGACGGCGACTTCCTGCCGACCGACCCGCTCGAGGCGTACGCATCCGGTGCGGCACATCGCGTTCCGCTGATCATCGGCACCAACGCCCGGGAAGGCGCCCTGTTCCCCCGTTTCCTCGATGCGCTGCCGACGAACCCCGACCGCATCGACCGGATGTTCTCGCTCACCGACGCATCGGCGCGCGACCGCGTCGTCGCGGCCTATCCGGGCTACCCGGCCGAACGCGCCGCGATCGACATCGGCGGCGACCTCACCTTCTGGTATCCGTCGATTCAGATCGCGCAGGCGCATTCCCGGTTCGCTCCCACCTACAGCTACCGCTTCGACTTCGCGCCCCGGCTCGCGCGGGTGGCCGGGTTCGACGCGACGCACGCCGTGGAACTGCTCTCGGTGTTCGATCAGGTGGACACGCCGCTGGGCCGGGCGTACACGGCGCTCGGCGGCCGGCGCGGGTTGCGTCTGGTCAGCGACGCCGTGCAGCGGCACTGGCTGCACTTCGCGCGCCACGGGGAGCCGCTGCCGTCGTGGCCGCGCTACGACGAACGGGACCGCGCGACGACGATCTTCGACGTGCCGACCCGTCTCGAGCACGATCCATGGAAGGAACGCCGCCTCGCGTGGGAGGGTTACGCGGGCTACCGCACCCCGGTGTCGCCCTAGCCGGTCACTTGGCGACGGTCAGCAGGAACGCGACGTCCTCGAGAGCGGACACGCTGTGCCGGCTCTGGGGGATCACCAGGAAATCCCCGGCCGACCCCTTCCACGACTGGTCCCCCGCGATCAGGGACAGCTGACCGCTCAGGACCTGGAGTGTCGCCTCACCAGGGCTGTCGTGCTCGCCGAGTTCGTGGCCGGCGAGCAGCGCGATCACCGTCTGCCGAAGATGCTTGGTGTGACCGCCGAGCACCGTCTGCGAACTTCGCCCGTTGCTCGAGGTGGCCGCGAGCTTCAGCTGCTGCCGGGCCATTGCGGTGAGGGAGAGCTTGTCCATGTTCGCAGTATGGCGCACCGCGAGGGCACGGCTGTCAGCTTCGCGAGTACCCGACCCAGCGGAAGGTGATTCCGTTGCGGGACTGCTGCCACGCTCCCGGATCGGTGACCGTCCACTCCGGCCCGATCGCGGGTGCGACCGCATCGCCGGCGCCGTCAACGCCGAGGTCGAGATCGACCTCGGTGACGAGCAACCGGGTCGCATGCGGCATGGCCTGAGCGTAGATCTGGCCGCCACCCATCACGACGGCGTCCTCGTCGGCGACCAGTCGCAGTGCGTCGTCGACACTCCCGGCGACCTCGGCTCCCTCGCCGGTCCAGCCCGGGTTCCGGGTGACGACGATGTTGCGGCGTCCCGGCAGCGGCCGGAACTTCGCGGGCAGCGAATCCCACGTGAGCCGGCCCATGACGACGGGCAGGCCCATCGTGGCTTCCTTGAAGAACGCCATGTCCTCGGGGATGTGCCACGGGATCGTCCCGTCCCGCCCGATGACGCCAGCGCGGGTCTGCGCCCAGATCAGGGTGAGCGTCCCGGTCACACCGCCACCGGCGCCTTGATCCCGGGGTGGTGCCGGTAGCCGACGACCTCGACGTCCTCGAACTCGTAGTCGAACAGCGAGTCGCGGCGGTTCAGCTTCAGTGTCGGGTACTCGTACGCCTCGCGACCGAGCTGCTCGGTGACCTGCTCGATGTGGTTGTCGTAGATGTGGCAGTCGCCGCCGGTCCAGATGAACTCGCCCACCTCGAGACCGGTCTGCTGCGCGACCATGTGGGTGAGCAGTGCGTAGCTGGCGATGTTGAACGGCACCCCGAGGAACAGGTCGGCGCTGCGCTGGTAGAGCTGGCAGCTGAGCTTGCCGTCGGCCACATAGAACTGGAAGAAGGCGTGGCAGGGCATCAGTGCCATGTCGTCGAGGTCGGCGACGTTCCACGCGGAGACGATCATGCGCCGCGAATCCGGGTTGTTGCGGATGGTGTCGAGCACCTGGCCGATCTGGTCGATGTGCTCCCCGTTCGGGGTGGGCCAGGACCGCCATTGCACGCCGTAGACGGGCCCGAGCTCGCCGTCGACGTCGGCCCATTCGTCCCAGATGGTGACGCCGTGCTCCCGCAACCACTGCACGTTCGAGTCGCCGCGCAGGAACCACAGCAGCTCGTACACGATGGACTTGAGGTGCACCTTCTTCGTGGTGATCAGCGGGAATCCCTGCGCGAGGTCGAAACGCATCTGATGCCCGAACAGGCTGCGCGTCCCGGTCCCGGTGCGGTCGGCCTTGGGGGTGCCGGTCTCGAGGACGAGGCGCAACAGGTCTTCGTACGGGGTCGGCACAGTCACGCCAGCAGTTTAGGCGGCTTCGCCGACAAGAGTTCAGGCGGCTTCGCCGCCCGTGTGCCTTTGTGGCGGCCGGAGCCGCCACATCGGCACACGAGCAGCCGTAGGCTGCCCATATGCCCGAACTCCCCGAGGTGGAGGCGCTGGCCGGGTTCCTGCGGGAACATGCGGTCGGATCGGTGGTGGGCCGCGTCGACGTCGCGTCGATCAGCGTGCTGCAGACCGCCGATCCGCCCATCACTGCGTTGCAGGGCCGCGATGTCACCGGCGCGCGCCGATTCGGCAAGTTCCTGTGCCTGGACTGCGGCGACCTCTCGCTGATCACCCACCTGTCGAGAGCCGGGTGGCTGCGCTGGATCGACGATCCGTCGCCCACCCCGCCACGACCCGGCAAGGGACCTCTCGCGCTGCGCGTGCACCTGTTCACGCCCGACGCGACGACGCCCGCCGTCGACCTCACCGAAGCCGGAACCCGCAAGCGTCTGGCCGTGTGGCTCGTCGACGATCCGCGGAAGGTCCCCGGCATCGCACGGCTGGGCCCCGACGCGCTCGACGTCACCGTGGACGACCTCGCGGCGCTGCTCGTCGGAAGCACGTCGAGACTCAAGACCGTCCTGGTGGACCAGTCCGTCATCGCCGGTATCGGCAACGCCTACTCCGACGAGATCCTGCACACCGCGCGACTGTCCCCGTTCGCGACCGCGGGACGCCTGAGCGACGACCAGGTCCACGCCCTGCACGACGCCCTGCACGCGACCCTCACCGACGCGGTCGCACGCTCCGCCGGGCAGGACGCGGCGCGCCTCAAGGGCGAGAAGCGTTCCGGGATGCGGGTGCATGCGCGCACCGGGATGCCGTGCCCGGTGTGCGGCGACACCGTCCGCCAGGTCGAGTACTCGGAGCGGTCCTTCCAGTACTGCCCGACCTGTCAGACCGGCGGCAGGATCCTCGCGGATCGAAAACTGTCTCGGCTGCTGAAGTAGCTTGCTGGGAGTGGACATCTCGACTCGGGTGCGGGAGGCGGTCCGCGTCCTCTCGCCCGGCTACTTCGCGTTCGTCATGGCCGGCGGCATCGTGTCGATCGGGCTGCATCTGAAGGACCATCGGGTGATGTCGACGGCCATGCTCGTCGTCGCGGCCGCCGGGTACGTGGTGCTCGTGGCTCTGTCGCTGTGGCGGCTCATCGCATTCCCCCGGGAGATGCGCGCGGACATGGCCGACTCGGGTCGCGCATTCGGATTCTTCACGTTCATCGCCGCCGGCAACGTCCTCGGTATCCGCCTGATCGCCGAGGGCCGGCATTCGACCGCGGCGGTGCTGCTCGTCGTGTCCGCCCTGACCTGGCTGGTGCTGGGTTACGTGATCCCGTGGACGGCAGTGCTCGGCACCACGCAGCGCCCCGTGCTCGCGAAGGCCAACGGCACGTGGTTCGTCTGGGTGGTCGCCAGCGAATCCGTCGCGATCGCCGCGGCGACCCTGCAACCGGTCTACGACGAGTTCGACCGGCTCCTGGCGGCAGTCGCCGTGTTCACCTGGGCCGTGGGCCTGTTCCTGTACGCCGCGGCCGGCATCTTCGTGGCCGCGCGGATGCTCCAGTATCCGCTGCGCCCCACCGACCTGACGGCGCCGTACTGGGTGTCGATGGGCGCCTGCTCGATCATCGTCGTCGCCGGTGCCCACATCGTGGAGATGGCCGACGCACCGATGGTCGACGCCACCCGCGGACTGATCGCGGGCCTGGCCGTCGTGATCTGGGCGTTCGCGACCTGGCTGTTCCCACCGTTGATCGCGGCGGGCTGGTGGCGCCACCGCGTCCACAAGGTCCCGTTGACGTACGACTCGTCGCTGTGGTCGATCGTGTTCCCGCTGGGCATGTACGCCGTCGCCGGGATCCATCTCGGCCGCGCCGACGATCTGCCTCTCGTCGGCATGGTCGGCAGCGTCGAACTGTGGGTCGCGGTCGCCGCGTGGGTCCTGGTTTTCGTGGCCATGGTCCACCGAATCTGGACGACATTGCTGCGGGGCGGGCACTCCACGACCGGCCGCACGGATCCGGCCTGATCCCCATCACCCGCCGATCGGCCCGCACCGTGCGGCTACCGTATCGGGTGTGAGCGTCGAACTGGTGGATACCGAGACGGTGCACGGCAGTCTGCATGTTCCCGACGGACCGTCGCGCGGTGCGGTCGCACTGACCCACGGTGCCGGCGGCACCCGGGACGCGGCGATCCTGCAGCGCGTGTGCGACCGTTTCGCCGAGCACGGGTTCCTGGCTCTGCGCTACGACCTGCCGTTCCGGCGGCGCAACCCGAAGGGTCCGCCGCAGCCGTCGCGGGCAGCGGAGGACCGTGCCGGGATCGCGGACGCCGCAGCTGCACTGCGCGATCGCACCGACGGACCGCTCCTGCTCGGCGGCGTCTCCTACGGCGGCCGGCAGACGTCGATGCTCGTCACGGAGCGGCCGGGAATCGCCGACGCGCTGGTACTGCTGTCGTATCCGCTGCACCCGCCGGGTAAGCCGGAGAAGGCCCGCATCGAGCATCTGCCGGACATCGCGGTGCCCACGGTGTTCGTCCACGGCGTCCGCGACCCGTTCGGAACGATCGACGAACTGCGGGAAGCGGCCACGCTGATCCCGGCGGCCACGGTACTCGTCGAAGTGCCTGCCGCCGGCCACGATCTGAGCCGCGCGAAGACCGATCCGTCGGCGGCGGCGGTCGCCGCGGCGTCGGAACTGCTGGAAGGTGCCCGATGAGCGACGCGACCGATTCGGCGATCGACAGCCTGCTGTCCGAGCTGCGCAGCCGGCTCGACGACACCGATACGCACCCGGCGACGTTGCGGGGCCTGCTCGAGGCGGTGCTCGTCGTCGGCTCGGGTCTCGAACTCGATTCGATGCTCCAGCGCATCGTGCAGACCGCGGTGTCGCTGCTCGACGCCCGGTACGGCGCGCTGGGTGTCCGCGCCGCGGACGGTGGCCTGTCCGAATTCGTGTACGAGGGAATCGATTCCGAGCAACGCAAGGGCATGGGTCACCTGCCGGAGGGACGCGGCATCCTCGGCCTGCTCATCAACGATCCGCGGCCGGTACGGCTCGCGGACCTGTCGACACCCCCCGCCTCGATCGGTTTCCCGCCGAACCACCCGCCGATGAAGAGCTTCCTCGGTACCCCGATCATGATCCGCGGCAAGGTGTTCGGCAGCATCTACCTCACCGAGAAGCTGGGCGCGCCGGCGTTCACCGAGGAGGACGAGGTCATCCTCAAGGTTCTCGCGACGTCGGCGGGCATGGCCGTCGACAACGCCCGGTTGTTCGAGGGCTCGCTCACCCGCGAACGTTGGCTGGCCGCGATGGCCTCGATCAACGCGCGCCTGCTCGTCGGTGGCTCGGTCGACGAGACGCTCGGGTTGCTGACCGGACAGGTCCGCGATCTCGCGCGCGGCGCAGGCGCGTTCGTCGTCCTCGTCGAGGGCTCCCATGGCAGCGTGTGCGCCGCATCCCCGGCCGCGCCGGCAACCGGTCAGGTCCGTATCGATCTCTCCGATTCGCCTGTGCTGGAGGCCCTCCGGTCGCGACGCCCGGTGCTGACCGACACCCTGACGAAACTGCCCTCGGCGGGTGCGGGCGACGCGGGCAGCGCGGTGGTGCTGCCGTTGTCGGCGACGTCCACGGTCACCGGCGTGCTGATCGTGACGCGTGCGCCCGGCACCGACCCGTGGGACGGCGAGGACGTCGCCCGTCTCGAATCGATGGCCAATCTTGCCGCGGTGGCGCTCGAATTCGCCGAGCAGCAACGCAAGCACCGCCTGCTCGACGTCCTCGCCGATCGCGACCGGATCGCACAAGATCTGCACGACAACGTGATTCAGCGGCTCTTCGCCACCGGCATGAGCCTGCAGAGCGCGATGGTCCCCGGGGCCGATCGCCAGCGGGTCACCGACGTGGTCCAGCACGCCGTCGAGCAGCTGGACCGGACCGTCCGCGAGATCCGCACCACCATCTTCGATCTGCACACCACGGGCGCCGCGGCATCGACGAGCCTGCGCCGGCGACTGCTCGACGTGGTCGGCGACCTGAGCATCCATTCGACCGTCGCCCCGAACGTGCAGTTCGCCGGGCCCATCGACACGCTGGTCCCGGACCGGATCCATCCGCACGCGGAAGCGGTGCTGCGGGAGGGGCTCAGCAACGCCCTGCGGCACTCTCAGTCCGACAACATCACCGTCGCAGTGACCGCCGACGACAGGTTCACCATCGAAATCGTCGACAACGGTACGGGTCTGCCGGTGACCTCGCACCGCAGCGGCCTGGCGAATCTGGAACGCCGGGCCGAGCAGTGCGCGGGCCTGTGCAGCGTCGGTCCCGGTCCGGACGGCGGCACCCGTGTGCTGTGGACGGTGCCGCTCTGACGGGTTCGCCCCGGCTGCCGCGCGAACGGATCCGCTAGGCGGGACCGTGCCCGCGTTCCTTGCGCAGCTCGGTCGCCAGCACCGCGGCCTGAGTGCGCCGCTGCATGCCGAGTTTCGACAACAGCCGCGAGACGTAGTTCTTGATCGTCTTCTCCGCCAGGAACAGTCGCTCCGCGATCTCCCGGTTGGTCAGACCCTCACCGATCAGCTCGAACACGGCGCGTTCCTGCTCGGACAGCTCCGCCAGCGGATCGGCGGTGCGGGACGCGCGGATGCGGTCCATGAGTGCGGCGGTGGCGCGGCTGTCGAGCAGCGACCCGCCCTCCCCGACGGTCCGGATCGCCGAAACCAGGTCGGTGCCGAGGATCTGCTTGAGCACGAACCCCGACGCCCCCGCCATGATCGCATCGAACAGCGCCTCGTCGTCGGCGTACGAGGTGAGCATCAGCGCACGCAGTTCCGGCATGCGCGCGCGCAGTTCGCGGCACAACTCGACGCCGTTGCCGTCGGGCAGTCGCACGTCGAGCACCGCCACCTCGGCTCCGCTACCCGGGACGCGCGCCAGCGCCTCCCCCACCGACGCCGCCTCACCCACGACGGTGAAATCCGGCACGCTGCTCAACAGATCGACCAGACCACGCCGGACGATCTCGTGATCGTCGACGAGAAACACGCGAGGCATCGGAGCCCCCCTTTCTTTTCGCACGGTCGGGTCCATCGTTCCAGTTCCCCGGAACCCGGGCGACGTCGGGCCGTTCGACGACTGTTTCGGGACCTTCGCCCACTGCGCGGAACACCGGCACCGGGCGATCCTCATGGAAACATCCTGTGACCTGCGCGAGGTGACCGACGAGACGAGGAGATCGACATGGCCGTCCCGACCGACACCTGGACCACCGGCGACACCGAGATCATCGCCCGAGCCGTCATCGAGGCACCGTCCATCCACGACACCCAGCCCTGGAACCTGCGTCTGCCCGGCCGTTCCGCGGAACTCGACGAACGGCTCGAATTCGCCGAACCGGGTCTCGATCCGCTACGGCCGGACCGGCTGATCTCGTGTGGCACCGCACTGGCGAACCTCGAACTGGGCATGCGGGTCCTCGGGTGGCGCACCCGCACCACCCTGTTGCCGGACCCGGAACGACCCGAGATGATCGCGCGGGTGGACGCTGTGGAGGTGCGGCCCCCGTCGGGCTCGGATCTACGGTTCTATGCGGCGATCTCGCACCGCCGCAGTCACCGCGAGTCGTTCGCGCGGATTCCCGTGGCGGCAGCGACCATCGCGGACGTGATGGCCGCGGTCGACGAGGTACCCGGCGTGCACGTTCGGCTGCTCGCGTCCGACGAGGCGCCGGTGCTTGCCGAGACGCTGACGTATTCGGCAGAGGAGGTCCGCCGCAATCCGCGCTACCAGCGCGAAATGTTCTCGTGGACGTCGCACTGGCAACCCGAGGGCATCACGGAGGTCGTCACCGACTGGGACGCCGGACTGGACGTGGGCGGCGCGGCCGGCAGGGCGCTGGTCACCACCGGTGTTCCCGACACCACCGCGCTCGCCGAGGCGATCGATCGGGAGTCGGTCCTCGTGTTCGCCACTGCCACAGGTGATCCGCTCGATCTGATCCGGGTGGGGATCGCCACCGAACGTGCGTGGCTGGCCGCGGTCGACGCCCGGCTCTCCGCATCGGTGCTGACCCACCCGCTGCGCGTCGAGGACTCGGCTGAGCGGTTCGCCGACCGGCTCGCGCTGCCCGGACGGCCCCAATTGATCATGCGCATCGGATACTGACCCCGATACAGGGAGATTTGCACTGTGACAAGAGCACTCACGGACATCGAACTGCTCCGCGAACTCGAGCCGGTCGCCGAGGACAACGTGAACCGGCACCTGTCGATGGCGAAGGACTGGCACCCACACGATTTCGTGCCCTGGGACGACGGCCGCAACTTCGCCGCGCTGGGCGGTGTCGACTGGGATCCGGAGCAGTCCGCTCTCGGTGAGACGGCGAAGGCCGCGATGATCACCAATCTGCTCACCGAGGACAACCTGCCGTCGTACCACCGTGAGATCGCCGAGCATTTCGGATTCGACGGCGCCTGGGGCACGTGGGTGGGACGGTGGACCGCCGAGGAGAACAAGCACTCCATCGTCATGCGCGACTACCTGGTGGTCACCCGCGGCGTCGACCCGGTGGCGCTCGAGAACGCGCGGATGGAGCACATGACGAACGGGTTCGCTCCGGGCGCCACGTCGATGCTCGATTCCGTGTCGTACGTGACCTTCCAGGAACTGGCCACGCGCGTCTCGCACCGCAACACCGGCAAGGCCTGTGGCGATCCGATCGCGGACCGGATGCTGGCACGCGTGGCCGCGGACGAGAACCTGCACATGATGTTCTATCGGAACATCGTCGAGGGCGCCCTGGACATCGCCCCCGATCAGGCCCTCGAGGCGGTCGTACGGGTCCTCACCCACTTCCGGATGCCGGGCGCGTCGATGGCGAACTTCCGGCGCAACGCGGTGCTCATCGCCAAGGGCGGAATCTACGATCTGCGTCAGCATCTCGACGAGGTCGTGCAGCCGGTGCTGCGCAAGTGGCGGATCTTCGAACGCACCGACTTCGGTGCGCGCGGCGAGGAACTGCGTGAGCAGCTCGACGCGTTCGTGGTGGATCTCGAGGATCGGGCGGCGCGGTTCGAGGAATCCCGCGACCGCGCGCTCGCACGGCAGGCCCGGCGCGGTCAGGAGGTCACCGCGTGAGTGCCCCGACCGAGAAGCCCACCGACGAGCTGTTCCGCTCGGTCCTGGAGATGGCTCGAACCGCCAAGCAGCAGAACACATCCGGATGGCTCCGCGCACGCTACGAGTCGGAACGCGCCGAGGACGTCGCCTATCTGACATCGATGATGCTGGGTGTTCTCATCGAGAACGACGCGATCCGTCGCGGCATCCATCCGGCGGACGTGTGGGCGCAATTGCGTGAGCGCGGGCTCGACGAGTTCGGCTGAATCCCGGCGCCGTCGAGGCGCGGTGGTGCGGACCAGGACATCCGCGGCAGCAGCGTTCCCGGAGCTTTCCGCGTACCGCACGAAAACGCCGTGGTGCTCATAGGATGACGCGATGAACCCTCAGCCGGATCTCTCCCCTTCCGTCACCGGACGCCGACTCTCCTACGCCGCCTTCGCCCTGGTCGTCGTGGTCTATCTCGCGATCATCCAGTTCGGCGGTCACTTCATCGCGGACTGGAGCGGTGAGGACGGCACGGTGACCACACGCGGGGTCGTCGTCACCATGGTGATCCCGCTCGGGCTGGCGCTGGCGTTCACCTACGGCGTGGTCGCGGCCCTCGGGTGGTGGCGTCCGGTGCTCCGGGACGACCGGCCGGTGAACCGCTGGGTGTGGTGCGTGCCGGTCGTCCTGCTGGTGGCGATCCTCGTCGGCATCGACTACGGCGCCCTCGCCGAGAAGGGCTGGCTGTTCGTGCTCGTGCTGCTCGTCGCGACCCAGTTCGTCGGGTGGGGTGAGGAGGGCATGTTCCGCGGCATCGGGGTGACGGTGCTGCGCAACCACGAACTGAGCGAGGGCAAGGTCGCACTGTGGTCGAGTCTGATCTTCGGCCTGGTTCATCTGTCGAACGTGTTCGGGCACGGCGCGTCCGCTGTGCCCCAGGCGATCCTCGTCAGTCTGGCCGGCTACTTCTTCTACCTCACCCGTCGGGTTTCCGGCAGCAACGCGCTGAACTCGGTGCTGCACGGACTGTTCGACTTCGCCCTGCTCAGCGGTTCCGCCGTCCTGCTCGACCAGCAGGGTTACGTCGGGGCCTTCGCACCGATCCTGGTGTATCCGGTCCTCGCGATCGTCCTGTTCGTCAAACGGCGGGACATCGAACCCAGGGATCCCCGCGACGACAGGACCGTGTCCCCCGTCTGAACGCGAACGGCCCCACCGTCGCCCGGGACGGTGGGGCCGGATCGTCACAGCGTCACGGCGCGTCCTTCGGGCGCACCACCAGCACCGGGCAGTCCGCCGTCTGGATCAGCGCGTTGCTGGTCGATCCGAGCAGCAGACCCTTGAATCCCCCGCGACCACGCGTGCCGACGACGAGAAGCTGCGCGGTCTCGGCGTACTCGCTCAGGACCCGCACCGGGCGGTCCCGCGCGACCACGCGTTCCACCACGACGTCCGGGTACCGCTCCCGGAACCCGGCGAGGCGTTCGGCGAGCACCACTTCCTCTCCGGTCTGGATGGTGCTCCACTGCGGGTCCTCGGGCACCGCACCGAGGGACGGCTGCACGCTGACGTCGCTCCACACGTTGATGGCGACGAGCGTCGCCCCGCGTGCCGCGGCTTCCTCGAACGCGACCTCGACGGCGGCCTCACAGGATTCGGAGCCGTCGACACCGACGACGACCGGCCCCTCGGCGGGCGGGGCACCATCGAGGGTGCGACCGCGCACCACCGCGACCGGCGCATGCGAGTGCGCGGCGACGGCGAGCGTCACCGAGCCGACGAGCAGGCCCTTCACTTCGCCGAGGCCGCGCGATCCGAGAACGATCTGCGCGGCGTGGGCGGACAGGTCGACGAGGGTCTGCGCGACCTTCCCTTCCACCTGCGCGGTCGTCACCGTGAGGGGACCGACTTCCTCCGCGGTGTGCCGGGCCAGAACTGCCGAGTTGTCGAGCCGCGCCCGGGCGGTGTCCTTCATCTCCTGGTGGAAGCTCTGCGCCAGATAGGGCTCGGAGTAGTAGAACGACGGCACGTGCACGACGGTGACGATGTGCAGCGGAAGCGCGCGCGCCGCCGCGGTCCGTGCCGCCCAGATCACGGCGGCGGCAGCCGCGTCCGATCCGTCGACGGCCACGACGATCGGTTTGGGATCGCTCATCTGTGTCCTCTTCTCGGTGTTGCCGCGGTGGTGCCGGCCTGGGGGTGCGGTGGGTCAGTCGCAGATCGCGCGGAGTTGCTCGATGAGTCGGATACGGCCGGGTCCGTCGCCGGCGAGCGGGGTCACCGACAGGGTGGTGACACCCGATTCGGCGAACGCGGCGACGCGTTCGCGGACGTATCCCTCGGGGCCGATGAGGGAGACGGCGCGCACCAGCTCGTCGGGCACGGCGGCGGCCGCTTCCTGCTTCTTACCTGCCAGGTAGAGGTCCTGGATGGTCTCGGCTTCCTTCGCGTAGCCGTAGCGGACGGCGAGATCGTTGTAGAAGTTCTTGCCCTTGGCGCCCATGCCGCCGATGTACAGCGCGAGGTGGGGCTTGACCCATTCGAGCATGTGGTCGACGTCGTCGCCGATGGCCAGCGCCGGCGTGGTGTAGATCTGCAGCTCGCCGAGCGCCGGATCGCGCAGGGCTTTGCCCTTGGCGAGGGACTCGCCCCACACCTCGGCGGCCTTCTCCGGGTAGTAGAAGATCGGTTCCCAGCCCTCGGCGATCTCCGCGGTCATCGCGACGTTCTTCGGTCCGAGCGACGCGATGACGATCGGGATGCGTTCGCGCACAGGCTGGTTGATGATCTTGAGCGGCTTGCCCAAGCCGGTGCCGCGCTCGGCGGGCAGCGGGATCTGATAGTGCTTGCCGTGGTGCTGCACCTTCTCACGGCGCCACACCTGCCGGCAGATGTCGACGATCTCCCGGGTGCGACCGAGTGGTGCGTCGTAGGGGACGCCGTGAAAGCCCTCGATGACCTGGGGGCCGGAGGCGCCGATGCCCATGACGAACCGGCCGTCGGAGACGAAGTCGAGTCCGGCGGCCGTCATCGCCGTCAGGCTGGGGGTACGGGTGTAGAGCTGGAAGATGCCGGACGCGAGTTCGAGCCGGGTGGTCTTCGCCGCGAGATATCCGAGCTGGCTGACCGCATCGAACGAGTACGCCTCCGGAACAAAGATGATGTCGAGACCGGCCCGTTCCAGATCGGCGACCTCCGCCGCCGTCTGGGCGAATCCGCCGCTGTAGTTCAAACCCATTCCGATGCGCATGCATCTTCCCCAATCCTGCGGCGCCCGGTAGGGCACTCGTCGAAACCGTGCACCCGAACCCTACCCAGGAACTCACGCCCGTTCGGGACGCACCACCATCACCGGGCACCGCGCATCCCGGATCAGACCGTTGCTGGTGGAGCCGAGCAGCAGGCCGGTGAAGCCTCCGCGTCCGCGGCTGCCGACGACGACGAGCTGCGCCTTCTCGCTCCATGCCTGCAGGTGGGCGCGCGGCCCGTCGAGGTACACCTCACGATGCACCACCACGTCGGGGTATCGCTCGCAGTAGCCGCTCAGCCGTTCGGCGAGCAGCACCTGCTCGCTCTGCTCGAACGCCTGCGGGTCGAGAAGCTCGGCGCGGTCGGCCCCGGAGAAGGTGCCCACGTTGACGTCGCTCCAGACGTGCACGGCGACGAGCGGGACCCCGCGCTGCGCGGCCTCCTCGAACGCCGCGGCGACGGCGCGTTCGCTGACCTTGCTGCCGTCCACACCCACGACGACCGGCGCGCTCGGGTCGGTCGTCTCCCCGCGCACGACCACCACCGGACAGCGGCCGTGGCTGGCGACGACGACCGGGGTGGACCCGAGCAGTGCCTCACCGATCCGCCCGCTGCCGGACGCGCCGAGCACGACCATGCGGGCCCGGCCGGACTCCTCCACGAACCAGTGCGACCCGCCCGCCGGGACGAGTGTGGTCTCGATCTCCACGTCCGGGGCGACCGAGCGCGCGGCGGTGACGGCGTCGGACAGCATGACGCGCCCGTCCTCCTCGGCCCATTCGAAGACCTTGGCGGACTCGACGTACGGGGCGCCGGAGTAGCCGACCGGCGAGAAGTCGATGACGTGGACGATCCGGAGCGGAAGGTCGCGAGCCGACGCGGTCGCGGCCGCCCATCGCACCGCCGATGTCGAGGTGGGCGAGCCGTCCACCCCTACGACCACCTGATTGTTGTCTTCGGGAAGGTTCACGATCCCGAGGCTAACCCGCCGCATCGGACTCGGGTACGGACTTTGGTCCCCGCGGCATGGGGCCCGGTCTTCCCTGGCATCGGAAGCCCCGGGCACGACACGATGGATACAGGTAGCGTCGGCCTCTGCGATCTGGATCACATTAAATTGTCATCCGAGATGCAAATTATCTAGTCTGTGTTCATGCAACTCACCCAGTTCACCGATCTCGGACTGAGAGTTGTGATGCATCTGGCAGCCACCGCGGCGGACGGTTTGCCCAGCACGAAACTCGTTGCCGAGCAATTGAACCTGTCCTACGCCCACACCACCAAAGTGGTTGCCCGCCTGAGCGAGCTCGGAGTCGTCACCACCCGTCGCGGCCGCGGCGGAGGGCTGACGATCACCGAGCTCGGCCGGACCGCCTCCATCGGATGGCTGGCACGGCAGCTCGAAGGCGACGACGAGGTCGTCGAGTGCGACGGAGCGAAACCGTGCCCGCTGCGGTCCGGTTGCAGCCTCCGCAAAGCGTTGCGCGACGCCCAGGAGGCGTTCTACGCCGCACTCGACTCGGTCACGATCGCGGATCTCGCTACAGCCCAGAGAAACCCCGTTCTGCTGACCCTGACCCGTCCCGCCGTCTGAACCAGCCCGCACAGACTCACCGCGTTCCCCCGGAACCCTCTAGAACGGAGCCCGACGATGCCGCTCTCCCCCCAATCCAAGGAAGTCATCCAGGCGACGCTGCCCGCCGTGGGCGCTGCCATCGGTGACATCACCCCGTTGTTCTACAAGAAGCTGTTCGCCGCGCACCCCGAGCTCGAACGCGACCTGTTCAACCGCGGAAACCAGAAGCAGGGCGAGCAGCAGAAGGCACTGGCCGGTTCCATCGCGGCGTTCGCGACCCTGCAACTCGATCCCGATCCGGCCCGCGTCGAGGCGATCCTGTCCCGCATCGCCCACAAGCACGCATCCCTCGGCATCAAGCCCGACGAGTACTGGATCGTGCACAAGCACCTCTTCGAAGCGATCGTCGAAATTCTCGGTGAGGCAGTCACTCCCGAAGTTGCAGCAGCGTGGGACGAGGTGTACTGGCTGATGGCCAACACCCTGATCAAGCTCGAGGACGACCTCTACAAGTCCGCCGGTGTCGCACCCGGTGACGTGTGGCGCACCGTGCGGGTCGCCGACCGCATCCACCAGTCCGCCGACACCGTCTCCTTCGTCCTCACCTCACTCGACGGCGCCCCCCTGCCCGGGTTCCGTGCCGGACAGTACCTTTCGGTCGGCGTCAAGCTCGCCGACGGAGCCCGTCAGATCCGTCAATACAGCCTGTCGAGCGCGCCGTCGCAGGGGGACTGGCGCATCACGGTCAAGCGAGTGCTCGCGCATCCCACCGAGGACGGCACCGTCGCGCCGGCCGGCGAGGTCTCGAACTACCTGTTCGAGAACGTCTTCGAAGGCGACGAACTGCAGGTCACCACCCCGTTCGGCGACCTGGTGCTCGCCGAGAACGACGCCCCGCTGTTCCTCGCGTCGGCCGGCATCGGCTGCACCCCGATGATCGGCATGCTCTCGCATCTCGCGGAAACCGGTGACCCCCGCCGGATCTCGGTCCTGCACGCCGACCGGTCCGCCGCGAACCACGCACACCGCCACGAACTTGCGACCCTCGTCGAGCGCATCCCCGGCGCCGAGGTGCATCGCTGGTACGAGGATCTCGGCGCCCGTCAGCCGCTCGAGACCGTCCGGCTCGGCCGCGCCGAGCTGAGCGACCTGCCGCTCGAGCCCGACACCCAGGCGTACCTGTGCGGTCCGCTGCCGTTCATGCTGTCGATGCGCGAGGCCCTGATCGAACGCAACGTCCCGGCCGAGAACATCCACTACGAGGTCTTCGGGCCGGACAGCTGGTCGCCGGCGTCCTGACGCTCCATCGGTGACGGCCGTATTCCCGGGTCTCGCGCCCGGGGATACGGCCGTTGCTCCGTTACGCTCCCAGCATGGATCGCCTGCCGAACGCGCTGGGTCTGCTCGTCGTTCTCCTCGTCGGGCTGGGTGCGGTGATCGTCCCCGATCCGCCCGCACCGCTCGGGACCGATGCGCCCCTCGGCGAATTCAGCGCGGCACGCGCGGCCGAACACATCGACGTCGTCGCCGCCGAACCGCGGCCGCTCGCCTCGCCGGGCCACACCGCGGCCCGCGAATACCTGGTGGGGACCCTCGACGACCTCGGCTGGGACACGACCGTCCAGGAGGGCATCGGCTGGTTCTCCCCGACCGATTCCCCCACCCGTCGCGGCGCCGCGCTGAGCAACATCGTCGCGACGCTGCCGGGCGCGGATCCCACCGGAACGGTCGTTCTGGCCGCGCACTACGACACCGTCACCGCCTCCCCCGGCGCGTCCGACGACGGCATCGGGATCGGCACCGTCCTCGAAACCGCCCGCGCCCTGTCCGACGGCGAGCGGCCCCGCAACAACGTCGTGGTCCTGCTGACCGACGGTGAGGAGCGCGGCCTGCTGGGCGCCCGGCTGTTCACGGCGGAGACGCCACCCTTTCCCGGTCCGATGGTGGTGCTCAACCACGAGGCGCGCGGCAATGCCGGGATGCCGCTGACGTTCCGGATCTCCTCTCCCAACGCGGATCTGGTGCGCATCCTGTCGCAGGCGCCCGGCGCGCTCGCCGACTCGTTCACCCAGACGGCCTTCGAAGCGCTGCCCAACGACACCGACTTCCGCCGGTTCGACGAGGCGGGGCTCCACGGCTACGACACCGCGATCGCCGGTGGCAGTGCGTATTACCACACGCCGCTCGACACACCGGATCGTCTGAGCCGGTCGTCGCTGCAGCAGATGGGCGATGTCGCCCTCGCCACCGCACGGACCCTCACCGTCACCGACCTGACCGCCCTCGACGCGGGCACCGACGTCGTCACCACCACACCGTGGGGACTGCTGCACTACCCGCGGTGGGTGGAGGTGGCACTGACCCTCGCACTGGCCGCTGCGGTCGCGGCGCTGGCGGTGATCCGCGTCCGGCGCCGCGACGCGTCCGCCGGACGGATCGCGGGTGCGGCGGGGGTCGCGCTGTTCGCCGCGGTCGCCGCGGGTGGCGCCGCATTCCTGCCGTGGTGGCTGTCGCGGCGTGCCGTCCCCGGTCTGGGCTCCGTGCCGATCGGCGAACCCTACCGGCCCGGCTTCTACCAACTCGCCGCGGTCGTCGCCGCGGCAGCGGTGCTCACCACCGTGTACGTGGCGGTGCGCCGACGATTCGGCGCTCCGGCGTTCGCGGTCGGTGCGCTGATGGTCGTCGCCGTCGTCGCGCTGGCTGGACTGCCGTTCCTGGGCGTCGCGACGCCGCTGGTGCTGATTGCACTGCCGGCGGCGCTCGGAGTGCTCGTCGCCGAGGCGATCCCGCAACGGAGGTCGCGGTGGCGGATCGTCGCGATGGCCGCGGGACTCGTACCGGCCGCGCTCGTCGCCGTTCCCGCGGTACTCGCCTCGTTCGACGCCGGAGTGACGTTCGGTGCGCCACTCGCCGGGGCGTTCGTCGCGGTGCTGTTCGCGGTGCTGCTGCCGCTGACCGCGCCGCTGCTCCCGCGCGAGGGCGCCGCGCCGTTCGCGGTGGTCGGCGCGTTCGCGGTGGTCGCGTGCACGCTGCTCGGTGGCTACACGAACCGCGACGGCGCAACCGCACCGCGCCAGGAAGAGCTCTTCTACTCGCTCGACGCAGACCGCGGCGACGCCGTGTGGGCCTCCCCGGGCCGGCCACGATCCGACTGGAGCGCCGAACTGCTCACCGAGTCCCCCACCCCGTTGCCCGACCGATTCCCGTGGCGCCCGGGCACTTCGCTCGCCCACGGCCCCGCGCCGGTCGCGTCGCTCGAACCGCCTCGGGTCGAAATGCTGAGCGACATCGAATCCGACGGCGGACGCATGGTGCAGTTGCGCTTGTCCTCCCCACGCGGTGCTCCCACGCTGGGCCTGTGGGTCGACGGCGCGACCGTCCGTGCCGCGACCGTGGACGGCTCGCCCGTCGACCCGGGCGCGAACTTCGGGTTCGTGTTCACCACCGCGAGCACGGACGGTATCGAGGTGCGCCTGGACCTCGACACCACCGGGCCCGCCGAAGACGTCGAGGTGCGTGTCGCGGATGTGACAAGTAACCTCTCCGTCGTCCCCGGCTACACACCCCCGGAGGACAAGGTCGTGGTCGGACCGGCCGTCGTCGTCACGCGCTCCGTGCATCCGTGACGGAACTCCTCGGTTCGAGGTGTGTCCCGCCGCCCGTACGGGTCACCAACCAACCGAACACCGCAGCAAGGGGGAATGCGATCACCGAATACACGGCGGCAGGCACGGCCATCTCGACACTGCCGAGCACGGAAACTGCGATCGTGATCGCCAAGGTGCCGTTGTGGATACCGACTTCCATTGCGCTCGCGATCGCCTGACGAGCGCCCAGTCCGCACGCCCTGGGCACGTAGTATCCGACGGTCAGGCTCGCGGCGCAGAACACCACGGTGATCAGGCCGACATCGGCCACGTAGCCACCGACGTTCTCGCGTTCGGCGAACATCATCCCGACGATGACCACGGTGAGGACGACACCCGACGCTACCCGCACCGGCCGGTCCATCCGCACCGCGAACACCGGCCACAACCAGCGCGCGAGCATGCCGGCGGCCACCGGTATCAGTACCATCGCAAAGATCTGCACGACCTTCGTGAACTGCAGACCCAGCGAACCGTCGGTATCCGGCGGATCGAAACAGCCGAGGGCGACGTTGGCGACCAGCGGCAGCGTCACCACGGCGATCACCGAGTTGATCGCCGTCAGCGAGATGTTCAGTGCCACATCACCATGGAACAGGTAGCTGAACAGGTTCGCGGTCGTCCCTCCCGGCGACGCGGCCAGCAGCATCATTCCCACCGCGAGGAGCGGTGGGAGATCGAACAGCAGAACGAGGCCGAAGGCGATCACGGGAAGCAACAGCAGTTGACATCCGAGTGCGACCACGACCGCGCGCGGTTGCCTCGCGATCCGTGCGAAATCCTGGACCGTCAACGACAGGCCGAGACCGAACATGATCACGGCCAGCGCAATCTGCAGCGCCGCCGTGGACACACCGGAGTTCATCGGATTCCCTCGTTTGCGTAGATACGCTGCCACTTGCGTTCGACGACGTCGATGTTGCGAACCTCTCGTCCGTTCAACCGGAGCATGGTGAGCGCGTTGTCGTCGGACGACGCCGAGGATTTCCATCCGGTCGCCCGGCAGAACCGTGACGAGTCGACACTGATGTCGCCGGCGGTGACCCACTGCCCGGAATACCCGAGCAGGCGAAGGCGATACAGAACATCGGCAATCGTCACCGCTGCGCGCATCGGAAGCGAGACGAGGATCTGCCCGTGCAGATCCGCGAGCCTGCGCATCGACGTGCGGTCCGGCGGCGCGACGTTGTACGCACCGTCCAGGGAAGGCGTGACAGCTGCCAGTGCGAACGCTTCCGCCATGTCGTCCTGCGCGAGGAACTGATAGGACGCCCGATCCGCTTCGGGCAGAGCGGCGAACCGCGAACACATCGCGTCTATCGCCGGATTCGAGAAGTCCGGTCCGACGACGAACGAACAACGCAGTGTCACGATCGACAACGGACTCGCCGAGTACGCACGGTACCAGTCGACATAGTGCTCGACCTGCGATTTGTCGTGGAAGTAGTAGCGGTCCGGATCGCTCAACGTGAACTTGTCCTCGGTGACGAAGTCTTCGGACACCTCGGAACCGTAGGCGTTGACACTCGAAGCCACCACCACCCGCCGGGCCCCCGATTGCGCGGCGGCGCGGATGACGTTCATCGTGCCGAGCACATTCACCTCGCGGGTCAGCTTCTTGTCCCGCAGTTCCGAGACGACGAACGCCAGGTGGATCACCACCTCGCATTCCTGGAGGTACTCGCACATGCCCGGATCTCGCACGTCTGCGGAGATGCTGTGCACCCGTGGATCATTGCTCGAGTACCGCCTCCTTGCGATCGCGACAACACCCGTGACCCTCGGGTCTGCGAGCAACCGCGGAACTATCACGCGACCGAAATTGCCGGTGGCGCCGACGACAGCGACCTTCACGACCCACCTCCCGATGCCGGACTCATACGACTCCTGTGACGCGCAACGCGTTAACGATGTCCAGGAGGGATCGGCAGCCGCGGAAGGCCATGTACTCCGCGTCGGCGGTCTCGGTCCCCCACTTGGTCTTGTACTCGACCTGGGTGCGGCCCGGATACAGCGCGGCACCGTGTTCGGCGATCGTGTCGATCGCCCATTCCAGGACACGGCTGTGCCGTCCCCGAACAACAGTCGGCGCGAGGTCGACGAACGGCGTGAACCCGAAATGCAACCAGCCGGTCCTTTCGGACCGAAACTGCTCGATGGCAGTGACATTGATCAGTTCCATCGTTCCGGGCGGGGCTGTGGGCACCCGCCTGGTCAGGTCGTGCAACCAACCCGGACGCGGCCCGTAGCTCGGCACGTACGACACGTAACCGATCGGTCGCCCCCCGGCCTCGGCCACGAACAGTCGCCGATGCGCCTGGAGGACGTCGCCCATCGATCCGGTGAGGAAGTCCAGTTCACGTCCACCGCCGTGCTCCATCGACCACAACCATCGCGTGTCTATTCGGGCGATGTCGGCGGCGACGGAACCGTAGGGCACCTCGCGAACCTCGACACCCGCCCGCCGGGCACGCGCGATCTTGTTTCGCAGCTTGACGAAACGCTTGCCGCCGAGTCCGAAGTCGTCCAGACGTAGCGCATACGACGATCCGATTCGGTTCACGAGGAACCCCAGTGCTGTGAAGGCGCCGACGTCCTCGGCACCGACCTGCAGGGCGAGGACACGGTGCCCTCGGCTTCGACAATGGGCGTCGAACTCGTGCAACAGCGATACCCGGTCCCGGGGCGCACACACCGGACCACCGAATACGATCGAGGTGCCCCCGCGCGTCCGATAGGTGACGACTCCGTCGCAGCGACGGCCGAAGTAGTACTCGTTCCGGTCGGACAATCCGTTGAAGGCACTCGGGTTCGAGGTGTAGGCCGAGACCGATCGGTGGGCCGAGCGAATCACGTCGTCGCGCGACGCGGCGGCCGGGAACACGGACTCCACGCCGATGGACATCGGCGCCGGCATCATGCGCGGATTCCGATTCCGTGATTCCGTTCGTCCGTGAGGATTTCGAACAGCGTCCTGTTGGAGGCCGCGAGGTGGAAGGTCGTTCCGTCGGACTTGTCGTGGACTTCGAGCGAGCAGCTTCCGATCTTGGTGTTGATGCAGTGTTTCACACCACCCGACGGGTTGTAGTAGATGAGCCCGACGAATGCTTCCCCCGGGGCGGCGATCCGGCCGGTGATACGGGCCCGGTCGTTCTCTGCGGTGAATTCCCATCGGAAAAAGGAGTATTCACCTCGATTCCTGACCGCACGGATCAACGAGGACATGTCGTACTCGCGCCCGTGAGCGCGCAGGACCAACATTGTTGCCCACGGGGTGTGCACCGGACCGACCTTGACCTTCGCCGTCGCGATCTCGAGGAACGCGGTCGGGTCGTCGTCGAATCCGGCGACCTGCGCGAACGCGTACTTGTCGGTGTGGGCGGATCCCCAGTTGTGATTCTGACTGCCGACCCAGTCGGCCACCGGGATCTCCCGGTCGCCGACGTTCACAACACCGTTGAAGACCGCAAGCGGATGCGCGATGAGGCTCTTGGCCTTCGGAAATTTCAACGAGTACGCGCGGCGGGACTGAAGGAAGATCGGATCGTGCGTGGACGTGTAGGAAAGGTCCCAGCCGAATCGCACGTTCTCGTAGGTCCCGCCGCCGACGAGCTTTCCCGGTGTGAGCACCGAGTCGCCGATCCGGACATCGAACGACGTCGTGGAGAACGAGCACCGGTCGATCGGCACCTCCTCCTTCATCACTGCATGGTCGCCCGACTCCCCGTCGAAGAACACGAACCACAACTCGCCGATCGCGGATTCGGGCCGGCCCTTCGGAACGAACACGGTGTAACGGATCCAGAACGCGAGCGGTCGTGTCGGGTGATTCGCACGCTGGTAGAAGCTCTCGTAGTGCCCACCCCGCTTCTCGCCGTCGTATTGGGCAAAATTGAGCACATCCGGGTCGCGCAGACTGCTCTCGATCTTCATTTCCTGTCTCCTGCCTCGCGTTGAACATTTGTCGTTCGTACCGGAGCGGCGGACTGAGCCCGCCTCATCGCCAGTGTTCTGACGCGGATGTATCCGCCGACCGCTGCGCGAACCGGTCTCGATGCCCGCGGACCGGGAGCGCGTGATCGCATCCACGGTAGGTCGACCAGACGACCGCCCGGGCCGGAAACCGCATCGGCGATCGCACCCGCGTTGTAGGCCGACATGGCGAGTCCGTGGCCGCCGCATCCCCCCATGAACCACACACCCGGCATTCCCTCGACGGGACCCACCACAGGAAGACCGTCGGCCGTCACCGCGATCGGCCCCGACCACCGGTACCCGAGTTCCGCGTTCTTCCCGATGGCTCCGGTGATCCGTGCCCACCGTTCGAGCCAATTCCAGGTGGTGATGTCGAAGGGGACAACCGATCCGGGAATCGAGGACCGCGCACCGCCACCCCCGACTGTGGTCGAGCCGTCGGGCCGCGTCGCGTGGAACGGGGCCAGCGGATCCGCGCCGATGAACGCCGATCCCACCCGCTCGGCGGGCCCGGCCACCGCGGAGCCGGAGGTCGCCGCCCCGAATACCGTGAGCCCGGCTATCCCACCGACCCTCCGGGCGACCGACGGGATGGTCGGGACGTTCGTCGCGACGATCACCGATCGGGCAGCGACCGCTCCCCGCCCCGTCTGCACTCGAACACGTCCCCCGTGCAGGCCGATATCGGACACCGGTACGCCGTGATACATCCCCGCTCCCAGAGACGCGACCCGACGGGCGAGCGCGGTCGTCAATCGTGCCGGATCGACCATCGCCGCGGACCTGTACGCCAATCCGGCGAGAACGGGCGTCGCCGTCACATCCGCGAGGCCGCGGCGACTGCACGCGAGGACGTCGACGCCGAGCCGGCGATAGGCGCCCATCTGGGCGAACAGCATTCGCTCCTCCGCGGCGGTGCGTGCTATGACGTACTGCGCCGATTCGGCTACCTCTACGTCGAGTTCGCGGCACAACGCGACCGTGATCTCGACGGCTCTCTCCGACGCCCGGTACGAGCGCAGCGCGGTCGCGCTACCGAAACGCCGTTCCAGGACATCGATACCCGGTCCGATCCGGGGTCCGACCAGCCCGGTGCCGCGACCGCTCGCTCCGGCGGCAGGCGCCACGCCGTCGAGTATCGCGATCGATGTCTCCGGTTGCCTACGCAGGATTTCCCTCGCCGTCGCCAGGCCCACGAGGCCGGCACCGACGACCACGACGTCGAACTCCGCGCCACGGTCCAGTTCGTCCGGATCCGCCGAAACGGTGTCGTACCCGCGCCACGGAGTAGGTCCCGATTCCACCGTCATCGCGCGACCTCGGTGCGCCGTTCCTCTTTCGCCTGCAGGAACGCGATCTCGGCGAGCAGGTCTGTGAAGGGCCGGATGCGAGCCGGTTCGAACGGAGTGGAGAACACCTTCATCTGGTTGCCGAACAACCCTCGGTCCGCGAACACGTGTATCGGGATGGCCAGCAGTGTCCACTGCGGCCCGCAGACCAGCATCCACACACCGGCGACGGCACCCTGGGTCAGGCCGCTGTGCATCACGTTGTACATGACGTAGAACCGTCGAGGAGGGTGGTTCGTACCGCGGATCCGGCAGTACATCGCTCCCGGCAGATATCCGATGATGTCGATGGAGAAGAACAGCACCAGGGCGGGGATCCACTCGATCCGATCGATGTGCACAACAGCGAGAACAACGCATGCCGCCAATGCGACGGTGTATTCGCCTCGGACCAGACTGTAGGTCGTCCTGGTGTCGAAGTAGTTCTGAGCATCCACTTTCGGTTCGCCTGTTCGTCTCGAAGTTCCTCGTGTTCCTCGCCACAGCTCCGCACTATCCGTGCGCATACCTGGAGGCGGTACGAAGCCGTTCCAGCAGCACAGCCACCTCCTCGACGGTGATGACCAGGGGTGGCATCACCAGCACCGAGCCGGGATGGTTCGGGGCAGGCGACACCAGCAGTCCCGCACGCCAGCAATGTCCCGCGAACTCCATGCACCGCCCGGGCTCACGCAGATCCAGCGCCCGCATCAGGCCGACGCCTCTCGCCGCCGAGAACAGGCCGGGACGCGACGCAACGAGATCGTCGAGACCGTCGCCGAGCAACTGCCCGCATTCGCGCACCGAAGCGAGGAAGCCGTCGGCACTCACGGTATCGACTACGTATCTCGCTATGCGGCAACCGATTTCCGACCCGCCGAAACTACTGGGACGGAAGAACGGTTGGCCGTCGATCGATCGCCCGACGGCCTGCGTGTAGACGCACGCAGCCACCGGATAGATGCCCCCGGACAGCCCCTTTCCTGCGACGAGGATGTCGGGCACGATCCCGATGTGGTCGATTGCCCACATCGAACCGGTGCGCCCCAGGCCGGTCTGCACCTCGTCGACCACCAGAACGGTCCCGGTGTCGTCACATCGGCTGCGCACCGACCGCAGGTACTCCGGCGCCGGGATCATCACCCCGGCCGCGGCCTGGATCGGCTCGACGACGAACGCTGCGACACTGTCGTCCAGGGCAGCCACGACGGCGTCGATGTCTCCGAACGGCACCGTTCCGACTTCTCCGGACTCGACGCGAACGGCCGCCGAGCCGGCCTGCGAGAGCTGACCGGAAATGCCCACCTGACCGTGATAGGCGTTGTCGGTTGCGACGATCCGTGTTCGGCCGGTCTTACGACGCGCCAGTTCACAGGCGATGTCGATGGCTTCCCCTCCACTCGTCGCGAAGGTCACCAACGCGAGTTCGTCCGGAAGCGTCCGGGTGAGTGCGCCCGCCGCCTTACCCCGATCCAGGGACGGCAGGAGCCAGTCCCCGATGTCGACCTCGTCCAGACCGTCGACGACGAGTTCACGGATGCCGGCGTTGCGGTGCCCGAGATTGAACACTCCTCCCGCACTGCGGCAATCGAGGAGGGCCGCGCCGCCGCCGTGCATCACGAAGACACCGGCGCTGCCCACTGGAACCGGCACGTCCCCGAGTTCACGGTAGAACTGCGCGCGCGACGGCGAGAGGTGTCGCTCCAGGAGGCCGATTGCATCGAGTTCACCCCCTGCGGACTTCGTTTCGCCCCTCACCGCACCGTCACCTTCCCCGACGTTCCATCGATACGAAGGATGTCTCCGGTCGCGATGCGGGTGGTCGCCCCCCGTACACCGACCACTGCGGGGACACCGTGTTCCCGAGCGAGAATCGCTCCGTGGGACAACATTCCGCCGTTCTCCGAGACGACGCCGAGTGCACACCCGAACGCGGCCGCCCAGCCCGGGTTGACGGTGCGGACGACGAGTATGTCGTCCCGGGTCACGGCTGCGAGATCCGAGGGTTCGCCGACCACTCTGGCGCGACCTTCGACAATTCCGGACGAACACCCTACACCGTCGAGATCCGTTGCGTCGCAACCGGGCGCGCCGGACCTCGCGGCCGGGCCGGCGAGACCGCCCGTGTTCGAGATGCTCTCCGGAACCGTCCAGTTGCGATACATCGATGCGCGGCGACGCCGATTGCGGGCACGGGCGCCGAGATCCTCCGTGTCCCGGAACCTCGACGCCCCGGAGGCCTCGTCCGCGGTGAGCCAGAACACGTCGTCGCGAGCCTCCAGCACCCCCGTCTCGACCAGACGATCGGCGAGTTCGAGACACACGGCGCGCAACAGGTAGTTCTGGCGTGCGGCACAGGCTCGCATGTCCTCGCGAAGGACCGCCCACGATCTGGCCTGATCCAGGACGGAACCGAAGACCGCTCTCCCGTACCAGCGGGCGCGGAGCAGATCTCGCCGCGCTCGTCGATAACGTGAGGAAACCGGCCGTCCCTCTGCCTCGGTCGCGGTTGCAGATCTGCCCAGATTGGCCTGCAACAGGGCCAACGGTGCGGTCGGGTCCTCGTCCCAGCGTGGGTTCGACAGTTCGTCGTCGCAGAAGGACAGGTATCCCCACCGCTCCGCGATCACACGGAGGCCGGCATACACCGCGGCCGGCAGATCGTCGAGACAGGAGGCGCCGACGACAAGATCCGCCGACTCGCGGTGCCGGTCCGCGAGCGAAGCCAGGGCACGTGCGCCGCGACCGGTCGCGAGGTCGCCGAGATCCGACATCAGCTCCACCGGACGGACGACGCGCTCCGCGGTGGAGACCGATTCGGCGCAGGCACGCAGGATGTCGAGAGTCTGCTCGGCGATCAGCGAGACCTGCATCGAGAGCAGGTAGACCCGGCGGTGTTCCCGGAGCACGGCATCCAGACGATCGGCGAGGGTTTCCGGCGATCCCCGGTACCCGTGCCGTCTCTCCGTCCACGGGACGCTTTCGCTCCGGGTGACGCAATCGGCAGCGGCCCGCCGGACGCTGTACGCGTAACGGACGCTGCGTAGGGCGATGCCGGGGTAACCGAGTGCCGCCCATTTTCCGACCGCGGGTTGGGACGCGTTCGGGTCGTGCTCGATTCCGACGGAGGTGTCGAAGATGCACGGGTCGTGGCCGGGAAGCCGGCGCATCTGCGAACGCAATCCGTCGACACGCCAGAACGGCCTGGCATACATCGACCGCGCCACCACGAGCCGGTGACCGGAGCGGTCGTTCAGGATCGTGCGGACCGCCCTCTCGATCGCCTCGGGAAAGATCGACTCCAACGTTGTCGTCGCGGTGAGGGTCGACACGGTGTCGGTGAGCGAATCACGCAGGTTCGCAGTGGTCCACACACCTTCGACGCCCCCGAATCCGACAGCGGTGACCGGTCTGACCTGCAAGAGCCACAGCGTCATCCCATCGAAGGCGAACTCGACGTCGACCGGGGTTCCGAGCCGGACCGCGAGATCGTCCACCAGATCACAGATCCGCTCGGCCTCGGGCCGCCCGATCCGATCATCACATTCGAGGACCAACATTCCATCGGCACCGAGGCGACGACGCGCGACCGCCGGTGCCACCGAGCCGTCCGTCACCGTGTCTCCACGCCCGGACACCACCTCGATCGTGGTGAGGTCGCCGTCGCCGCTCACCGGGTCGATGGAGAAGCCGACTCCGGCGATCTTCGGGTCCACCATGACCTGGACGAGTACCGGTACCGGAGACTCGGGATGCGATGTCCCCGGTGTGGAGCCGGCGCCGAATCCGCGGCGGACTGCTTCGATCGCGGCGTCGAGACCGGCGGCGTCCACCTCCAACAGCGTGCAATACCTGCCGGCCATCGACGAGGTGCTCGTGTCCTCGTCCGGAGCCGACGACCGCACCGCGAATCGGGCAGCACCGAGAATGCGGGCGATGTCCTCGGCCGCCACCGGCGCATCCGGTGGGATCACCACTCCGGCGGGCACATCGAACCCCTGCTCGACAGCGCGAGAGAGCATGGCGGCCTTGATGCCGACCCGCTCCGGCCCGTGGGCGGCGGCAGCGACGAGGTCGATCACGACACCGGGCCCGACGACAATGCGTCCGCGGACAGACCCGTCACCGCTTCGCTCACGGGTACCGGCTCGAACCGAAAGCCTTCTTCCTCGAGCCGGCTACGAACGCCGGCGAAGGTGACCACGTCCTCGAGTGAGCGAACCCCCGAACTCAGTGGCGTGCGCTCGAGCAGTGCCTCGGCGAAGACGTCCGCAGCAGCCACCGTCAACCGGTAGTCTCCGATCCCGGTGCAGCGGTACCCCGCGAGCACCTGTCCGTCGAGCGTGACCTCCACCAGATCCGCCTTCTTCTCGCGGGTCAACTCATCGGGCACCTTCAGGCCCGCGACGAACATCCATCGCGGAACCAACCGGAGCAGCCCCATCGAGTTGAGAGCGAGGAGGCTTCGCTGGAACCAGGACTCGGCGAAGAAGAAGTAGACCTTCCCGGTGCGCCCGTCGGCAGTCCTCCCCAGCAGCCCGTCGGCGGCGTCGCCGACCTCGAGGCAACGGCGCGACCCGTACGGTTCGGCGAGGTGGAAAACGCCGGTCCGGTGCCTCACACCGCGAGCGAGCAGCCGATACGCCAGCCCGCCGACCGCCTGCGGTCCACCGGACTCACTGTACGAGAAACTCATGACCAGCCTGACCTCGTCGGCTTGCGGATATCGGGCCAGCAGGTCCGCGGCGAGCAGACTGTTGACACCCGGGGTGAGCCCGGCGTTCAGCACCACGGTCCCGCGAGGGGACCGTCCGTCCGCGCGTAGGGATGCACTTTCCTCGGCACTGAGATTCGCCAGGTTCAGCAGCGTGCCGCCGGATTCGAGGATCCACCGCTCGGGCAACAGTTCCGGGCTGCGCACGCAGTTCACGACCAGATCGAATCCCCCCAAAACGCCTGCCACCGATACGGGGTCCGTGAGTTCGATCTGCACATGGGCACCCGCATCGCGGGGTTGTGATCTGCTCGCGACGACGACGTCCGCCCAGGTGCGGATCCGACGTGCGACGAAAGTTCCCAGAACTCCGGATCCGATGACGAGGATCCGCGGTCGATCCGTTCCCGTCATCGCACACCGCCGGTCGAACCGGGAGCGAGAGTGAACAGTCCGCCCTTCATGTAGCAGGCGAGGCCGTCGGCCGTCTGTGACCGGAAGGGTGGATGGAATCCGTACGCGTGCACGACGGATTCGAGGTATGCGACCTCGGGTCCGGCGATGAACGCGGAACCACCGAGCGCGGCGACGCTCACCGCGGCGGACCGTCGCAGCGACTCGCGCACGGTGTACCGCAGGAGCAGCAGATGCGCCGACAGTTCCGCGCCACGCTCGCCGGCGTCGAACCGGCGCGCGACACCGTCGATTGCGGCATACGACGCTTCGAGTTCTCCCGCAGCACACGCGACTGCCTCGGCGTCTGCGCCGCGCTTCGTCAGCAGCATCTCCACCAACCGGCACGATGCTCCCAGATACGCCGCGGTGATCAGCATTCCGAACCAGAGGAAGCCGGTCATCTCGTGCTCGCTCATCGAGACACCGTCCACGTCGGCGACGACGAGCGCCTCCGGTACGAAGACCTCGTCCAGAACGACCTCGTCACTCTCGGAGGCCGCGAGGACGCCGGCCTTCCAGAAGGGACGGACCGTGACCCCGGGTGAATCTGCCGCCACGAGAGCAATTCCCCGGACCGGTCCGTTTCCGGTCGGCACCAGCACCGTCGCGGTCAGCAGGTCCATGGACGCCGAAAGGCTGCACGGTTTCTTCGATCCCGAGATGATGTATCCGCCCGGTGTTCGCTCGGCCTGCATCGCGGGTTCGAACACGCTCGATCCCGTTCGGCCTTCGGCGAATCCCGACGCTATGAGCATGTTCGCGCCCACGATCGAACGTGCGAGGTCCAGATCGTCCGCGGTTCCCGCGTGCGCATACTCGAGCAGTGTCGCCAAGGAAAGGTGGTGCATCGTCGTCGCGACCCCCAACGAGGGCGAGCGACTGCCGATCTCACGCTGCACCGCGATCGAGTCCCTGGCGGTGGCGCCGGCACCTCCGAGTGCTTCGGGAACGATCAGCCCGATCGCGCCCGACGCCTTGAATCGCTCGACGATCTCCGAATCCCGGCTCTCGAGATCCAGCAGCGACGTCGAGTTCAGGTATTCGTCCAGATCGGGAAACATCTTTTCCACGAGTCTTTCTCGAATCGGCCAGATACTTCGGTCCGGCCGAGCGCGATGCTCGATGACTGTACTCATGTGGACACTCCGATGTGTGGTGGGCGGACCGCGTCATGCAACCGCGACGAGATCGAGGCAGTGCGCGATCGCGTCGGCAGCGGATTCGAGTTCGGCTGTGGTGTGTGTTGCCATGACACAGACCCGGAGCAGTGCGGACCCGGCCGCCACTGCCGGATGAACCGCTGTGTTGCAGTAGATTCCGGATTCGAACAGCGTGCGCCACGCTCGAATCGCACGGAGATCGTCACCGACGTGAACGGGCACGATCGGCGACGTCGACACGCCTGCGACGTTGGGATCGCGGCCGACATCGACTCCACGGTCATCCAGCGCCGACCGCAGGAAGCGTGAGTTCTCGGCGGAACGAGCGGCGAGTGCGCGGCCCTCCCCGCTCCGGGCAACTCGAACCGATGCCAGTGCCGCGCCGAGGGACGACGGGACTCCGGCCGTGCTGAATTGGAACGATCTGGCACGTGCACGGATCGTATCGACGAGTTCGTGGGTCCCGACGACGAATCCGCCGGTGGATGCGAGACCTTTGGACAACGAGCCCATCCGGATGGGAATCCGCCCTGCCAGGTCCGCCATCTCGCTCACTCCGGTACCACGGCGGCCGAAGAGCCCGACACTGTGCGCTTCGTCCACCATGAGAACCGCGCCGAAGTCCTCGCAGACGTCGACCAGTTCGCGCAAGGGCGCAAAGTCGCCCTCCATCGAGTAGAGCGCGTCTATGACGACCAGTACCGGCGCCGTGCCGATTTCGGCGAGTGCTGCGCGCAGCGATTCGGGATCGTTGTGGCGGAAGCGCCGCATGTCAGCGCCGGCGAGACGGCAACCGTCCTGGATCGAAGCGTGCGCGTACTGGTCGACGACGACCGCGGCGCCTCTGGGCACGAGAGCTCCGATCGTTCCCAGATTGGTCTGGTAGCCCGTGGTGAATACGATCGCATCTTCGGTTCCGTGCCATTCGGCCAGTTCCGCCTCGATCCGGGTGTGCAAGGCGATCGTGCCGTTCATCAGACGGCTCCCGGTTGTTGCCGTGCCGTATTCGGACAATGCCCGCCGGGCGCCTTCCACCACCAGTGGGTGTGTCGACAACCCCAGGTAGTTGTTCGACCCCAGCATGATTCGCGGCCGGCCTTCCATGTCTGTTGTCGGCGCCGGTGCCGATTGCATCTCCCGGAAGAACGGCAGGTGACCGCTGTCGCGCAGTCCTTTGAACAGTTCGATCCGGGCATCGTGGCCGATCAATTCGGAAAGCGGCGTACCACTCATGTTCTGCTACCCCCAGTTGAATATGCGTCGCCCCACTGCCGGCCGGATGCGTCGGTGGCTCCGTTGCCACCGCGGCCTTCTGCCGGGTGCTGTGAGACGTAGATGTGGCGCGGACAAGTCCGCGAGAGTTCGCTACTGTACGGGGACCGTCGCCCGCTGGTCTCTCTGCTCGCCGGGTGGTTCGACCGCCATCGACTTGTCCGCGAAGATCGGTGTCCACCAGTTCCAGCGTCCCATGACGGACATGGCAGCCGGGATGGCGAGAAGGCGAATGAGGGTGGCGTCGAGAGCCACCGCGGCCGCCAGCCCGAGTCCCAGTTGTTGCATCGGCAGAACCGCCGCAAGCGTGAACGCGAGGAACACGGTGATCATCAACAGGGCGGCCCCCGAGATCAGTGGCGCAGTGCGCACCGATCCTTCGACGACCGCCGCTCTGGTGTCTCCACCGTTCGATCGGTACGCCTCACGTATCCGGCTGATGAGGAAGACCTCGTAGTCGGTGCTGATACCGAACAGGAGAACTGCGAGAACGATCGGAACGAAGTTCGTCAGGTCGGCAACACTGTCGGATCCGAATATTACTCTTCCCCAGCCGAATTGGAAGATCAGGACGACAACACCGTAGGCGGCGGAGATGGAGACGACGTTGACCACGACGGCCTTGAGCGGAATGAACACCGACCGGAAGTACACGAACAGGAGCGCGAAGATGCCGATCAGCATCAGCGCGAGAACGGTCCACAGCCGACGTTCGATCTCGGCGTTCGCGTCGATACCCTCGGCGGTTTCGCCGCCGACGTGTACGACGAGTTCGTTCCGGTCCGCGCCCAGCTCCCTGATCTCCCGTACCACGGCTCTGGCTGTCGGCGACGACGCTTCGCCGTCGACGATCGCCTCGAGAACCAGGTTTCTGCCGTCCGCCGAAACGTATCGGTTCACGGCCGCGGCCCGTGTGTCGCCGGCGTTGCGGTCGGTCGAGCGAAGCCCCTCGAGTGCGTCCCCTTCACCGAATGTCGCCATGGTGGGCAGCACGCTGTTGACGGCGACGACTCCCGGAAGGTCATCGATCGCGGTCACGAATTCGTTCAGGCTGTCGAGGTTCGATGCCTCGGCCACCGGCTCCCCGAAGGTCACGACGACATTGACGGGTGCGACCGCGCCGGTCCCGAACTGCGTCCGCATCGCTTCGTATCCCACTGCGGACGGAGAGGACGAAGGAAGGATCGACGAGTCGGGCGTGACCGTGTCCATCCGGAGCGCAGGCACCGCCAGGAGACCGCACACGGCCAGACAGACGCCGATCGTGGTGTACGGCCGGTTCATCGCGAATCGGGGGGCACGTTCCCAGATCGTCCGCCGCGATCCCGTTGCGTCGGAGACCGGCGCACGCGGGCCGATCCACCGGGAGAAGATCACGATCAGCGCCGGGAGAACGAGCAGGCTCATCACCATCGCGGCGCCGATCCCCAACATCGCACCCAGCGCCATGGACCTGATGACGTTCAGCTGGACGACGAACAACGCCGTGGACGCCACCATGATCGTCAGCCCGGATACGGCCACCGTCTCTCCGGATCTGACCCACGCAGTCCTCAGGGCGGCAACCGGGCTCGAACCCGCGCCGAGTTCCTCCCGGTAACGGCTGATGATGAACAGGGAGTAGTCCACGCCGATCGCGAGTCCGAGCATGGTTGCCGCACTCTTGCCGAACAACGACACCTCGGTGTGCCGGGCGATGAAACCCAGTGCACCGACGGACAGGAGGACGGACGCACCGCCGACGACACCCGACAGCACAGCCGCGGCCACGGATCGGTAGACGTAGAGCAGGACCAGCGCCAGCACGGGCAGTGCGATGAGTTCCGAACGGATGAGCCCGGATTCGGACAGCTCGTTCATCTCCCCCCAGAACGCCGACGCGGAGATCATCGTCGCGTGCACGCCCGTGCCTTCGAAGTGCGCGTTCAGTTCGTCCTGGATATGCGGAAATTCGCGGCGCGCGGTCCCGTCGTCGAGATCCGTTCCCACGAAATCGACGACCATGTTGCGATCCGCACCGACGAACTGGGATCCGAATCCGTCCGGAATCGTCGACCAGCCGAATCTGCTGACCGCGGAATCCCCCAGCTCGTCCGCGACGACGTCGAACACCGACTGGACGGACGAGCGGAACACCCGGTCGGACACGTCCGCCGAATCGACCGTCACGACGAGCGCGAACGAGGACGGTCCGCGGCCTTCGAAGCCGGCGCTCAGCGTCTCGGCGGCGATCTGCGAATCGGATCCCTCGACGTACCATCCACCGCCGGACAGGTGATCGTTCGACGACAACGCGAAGACAGCGCTCACTCCGCACACACCCAGCCATGCCAGGACGATTCCCCACCGTGATCGCACGAGCGTGTCGAAGAACCGTCTCACGACGCCGACCTCCCCGTGCGGGGCGCTCCGGCGGGCCGGTCCGTGCGCGGGCGATAGATCATGTCCATGCCGTATCGGGGACGAAGAGTGATCGAGGCCAGCGTGCGGACTTCGTGATGAGGATCGTGCCGGAATTCGAAGCGCTGGAACAAACCCGCGAGGATCATCTGCGATTCGGCGATCGCAAAGTGCTTCCCGATGCAGATGTGCGGTCCGGCACCGAACGGCGCATACGCCTTGTGGTCGACCCCGATCGGCTTGTCGAATTCGAATCGGTCCGGCCGGAACGCCTCCGGATCTTCCCAGTGCCGTCGATCGCGGCCGATGTTGTACAGGGAGACCAGAACGCGACTGCCTGCGCGGAGCCGGTGACCGCCCAGCGTGCAGTCCCGCGCAACCAGCCGCGGAATGAGCGGGGCAGACGGGAACAAGCGCAGTGCCTCCGCGGCCACACCTGCGGTGTATCGAAGGTTCTTCAGATCCGCTGCCGTGGGCAGCCGTCCGTCCAGTACGCTGTCGACCTCGTCGCGGAGCCGGTCGACGACATCCGGGTTCTTCGACAGCAGGTACATCGCCCAGGTGAGAGTCTGCGCCGTGGACTCGTGGCCCGCGGCGAAGGTGGTCATGACCTCGTCGCGAATCTCTCTGTCATCGAGAGCTTCCCCGGTTTCCTCGTCACGCGCGTCGATGAGCATGTCCAACATGTCACCGTGGTTGCGGTCCGAAGCGCGGCGATCGGCGATCAGGCGGTAGACGACGTCATCGAACTCGTCCATGATCCTTCGGAATCGCTTGTTGGTCGGTGTCGGCCAGGCCAGCGGTGGACTGAGCGGATTCTGCAGTCGGTCGAAAGCGAAGTTCAGCGCGTGTTCGACCGATCGCGGATCTGCGGCGTCGCCGAGATCGGCGATCCCGACACTGAACATGCAGCGCGAAACGACGTCGAGAGTAACTTCCATCTGAACCCGGTGCATGTCGATCGTGTCTCCGGCCGAGTTGTGCGTCTCGATGCGGTCGACCATCCGGGCAACGCAGTCGTGCATCGTCGAGTACATCTGTTCGATGCTCGCCCGAGAGTACAGCGGCTGCATCATCCTGCGGTTGCGCTTCCAGACCTCGTGGTCGGACGCGGTGAGCAGCCCGGTGCCGAGAACCAGTCGCAGAGGGTTGTCGGCACCGAGCTTGCCGTAGAGCAGCGGGTTGACGAACACCTCGTGCGCCAGCTCGCTGTCCGAGATGCAATACACCGAAACAGGTCCCAGCCGGTATCTGACGATGTCGCCGTGACGTCGCCATCCCTGCTCTGTTGCTTTCAGGATGTCGGACCTGAAGTCTCGGACGGTGCGAATCACCCCGCGATCACTGGTCGGCACCTTCAGCGGTGCGGTTGCACCGCCGATTCGGCACGTGTCGCTGTGGGACGGGTCGAGCCGGGTGCTCACGGCTTCGTCGCCCATGCACAGAGCCAGCCGAGAGAACGTTCCGGGCGCGTGGCCCACCGGCTGTCGTCGAATCCGGCATCGTTGAGGTACCCGCACAACGCGTCCGCCGAAAGTATCGTCATTCCACTGGCTTCGGACCGTTCGATGAATCTGCGGCCGACAGTTCTCTGGACGAGTGTGGGACTGAGCATCGATTCCTTGCTCATCTCGACCACAACTCCGATGCGCCCTCCGGGTCGCAGCACTCGGTGTACTTCGCGCAGCCCCGCTGCGAGATCCGGCCAGAAATACACGGTTTCGATTGCCAGTGCGACATCGAACGAATTGTCGTCACACGGGAGTCGGTCGGCCGTCCCGTTCGCCGCGCGCAGCCTGGTCGCCTGCACTGCGGCCCGATTCCTCCGAAGTGTCTGCGCCACCATCACATCGGAGTAGTCGACACCCATGAGTCGTCCGGATGTGCGACGGGACACCATTCCGAGTGCCATTCCCGAGCCGCATCCGACGTCGAGAACGCTCGCGGCGGGGGGAATTCCGATCGTGTCGAGCGCCCATCCGGTCAGACTTCGATGTTGTACGGACATGAGATGCCCGACAACCTTCCCCGGAAGACCCACGGGCTTGAGAAAATTCGCTTCGAGTACCCCGAGTGGCTGTTTCATCGACGCTCACCGCATTCGGATGCGCCGAGCCCGGACACGAGATGTTTCACGTTCCCCCCTGCGAAAGATTGCAGTGCACCCCTGCGCACACCGACGAATGCGACTGTATAAGCGTTGAACACGCACCGCAGGGGCACGCGCACGCGCGACGGAATTCAGCCCCTATCCTGATGACTCATCACAAGATCAACTACGGGGGCCACAACGACGAATAGGCCAATTGAGGTTCACCGCAACGGTTTCGGTGTACTCAATGCAATATCTTCTGCATACAGACCGAATGTTTCTTCAAATTCCGCACATCTGTCGACATTTCGATTCAATTGTCCACACTTCGTCTGCGGACAGTTCGAGATCGCATTGACGGCCAGCGCGTTCAGTACAAGGACCACAGCACGAACGCAAAAAACAGCAACACCATCAGCGCCCCGACCTCGGCTCCGACACCACTCGGCCCCGATACGCCCACGACGTTCGTACGCCACGGCTGCGACGGCCCGCCGCCGGCTCCCGCGGCTTCGATCCGCACATCTCCGGCGGCACAGGCTAGCGCCGGGCCGCCTCGGGGCGAGTTGTGGTCGATCAGGCGCCGCAGGGCGGGCTGCACGGCATCGACGCGATCCCACGCAGACCGGGCGATTTCCACAGGACTCGCCCCGGTGCACTCGCCCTCGAACGCTTCTTGTTCGAGAAACCCACGGTAGAGAACGGACCATTTCGCTTCGAGTGCCGAGACCAGATCCGACTCCGACGCGAATACCGTCGACGCCCCTGGGACATCGGCGTACGGAACAGCGACCTGGCCCGTGCCGGCCGCCCGGTCCAGTACGGCATCGATGACTGCAACTTTCCGGTGGTACTCGTCCCAACTCACTACGACCTCCCTCGTGCACGCCATCACTGCACTGCGCTGCGCCGACCGGAGCATACGGAGAACTCTGGTTCGTTCACATACTCCGAGTCGGTCAAATACTCATGGTCGAAGAGTATCGTCGCGTACTGTGAACGTTGTCAAGACCAGCCGCCGCGAGATGTATGCCGCGTTGACCCGGGACGCGGTACTGGAAGCGGCGCGCACCCTGTTCGTCGACCGCGGGTTCGCCGACACGTCCGTGGAGGACATCGCCAAGCTCGCGAACGTCAGCAAGGGCGCTGTGTACCACCATTTCTCGGACAAGCAGGCAATCTTCACGCAACTGTTCCGGGACTCGCTCGCCGGCGGTCTGGCGACCGTCGCGAACGCGATGGCGGACGTCGAGGACCCTTGGGAACGCGTGGTACGCGCGCTGCGCAGTTACCTGACGGTGTACGCCGAGGACAAGGAGGCCCGCTCGTTGCTGCAGCAGGTCGTCGGCGTCCTCGGCGAAGCACGCACCTGCGCCCTCGACGAGGAGTTGGTACTCCCGATGATCCGGGCCCTGCTCGTCGAACTCGACGACGCGGGAGAACTGAAGCCGGTGTCCATCGAGGCCACCACCCGGCTCGTCTTCGACGTCCTCTGCGGAGCCGCGAAGTCCCTCGCCGGTACCGATGAAACCGATTCCGCGTCAGGGGAGCTGGAAACCGTCATCCTGCACATGTTCTCGGGTCTGCGCCGCACTGCGCGGTAGGGCGGCGGCGGAGCCGTCCGCTCACGAACCCCACTCGTGCACAGGCCGGCCCCCGGCCATGTTGCGCACGTAGTCGCGCATCATCTCGGTGAGCGCGGTCCGGCGATCCGCCCCCGCCGCCTCCCGCCCGGCGACCTGCTCACGCT
>NZ_LRRH01000006.1 GCF_001646785.1 Rhodococcus phenolicus
GGGGTCACCGTCGCCGGAATCGAGATCGGTGGCAAGTCGGTCGACGAAGCCGAGTCGCAACTGCGTGCCGAGCTCGGTGATCGCCTGGACAGTCCTGTCGAGGTGACCGCCGGCGATACCACCGCCGAGGTCGTTCCGTCGCAGGCCGGACTCGACGTCGACTGGGAACACACCCTCGACCGCATCGGATCCCAGCCGCTCAACCCGTTCACGCGCGTGGCGTCGTTCTTCGGCAGCGACGAGATCGGTGTCGTCTCGGTCCGCGACGACGCGGCACTGGCGACCGCGCTCGAGGGCGTGCGGGCGAGCGCCGAGCGCGCGCCGCGCGAAGGCACCGTCGTCTTCGAGGGTGCGACGCCCGTCGCGGTGTCCCCGCAGCCCGGCCAGGACCTGGACCCGCAGGTCGCGGCCGACGTGTTCACCGAGCGCTGGGCGTTCGGCGATGTCGACCTGCCCGTGGACACCATCGAGGTGACCGTCACCCCGGACGCGGTCGACCGCGCACTGCGCGAAATCGCGGTTCCCGCGGTGGAATCGGATGTGAAGGTCGAGGGTCACGACGACACCGTCGCGACGCTGCCCCGCGACCGGATCGGCACGATCCTGTCGTTCGTGCCGGACGGACGGGGCGGGCTGAACCCCGAATACCACTCGGAGGTCGTCGTCGACTTCCTCCGTCCGCAACTCGCGGAGACCGAGGTGGAACCGAAGGATGCGCGCGTCGTCATCGAAGGTTCCGCGCCGACGGTCGTGCCCGCCGTCGAGGGCGAACTCGTCGACTGGGTCAAGACCCTCGAGACATTGCCGCAGCTGCTGGCCACCTCCGGGGACCGCACCGTCCCCGCGGTGTACGCACCTGCCGAGCCCGCTCTCACCACCGAGGCCGCCGAGAAACTCGGCATCCGTGAGGTCATCGGGGAATTCAGCACCGGTGGCTTCTCGTACGCGTCGGGTGTGAACATCCGGCTCGCCGCCTCCGAGATCGACGGTGCGCTCGTGAAGCCCGGAGACACGTTCTCGCTCAACGGCTACACCGGTCCGCGCGGGTCCGCCGAGGGCTACGTCCAATCCGGCATCATCGAAGCCGGGCGTCCCGGAACGGCGGTCGGCGGCGGTATCAGTCAGCTCGCGACGACCCTCTACAACGCGACCTACTTCGCGGGCATGGAGGACGTCGCACACACCGAGCACAGCTACTACATCTCGCGTTACCCGGAGGCCCGCGAGGCCACCGTCTTCGAGGGCGCGATCGACCTGCAGTTCCGCAATCCGTTCGACACCGGTGTGCTCATCGAGACCATCGGCACGGACTCGGACATCACCGTCCGCATCTGGGGAACGAAGACGGTCGACGTGCAGTCGGTGACCGGTGACCGCACCTCGTTCACTTCCCCGAACAAGATCACCCTTCCTGCCGGCGACGCCTGCATACCGTCGAGCGGCGGGCAGGGTTTCACCGTCAGCAACACTCGGATCATCACGAACGCCTCGACAGGAGAGCAGATTTCGCGATCGACCCGCACCGTGAAGTACGACCCGGTGCCGATCGTCGAGTGCGTCGAACCCGAGCCCGAGCCGGGCGAGGGCGATGACCGCAACCCGGACAGCACCGACGAATCGGGCACGGCACCGTCGACGAGCGCTCGGCCGCAGCCTGCCCCGACGGCGGCCGGTGCGACGACGACCCAGGCTCCGGTCTCCGAACCGGCCACTGCCGAACCGGCCGCGCCCGCCGCACCGGGCGTTCCCGAAGCGTCGGGGGAGGACGAGTAGCTACGGAACCGCGTGCCGGTCTCGGTGAGCGGGATGTCGGCTGGGTCACTGTGACGTCGTTCATAGCATCGCCGCTGTGAACACAGTGACCAGCACCGCCACCGATCTGCGCGATCTGCTCGACAACCAGCAGCGGGAATTCCGTTCGCAGCGGACGAGTTCCGCGCAGCAGCGCCGCGAACGGATCGAGTCGGTGATCGAGATGCTCGTGGCCCGCCGGGACGAGATCGTCGACGCCATCGACGCGGACTTCGGCGGCCGCCACCCGGGATACTCGATCGTCAACGACATCCTCGGATCCCTGACCGCACTGAAGTATGCGCGCGATCACGTGGAGACGTGGATGCAGCCCGAGCAGCGCGCGGTGTTCGCCCCCTACGACCAGCTCGGCGCCACCGCCGAGGTGCGCTACCAGCCGAAGGGTTCGGTCGCGATCATCGGCACGTGGAACGCGCCGGTGTACACGCTCCTGAGCCCGCTCGCCGGTGTGCTCGCGGCGGGAAACCGGGCCGTGCTCAAGCCGTCCGAGGTCGTGCCGCGCACCGCGGAGGTACTCGCGGCGGCGGTGGCGGAGTTCCTCGACCCCCGTGACATCGCCGCCGTGACCGGCGGGCCGGACGTCGCGCAGGCCCTGACGTCCCTGCCGTTCGACCACATCGTGTTCACCGGAAGCGCAGCCGCGGGGCGATCGGTGATGGCGAACGCTGCCCGCAACCTGGTGCCGGTCACCCTCGAACTCGGGGGCAAGTCCCCGGTGATCGTCGGCCGATCCGCCGACCCGGGCACCGCGGCGTTCCGCATCGCGGTGGGCAAGGCCACCAACAGCGGTCAGATCTGCGTCAGTCCCGACACCGTGTACGTCCCGGCGGAACACCTCGAATCGTTCGTCACCGCCCTCGGGGAAAACTACGGCGAACTTCTTCCCACCATCGCCGGAAACGCCGACGTCACAGCGGTTGTCGCCGATCGGCATGCGGCGCGGATCGACGGGTACGTCCGGGAGGCCGAGCAGCTCGGCGTCCGCGTCGAGGCCGCACCCGCCGAGCCGGTCAGCACCACGGAGCGGCGGCGCCCGCTCCGCCTGGTGGTCGACCCGCCGGAGTCGGCCGCGATCTCACAGGAGGAGATCTTCGGGCCCGCCGTCGTGATCCGCACCTACGACGACCTCGGGAGCGTTCTCGACCGGATCAATGCCGGGCCGAAACCTCTGGCGCTCTACTACTTCGGGCACGACGACGAGGAGCAGCGCACGGTCGTCGGGGGTACGACGTCCGGCGGTGTCACGATCAACGACGTCATGATGCACCCCGGCATGCTCGACGCGCCGTTCGGCGGTGTCGGGGAGTCGGGGATGGGCCACTACAACGGGCGCGAGGGGTTCCTCGAATTCAGCCACGCGCGCACCGTGTTCGTGGCTCCGGATCAGGACCCCCGTCGCGAGTGGGGCATGCTCCCGCCGTATTACGAGGGCTACCGCGACGCGATGTCGGCTCAGGTGAGCCGTTGATCGCGGTCCCGGCCGACCGTCACACCCGAACCACCACACAACCATTCGGAGCAACCCTGTGAAGACACGTGGCGCGATCATCCGCCGGGCACCCGGTACCTACGAGATCGCCGAACTCGACCTCGACGAACCGCGCCGCGGTGAACTGACCGTCCGGATGGTGGCGGCGGGTCTGTGCCATTCCGACGACCACATCGCCGTCGGTGACCACGCGGTGGGCACCTACCCGATCTGCGGCGGCCACGAGGGTGCCGGCGTCGTCGTGCAGGTCGGACCCGAGACACACGGCTGGAGCGAGGGCGACCACGTCGTGTTCTCGTTCCTGGCCGCGTGCGGCCGGTGCCGATGGTGCGCGAAGGGGCTGCAGAACCTGTGCGACCGCGGAGCGGCCATCATGACCGGCAGCCGTCCCGACGACCCGTCGAGCTTCCGCATGAGCCTGGACGGGGTGCCCGTCGCGCAGACCTGCGGGTTGTCGACGTTCAGCGAATACACGACCGTCAGTGTCGATTCGGCGGTGAAGGTCGACAAGGATCTGCCGCTCGACACACTGTGTCTGCTCGGCTGCGGGGTCGGGACCGGCTGGGGAGCGGCGGTGAACTCCGCCGAGGTGTACCCCGGCCAGACCATCATCGTCCAGGGCATCGGCGGGATCGGGATCAACGCCGTCCAGGGTGCCGCTCACGCCGGTGCGGCCCGGATCATCGCTGTCGATCCGGTCCCGTTCAAGCGGGACAGTGCGCTGCGGTTCGGTGCCACCCACGCGGTCGCGGACATGGCGGAGGCCACCGAGATCGCGCGGTCTCACACCAACGGGCAGGGCGCCGACGCCGCGATCGTCACCGTTGGCGTCACGACCGGTGAGCACATCGCACAGGCGTTCTCGGCCATCCGCAAGGCCGGAACCTGCGTGGTCACCGGACTCGGCAAGATGACGGATGTCGGAATCCCGATCAGCCCGATGGAACTGGTGCTCTACCAGAAGCGGCTTCAGGGTTCGCTTTTCGGGGCGTCCACGCCGACCGCCGACATCCCGTGGATGATCGACCTGTACACGTCCGGGAAGCTGAAACTCGACGAGCTGATCACCTCCACCTACAAGCTCGACGACATCGCCCAGGGCTTCGCCGACATGCACGAGGGCAGGAACCTGCGCGGGGTCGTCGTCTTCTGACCCTGAACGGCAGTGGCCCCCACCGGAATCCGGTGGGGGCCACTGCCGTGTCGACCCTGTCCGGGGCTCACGTACGCCCGGGAGGATGGATCAGAACGCCGCTTCGTCGAGCTCCATGATGTCGGTGTCGACGTTGGCGATGATGCCGCGCGAGGCGGTCAGCTCGGGCAGGACGTTCTTGGCGAAGAACGACGCGATCGCGACCTTGCCCTCGTAGAACGGCACGTCCTTGGCGTCCGCACCGGCGTCGAGCGCGGCGAGCGCGGTCTCGGCGTGCTGCAGCAGCAGCCAGCCGATGAGCAGGTCGCCGAATGCGAGGAGGTAGCGCACCGAGCCGAGGCCGACCTTGTAGAGCTCCTTCGGCTGCTCCTGGGCGCCCATGAGGAAACCGGTCAGGGTCGCGGTCATGGCCTGGACATCCTCGAGGGCGGTGTTCAGCAGAGCCCGTTCGGACTTGAGGCGCTCGTCGGCCGAATCGGAATCGAGGAACTGCTTGACCTGTCCGGCGACGTGCGCCAGGGCGACACCCCGGTCACGGGCGATCTTGCGGAAGAAGAAGTCCTGCGCCTGGATGGCGGTGGTGCCCTCGTACAGCGAGTCGATCTTCGAGTCGCGGATGTACTGCTCGATCGGGTAGTCCTGCAGGAAGCCGGAGCCGCCGAGGGTCTGCAGCGAATCGGTCAGGTACTGGTAGGCACGCTCCGAGCCGCAACCCTTGACGATCGGGAGCAGCAGATCGTTGATACGGTGCGCGAGATCGGCGTCGGCGCCGGAGACCTGCTCGGCGACGGCGACATCCTGGTGTGCGGCGGTGTACAGGTACACGGCGCGCAGGCCCTCCGAGTAGGCCTTCTGCATCGCGAGTGCGCGGCGGACGTCGGGGTGGTGGGTGATGGTCACGCGCGGCGCGGTCTTGTCGGCCATCTGCGTGATGTCGGAGCCCTGCACGCGCTCCTTGGCGTAGTCGAGAGCGTTGAGGTAGCCGGTGGAGAGCGTGGAGATGGCCTTGGTGCCGACCATCATGCGGGCGTGCTCGATGACGTCGAACATCTGCGCGATGCCGTTGTGGACCTCACCGACGAGCCAGCCCTTGGCCGGGACGCCGTGGCCGCCGAAGGTGACCTCGCAGGTGGCGGATGCCTTCAGGCCCATCTTGTGCTCGACGTTGGTGACGAACACACCGTTGCGCTCGCCGAGTTCGTTCTTCTCGAAGTCGAAGTGGAACTTCGGGACGAAGAACAGCGACAGGCCCTTGGTGCCCGGCTTGCCGCCCTCGGGGCGGGCCAGGACCAGGTGGAAGATGTTCTCGAACAGGTCGTCGGAGTCGGCGGAGGTGATGAACCGCTTGACGCCCTCGATGTGCCAGGAGCCGTCGTCCTGCTGTACCGCCTTGGTGCGGCCGGCGCCGACGTCGGAGCCCGCGTCGGGCTCGGTCAGGACCATCGTGGAGCCCCAGCCGCGCTCGACGCAGGTGGCGGCCCACTGCTTCTGCTCGTCGGTGCCGTTCTCGAAGAGAACACCGGCGAACGCGGGGCCCGCGGCGTACATGAACGCGGCCGGCTGTGCGCCGAGCATCATCTCGTTCGCGGCCCACAGCAGCGAGCGAGGGGCGTCGGTGCCGCCGATCTCCTCGGGGATGCCCATGGACCAGTAGCCGGCGTCCCACCACGCGCGGAACGCCTTCTTGAATCCTTCGGGGAGCGAGACCGAGTGGGTCTCGGGGTCGAACACAGGGGGATTGCGGTCGGTGTCGGCGAAGGCTTCGGCGGCCGGACCCTCGGCGAGAGCCTTGACCTCGGCGAGGATGCCGCGGGCGGTGTCCTCGTCGAGATCGCCGAACTTGCCGGCCTCGAGGAGCTTCTGGATCTTCAGGACCTCGAAGAGGTTGAACTCGAGGTCGCGGAGGTTGCTCTTGTAATGGCCCATTCTGTGTCTCCCAGTGCGGTGCGGTCGAGCTGAGGTGTCAAGTACCGCCCAAGCCTTATTACTCGTCGGTAACATCTCTATGTTACTCGTCGGGCAACTAACTGCCAAGAGCGGATTTCCTTGCGACGACAAGGGCGTCGACGGCCGTTCCCGTATCTGTTTCCCGGGCCCGCCTTTCGGCGACGAGAATTTCCAGCCTGCCGTCGATCTCGTTCACGACATCCGTTGGGGTGTACAGGATTTCGGGGTCCTGCGGACCGCCGGTCCCGAGTGTGGGATTGGTCGAATCGTGGCCCAGAAATATGAGGATTCCGTCAGGTTTCAGTGAATTGATCGCATTCTCCACCAGGCTTGCCCGCTGCCGGGCGACGAGGTGAAGGAATGCGGCGAGAATCAGATCATATTCACCGTCGAATGCGTCTTTCGTCACATCCGCGTGCAGATAGCGCAGCCGATCACGGCTGCGCTTGGGTGCCTGGGTGGCGATCCGCCGGGCCTTCTCGATCGCCACGCCCGAGAAGTCGACCCCGTCGACCTCCCATCCGCGAGTGGCGAGCCACAGCGAGTGCCTGCCCTCGCCGCACGCCAGATCCAGCGCTCGCCCGTGCGGCAGCGCCGCGGTGAACTCGACGACGACGGGGTTCGGCGGCGAACCCCACACCATGTCCGCCGCCGTGTACCGCTCGTCCCAATCCCGTGCCTCCATGCGGGCACGGTAACGCGTCAGGGGTGCAGGGTCGTGTGCATCAGCAACACGTTGTAGTTCTGATGCACGGTGGTCAGGAAGTACAGATCCGGGCCGGACGACCACGGGTGGATGTACGCGCCGTACGCGCTCGGGAGCTCACGGGTGTCGACGATGACCTCCGGCGGGCTCCACGGTCCCGTCACCGACGAGGCGCGGCGCATGACCACCGAGTTGTGCGCGTCGGTGGTGAGCATCAGGAACTGACCGAGATAGTCGTTCCACTGCACGGACAGCTCGGCGACACCCTCGCCCATGAGCGGGCGCGCGGCGTTCACGTCGCGCACCCACGCTCCGCCGTCCCAGTACTCGTAGGCGCCGAGATCGCGGATCTGCGCTTCCGGGACCCGCGCCAGGTGCACCAGGCCACCGCGGCCGGGGGGTGTGCCGTACTGGTAGACGAAGCCGCCGCTCTTCAGGAACGCGCTCATCTGGAAGTTGCGGTTGCCGCCTTCGCTGGGACGCGTCGTCTCCGGGGCCGCCACCCAGTTCTCGCCGTTGTCGTTCGAGAAGATCAACCCGGAGTAGTTCGTCTCCCAGGTTCCGGCCGGGCCCCAGTTCTTCACCGACATGGCACTCAGGTACTGGGTGTCGCCGACCGCGACACCCGCCGTGGGAATCCGGCTGATCTCGACGAACGGGATCTTCGGGCTCGGTACCAGCTCCTTGGCCTGGCCGAAGACGTCCGTCGCGGCACTGCTGAAGTCCATACCGTTGGAGAGGTCGCGGTCGTTGCTGCGGAACAGCACGTTGCTGCGCCAGGCCCACAGGCTGCCGGAGAGCAGGTTGGGCAGGCCGAGGCCCGCGGTGTCGCCGAATGCCGTGAGGATCTCGCCGCGGCCGTTGTCCCACATGATCCCGAGGTCGGTGCCCAGGACGTTGAGGTTCTGCGTCCGGTTCTCGCTGAGGATGCCGGTCTGCTGCGCGACCGCCCGGGCACGGCCGCCGAGCTGCGGCACGCCGTTCACGCCGTTCAGGCCCGGGATCGGGTTGATCGCATTGGGATTGGCGGACGCCAGCGCCGGTACCAACGGCAGCGTCAGCGCGGTGACCGTCGCGGCCGCCACACAGTATCGGACCGACCTTCGCAGACTTCCCCCGAAAAGATCCACAGCGCCGGACGCTAGCAGGTGCCGTGCCCCGATTGCGTGGCATTTCCGGATCTTGTCGATCTTGTGATCGCGACGTGTGGGCCTACCACAAGGGACGGTGACCCCGGGCACAATTCTGACACGCGTTACCGTATTGAGGTTGTCGTGCACTGACACGCAGTGCCCGGAGAAGAGGAGTTCGCCTGATGGGTGCCCAGATTGCCGGTCCCGCCCCGTTACGGAACACCGCACTGCTCGGGCTGGGCGTGCACCGTCCCGAGCGTGTCGTCACCAACGCGGAGATCTGCGAACTGATCGACTCGAGCGACGAGTGGATCCAGTCGCGTTCCGGCATCAAGTCGCGGCGTTTCGCCGCGGCGCACCCGGAGGAATCCGTCACCGAGATGGCGATCTCCGCAGGTGCCAAGGCCCTCGAGGCCGCCCGCATGTCGGGGGCGCAGATCGACACCGTCATCGTGGCGTGCTCGACCTACCCGATGCAGACCCCCCAGTGCGCGGCGCTCGTCGCCGACCGTCTCGGCACCGGTGGTGCCGGCGCGCTCGACATCGCCGCCGGATGCGCGGGATTCTGTTACGCCCTCGGCGTCGCCTCCGACCTGGTCCGCGCCGGCACCGCCGAGCACGTCCTCGTCATCGGTGTCGAGCGCATGAGCGACGCCACCGAGCCCACCGACCGCACCGTGCGGTTCATCTTCGGTGACGGCGCCGGAGCCGTCGTCGTCGGACCGTCCGACGAGGTCGGCATCGGGCCGACCGTGTGGGGATCGGACGGCGCGCAGGGCAATGCGATCCGCCAGGAGCCTGACTGGGTCGACTTCGCCCAGAACCCCGACCAGAAGCGTCCGTGGATCATCATGGAGGGCACCGCGGTGTTCCGCTGGGCCGCGTTCGAGATGAGCAAGTTCGCCCGGCAGATCGCCGACAAGGCCGGGGTCGCGCTCACCGACCTCGACGCGTTCGTGCCGCACCAGGCGAACCTGCGCATCAACGATGTCATCGTCAAGCAGCTCGAACTGCCCGACACCGTCGCCGTCGCCGACGACATCATCGAGACCGGCAACACCTCCGCCGCCTCGATCCCGCTCGCGATGGAGAAGATGCTGCGCACCGGTCAGGTGAAGGAGGGCGACACCGCTCTGCTGCTCGCGTTCGGTGCCGGCCTGTCCTACGCGGGTCAGGTCGTGAAGATGCCGCGTCTGGCCCGATAGGTGATACGGGCCGACAGGCCGTCGCTGCGGCGATGGCTGTGGATCGTCGGCCTCGCGGTCCTGATCGTCGTCGCATTCGTCGCGTTCACCCCCGGTGGGCGCGACGAATCCGACGCGCTCACGGCCGAGGGGCTCACCTCGGTGCCACGCTCGTGGACACCGACAGCCACGGGACCTGCCCCGTCGGGCGGCCGGCCCACCACCGGCTCGACGCCGACATGGCGGCCGTCCGCGACCCCGTCCGGGGCCGTACCGGGGACCGCCGCCTCGCCGGCGCTGGCGACGCTCGCGACCCTTCCGGTCAAGGGCCGCGCGCCGAAGACCGGCTACGACCGGGCCCTGTTCGGCAGCGCCTGGACCGACGACGTGACCGTCGCTCTGGGCCGCAACGGCTGCGACACCCGCAACGACATCCTCAAGCGCGACCTGATCGACATCTCGCTGGTTCCCGCGACCCGCGACTGCACGGTCCGCACGGGCACGCTGCACGACCCGTACACCGGACGGACGATCTTCTTCCAGCGCGGCGTCGACACGTCGTCGACGGTGCAGATCGATCACATCGTCGCGTTGTCGGACGCGTGGCAGAAGGGTGCACAGCAGCTCGACGAGCAGTCCCGCCGCGATCTCGCGAACGACCCGCGGAACCTGCAGGCCGTCGACGGCCCGACCAACCAGGGCAAGCGGGATTCGGATGCCGCGACGTGGCTGCCGCCGAACCAGGCGTACCGGTGCACCTACGTCTCGCGGCAGGTCGAGGTGAAGGCCGCGTACGGCTTGTGGGTCACCCAGGAGGAACACGACGCGATGGCGAAGGTGCTGGCCGCCTGCTGACCCCGCGCGGGCGCCACCGCACACCCGAGCCGAGATCTGCGCGCAGGTTCGGAATCCGTCCCGGTCGCAGGACGAGCGGATTCCGAATCGTGCGGTGGATCGGTCCGCGCAGCCGGGACGAGCACGTCATTCCGACAGTGCACCGGCGATGTCGTCCTCGGACAGCAGCACCGTGGACGCTGCCGGGCCGAGCGGCACGAAACTGTCGCGGCCGGCGATCCGCTGGATCTCACCGGTGTAGCCGGCGTCGGTCAAGACTGCGATCACACCCTCGGACACTCCGCCGCTGCGGCGGGTCTCGTCGACGATCAGCACCCGCGGAAACCGCACGGCGTGCTCGGCGAGCGCGACCGCCGGCAGCGGGGCGATCCACTGCAGGTCCAGAACGGTGACGTCGAGCCCGCGCGCGGCGGCCCGCTGCGCGGCTCGCAGGCTCATACGGACCCCGTTGCCGAACGTCACCAGCAGCACGTCGGTTCCGTCGCCGTACGTCCGCACCTCGCCGGGCAGCACCGCGGCCGGGTCGGGGACCTGCGCCCACAGGCCGTCACCGTCGTCGTAGAGGTCCCGCTGGTGGTACAGCGCGATCGGTTCGACGAACACGCACACCCGACCGGTGGAGCGGGCCAGCTCGACGCACGTGCGCAGCAGGGCTCCGGCGTGGGCCGGCCGGCTCGGCACCGCGACGGTCAGTCCCGGGATGTCGCGCAGGACGGCGAGGGAGTTGTCGTTGTGGAAGTGCCCGCCGAAACCACGCTGATAGGCCAGGCCCGCGATGCGCAGCACCATCGGATTGCGGTAACTGCCGTCGGAGAAGAACTTCAGGGTCGCGGCCTCCCCGCGCACCTGGTCCTCCGCGTTGTGCAGATACGCGAGGTACTGGATCTCCGGGATCGGCAGCAGCCCGGCCACCGCGAAACCGAGAGCGGTCCCGAGGATCGTCTGCTCGTCGAGCAGGGTGTCGAACACGCGCAACGGGCCGAAGCGGCGTGCCAGGCCGCGGGTCACGCCGTAGACGCCGCCCTTGACAGCGACGTCCTCCCCGAACACACACGCTTGCGGTACCTGCTCGAGGATGTTGCCCAGTGTGCGGCCGACGGCCTGCGCCAGGGTGAGCGGGTCCGGCGGCACCGGGGACGGATCGTCCGGGATCTGCGGATGGCCGTGGGTGTGGAGCGGTCGCAGGACTTCCGCGACCGACGTCATCCTCGGTGGGGCGCCGAGGTCGGCGACCGCATCGCCGGCGGCGCGACGGGCCCGCTCGTATCGTTCGAGAACCTCTGCGGGGGAGAGGGTCACCCGATCGACGAGTTCGCGTGCGGTGCCGAGCAGCGGATCCCGCGCGTAGTCCCCGACGATTTCCGCGGGGGTCCGGTAGGCCGACTCGGCATCCGATCCGGCGTGGCCGAGGAACCGGACCGTGTCCAGGTGCATGATCGCCGGTGCGCGGGAGGTGCGCACGGACACCAGCATCTCCGATGCGGCGGTGAGTGCGTCGACGGGGTCGGATCCGTCCACTTTCCGGTAGCCGACGCCCGGATACGACGCGAGCGTCCGCTCGACCCACCCTGCCGGACTGCGCACACTGATACCGAATCCGTTGTCCTCCACGAGGAACAGGATCGGTAGCGGCAAGCCGCGATGGGTGAGGTACGCGGCGGCGTTGAGCGCGCCGGTCGCGGTGGAATGATTCGCCGCCGCGTCCCCGAAACTGCACAGCACCACCGAGTCCGCCGGCCACGGACGGTCCAGGCCCAGGCGCGTGGTCCATGTCAGGGCCAGGGCGAGTCCCACCGCACGCGGCAGGTGTGAGGCGATCGTCGAGGTCTGCGGCAGAATGTTCAGGGCCGCGTTCCCGAACACCTTGTGGCGGCCACCGGAGATCGGGTCCAGCGTCGACGCGGCGCAACCGGCCAGCACGTCCCGGATCGGGGTGCTGCCGGGTACCAGTGACGCTCGGGCGGCATAGAACCCGCCCGAGCGGTAGTGCAACAGCGCCGGATCCGTGACGCGCGCGGCCAGGCCGAGCGCCGCGTTCGCTTCGTGCCCGGCCGACCCGATCGTGTAGAAACCCTCGCCGCTCCGCTGCAGGTCGCGGGCCGCGAAGTCCAGATGGCGCGACTGCACCTGGGCCTCGAAGTACCGCAGCAGCACCTCGTCACCGACCCGGCCGTCCCGGCGGTGCCGGTCCGTGGGCACCATCGACCGCACGGTCGCGGTGAAATGGTCGTCGAGCGGTTCGGCCGGCATCCTTCCGTCGTACGCTCTCCCGGCGTCCCGCGGACCGTTTTCCGGTTACCCGGGGCCGGGTGGCGGGCCCGCCGGGGTGATCACCTCCGGCGCAGATCGATCGGCTGCCCGTCCGACGGGAACGGCAGCGACGTGAAGTTCATCGGTGCGACGTAGTCGGCGGGCACGTGCCAGCGGTAGCCGAGCAGCAGATGGTGCAGGACCGTCTTGACCTCCGCGCTCGAGAAGTACATGCCGAGGCAGCGGTGCGCGCCGCCTCCGAAGGGTGACCACGCGTACTTGTGGACGCGGTCCTCGCGTCGTTCCGGGGAGAACCGCTCCGGGTCGAATCGTTCCGGATCGGGCCACAACTCGGGCATGTGGTGGGTGTAGTGCAGGCCGACGCTGATGAGCGTGCCGCGGGGAATGTAGTGGCCGAGGATCTCGGTGTCCGCGACCGCGCGCCGTACGATTCCCGGGACCGGGGTGACCAGGCGCTGGCATTCCTTGATGACCAGGTCCAGGCTCGTGAGCTGCTCGAGCTGATCCAGCGTGGGGGAGGCGGTGCCGAGTGCTTCCGATTCGTCCCGGCACGCGTGCTGCCACTGCGGGAACTGCCCGAGATACTGTACGGCCGTCGACAGGGTGATGGTCGAGGTGTCGTGGGCGGCCATCATCAGGAAGATCATGTGGTCGACCACGTCGTCGTCGGTGAAGCGGTGCCCGTCGTCGGACTCGACGTGGCACAGGGCCGTGAACAGGTCGTCGCCGACGCCGGCGCGGCGTGCGGGCAGATAGCGGCGGAAGAAGTCCTCGAGGCGGCGGCGCCCGACGACGCCGCGTCGCCAGCGGGTGCCGGGCAGCGGGTAGCGCACGATCGCGGTCGCGGCCTGTACGCACCCGATGAACGCCTTGTTGACCTCGGCCATCTCCGTGTGTGACGACCCCTCGGCGCCACCCATGAAGATCGACGTCGCGAGGCCGAGAGTGAGTTCCTTCAGAGCCGGGTAGGCACGGAAATCGGTTTGCGGAGACCAGGATTCGAGACCTCGTTCGACAGCCGGATGCAGCGAGTCGGTGTATCGGGCCAATCGGTCGCGGGTGAACGCCTGCTGCAGGATGCGTCGGTGCGCGGTGTGCTCGTCACCGTCGAGGAGCATGAGGCCGCGGTCGAAGAACGGACCGATGAGCACCCGCCAGCCCGGTCCGTTGGCGAGCGCCCGGTCGCGGTTCTGCAGGGCGGCGCCGCACGCATCGGGGCCGAGCAGCACCACCCACGGTTTCCCGGCGAACCGGTACCAGGAGACGGGACCGTATTCGCGGTAGCGCCGGTCGTACGCGCCGACGGGGTCGCGCATGTAGTTCAGCGCGTAGCCGACGTACGGCAGTCCGCCGTCGCCGGGAACGGCGGTGAGTCCGGCAGGAGGATCGGCAAGCACCTTCGTCACGGGGATCTCCCTCGCGGAGACGGATCTGACAGGACGACATGTCACTTCACTGTAGCGTGGGCCACATGCCCGGATCCGGAGAATCGACGACGAGCCGACCCACCCGCCGGTATCGCGGTCGCAGCGCGGCCGAACGTGCTGCCGATCGCCGCGAACAGCTGCTGGAGGCCGGCCTGACCGTCTTCGGCGGTGAGGCGGAGTCACGCATCACGATGACCGCCGTCTGCCAGGAGGCCGGGCTCACCGAACGCTATTTCTACGAGAGCTTCACCGGCCGTGACGAACTGCTCGTGTGCCTCGTCGAGCGGATCGCCGACGAGATCCGCGACCGCGCCCTGGCCGCTCTCGCCGAGACCGAGCACAGTCCCGAGGAACGGGCCAGGGCCGCGATCGCGGCGTTCGTGGCCGTGCTCACCGACGATCCGCGCAAAGGCCGCATCGCCGTCGTCGAATCCGCCGCGACGGAACCGCTGCGCACCCGGCGCCGGGGATTGTTGCGACAGTTCGCGCACCTCGTCGCGCGGGAATCGCGGGAGTTGTGGGGCGCGAGCGCGCTCGAGCCCCCGCACGACGAGGTGTCCGCGCTGCTGTTCGTCGGTGGCGTCGCCGAGGTGATGACAGCGTGGTTGCGCGGCGAGGTCGACGTGACCCCCGAGCAGATCGTGGACGCCGCGACCCGCCACTACCTGGTCACGGCGCACCGCTGACGGTTACCGGGGAGGGGCCTGGTTGATCAGCAGTCGCGCGCCGAGCGGATCGGTGATGGTGGCCATGCGACCGAACGGGGTGTCCTCGGCCGCGCGTTCGACGGTGCCGCCGAGCTTCGTCACCAGGGTCGATGCCGCGTCGGCGTCCTCGACGCCGATGTAGACCTGCCAGAACGACGGCACCCCCTCGGGGAGGAAGACCGAGGCGTCCATGATTCCGGCGATGTCCTCGCCGCCGATCTTGCCGGTCGAGTAGCGGAAGTCGCCGGAGTCGCTCATCGGCTGACAGTCCCACCCGAACACTTCCCGGTAGAACGCGAGGGAACCGGCGTAGTTCTGCGACATCGTCTCGAACCAGACAGGTGCCCCCGGTTCGCTGTCGAACCCGAATCCGTGGTGCTGATCGGCCTGCCACACGCCGATCACGGCGCCGGCCGGGTCGGCGAGGATCGCCATGGTGCCCTGATCGCCCACCTTCATCGCGGGCATCATGACCTGCCCGCCGGCGGAGGCGGCCTTCTGCGCGGTGGCGTCGGCATCCTCGGAATCGAGGTAGACCGTCCACACGTCGCCGTAGGGGTTTCCGGGCTGCTGCGGGCCGAGACCGGCGATGGGTGCGCCGCGGTGGCTGAAGATCGTGTAGCCGCCGTACTGCGGATCTTCGTTCGTGTCGGCCTGCCAGCCGAAGAGGTCGCGGTAGAACTCGATTGCCTTCTTCGGATCGGAACTGGTGAGGTCGATCCAACCCGGCGTGCCGGTGCGAGAGTTGTGCTCGGGCATGAGGTTCTCCTGTATCCGGGGACAGAGTCGTGCACGGTGATTCGAAGCGCAGGAACGACGCTACGCGCGGGGTCCGACAGGTCCGGGTGAAGCGCAGATCACAGCCGGGCATGGAGTTGAGCGGCGATCACATGCCATGCTGACGCGCATGGTAGACGTCGCACGTCCGAAACTGGAGGGGACCGTCGCGGTGGGGCGGGGGCGCCGGATCGGTTTCGCCGAGTTCGGATCCGCGCAGGGCCGCGCGGTGTTCTGGCTGCACGGCACACCCGGTGCGCGCCGGCAGATCCCCGTCGAGGCGCGGGCCTTCGCCGAACACATGAACGTCCGGCTGATCGGCATCGACCGGCCCGGCATCGGCTCGTCCACCCCGCACCGTTACGAGAACGTCCTCGCGTTCACCGACGACCTGCGGACCGTGGCCGACACTCTCGGGGTGGACCGGATGGCGGTCGTCGGTCTGTCGGGTGGCGGGCCGTACACCCTGGCCGCGGCGTACGCGATGCCGGACCGGGTCGTCGCCGCGGGCGTGCTCGGCGGGGTCGCGCCCGTCGTCGGCCCGGACGCCATCGACGGCGGCCTGATGAGACTCGGCACGTTCGTGGCGCCGCTGCTCGAGGTCGGTGGGGTGCCTGCGGGAGTCGTGCTGAGTTCGTTGATCCGGATGGTCCGCCCGCTCGGATCGCCGATCATCGATCTGTACGGCCGGGTGTCACCGGAAGCCGACCGCCGGCTGCTGGCCCGCCCCGAGTTCAAGGCGATGTTCCTCGACGACCTGCTCAACGGCAGCCGCAAGCAGATGGCCGCGCCGTTCGCGGACGTCGTCGTCTTCGCCCGCGACTGGGGTTTCCGCGTGTCCGACGTCAGGACCCCGGTGCGCTGGTGGCACGGCGACACCGACCACATCATCCCGTTCGAGCACGGCCTGCACATGGTCGAGCGGTTGCCCGACGCCCGGTTCCACCACCTGCCGGGCGAGAGCCACCTCGGTGGCCTGGGCGTCTCCGAAGAGATCCTGCAGTCCATGCTCGACATCTGGGACGGCGCCACCACCCCGGGTGGTGGGAACCAATATTCGGTGTGACCGTGTGAAGGTTCCCGTCACCCGGCGGTGAGGGCGCGGTCGATGACGGTGAGGGCGGCTTTGAGGTCGGTGGCGTCGACCTGTCCCGGTGCCGACGCCGTGCCGACCATCCCGAACGTCGCGGCCGAACCGAACACCTGACCGGCCAGCCGGGACACGACGCCGAGCCCGCCCATCGCCATCGTGACGATCGGCCGGTCGGCGAGTTCCTCGTGCATCGTGCGGGTTGCCTCGAGCAGGGTCAGCACGTCGGCGGTGCCGTGCGGCATCACCGCGATCTTGCAGATGTCGGCGCCCAGGTCCTGCATCTCGACCAACCGCGCGACGATCTCGTCCTTGGCGGGGGTGCCGCCGAAATCGTGGTTGGACGCCACCACCGCGACCTTCCGTGCGTGCGCGGCCGCGAGGATCCGCTCCACACAGGCGTGGTCGCGGCGGTATTCGACGTCGACGAGGTCGACGGCCCCGGATTCGGCGACCGCGACGTTCAGGTCGGCGTACGACTCGTCCGAGAGGTCGGCTTCGCCGCCCTCGTGCCGGGTGCGGCACGTGGCGAGCAGGGGGATGCCGGCGAGCTGCCCGGCCAGGTCCCGCGCCTGGGCGGCGACGCTCGCCGTGTCGGCGAGGGTGTCGTAGAAGTCCGTGCGCCATTCGACGATGTCGACGTCGACGCCGGTCAGCGCCTCGACCTGGGTGCGCAGGTCGTCCGGGGTGCGCCCGGTGATCGGCACGACGATCTTGGGCGCGCCCTCACCGATCGTGACGTTCTTGACGTGGACCGGTGTGATCGCCCTGTCACCCATTGCTGACTCCTGTGCGGTTGCGTCGTCGACTCCGGCACTATTCGATCACGTGCGTGGTCGCGGCCCCCACCGCAGGATCACCCGTCGCCGCCGAGCCGTTCGCTGTAGGCCTCGTACAGTTCGGTCCAGCCGTGGTCGAGGGCATCGCGCCCGACGATCGGCCCGGCCGAGCGGTGCTCCATCATCTCCTGCGCGACGTCGAGGCACATGTGCCAGCCCGCGGCGAGCCGCGCCGCGCTGTTCGGCCCGGTGACGGTGTGCTGGAGCGTCAGAGTGCATCCACCCCCGGGCCGGGGCGTGATCTCCCAGCGCAGCCAGTCCTCGTCCCATCGGTGTTCGAGCACGTGGGGGGTGCCCGCGGCGACGACGGTCCCGTCGAGTTCGGTCGCGTCGTCGCCGTCGACGACGATCAGCGTGGCCGGCCCGATCGTGCCCAGGTGCCGTTCGGGCCGGTACGGCGCCCACTGCACGACCTGGGCGGGATCGGTCAGCGCGATCCACACCGTGTCCGGGGCCTGCGGGAAGTCGCGGGTGAACACGAGGGTCCACTGGTCGCCCGCATCGATCACCTCGGCGGACTGAAGGGGGCTCGGCCGGTAGTCGCGAATCGCCATCGGACGGTGCTCCTCGTCGCCGGAAAACGTTGTCGGTGAAGAAAACCGCGTGTCCGAATTCTACCCGTCCGGCAAGGTCGCCCGGGTGAACTCGCTGCGGCGATCGATGTATTCGCAGTACCCGTGCCGCGGATGCGCTGGCCGCGCGACCGCCCGTCGAAGCGGATTCCGCCCACGTGGCCGGCGCCCGGTCCGTAGGCCCAGCCGCCGTCGGTCAGGAGCTGATGGACGAACACACCCGCACGTCCGTTCCGGCGACGGTCATCGTCAGGTGCCCACCGAACGACGCCGCGCCCGGCCGCAGGTCGCAGGCCCGGCGGACCGACAGCGGTGTGAAACCGGATGCGGTGGTCGCCGCGGTCGTGGACACGAGGACCGCGTCGCCGCTGCGGTCCGGGTGCGGCAGGCCGCCGATCATCACCCCGTGATGCGCCCACCGGCCCCTGCGTACGGTCGGCATCGGCCCGGCGTACCGAGACGCTGTCCGCTCCGGCCGACCGCCGCGATCGGGCGGGGCCGGTGCCTCGGACAGGTCCTTCACTCGAACCACGAGCGCACCGGCGGTTTCACCCACATGATCTTCTCGTCGAGGTGGGCGCGTCCGGCGGCCGGATGATCCGGATGGGCACGCGCCCACCGGGTCTTCTCGTCGAGCAGCTCGGCGACGCTGTTCCACGTCTCCATGGTGCGCGGCGGGTGCGCGCCGGCTTCCCGCGCCAGCCGGCGGCGGTAGTCGTCGGTCATCGCGAGCAGTTCGGCGCCGGTGATGCCGCGGTCCCACGCGAAACGTGCGAGGACGACCGCCTTCTCCCGGCGGTTCTTCGCGGCCTGGTCGGTGTGCGCGAAATCGGGAGTGTCCAACTCTCCTCCTGCGTGCGGTTCTTCTGCTGGGCCCCGGTTTCCATCTTCCGTCATCGTTGACAACTCCGGGCCGACGGCTCACGCTCGAGGGAGCCACCTCCGGTCCGAAAGGACGAGCGATGCCGGCCCAGACGCGTGACATACCGCAGGGAACCCCGAAAGATGTTGCAGCGCAGGCAAAAAAGGAACCGAGGTCGCCCGACTTCGATCCGGCCCTCGGCATCGCGGTCGAATCCGAGGCGCGTGGCACACCGCCGCACCGCATCGTGGCGCTCGGTGATTCGCTGCTGCAGGGCTTCCAGAGCGGCGCGGTGTTCAACACCGACCTCTCGGTTCCGGCGATCATCGCCCACGAACTCGGAATGCTGCGCACGTTCCGTTTTCCCCGCTACGGGGGACCGGGCGGCCTGCCGTTGAACATCGAACTGATGCTGCGCCGCCTCGACGACCGGTTCGGGCCGTCGCTGCAACCGTGGGAGGTGCCGCTCGCCCTGTTCGCGGTGCGTTCGTTCATGGACGAGGTCGAGGACTACTGGGAACGCGGCCCCGGCGCGACCGCGCCGGTCGTCGCGGCCTACCAGCACAACCTGTCCTGCTTCGGCTGGGACCTGCGCGACGCGCTGAGCCGCACCGCCGACATCTGCGCGGACGCGATCGAGACGCCCGGCGACGATTTCCTGAACCAGGTCGTGCAGAACAACGGCGACCGGGCGGCATTGCGCGTGTACCCGCACTGGGCGCCGCCACAGCAGGCGATGACCCTGTTCGACGCCGCGGTCGCGCTCGGCGACGATCACGACGGCACCACCGAGAGCGGCATCGAAACCCTCGTGGTCTTCCTCGGTTCCAACAATGCGCTCGGCACCGTCACCGAACTGCGGGTGCAGTGGAGCGAATCGGACTTCCGTGATCCCGCGAAGAAGGGTGCGTACACGATCTGGCGGCCCGAGCACTTCGATGCGGAGTTCGCCGAGGTGGTCGCGCAGGTCGAACGCATCTCCGCCCGTCACGTCATCTGGTGCACCATCCCGCACGTCACGATCGCGCCGATCGCGCGGGGCCTGGGCACGAAGATCGAGCACGGGTCGCGGTACTTCCCGTACTACACGCGGCCGTGGATCGACGAACGTCGTTTCGACGCGACCCGCGACCCCAACATCACCGGCGCGCAGGCCGCCGTCGTCGACGCGGCGATCGATCTCTACAACACGACGATCACGCGGGCAGTCGCCGACGCCCGCGCGGGAACGTCCGGCCCGGTGCGCGATTGGTATCTGCTCGACGTGTGCGGTCTGCTCGAACGGCTCGCGTCGCGCCGGTACATCGACGACGTGCAGGCACGTCCCGCCTGGTGGACGCCCTACCCGTTGCCCGCGGCGCTGGCCGCACTCGATCCGGTGCCGGATTCACGGTTTCTCACCGCGGACGGTCGCGGGGGCCGTGCCACCGGCGGATTCTTCTCCCTCGACGGGGTGCATCCGACGACGGTGGGCTACGGGATCCTCGCGCAGGAGATCATCACGATCATGGAGCGGGCCGGTGTCGGGTTCCGGCACCCGAGCGGCGAGCTGCGAACCGGGCCGATCACCGTCGACTGGGAACGGCTGATCCGCCGCGACACCCTGATCCGGACACCGCCGCAGAACATCGATTCGGCCTTGTCGATCCTGGGGTGGGCCGACCAGGTCACCGACCTGGCTCCCCGTGCCCTGGGAATCAGGATGTGACGGCAGGTCCGGGGTGATGTCGGGTCCGCGGTGTCAGGACGCTGTGCCCGTACCACCGGCAGATCTCGAGGGCCGCGGAGAGGGTGAAGGGGTCGAGGTCCTCGAGGTCACGTCCGAGTTCCTCGGCGGCCTGCTGGATCCGGTACCGGATCGTGTTGCGGTGCAGATTCATCCGGGACGCGGTGGTCGCCGGGCTGCGGTTGCAGGACAGATGGACCCGCAGCGTTTCGCGCAGTTCGGCGGTGCGGTCGGTGTTCTCGGCGAGCGGACCGAGTGTGCCGGCGACGAAACTGCGCATTTCCGTGAGATCACCGGTGAGCATCGCGACGGGCGCGATCTCCGCGTATGTCACCAGGTCCGGCGCCTCCGGAACGGCGGTGGCCGCCAGCGTCTTGACCGCCGCCGCCTGCCGATGCCCGGACCGGAAGCCCTCGATGCCGGTATCGGGCAGCCCGACCGCGGCCCGGAGCGGCACGTCGGTCGCACCGATCGCGGACCGCAGGCGCTCGATCACTTCGTCCACGTTGCCCTGCACCGCGATCCACACGTTCATCGCGCACGGCTCGGTGTGTGCCGTGAGCGTCGGCGCCGCCGGAGCCACCTCGGTGAGCAGGCGTTCCACCGCCGTGGCCACATCGGGGGAGTCCGGCCGCTCCGGCTCCGGCATCCACAGGGCCAGTCCGAGGTGCATGCCGTCGAGCGGATAGTCGAGAGCGGCGCCGGCCTGTGCGGCGTCGGAGACCGCACCGGTGAGGATCTGGGTGATCCAGTACTGGGTGAGCCCGCTGCGGCTGGTGATCCACCGTTCCCGTTCGTCCTCGTAGGCGATGGTGACGCCTTCGCAGATGCGATCGATGAACGCGGCGATCTGGTTGATCACGACCCGGAGGGCGGCCCGGTTGTCGCCGGGGGCGTCCTCGGCGGCATCCAGGCACATGCTGGTGAATCGCGCCTGGCCGATCCGGTAGGCGCGCAGGAGATGGGCGAGCGAGGCACCCCGGCCGGCCAGTTCCCGGGCGAACGCGAGCGCCGCGGCCGGGGGCTCGACCGTCGACACATCGGCGCCCTCACGCAACGCCGTCACCAGCACCGTGGTGTTCTCGGCGATGCTCCCGAGAAGCAACGTGCGGTCCCGTTCGGTACGGGCGATCTCGGGGATCTCCGCGCCCGTGACCACCGTGAGTTCGTCGATGAACTTCTCGCGCCGGGCCGTCACGGCGTCCGCGATGCGCCGGGCCGCGTCCTGCTCGCCCAGATCGGTCCAGTCGACGAAAACCGACGCCATCCGGCGGCCTCCCAGTATCGAATCGAGTGGTGCGCCACCACCGGCGCGGGTGTCGAATCTACCTCCCGGTCACCCGAACCGACCGGAACCGGGCCGAAGGCGGACGACACCCCGGCCAGGCCGCGGACAACACGCCGCGGGACGGCGGTCAGGTCAGATTCACGACGTGGGCGTGCGAGTCGACCGCGTGCTGCAGCTTCTTGCGGGACAGGGTCCGCGGCCCGCACGCGCATCCGGCGGGGATCGCGTCGTCCTCGAACTGCGTCGCCTCGAGAGTGTCGACGAATTCCGAATCCAGCTTGTCGCCGTGGTGGCCGGTGGCCTCCCGATCGCGTGACCCACGCCCGCCCGGGCCGCTGGCCGAGACCACCACCGGACCTTCGGTCGTCTTGTACACCGCGGCGACGGTGTGGCTGGCCGGACATCGCACCTTCAGGACTGCCTGTTCGGTGCGCTGGGGGCCGAGTTCCTTCACGGCGGCGAGTGCCTTCCGGCGGCGTTCGGTGGGTGGGGTTTCGGCGATGTTCATCTTCCTATTGCACCGCACCTGCCGCCCGGATCCGACCGGTTCGGCGTAACCGATCTCGAACCGTTGTCGGGTCAAACGATGTCGTCGGTGAGGTGGTTCGGTGTCCCGAACCGATGCGCGGTGATCGAGATCGACTGTTCCCGCAGGAACGGCAGCATCTCCAGCCGGCCGGACTCGGTGACCGGGTGATCGTGCACGGCCGTTCCGGGACGGCCGTGCAGTTCCTCGGCGAGAGCGCGGGCGTCCCCGCCGATCAACCGGATACGGTCCGGGGCCGGCCTACCGATCCGGTTCAGCCACGCCGCATCCGTTTCGATCGCCAGATCGATCGCGAAAGTTCCCAGTACACGGATGATTTCGGGAGACAGCGGGACGGCGGTGGACACCTCGACGGGGGCGCCGCACCGAGCGGCGGCGCCCAGCACCCGCAGCAACGCGACCTGTGTTCCGCGCGCGCCGAGCCGGACGTGCACCCGCACCGGCCGATAACGGAACAGATTGCGCTCGGCGGTCAGGGCGCTCACGTCGAGCGCGCGGGAGAACTCGGTGCGCCACGCGCGGGCATCGCTCGCGAAGGACCGGCACAGGAAATCGCGCTCGGCGCCCGACAGTTCGGCGGCGTCGAGAACAAGCGCCGGGGCGCCGTCCACCGTCTCGTCGATCGGGTTGTGCGGAAACGGTTTCCACGATCCGAAACCGACCAGGTAGTTCGGGCCGCCGGCTTTGTATCCGGCGCCGACCGCCGACCGTTTCCAGCCGCCGAAGGGCTGACGCCGCACGATCGCTCCCGTGATACCGCGATCGACGTACAGGTTCCCGGCCTCGGCCAGGTCCAGCCACCGCGCGACCTCCGCGGCGTCGAGACTGTGCAGCCCCGCCGTCAATCCGAACTCCACGCCGTTCTGGATCGCGATCGCCTCGTCCAGGTCGCGGGCCGTCATGATGCTCAGCACCGGGCCGAAGAACTCGGTGCGGTGGGCGCGTGAACCGGGGCGCACGCCCACCCGGATGCCGGGGCTCCACAGCCGTCCCGTGTCGTCGAGGCGCTGCGGCGTGACGAGCCAGGATTCCCCCGCATCCAGCGACGTGAGTGCATCGAGCAGCTTCCCGTGGGCCGGTTCGGTGAGCGGACCCATCCGGGTGCGCGGGTCGTCGGCGGGACCGACCGGCAGCGACGTCACGGCGTCGACGAGCTGGTTGCGGAACCGGCGCGACGTCGCGACCGAGCCGACCAGGATCACCAGCGACGCGGCCGAGCACTTCTGTCCCGCGTGGCCGAACGCCGACTGCACGACGTCGCGTACCGCGAGATCCAGATCCGCGCTCGGCGTCACCACGATCGCGTTCTTGCCGCTCGTCTCGGCGAGCAACGGCAGATCGGGCCGGAACGAGCGGAACAACTCGGCGGTCTCGAAGGCGCCGGTGAGCACCACCCGGCCCACTCGGGGATCCGCGATCAACTGCCGGCCCAGCTCGCGGTCGGCGAGCCGCACCGGGTGCAGGACATCGCGCGGCACCCCCGCCGCCCACAGGACCTCGGTCAGTACCGCGCCGCACCGAGTCGTCAGCGCCGCCGGTTTCAGCACCACAGCCGACCCGGCGGCCAGCGCGGCCAGCGTCGACCCGGCCGGGATCGCGACCGGGAAGTTCCAGGGCGGCGTCACCACCGTCAGCGCGGACGGCACGAAGCGCGCGCCCTCGACGGCGTCGAGTTCCCGGGCCCGGTCGGCGTACCAGCGGGCGAAGTCGATCGCCTCGGACACCTCCGGGTCTGCCTGGTCGATGGTCTTGCCCGCCTCGGCGACCATCACCTCGACGAGGTCGCCGCGCCGGCATTCGAGCTCGTGCGCGACCCGTTCGAGGATCGCCGCGCGCTCGGCGCCCGGGCGAGCGCCCCACTCGCGGCCGTGTGCCGCGGCGTGCGCGAGCAGCCCGTCGAGGTGGCCCGCCGTGTGCACCGTGTGTGCCGCGACCGTGTCCACACCCAGCCGCGAGCGACCCGCACGCGCGAGGATCTGCCGTCCCCATGTGCGGTTCGCGGGCAGCGACGGATCGGTGTCGGGGGCGTTGGCGAATCCCGGCGCGGGCGGTGCGAGCGGATCCACCAGACGGTTCTGCGTGCGGTTCGGGGCCGGCACCGCACCGTCCACCTCCGCAAGCGAGGCGAGGAACCGCTCCTTCTCGCGGTCGAACAACGACTCGTCGTCGTGCAGCGCGAACACCGCCGACATGAAATTGTCCTGACCGGCCCCCTCCTCGAGCCGCCGCACCAGGTACGCGATCGCCACGTCGAATTCGTCCGGATGCACCACCGGCGTGTACAGCAGAACCCCGCCGACGTGCCGGCGCACCACCTCCGCCTGCCCGGGCGCCATCCCGAGCAGCATTTCCACATCGACGCCGTCCCGCACCCCCCGCCGCCCGGCGAGCAACCACGCATGCGCGACGTCGAACAGGTTGTGCCCCGCCACGCCGATCCGCACATTCGCGATGCGGTCCGGCACGAGCGCACGGTCCAGCAGGCGCTTGTAGTGCGTATCCGTTTCCTGCTTGGAACCCCACGTCGCGAGCGGCCAGCCGTGCAGCGATGCCTCGACACGTTCCATCGGAAGATTCGCGCCCTTGACGATGCGGACCTTGATCGGCGCGCCGCCGCGCGCCCGTCGTGCCGCCGACCAGTCCTGCAACCGCATCAGCGCCGCCAGCGAATCCGGCAGATATGCCTGCAGGACGATGCCCGCTTCCAGATGCGCGAACTCCGGACGATCCAGGATCGTCGTGAACACCGCGATCGTCAGATCCAGATCGCGGTACTCCTCCATGTCCAGATTCACGAACTTCGGGGAACGGGAGGTCGCGGCCAGCCGGTACAGCGGCGCCAGCCGTTCGACGATGCCGGCGACCGCCTCGTCGAACGCCCACGGAGAATGCGGCGCGACCGCCGCGGACACCTTGATCGACACATAGTCCACGTCGTCGCGGGCCAGCAGCGTGCGGGTGCCGTCGAGCCGGCGGGCGGCCTCACGCTCGCCGAGCACCGCCTCCCCGAGCAGATTCAGGTTCAGCCGCACCCCGTCGCGGCGCAACCGGGAGATGGCGCGCCCGAGCCGGGCATCGGTCGCGTCCACCACGAGATGCCCGACCATCGCGCGCAGCGCCCGCCGTGCCGCGGGCACCACGATGTGCGGCAGCGTGGGACCGAGCGCCCCGCCCACCCGCACGGCGGCGCGCAGATGCGCGGGCAGGAACGCGGGAACGTCACGGGCGAGGCCGGCGAGACTGCGGGCGGCGACCCGCGGATCCTCGGGCCGGATCACCCCGTCGATGAACGCCACCGTGAATTCGAGGCCGTGCGGGTCACTCAGGACGGCCGCGAGTTGCTCGGCACCGCGGTCCGGCGGGATCGTCGCGGCCTCGGCGATCCACCGTCGCACCAGGGCGACGGTCTCGTCGGCGAGCGAGCCGCTGTGGATTCGGGACTCGTGCGTGCTGTCGGTCATCGCCACCTCCACGTCCGTCACCATTGTGGCCGCAAGTCCGCGACCCCGGCGGGCTTGTCGCCGTGTCACACACGGCCGCACGTCGTCGCGCAGAGCTACGCCAGCTGGAACGGTGTCCGCACGGGCGGATGGGTGAAGACGGAGGAGGATCCGCTGGACCCGGAGACGGGGACCCGAGCGCGTGCGGGAGCGGATGCTATCCGCCACGTCGAGGACCGGGTCGTCGAGGCAGGCGGGGCGGCGTTGCGGTACGGCGGGCTCTGCGGTCCGGGTGCCAGCGACGATCAGGTCGAACTCGTCCGGAAGCGGCAGTTCCCGCTCGTCGGTGGCGGTACGGGATACAGCTCCTGGGTGCATCTGGACGACGCGGCGGGCGCGACCGTCCTGGCGGTGGAGCAGCAGGCGAAGGGCGTGTACAACATCGTCGAGGCCGGTGAACGGCTGCCGCATCTGGCGGCGTGCGCCGGTGCGAAGCCTCCGATGCGGCTATCTCGGTGGCTCGCACGGATACTCGCCGGCGATGTGGCCGTCACGATGATGACCGAGGGGCGAGGGTTCTCCAATGCCAAGGCCGAACGAGAACTCGGCTGGCAGCTGCGTCATCCGTCGTGGCGCCAGGGATTCCGCGACGGCCTGTTCTGACGGATCCTCACTCCGGTTCGGGCACTTCGCTTTCCGTCACACCCGATCGGCGAGTGCGCCGGGACGGTGCAGCGCTTCGAGGGAGACGATCTGCTCCGGCGACCACGGCCGCGACACGGTGCGACCGTCCCCGACCTGCACGAGCGTCACCGACAGGTCCGCCGCGCGTGTGCCGCCCTGCACGATCTCGACCCGCAGGGTCACCGACGTGGTGCCGATCTTCGCCACCTCGACACCGACCTCGGCGGCGTCGGTGAACAGTTCGCCGGAGAAGTTGCTGTTCACATTGACCAGCGCGATGTCCGTGACGGGATCGAACTCGCCGTCGAACGCGTCGACGAGCACCCGGTTCCACGCATGGGTCGCCGCTTCGAGCGCGCAGTAGTGCGGCACGTGCCGGTGGATGTGCTCCGGCAGGTCCCGGGGCGCGTTGTTGTGCAGGGTGACGGCGACTCGAGGCATGGTTCGGACAGTACCCACGCGTGCGTCAGCCGGTTCGGTCAGGTCAGGACGGGCGGACGGTGAGCACCTGTGAGGCGGTACCGATCGGACCGTGGGCGTCGTGGACGACGCTGCTGGTCAAGCCCAGACCGTTCGCACCGAACGAGACCGTGGTGTCGAATCCCAGCCACTCGCCCCGCGGCTCGGCGAAGAAATGCGCGGTGAGGTCGATGTTGGGGAACGCGATGTCCTTCGGATGAGCGCGCACTGTCATTCCGTTGGCGATGTCGAGAAGTCCCGCGGCGCTCGCGACGGCACTGACCTTCTCGTCGGCGACGAGTGGGATCGGCGTGCGCACCCAATAGGATGCGCGCCCGGGTTCGACCTGGGTGCGTCGTACCTGAGCGGAGGCGATGAATCCGCCCGGCCACACCGCCGACGGATCCCACGGCTCCATGTCTTCGGGCGGCGCGATCCGCGGGAACGACGTGCCTTCGAGTTCGGCGGTCGCCCGGGTCTGCATCAGCCAGGCGCGCAACCGCACGGCCGCGCGTCCGTTGTGCGCGAGGACGGCCTCGACGAGTTCGATGGTGCGTCCCGGGCGCAACACGGTGACCTCGACGTCGACCTCGTCGACCGGGATGATGCCGAGGATGTCGTACGAAAGGCGGCCGACGGCGAGCGTGTCGTCGCGCCGGGCATCCCGATCGAGTTCGACGGCGTGCGTCATCAGGCCGAGCGCCGGTGCGATGTGCTGTTCGTTCGGTTCCCACGCGCCGCCGACATGGTGCGTGGCCCGGTAGGTGCTCGGTCCGGTTCGTTCGAAATAGCTCATCGAAAACTCCTCGTGTGTCCTGCTCCATGCAATCACGGACCGTTCCCACGCGGCGATTCGCCTCGACCGGGCAACGCCGAGCCGGGCCGGGGCCAGGATGAGGAGCGAATTCCGTCCCGGTGGTACCGCCCGGCTGTGCGGTACGCAATCTCGGTGCCAGGCGGTGAATGTCGTCATGAGCGAATCCTGTTCACGGATCGTCCCGAAAAATACGGCGGGACAACGTTTCCGGAGTGGAGCTGCGTCGGTCTGCGCCGCACTCGTGATCGCCGGGTGCTCGGGCGATCCGGAGCCCACCGTGTCGGAGACCCGGCGAGAACACCGTGTC
>NZ_LRRH01000057.1 GCF_001646785.1 Rhodococcus phenolicus
GGCGGCCGAGATGGCGTTGCTCGGGAACCGGGTCTCGGCCGCGGATGCCGACAGGTTCGGGCTCGTCGCGAAGACGGTGCCGGACGATCGGCTGCTCGACCACGTCCGGACGGTCGCGGCACGGACCGCTGCCGGCCCGCGGCGCGCCCTCGCCCTGACCAAACAGGCGCTGAACGCGTCGACGCTGGGGGCGTTGGACGAGGCACTGGAACGCGAGAAGGCGGGCCAGGCCGAGTTGCTGACGTCGGCCGACTTCTTCGAGGGGGCCACCGCGATGTTGCAGAAGCGCCCCCCGCGGTTCGCCTGACCCCCAGCACACTTCCGGTCCCGGGTCCGCTGCGTGCCCCCGAGGCAGGTATCGCCGAGAACAACGCTCTGGCCAGGAGTTTACGGAGGCGCGCGAGGGTGCCTCGGCGTCGACGCGCGTGCCTGTCCAGTGCCTGAAACTTGAGAATCCTCGTTAACAAGAGCCTGGCGCATGCCCGGCGCCTGTAATGAACGTCAGGCACAACGCAAGGGGCGCTTCCGCAACATCGCGGGGTCCCCCTCGCAGAACGCGGC
>NZ_LRRH01000058.1 GCF_001646785.1 Rhodococcus phenolicus
TTCGACGGCGACTGCATCACGAACTCCCGAGCGATGCGCCCGTCGCGCAGCAGATCCCGTCCCGGCTCGGACAGGTCGACGATGATCTGCCTGCCGTCGGTCGGATGCGGTGTCCGCTCCACCAGCACCGAGAGATCGTTGTAGCGCATGCGATGACGCGCGTCATCGACGGTGGCTGGACCTTCTCACGCGCTGCAAGTGCCCCGGGGGTCATCGCTCCTTCCTGACTCAGCGTCGACATGGCCGACAGCTGGGTCAGGGACACTCGCGAATCGGTGCGTCTCCCCCGCAAATGACGCGTCAGGCGCACGACGGCCAGGGCGAGATCGCCCGCCAGTGCGCGTGTTTCCGATGTCATGGCGAGCACAATACGTTATGGGATGGAAACTACCGACATATGTCTAGGTGAGAACACTGGTGATGGGATCCACCACGAAATATGCGGTGAACAGTGCTGCTACCACCCACATCAGCGGATGAAGCGTGCGGATCTTCCCGCTCGCCGCGTGCAGCACCACCCAGGTGATGAAGCCGACGCCGATGCCGTTGGCGATCGAATAGGTGAACGGCATCACCACGATCGTCAGGAATGCCGGCAGCGCGACCTCGAACTTGCTGAAATCGATGTCCCGGACCTGCCCGATCATCAGGGCGCCCACGACGATCAGGGCGGGGGCGGCAGCTTCGATCGGAACCATCTCGTACAGCGGTGTCAGGAACATCGCGGCGAGGAACAGCACACCGGTGACGACGTTCGCCAGGCCGGTGCGGGCGCCGTCGGCGATACCCGAGGCCGACTCCACGAACACGGTGTTCGACGACGAGGACGCTGCGCCACCGACGATGGCGCCGGTGCCCTCCACCACGAGCGCACGGCCCACGTTCGGCAGGTTGCCGTCCTTGTCGACGAGGCCGGCTTCCTTGCCCAGGCCGGTCATCGTGCCCATCGCGTCGAAGAAGTTGGCGAGCACCAGGGTGAAGACGAGCAGCGTCGCGGCGATCACGCCGATCCGGGTGAAGGCGCCGAACAGGTCGACGTTTCCGACCAGGCTCAGATCGGGCATGCCGGCGATCTGGCCGGGCACCTCGGGGGTGCTCAGGTTCCAGCCCTTCGGGTTGGTGCCCATCGACGGTCCGACATCCGTGATCGCCTGGACGATCGCGGCGACCACCGTGGTGATCACGATGCCGATGAGCAGGCCGCCGCGTACCTTGCGCACGACCAGCACACCCATCAGCAGGACACCGAAGACGAACACCGCGGTGGGCCACGACGCGATCGAGCCGTCGATGCCGAGACCGACGGGCACGGTGGTGCCGGCGGCGTCGGGGATGCGGCGGACGAAGCCGGCGTCGACGAGGCCGATGAACGCAATGAACGCGCCGATGCCCGCAGCGATGGCCGATTTCAGTTCCGGGGGAATCGCATTGAACACCGCGGTCCGGAATCCGGTGAGCGCCAGGATCACGATGATGATGCCGTCGATGACCACCAGGCCCATCGCCTCGGGCCAGGTGACCTGCGGCGCGATGGACACCGCGAGCAGGCTGTTGATGCCCAGGCCCGCCGCGAGCGCGAACGGATAGTTGGCGATGATGCCGAACACGATGCTCATCAGACCGGCGACCAGTGCCGTGACCGCGGCGACCTGGTTGATCGGCAGGATGTTGCCGAGCACATCGACCTTGGCGGTGGCGTCGTCGGCCGAGAAGCTACCGAGGATCAGCGGATTGAGCACCACGATGTAGGCCATCGCGACGAAGGTGACGACACCGCCGCGAACCTCCCGGGACACCGTCGAACCCCGTTCGGTGATCTTGAAATAGGTGTCCAGCAATCCGGTGCCTACGGCCATGTCGAATATCCGCTCCGAAGAAAGTCTGCTCGAGTCGCAACCGGGAGATTATTGCAAGGGGGAACTACTAGTCTGCAAATTGTGAAACACGCAGACGACGTCGCGGCGCAGGTCCGACGGCTCGCCGACCCCCGCCCCGCGCTCACCGTCGGCACCCTGGCGTGGGTCGTCGCGACGGTCGTCGTTCTCGTCGCCGGGGACCGATGGTCGGCCGCGCTGCCGGTGTGCGTGGCCGGAATCATCGTGGGGCTGCTGGGTTCTGCGCTCTTCCTCGTTCAGCGCCGCGCGGCACGCCGCGGTCACCGCGGGGCGCAGGTCGGCCTGAACTGACGGTCCCGGGCGCACGCTCTTCGCGTCAGCGACGGATCCGCACCCGCGTGACCAACCACACCCACAGGAGGGCCCACAGCGAGCCGAGGATCCAGCCGGCGACGACGTCGGTCAGCCAGTGCGCCGCGAGATAGACGCGGGACAGCCCGACGGCCACGGTGTAGCAGGCGAGACCGGCGTAGAGCACCGCGCGCCACGGGCCCTGCGGCCGCGTGGACCGGGCGAGTACGGCAGCGAGGGCGACCGCCAGGACCGCGGACATCATCGCGTGACCGGACGGGAACGAATGCGTCGACAGGTCCACCAGCCGCTCCGGCAGCGGCGGCCGGGCGCGGGCGAACAGCAGTTTGAGCAGACTCATGACCGGCCAGCCGGTGAGCACGGCACCGGCGACGAGCAACGCGTCCTGCGGCCGGGACGCGCGCAGCAACAGCAGTGTCGCGACGGTCGCGAGGATCGTGACTCCAGCGGTGCCGCCGGTGTGGGTGACGACGGTCACCGCGGTCGTGAGCGCGGGTTCACGGATGCCGAGCATCCAGTCGAGCACCGCGACGTCGACGGTCACGTCCCCGCCCCGCCGCTCGCGACAGCGGCGGTGAATCCGGCGGAAGTGCAGTGGGTGGTGCCCGATCGGTCCACCCACCACGGCACGTCCCGCTCCCCCGTCACCGCGCCCGAACAGCGCACGACGAGACGCTCGTGCACGGTGAGCGGCCCGCGCGGCAGCGGCACCCCCGCGGTCGCGGCGGCGAGCACGGCCAGCGGTTCCCGCGACCATTCGGTGACGCGGCCCGGACCGGTCGGGTCGGCGGACACCGAGTCGGACGCCGTTGCGAGGTCGAGCAGTTCGGCCAGGGCGCCCGCCGTGGCCGTGGAGCCGATCACGATCCGGTCCGCGGGGATCACCGCGGCGAACCAGGGACGGTCCGGAACCAGCGCGTCGGTCGCGTCGACGACGGTGCCGGCGATGCTGCGCACCGCGTCCGGCAGATCCAGTTCACCGGCGTCGAGGACCCCCGAGGCGTAGGCGCCGGCGAGGGCGCTGTGCGCGGAGGCGACCACCGCGGGCGCCGGATGACGGTCGGGGTCCGCGAGACGCTCGAGCAGCACCGCGGCCAGTGTCGTGCTGTCGACGACCGCGTCGGCCAGGCACGCGCGCAGGCGTTCGGAGTCGGGGTGCGGGCACGGGTCGAGCAGGCCGGCGAAGGTCACGTCGTCGGGCGCGCGCAACCGGCCCAGCGGCTGATCGTCGAGGACGGCGTAGGTGCGCAGCCACCACGCGGTGTAGCCGTCGCGGTCGGCGAGCGCCTCGGCGGTGTCGGGGTCGGCGGCGAGCAAGGCCAGGGCCTGCGGCCACCGGCTCTCGTCGACGAGGTCGAGGTCGCGGACCGCGACGAGGGTGTCCGGGTCGGTGTCGACCGTCGCCCACCACTGTTCCTCGTCGGGCAGGTCGTGGTCCGGTCCGGTGGGGAGTTCGGCGCGCAGCACGCTGAAACCCCAGCCGACGCCGATCGCCCGCAACGAGTCGGGTCCGTAGCGGTCCGCCAGTTCGGAATCCACTGTCCTGAAAGGTGATTCGTCCACCAGAACGGATGAGAGCGGCGCACCGGGCAGGAGCAGTTCGTCGGCCGGAACCAGCTCACCGTCGGTGTCGGGCAGCAGCAGCGCACCGAGATCACGGGGCACCGCACCACCCGGAACGTGCCCGGCCAGCCGCAGCACCGTGTCCGCGAGTTCGGCGGCGGCGTCGTGGTCGTCGGGGTCGACGCCCTCGACCGCGGCGGACAACGCGGGATCCGACAGCAGGTCGACAGCGGTGACGGTGCCCGCCCCGAGGCGCGCGAGCAACGGATGCGCGGCGTCCGGGTGCACCAACCGCACCCACGGCAGCACGAGCGGAGCGTCCACCCCGAGATCGGTCCCGAGCACGGTGGTGCGCGGACCGGTGACGAGACGCCCGTCCGACAGCGGCACCGGGATCGACGCGAGTTCCTCCGCGACCACCGAATCCACGACGAGCGGTTCCAGCGCGTCGTACAGCCGACGCCACCACTGCGGGTCGCGGTCCAGGCCGGTGAGCAGTTCGGCGACACGGGCCGGACCGATGCGGTGCACGTCCACGGCGCCGAGCGCGGCGGCATACCGCGGGCCGCACAGCGCGGGCGCGACGAGACCCGGCACCACGTCGGCGAGCGCCTCCGCCAGTTCGTCGGTGAGGCCGTCGAGCGCCGTCGCCCGTTCGGGCACCAGGTCGTCGCCGCCGTTCGCGGCGGGCAGCCACGGATGGGTGCGCAGCTCCGCGAGCACGGCCTCCCGGAGCAGCCCGTCGGTCTCGCTGCGCGCGAATCCGGGAACCGGGACCACCGCGATCCGCTGACCGGCAGGCAGCGCCGCGGCGAAGCCGGCGTAACCGTCGGCGATCCGGTCGAGCCGGGCGCCGGGCAGCAGCCGCCGCCGGTCGGGCTGCATCGGGACGTCGGCGACGACGAGGACCGGCAGCGACAGTTCTTCGTCGGATCGGGTGGGGGCACGCAGCACGTCGTCGCCGACGGGCGTGATCTCCCCGGTGCCGGCGACGGGAATCAACCATCGGGCATGCGGCCCTCCGCCTTCCCACCAGCGGCGACCGGCAGCGGTGATCTCGTGGAGACCGTTCCCGAGATCCGTGCGGGTGCGGGTGAGCTCGTCGTCGCCGATGGTGATCGAGCCGAGGGCAGGCAGTTCCAGGAGCAGGTCCGCGGCCTCGTCGCGGAAGCCGCCGAGCAGAGCCCGCGCGTCGACGTCGGGCCGCAATCGCACCACGATCTCGGTGTCGAAGCCCGGCAGCGGCGGTTCGGCGGCAGGCCACGCCAGCCGCAACACCGGCACCCCGGACCGCGGCGGCGCCAGAGCGTGCTCGCGCAGGACCGTGCGGGTGCGTTCACCGGAGAAGCGGATCGACCCGCTCCGGGACCGGATCTCGATGTCGTCGGAGACGGCGAGGACGGCGGTGAAGCCGACACCGAAGCGTCCGACCCCTCCGGTCTTCGCGGACGCCCGCAGCGCCGTCAGTGCCTGCACACCGGGTTCGTCCAGCGGGGCACCGGTGTTCGCGACGTGCAATCCGTCGTCACCGATCCACACCCGCATCGCACCGGTGGTGCCCGCGCGGGAAGCGGCGTCGGCGGCGTTCTGCGCGAGTTCGGTGAGGACGCGGTCGCGGTAACCGGCACGGACGAGATCCGATTCGGTGGCGGTGTCCTCCCGCAGCCGGGTCGGCGACGACTGCCACGCGAGCAGCGTCCCGTCCCGCAGCGCCGCGGTGCCGAACGGGTCCGCGGGGTCGGCCGGGGTCACGTCAGTCGGTCTGTTCCGGCCGGCCGGTCTCGTCGGTCGCCGGGGCGGCGGTCTCGTCCCCGGCCGGCTCCGGGCGGGTGACCGTGACGATCTCCACCGCCGCGTCGTCGTATGCGTCGAACCGGGGCGAGCCCGCACCGGTCGGAAGTGTCGTGTCCGAGTGGGCGCCGCAGCCGTACTGCGCGTGCACGACGTGCCCGTCCGCGGCGAATTCGTTTCCGCACACCCCGAACGCGGCGTGCAACGACCCCGAGAGCGGCAGATAGAAGCCACAGAGCAGACACGTCGACGGGGCGGCCTTGGCCATCTCGCTGTCCGGTCCGTATTCGTCGAACCAGCGCTGGGCCGCGTCGAGGCGACCCTCCAGGCTCATGACCTGCCGTCGGCCGAGACCGATCTCGAGCGCGGTGTCGTCGACCTCGGGGTCGCCGGACTCGACATATCCGGGCACCAGACGCGGATCGCCGGAGACGGGGGCCAGCAGGTCGCCCGGGCCGAGGTCGCCGGGACGGATCCGCTCGTTCCACGGAAGCCAGTCGGGTGCGATCAGCGCGTCGGGTCCGGGCAGCAGCACCAGTTCGCTGACCGTGACGTGATCCGATTCCGGTGCGGCCGCCACGACGACCGCCCACTGCCAGCCGCGATAGCCGGGCAGTTCGGCGACGAACCGGTGGGTGGCCGCGCAGTCGTCGTCGCCGGTCACGCCCAGATGCGCGCCGATCCCGCCTTCGCCGAGCTCGTCGAGAGCCGCGCGGGCGACATCGACCGCATCGGCGAGGACGGGTCGCACAGCCGCGGCGGCCGAGGATTCCGCGCTGGGGGCATCAGCAGAAGACACAGCACTCACGGTGCCCATTCTGCCGCACCCGGGCGGGAGCGTGGCCCTTGGCTGCCGAGACGGGGTCGGTCAACTGCGATGATGGCGTCCGTGCGAGTGCGACAGGACGGCAGACTCCCCCGACCGATCCGGCCGGCCGCGGTCCTCGCCACGACCGTCGCGGCGCTCACCACCGGGGTCCTCACCGCGTGCGCCGACCGGCCCGTCGCCGACCCCGGGCCACCCGCCGAGGAACTGCGCGTCGAGGTCGTCGCGACCCGGCCGCACGACCCGGCCGCGTTCACGCAGGGTCTCGAGATCTCCGACGGCGAACTGCTCGAGGGGACGGGCCGGGAGGGCCGGTCGTATCTGTCGGCGCGGGCGCTCGACACCGGCGCCGAGCGCACCCGGGTGCCGGTTCCCGACGAGATGTTCGGCGAGGGCATCACCGTCGCCGGAGACACCGTGTGGCAGTTGACCTGGAAGGACGGCGTGGCCATCGCCCGCGACCGCGACACGCTCGCGCCCCGCGACCTCGTCGACTACGACGGTCAGGGCTGGGGTCTGTGCGCGGACGGGAACCGCTTGGTCATGAGCGACGGTTCGTCGACCCTCACCTTCCGCGACCCGGTGACCTTCGACGTGCTCGGCACCGCGACCGTGCGCGCGAACGGTCGCGAGGTCGACAATCTCAACGAACTCGAATGCGCCGAGGACGGCTCCGTCTACGCGAACGTGTGGAAGACCGACCGGATCGTCCGCATCGACCCGGATTCGGGCCGGGTCACCGCGACCGTCGACGCCGGGGCGCTCCGCGACGAACTCACCGACGAGCAGCGCGAGGGCATCGACGTTCTCAACGGGATCGCGCAGGTGCCGGGAACCGACCGGTTCCTCGTCACCGGCAAGTACTGGCCGACGATGTTCGAGGTGCGTTTCGTACCGTGAGCACTTCGTGTCCCATCCCACGCGGGTACCTGTCTGCACCACCGGAGGCCCGTGGGGAAGAATCGAAGACGTGACCGATCCGGACGAGCGCCGACCCGCCGACCCGGCGCGCGGCCGTGCCGACGCCGACGGCGGCGACCGCCGCTCGGCTCCGCGCTCCTCGCGTTCCGCCCGGCACGACCCCGCCGCGGACCATCCCGGCTACCGCAACTATCCGCCCCCGCGGCACACCGCTGCCCGGCGCACACCGTTGCCGCCGCTGCACCCGCTCGACGGGAACCGCAAACCACGCGACGACGCACGCGCGGCCACGGAGTCCGATGCGCCGCGTGCCCCGCGGATGCCCCGGAAGCTGACCGTCACCCGGGTCGCGGCGCTGCGCAGCCGGGAACTGACGAACAAGGGCATCGCCACGTTCCGGCGGGCGGCCAACGCGGACGGTGCCGACAAGTCCGGTCTGACCGCGCTGATGTACGCGACGATGGCGAACTTCGCGAGCGACGCCGCGATCGCAGTGGCACTGGCGAACACCTTGTTCTTCTCGGCCGCGACCGGTGAGGACAAGACGAAGGTCGCGCTGTATCTGCTCATCACGATCGCACCGTTCGCGATCATCGCACCGCTGATCGGCCCGCTGCTGGACCGGCTGCAGCACGGCCGGCGGCTGGCGCTGGCGGCGTCGTTCGCGTTGCGGAGCGTCCTCGCGGTGGTGCTCGTGTTCAATTTCGACAGTTGGGGGCTGTATCCCGCCGCGCTGGCGATGATGGTGCTGAGCAAATCGTTCTCGGTGCTGAAATCGGCGGTGACGCCCCGGGTGCTGCCACCGGAGATCGATCTGGTGCGGGTCAATTCCCGCCTGACCGTGTTCGGCCTGGTCGGCGGCACGCTGGGTGCCGGTGCGGTCGCTGCTGCCGCGGCGTGGCTGTTCGGTTCGTCGGGTGCGTTGTGGTTGTGCGCCGGGATCACCGCGTTCGGCGCGTACCTGAGCATGCGGATCCCGGCGTGGGTGGAGGTCACCGAGGGCGAGGTCCCGGCGACGCTGTCGTATCACGGGTCCGAGGCGCGCACCGAGGCCATCGACACCCGGACCGAGGTGATCGCCACACCGGGCACGCGTCGCCGTCAGCCGCTGGGCCGCGCCGTCGTCACCGGATTGTGGGGCAACGGCACGATCCGGGTGCTCACCGGTTTCCTCACCTTGTTCATCGCGTTCGTCGCCAAGTCCAAGACCGAGCACGACCCGCTCGTGCAGGCGGCGATGCTGGGGCTCGTCGGGGCGGCCGCGGCGATCGGAAACTTCGCCGGCAACGCCACCGGAGCCCGGCTGGCGCTGGGCCGTCCCGCCCTCATCGTCGTCCGCTGTACCGCGGCGGTGGTGATCGTCTCGGCCATCGTCGCCGCGACCGACAACATCTTCGCAGCGGCCGCTGCGGCGCTGGTCGCGGCGTGTGCCAGCGCCCTGGCGAAGGTGTCGCTGGACGCGTCGCTGCAGCAGGACCTGCCGGAGGAATCGATCGCGTCCGGGTTCGGACGTTCGGAGACGGTGCTCCAGCTGAGCTGGGTGGTCGGCGGCGCGCTGGGCGTGCTGTTGCCGCCCGAGTACTGGATCGGCTTCGGCGTCGTCACGGTGGTACTGGTTCTGGGACTGACCCAGACGATCCTGACCTACCGTGGGAAGACGTTGTTGCCCGGACTCGGTGGCAAACGACCCGAGCACGCAGATCCAGAGACCACCGACCGGCGCACCTCGCGCGCCGGCGGACACACGAGCAGGAACGGAATTCAATGACGCTGCAGGCCCGGACGAAGAAGATCATCGCGCTCATCGCGGTGGTCCTGTTGCTCGTGGCGGGTGGTCTCGCCGCGGTGGTGTGGAAGCTCGTCGACTCGGCCGAGCCGAAGCTTCCGACGGTCACCGCGTTCGCACGCGGCACGAGCGTGACGGTCGAGCCGACCCAGCACTGCAACCTCTACCTGGAGGACTGCATCGAGAATCCGCTGGGCATGCTCGACGTTCCGGCCGGATACCCGCTGCAGTTGTCGTTGCCGTCCGAGATCGCCGATGCGCCCTGGCGCCTGATCGTCGTCTACGGCGATCCCAAGACGGGCGAGACGTTCGTGGACGGCCGCCTCTTCGCTCCCGGTGAGCAGCGCGCGGTCACCGTGCCGTCCGACCCGGAGATCCAGCTGCTCGGCGTCGAGATCCAGTTGCCGTCGGCCGTGCAGGACGAGACGGGCACCGCGATCGCCCACGCGGTCTGGGCCGTGCAGACGTACTGACCCCCATCCGCGACGAGGGCCTCCGGTGGATCACCGGAGGCCCTCGTCGCGGGTGCGGTGGCGAAAGTCAGGAATCGAGCTCGCGGGCGACGGCGCGCAGGACCTCGGAGATGCGCTGGGCTGCCTTGCGTTCCGGGTACCGTCCGCGCCGCAGGTCGGGCTGCACCGACGTGTCGAGCAGCGTGATCACGTCTTCGATCATGCTCGCCAGGTCCTCGGGATTGCGGCGCTCACGGTCCGGGGTGTGCTCGCGGCGGCCACCCTTCTGCCGCAGGGTGGGCTGTTCGAGCAGCTTCACGCTCAGGGCCTGCGGGCCGCGTCGGCCGACGGCCATGCCGAACTCGACTCGCTGCCCCGGCTTGAGGGCCTCCACTCCGTCCGGGAGCGCGGACGCCCGGACGTAGACGTCCTCGCCCTCCTCCTGGGACAGGAAGCCGAAGCCCTTCTCGACGTCGTACCACTTCACCTTGCCGCTTGGCACCGCGTTCACCTGCTCCTCGACAGCTGTACCCCACCGGGCACCCGTGGATATGCAAAACAACGCGCCCCGCAATCGGGTGCGGGACGCGTAGACGGCGCCAGTGTACCTCGATTCGGGGCCGGGCAGCCCGTGCGACCGTCCCGTACCGGCATCGACGCACTACCGTGGACGACGTGGGTACTTCCGATTCCTCTACGGGGCCGAGCAACGGCCTGCTCAAAGCTGCGCTGGTGTGCTTCGCCGTCGGTATCGTCGCAGTTGTCGCAATTTTCCTGACCCCGGTGGTCACGGACGGCAAACCCGGTCTGGTGCTGTACCTGCTGACCGCGGCCTGGCCGCTGGGCTTCCTGCTGGCGATCATGTTCGCGCTGCGGTCCGGCCGTCGCGCACGTGGAGGTGGATCGTGAGATTACTGCTCAACGTCATCTGGCTGATCTTCGGCGGGTTGTGGCTGGCCCTCGGGTATCTCGTCGCCGGCATCGTGTGCTGCGTGCTGATCGTGACGATTCCCTTCGGCATCGCCGCCTTCCGCATCGGCCTGTACGCACTCTGGCCGTTCGGCAAGACAGTGGTGGACAAGCCGACGGCCGGCGTCGGTTCGATGATCGGGAACGTGATCTGGGTGATCATCGCGGGAGTGTGGCTGGCGATCGGGCACATCGTGACCGCGGTCGCGATGGCCATCACGATCATCGGGATTCCGCTCGCCGTCGCGAACCTGAAGATGGTTCCGATCTCGCTGATGCCGCTCGGCAAGGACATCGTCCCCGTCGGTTCACACCCGTAACATCTGTGACGTTCGTCACATCACGACGCTATAACGTTCCGGCTTCGAACGGACTCGGTGCGACGAGACAGCGCGCTACCTGCGGGTTCGCGCAGACTCTCGCCGAGGTCACGGCATCGCCGTAAACGATCGCGCGTTATCAATTGGTGACACTCCGCCCCCCGACCCGTTACCGTCGAATCCGGTCGGACTGGTCCGGCCAACCCGGTTCCGCCGCGCCAAATCCTGTCCCGCGGAGCCGGAACCCCGACGAACGATCCAGGGGACAGGAAACGGGGGACCCACACGGTCTCCCAGGGAGCGGAAGTTCCCAGGAGGCACCCGGGCCGACGCACCAGCAACGGCCCTTGGGGTGAAGCCGAATCGCTCCCCAGCGGGAACGACGCGGCCGGGCTACCTCTTCAGCCCGAACCCGACAGCTGACCTCGTAGGCGCGTGCGGAGAGGAAACCGGAGCAATGAGCGGACGCCATCGCAAACCCACCAACACCGGCCGTACCGTCGCGAAGTTCGCGCTGACCAGCGCGGTTCTCGGCGTCACCGGTGTCGCTTTCAGCGGCACCGCCAACGCTGCCCCCGACTCCGACTGGGACCGCCTCGCGCAGTGCGAGTCCGGCGGCAACTGGGGCATCAACACCGGCAACGGCTACCAGGGTGGCCTGCAGTTCTCGCCGAGCACCTGGAACGCCTACGGCGGCCAGCAGTACGCACCGACCGCGCACCAGGCCAGCCGCGACCAGCAGATCGCCGTCGCCGAGCGCGTCCTCGAAGGCCAGGGATGGGGCGCATGGCCGTCCTGCTCCTCGAGCCTCGGTCTGAGCAGCGCACCGTCGCAGCGTTCGATGCCGACGTCCGGCACCCTCGCGGACACGGTCGAGACGCAGGAACAGGCCGTTCCCGAGGCAGCGCCGACGCTGCAGGAGAACATCCCGTTCCTTGCGCCGCAGAGCGCCAAGGCGGGCTTCGCTCAGGGCATCGACGCGCTCCGCGCCGCCGGTATCCCCGTCGATCAGGTCCTGGTCGACCAGGTCACGGCCATCCTGCCGAACTGACCCGAAACACAGAGAAGGGGCCCCGCACCGGATTCCGGTGCGGGGCCCCTTCTCTGTGTCGTCTCTGTGTCCCGGTTTCCCGGGATCCGAAGAATCAGCGGTTGATGATGGTGTGGGGGTGCGTGTACGGGAGGGAATCGACCGGAACCGGGAATTCCGTCTCCTCACCGTAGGGAGAGAGCGGACCCGAACGCGTGGAGGACAACTCGGTGACGGCGAGATCGCCGTCGACGAGCTCCGGCCACCCGCGATCAACGTACTGGTTCTTCGAAGTGTGAGCCATGCGCTCATTTTGGCAGGTGAGTTCGCGGTGGGCCACCTCAGGTCTCTAATCTGGGTCCGATGACCTCCACCACCTCATCCGGGCCGGACGCCGGGCCCCCGTCACTCGCCCGGTGGCTGGCCGGACGTCGCGATTCCGACCTCGCCGCGCTCCTGCGCGCCCGGCCGGACCTGGTGGTGCCGCCACCGGCCACCATGGCCGTCCTGGCCAACCGCGCCCAGCAACGGGCATCGGTCTTCCGGGCCGCCGACGAGCTGACCACCGGCGACTTCGGCGTGATCGAAGCGCTTGCCCGGCTCGGTGCCGCCGAGACACCCGTGACGCGTCGCGCGCTGCTGGACCTGCTCTCCGGACGCACCACCGCGAAGAACGTCGACCGCACCCTCGACCGGCTGCGCACCCTCCTGCTCGTGTGGGGTCCCGCCGACCGGCTGTCGCTCGTCCCGGCCGCCACCGAAACCGTGCCCTGGCGCATCGCCCGCAGCACCGCGTCGGATCTGCCGGACGACGCCGCGCTCGCGACGATGATCGACGACCTCGATGCCGCCCGCCGCGGCATCCTCGACACCCTGGCACGCACCTCCCCCGTCGGCCGCACCAAGGACGCCGCGGCGGACGCACCCGCCGACCGCCCGGTGCAGCAGCTGATCGCGTCCGGGCTGCTGATCCGGCTCGACGACGAGACCGTCGAACTGCCCCACCGGGTAGGCCAACACCTGCGCGGGGAGGCGCCGTTCGATCCGGCCGCGCTCGTGCCCCCGGCCCCGATACCGGCCACACACACCGTCGCCGACGTCAACGCGACCGCCGCGGGCGCCGCGCTCGAACTGCTGCGGCACGCCGAGGAACTGATCGACGCCCTCGGTTCCGTCCCGGCCCCTGCCCTCAAATCCGGGGGCCTCGGCGTCCGCGAACTGCGCCGGCTCGCCAAGACCGTCGGCATCGACGAAACCCACGCGGCACTGCTCGTGGAGGTGCTCGCCGCGGCCGGACTGATCGCGCGCGGCCTGCCCGACCCGCCGCCACCGACCGATGTCGACGACTACTGGGCACCGACGACATCCGCCGACGGCTGGTCGAAGGCCACCACGGGACACCGGTGGGCGGTCCTGGCCGGTGCGTGGCTCGACTCCCCCCGCAGGCCGTGGCTCGTCGGCCGGCGCGACCAGAACGACAAACCGATCGCCGCGCTGTCCGAGGAGGTGCAATCCCCGCCCGCCGTCCGCGACCGGCGGCTCCTGCTCGAACTGCTCGCCGAGACACCCGGTTCCTCACCCGATGCGGGACAGGCACGTGCGGCACTCGCGTGGCGGCGACCGCGGTGGGCGGGACGGCTCGGCTCCGACGCGGTCGCGGAGACGCTGCGGGAGGCAACCGCACTCGCCGTCGTCGCGCACGGGTCGATCGCCTCCCCCGGAAAGGCACTGCTGCACGGCGGGGACGCCGAAGCCGAGATGGCCGCCGTGTTGCCGCAGCCGGTGGACTACGTTCTGGTGCAGGCCGACCTGACCGTGGTCGCGCCCGGACCGCTGGTACCCGACCTCGCCGCTCGGGTCGCGCTCGTCGCCGACGTCGAGTCGGCGGGAGCGGCGACCGTGTACCGCATCGGGGAGGCCAGCGTGCGGCGGGCACTGGATGCCGGTGCCGGGGCCGGCGACCTGCACGCCCTGTTCGCCGCGCATTCGCGGACGCCGGTGCCGCAGTCCCTGACCTATCTCATCGACGACGTCGCGCGCCGGCACGGGCGGTTACGGACCGGCGTCGCATCGTCGTTCGTGCGGTCCGACGACCCGGCGCTGCTCGCCGAGGTCCTCGCCGCTCCGGTGGCCGAGCGGCTGGCGCTGCGGGCGCTGGCACCGACGGTCGCGATCTCCCAGGCCCCGCTCGCCGAGGTGCTGCAGGAGCTGCGCGCGGCGGGGTTCTCCCCCGCCGGCGAGGATTCGACGGGTGCGGTGCTCGACCTGCGGCCACCCGGCGCCCGGGTGGCGGTGCCCCGCGCCCGCGCCCGCTATGCCGGTCCGGTCGCGCCGTCCGGCGATCAGCTCGACACCCTGGTGCGCACCCTCCGCGCCGGTGACCGGGCCGCGACCGCGCCGGCGTCGACGTCGGTGCAGGCCGACGGCAGCCGGACCGGTGGCGCCGCCACGATGGCGCTGCTGCAACTCGCCGTGCACAGCAAACGCAGTGTCACCCTGGGGTACGTCGACGCCCAGGGCGTGGCCACCCGGCGCATCGTCGACCCGGTCGCGGTGAGCGGTGGCGCGCTCGAGGCGTTCGATCCAGCGGCGGGCACGGTGCGCAGCTTCGTGCTGCACCGGGTCACGTCCGTCGCACTGGTCGACTGACCCGGGTTCCCACGTCCTGGTCCGCGGACCGCTCGCTCCTCGCGGTCACGTTCACCATCGTCGCGTTCACGGCGGCATTGCCGGTGAAGGTGTCGGTGACCGCGGGGTCGTGCAGCAGGTTGACGTTGGCGCCGGGATGTGCGGCGGCTGTGGACCAGCCGACACCCTTCTCGTCGTGACCCCAACCGTGCGGGATCGCGACGGTGCCGGCCCGGATCTCGTCGCTGACCTCGACGGGCACCACGATGCTGCCGATCCGGGAGCGCACGGTCACCGGCTGGCCGTGGACGAGCGACCGGGCCGCGGCGTCGTCGGGATGCATCAGGACCGTGCACCGGTCGCGGCCCTTGACCATCGTCGGAATGTTGTGCAGCCACGAGTTGTTCGACCGCAGGTGGCGGCGTCCGATCAGGCGGAGGTCGAATTCGGTTTCCCGCGAGTCGTTCTCGGTCTCGGCGAGCAGGCGACGTGTCTCGTCGACGAACTCCGGCGGCGCCACGTGCACCCGGCCGTCCCGGGTGGCCACCAGGGACCGGAGGCGTGGCTGCAGCGGCCCGAGGTCGATTCCCCCGCGGGTGCGCCGGATGCGTCCGAGGGTCAACCCCCGGCGCCCGCGGCGCAGCACACCGTGCGGACCGGTCAGGACACCGAGCGCACCCAGCCGCAGTGGGCCGAGCCGATCGAACACGGCGCGGAGTGGACGAGTCAGCTGCGCCCGCAACGGAAGCGGAAGCACCTCCAGGGTCAGGCGCGAGAGGATCTGCCAGTCCTCGAGCGTGTCCGGCGGTGGCTCGAACACCCGGGCGTTGAACCGTGCGTTGTTGCGGACGGAGAAGACCGGGAACAGGAAGTCGAACTCCTCCCGCTCGAGGTGGGACACCGGCGGAAGAATCAGGTCGGCGTGCCGGGACGTCTCGGTGAGGTACATGTCGACCGCGACGAAGAAGTCGAGACTGTCGAGGGCCTCGTCGAGACGACCGCCCTGCGGGGTGGACAGCACCGGGTTCCCGGCGTAGGTGACCAATGCCCGGACAGGACCGGCGGAATCCGCTGCGTCACCGAGCATCTCGTCGGCCAACCCCACCACCGGCAGTTCCGTCCGGAACGAGGCGTGCTCGCCGGTGCGGCTCCTCCACCGGCCGTGCCCGGAGCCGAGCCGCCGTACGAGACGGGCCGCGTCGATCGGGGGCGTCGCATACATCTGGCCGCCCGGCCGGTCGAGATTTCCGGTCACGGCGTTGAGGGTGTTCACCAGCCAATGGGTGAGGGTGCCGGTGACCTGATGGCAGACACCGATACGGGCGTACGCGACCGCGGACCGTGCGGCGGCGTGGTCGCGGGCCAGGCGCACGATCGTGTCCGCGTCCACCCCGGCACGAGGCGCCATCGCCTCGGGCGTGCAGGGTGCGACCAGCTCGGCGAGTTCCTCCGTACCGGCCAGCGGCACAGTGCCCGCTGCCGGGCCGGTGCCGTCGGCAAGGATCGTGTGCAGCATGCCGAGCAGCAGGTACGGATCGCCGCCCGGACGCACCGCGACGTGCTCGTCCGCCAGCCGCGCCGTCTCGGTGCGCCGCGGGTCGACGACGACCACGGAGCCACCGCGGCGGCGGATCGCGGCGATGCGCCCGCGGGCGTCGGGCATCGTGGTGACCGAGCCGTTGGACACCGCCGGGTTGGCTCCGAGGATCAACAGACGGTCGGTGCGGTCGACGTCCGCGATCGGCATCAGCACGTTCGAACCGAACATCTTCCACGCCGCGAATTCCTGTGGGAACTGATCGATCGAGGACGCCGAGTAGAACTTCCGGGTGAGGAGGGCGACACGCAGCGCGATGCCGTAGACGACCGACGAGCTGTGCGCGGCCGGGTTGCCCAGGTACATCGCGATCGCGTCGCGACCGTGCCGTCGCCGGACGGCGCGCAGCCGGTTCCCGGCGAGCGCGAACGCCTCGTCCCAGCCGATCTCCTCGAAGCCGTCCCCGACGCGGCGCATCGGGCGACGCAGCCGGTCCGGGTCGTGGTGCAGGTCCGCGAGCGCCGTGGCCTTCGGGCAGATGTAGCCGTGCGAGAGCACGTCGTCCGGGTCACCCTCGATGCGGGTGACCCTGTCCCGGTCGACGGTGACGAGGATTCCGCAGTGCGCCTCACACAGAGTGCACTGACGGGCGACGGTACGTGTGGACACGGCGGCCCCCTCCGCGGTCATGTGCGAAACCTAGCACCGACTCGGGTCGCTCGTGAGCGATCGGCGCCGAGGACGCCCACATGACACTCGCGACCGAGCCGCGATCCGCCGACCGGCGATCCCGGAAGCGTCGCGACATCGATGCAGGTGGACGCGCCGCGGCCGCGAACCGGATGCGCATCCGGTCGACGGATCAGCCGAGGGCGGCGGCGGCCCGGGTCACGGCGTCGACGACGAACTGGTTCTCCGGCCGCGGCAGTCCGTAGTGACCGCGCAGCGTCGTCTCCGTGTAGTCGGTGCGCAGCAGACCGCGCTGTTGCAGGATCGGCACCACCAGATCGACGAACTTCTCGAGTCCCGACGGCAGGACGGCCGGCATGATGTTGAATCCGTCCGCGGCGCCGGAGCGGAACCAGTGTTCGATGGTGTCGGCGACCTGCACGGGCGTCCCCGCGAACGTGCGGTGTCCGCGGCCGCCGCCGAGCCTGGCGATGAGCTGCCGGACGGTGAGTCTCTCCCGGCGCGCGAGCTGCACGATCAGGGTGTACCGGCTCTTGGCGCCTTCGATCTCGTCCTCGGACGGCAGATCCTCGGGCAGTTCCGAATCGAGGTCGAGTTCGTCGACGGTGAGCCTGAACCGCTCGGCGAGCTGGCGGTGCGCGTACTCGGGTGAGATGAGCTGCGCCAGTTGGTCGTCGAGGGCACGGGCCTGCTCCTCTGTGTCTCCGATGACGGGAACGATGCCGGGCAGGATCAGCACCTTGTCCGGGTCGCGGCCGACCTTCGCGACGCGATCCTTGACATCGTCGTAGAAGGCTCGACCCTCCTTGAACGTCGGTTGCGCGGTGAAGATCGCCTCCGCGTACAGCGCGGCGAAGTCCTTGCCGTCCTCCGACGACCCCGCCTGTACGAGCAGCGGGTGGCCCTGCGGCGGACGCGGCACGTTCAGTGCGCCCTCCACCTTGAAGAACTCACCCTCGTGCCGGATCGGATGGACCTTCGACGAATCGGTGTGGATCGCCGCGTCCTTGTCCGCGACGATCGCGTCGTCCTCCCAGCTGTCCCACAGCTTCGTCGAGACCTCCACGAACTCGGCGGCGCGTTGGTACCGGGTCTTGTGCGCGGGCACCCCGTCGAGGCCGAAGTTGCGGGCGGCGTCGTCCCCCGCGGTGGTGACGATGTTCCACCCGGCCCGGCCTCCGCTGACGTAGTCGAGCGAGGCGAACCGTCGCGCCAGGTTGTAGGGATCGTTGTAGCTGGTCGACGCCGTGCCGATCAGGCCGATCCGCGAGGTGGCGGCGGCGATGGCGGTGAGGACGATCGTCGGTTCGAGTTTGGCGGACGGGCGACGTTCGGGGTTCGTGAACAGCACGGGGCTGTCGGCCAGGAACACCGAGTCGAACCTGCCGCGTTCGGCGATGCGGGCCAGTTCGATGTAGTGCCCGATGTCGAGGTTGGCGACCGGGTCGCTCTCCGGCAGCCGCCACGCCGCCTCGTGGTGACCGACGGGCATCAGGAATGCGTTGAGGTGCAGCTTCTTCGTCATGCAGGAACCTCCTGGTTCTCGAGAACACCGAGCGCCGCAAGCAGGCGATCACGATATTCGGGGACGTCGGGATGGCGCGTGGTGCGCGGATGCGGAAGGTCGATCGCGAGGTCGAGACCGATGCGGCCCTCGTCCAGGACGACGACGCGGTCGGCGAGGACGATCGCCTCGTCCACGTCGTGGGTCACCAGCAGCACGGTCGGCCGGTGGCGTTCGCACAGTTCGCGGAGCAGGCCGTGCATCTTGATGCGGGTGAGGGCGTCGAGGGCGCCGAACGGCTCGTCGGCGAGCAGCAGCTGGGGGTCCTTCACCAGTGAGCGAGCCAGTGCGGCACGCTGGGCTTCGCCTCCGGAAAGCTCTGCGGGCCACGCTCGTTCACGTCCGTTCAGTCCGACCTCCCGCAGCGCGAGCCGTCCGCGCGCCTTCGCGTCGATCGTCCGGTCGCCGAGAATCACGTTGTCGAGTATCCGTTTCCACGGCAGCAGCCGGGAGTCCTGGAACACCACGGAGATTCGTTCGGGCACGAGGATGTCACCGGACCCGTCGACGTCGTCGTCGAGATCCGCGACCGCGCGCAGAAGCGTGGACTTGCCGGAGCCGCTGCGGCCGAGCAGCGCGACGAACTGGCCGTCGGGGATCTCGAGGTCGAGCCGGTCCAGGACGACACGCTCTCCGAACCGCCGGACCAGACCGGAGATCCGCAGGCCCGATTCCACCGACCCGGGCACGCCTACTTGCTGAGTCCGCGTCGCCATGAGAGGGCCTTCCTTTCGAGTGTGCGGACGATGAGATCGGTGACGAAACCGAAGGTCGCGTAGATGAGCAGACCGACCATGATGACGTCGACCTGGCCGTAGTTCTGCGCCTGGTACATCATGTAGCCGAGGCCGCTCGTGGCGTTGATCTGCTCGAGGACCACGAGCGCGAGCCAGGAGATGTTGACGGACAGGCGAAGTCCCGTGAAGAACCCAGGGAGGGAGCCCGGGAACACGACCTCGCGGATGAACTGGAGTCGATTCAGCCCCGCGACCTGTGCCAGCTCGACGAATCTGTTGTCGATTCCCTGAAGGGCTGCAACGAGATTGATGTAGATCGGAACGAACACTCCGAGCGCGATCGTGACGACCTTGAAGCTCTCGCCGATCCCGAGCCACAGGATGAGCAGCGGGATGAGCCCGAGGGTCGGGATGGCGCGTTTGACCTGGACGGTACCGTCGATGAACGCGTCTCCGATGCGGGTCAGCCCGGCCAGCAACGCGAGGATCACCCCGACGACGAGGCCGACCGCGAATCCCGAGGCGGCCCGCGTGAGCGAGGTGACGATGTCGGCGGCGAGCGTGCCGTCGGTCCACAGCCGGACGAGGGTGCTCAGAACCGTCCACGGTGCGGGTAGCACCCGCGGATCGACGATGCCGGTCCCGGACACGACCGACCACACGGCGAGGACGGCGAGGGGTCCGACGAACGACGCGCCCCGGAATCGTCTGCCCGGTCCGAGCCGTCGGCGAGCGGTGGCGCGCGAGCGGACCTGCGGGGCCCGGGAAACCGCGGTGGGTACGATGCCCGGCGGTGTGGTGGTGGCGATGTCGACCATGGTCAGCTCCGGTAGGTTTCGGCGACGGCTGCGGCGGCGAGCGACTCGAAGCGCCGGTCGAACAGTGCGGAGACGTCGAGCGCGTCGACGAATCCGCCTTCGGCGAGGAGATCGGCGGTTTCCTGCTCCCACGCGATCGCCTCGTCCCAGCTCGCCGGGAAGTGCGGAAGGCCGGTGAGGTCGACGATCGCACGACCCTCCTCGGCGACGAGGTTCTGCGATTGGACGTAGTACTTCTGGACCCATTCCTCGGGGTTCTCCGAATACCAGACGGTCGACTGTGCCCAGAGCGGGATGTAGGCGGCGATCGCGGCGGCCTTGGCCGGGTCCTCGAGTACCTCCGTCGGCGCCCACAGCACGGTGAGCAGGTCGACGACATCGGTCTCGATCGCGCGGGCACCGTCGGCCGCGTACTGATCGAGATACTTGGGAACCTGCAGGGTGGTCAGCGGCGCGATGTCGACCTGGCCGGCCTGCAGCGAGGTGAGGAACTGCGGTGTGGTGAGCGGGACGAGTTCGACTTCGCCGTAGTCGATTCCGGCCTGCTTCAACTGGCGCAGCACGACCACGCCCTGGGCCTGACCTTGCGAGAAGGCGATCTTCTTGCCACGGAAATCCTCGACGGAGGCGATGTCGCTTCCGGGTTTCGTCGCGAATCGCAGTGTCGGCGTGTGCTTCTCCTGGACGGCGACGATCTTGGCGTCGTAGCCCTGGTAGGCGGCCTGGATCGGCGGGATCCCCGCGTTGGATGCGAGTTCGAGGGACTTCGCCCGGAACGCGTTGATCACGTCGGGACCGGCGCTGACGTTCGCCCACTCGGGCACCGTGAACGGCAGCCGGTCGATCAGTCCGGACAGTTCGAGCGCGAGCTTCTGCGCGCCGTTCGGTGCGGCGACCTTCAGTGCGGTGCCCGGTGGCACCTCGGTGGGGAGCGGGTCGGCCGCGGTCAGCACGGGTCCTGCGGAAGCACCGGGCGAGCATGCCGCCAGCGCGCCGAGAACCGCAGTGCCCAGCAGAGATTTGACGAACAGTCTCCGGTCGATGGTGGTGGACAATCTGTTTCCTTCGGGTCGTGTCGATGGTGGGGCGCCCACGATCGGTCCGATAGGTGTGGGCGATCTCGGGCGCGACGGCCGTGCCGGATCGGCGAATTCCCCTGCCCGCACCGGGGCGGTGCGAAGGGCAGCGGTTCGACGGCGAGAATGCACCGGACCGCGCTGCTACGTCAGCGACAACAACAACGGAACGCGAACACGTTGCGCTGCAGCACTCCTCGAACGGACTCGGCCTCGATGTCGATCACCCGTTCATACTTTCCGTCCGCCGGGGTCCGCGTCAACATTGCGTCGTCCCGAATTAAGTCGGGGCTCATGATCCGTGCCACACAACCGAATTCGGAGAGGCAGGCAGGAGGTCACACCGATGCTCCGGCCAGCTCCCGAACCGTCGCAACGGGATACCGATACAACTCGCCGAGGATCACCGCACCAGCCGATACCGGGAGGGAGAGACCGGGAAAACTGCTGGCCACCAATATTTCCGCGGTGCCCCGTGGTACCGACGACGATGCGGCGAAGCCGGCTCGTGCCGCATCCAGACAGCCCGGAACCTGGTTGACGCCGCGTTCGCACACCACGATCACCTCCGGGTCGAGCAGGTCCGCCAGTCGCGCGACCGCGCGACCGACCTGGAATGCGCGATGGATCAGCAGTTCACGGGCAGGCCCGTGCTCGGCGAGGGCGAGGCGCAGCAGATCGTCGAACACCGGGCGGTCCACGATGCCGCGGAGCATCGCTTCTCGCAGCACCGCGCGGTCGGACAGGGTCGCCTCGAAACATCCGACGCGTCCGCATCCGCAGACGACGTCGCTGTCGACCGGTTGGTGTGCGATGGCCCCGGCGGCGGCACGAGGACCTTGGTGCACGTCGTCGCCGGTTGCGAATGCCGCATCGACGACGTTGCCGACGAACAGCAGGGCAACACTGTCACGGGTGCGGCGTTCCCCGAACAACCGCTCGGCCTCGATGAGCGCGCGGGCGTGCGAGTCGATCCTCACCGCCAGGCCCGTGCGTCGTTCCAGTTCGTCGCGCACACGCACGCCGGCCCAGCCGGGCAGGGGGTGGTCGACGATCGTCCCGGACGCCGAATCGACCCACCCTCCGGCCGCGAATCCGACACCGAGCAGTCGGGCGCCACCGCGGTCGGCCGCCAGTGCCAGCAGCTGCACGGCCGCACGGTCGAGGACTGCGGCGGGGTCGCCGGTGTGCGCGAGGCGCGCGCGGGCTTCGACCTCGCCGCGCACATTGAGCAGCGCGACGGTGGTGTGGGTGTACGCGAGATGGATGCCGGCGACCAGGAACCTGCCGGTGTCCAGGTCGATCGGTACGTGGGGCCGGCCCAGCCCGGTCGGCCCCGCGACCTCCGGCAACTCCCGGATCAGCCCGCACTCGACCAGGTCCGTGCTCGCCGTGCTGACCGTGGCGGGCGACAGCCCGGTGCGCCGCGCGACGGTGCTCCGGGCGATCGGCCCGTCGTCGAGGACCGCGCGCAGCACGACACCGCCGCTGCCGGCGCGCCGAGCGGGATTCGGCACCGTCGCGGACCGCGTCATGGCTTTCCCTCCCCGTGCAGCCGGCCGTCTCGGGTGACGACGCTATCGATCCGTTCGGAACCGGACCACACATCGAACCCCTGTGAACTTAAGTCCGCGCTTGCCGGGGACGTCCGACCTTCCTGCCGCGTCGAGGTTTCCCGTTCCGGTGAATTCCGGCGATTTCGCAGCGACTGGCTTTTTCCTGCGAATCGGCTATGGTCGGGTCCTGTCGGGTTGTTCGAACCCCTTTTTCGAGAGGAAAAAAATGGCCGACAAGGGCAAGGCGCTGAAGAAGCCGACACAGTCCATCAAGGAAAGGCGCGCGGAAAAGCGCCGCAAGCAGACGAACGAGGGCGAATTCGTGACGAGGCGCAAGTCGAACTGACCCGCCGGGACACGCCGTGACCATCTCCGCCACGGAACTCCTCGACCGCCTGTACGAGCAGTTCACAGCCATGTCGAACGACGCGGGCGACGGCGGTTCGTCGTCCGCGTTCGTTCACGGCCGCCGGGCCGCCCTCGCCCACGCCCGGCTGTTCGTCCTCGACCAGCAGGCGGTCGAATCCACCACAACGGTGTGATTTCCGGAGAAACCCACCGAATTCGCGAACGATACGAAACAGGAAGCACACGTGAAAAGGACGCTGTCGGCACTGGATAAAATTCAGGACAGGCTCGAGAACGAATTGGATCGCTCCCCCGCAATGTCGGAAAAAGACGCGGGTTACCGGTCCGGAATTTCCGAGGCACTGGTGTGCGTGATGGAGGTGCGCCGCTCGCTCTCGGGCTGAGACGGATCACCGACGCCGGGCACAGAGGTACCGGGGCGGCGGCGCGCGGGTGGCGCGCCGCCGCCGGTGTCTGGAGAATGGGAGAGTTCTGCTGTTCCCGTGCTAGGAGGCGTCCGTGGCCGACGGACCGTTGATCGTCCAGTCCGACAAGACCTTGCTCCTCGAGGTCGATCACGAGCTTGCCGACGCGGCACGCCAGGCGATCGCGCCGTTCGCCGAGCTCGAGCGCGCTCCCGAGCACGTCCACACCTACCGGGTGACCCCGCTGGCGTTGTGGAACGCCCGCGCCGCCGGGCACGATGCCGAGCAGGTCGTCGACGCCCTCGTCACCTACTCGCGGTTCGCGGTGCCGCAGCCGCTGCTCGTCGACGTCGTCGACACCATGGCCCGCTACGGGCGCCTGCAGCTGGCGAAGAACCCCGCGCACGGGCTGACGTTGGCGAGCACGGACCGGGCGGTGCTCGAGGAGGTGCTGCGCAACAAGAAGATCGCCCCCATGCTCGGGGCGCGCATCGACGACGACACCGTGGTGGTGCATCCGAGCGAGCGCGGCCGGCTCAAGCAGATGCTGCTCAAGATCGGCTGGCCGGCCGAGGATCTGGCCGGGTACGTCGACGGCGAGGCACATCCGATCACGCTCGATTTCGACTCCGACCCGTGGCATCTGCGCGACTATCAGGAATTCGCCGCCGAATCGTTCTGGGCGGGTGGCTCCGGTGTGGTGGTGCTGCCGTGTGGCGCCGGCAAGACGATGGTCGGTGCCGCCGCGATGGCGAAGGCCGGTGCCACCACCCTGATCCTGGTGACCAACACCGTCGCCGGCCGCCAGTGGAAGCGGGAGCTGATCGCCCGCACGTCACTGACCGAGGACGAGATCGGCGAGTACTCGGGCGAGAAGAAGGAGATCCGTCCGGTGACGATCGCCACCTACCAGGTCATCACCCGCAAGTCGAAGGGCGAGTACCGCAACCTCGAGCTGTTCGATTCCCGCGACTGGGGGCTGATGATCTACGACGAGGTGCACCTGCTGCCGGCGCCGGTGTTCCGCATGACCGCCGACCTGCAGTCCCGGCGGCGGCTCGGCCTCACCGCGACGCTCGTCCGCGAGGACGGCAGGGAGGGCGACGTGTTCTCGCTGATCGGCCCGAAGCGGTACGACGCGCCGTGGAAGGACATCGAGGCACAGGGCTGGATCGCCCCGGCCGATTGCGTCGAGGTGCGGGTCACGCTCACCGACGCCGAACGGATGGCGTACGCGGTCGCCGAGCCGGAGGAACGGTACAAGCTGTGCTCGACGGCCCGCACCAAGATTCCGGTGGTGAAGTCGATCCTCGACCGGCACGGCGACGCCCCGACTCTGATCATCGGCGCGTACATCGATCAGCTCGACGAACTCGGCGAGGCCCTCGACGCCCCGGTGATCAAGGGCTCGACGCGCACGAAGGAACGCGAGGCGTTGTTCGACCGGTTCCGCGCCGGTGAGCTGAAGGTGCTGGTGGTCTCGAAGGTCGCCAACTTCTCCATCGACCTGCCGGAGGCGTCGGTGGCGGTGCAGGTGTCCGGCACGTTCGGGTCGCGGCAGGAGGAGGCACAGCGCCTCGGCCGGTTGCTGCGCCCCAAGCAGGACGGCGGCCAGGCGCACTTCTATTCGGTGGTCGCCCGCGACACCCTCGACGCCGAATACGCCGCGCACCGGCAGCGGTTCCTCGCCGAGCAGGGCTACGCGTACCGCATCACCGACGCCGACGACCTGCTCGGTCCCCAGATCGGCTGACGCCGCGCCGCGTCACACGGGGCGATACTCCTGTTCGGGACGGCCGGTGGTGCCGTACCTCAGTTGCATCCGCAGGTGGCCCTTCGCGACGAGGGCAGCGAGATAACGCTGCGCGGTCGCGCGCGACACCCCGATCACCACGGCGACCTCCCCGGCGGAGAGCGGATCCTCCGATTCCCGGAGTGCTTGCAGCACAAGCTCCTTGGTGAACGATCGTGGAGGCGCGGGACGAGCGGACGGGAGTGCGGGCCGTAGCGCCGACAGCGCCGTGTCGATCTCGGCCTGCGTGAGTTCCTCGCCGGCGACCACTCTGCGGTACTGCGCGTACGCCGCCAGGCGGCGCGCCAGTTCGGTGCTCGCGAACGGTTTGACGAGATACACCAGCGCGCCGGCGGCGAGCGCCGCCCGCACCGTCGCGCCCTCGCCGGCCGCGCCGAGCACGAAGCTGTCGCAGTCGAGTTGCCGGATCAGCTCGACACCGGACCCGTCCGGCAGATACACGTCCACGAGCGCCAGGTCGACGGGCACGTCCCGGACCGCGTCCCGGGCTGCTCCGGCGCTTCCCGCGACCGCCGCGACCTCGAATCCGGGCACACCGGCCACCACGGTCGCGTGCAGGTCCGCGACACGGAAGTCGTCGTCGACGACGAGCACCCTCAGATCCGTTCCGCCCATCCCGCATCTCCCTCGTCGAGCACCCCGGGCAGCGTCGCCAGGAACACGGCACCCCCGGTCGGATTGTCCGGGGTGCGCCGGCCCCCGCGGTCGGCGAGCACGACGTCGCCGCCGTGCAGCCGGGCGATCCGGCGCGCCAGCGCCAGGCCCATCCCCCGGCCGCCGGGCACGGTCGAGGCATCGCGGGTCGTCGCACCCTCGACGAACACGTCGGGGAGTCCGGCATCGACGCCATCTCCCGTGTCCGCGACGCTCACGTGCAGGTCGGGGCCGTTCTCCACCAGCTCGACCTCGACCTCGGCGGGCATGTGCCCGCTCACCCGGGCCGCCTCGATCGCGTTGTCGAGCAGGTTGCCCAGCACCGTCGTGACGTCGACCGGCACCCGCACGGTGGCGTGCACCCAGGTGTTCTCACCGAGGACGAGCGCCACTCCCTGCTCGCGCGCGTGCGCCGCTTTCGCGGTGAGAAAGGCGTGCAGATACGGGTCGGCGAGCGCATCGGCCCCCTCGAGCTGCTGGCCGAGCGGACCCGAGCCGAGAATCTGCTCGATGTACTCCAGGGCCTGTTCGGCCCGCCCCTGCCGGAGCAGGCCGTCGATCAGGTGGAGCCGGTTCGCGAACTCGTGACGCTGTGCCCGCAGCGCTGTGCTCAGCGACTTGACGGCGTCGAGCTCACGCGTGAGCGTCTCGATGTCGGTGCGGTCCCGCACCGACATCACCGTGCCCAGGTTGCGGCCGTCGCGCACGACGCGCCGCGACACTGCGACGACGACCCGGTCGCCGGTGGTCGCGGCGACCGGGGTGCCGTCCGCGGCGCGCAGCACATCGAGCAGCCGCGGTGTCATGCCGAGCGTGTCGACGCTGCGGCCGATCCCGTCGTCGAGGTCGAGCAGCCGCCGCGCCTCGGCGTTGACGACGGTGACGGCGCCGCGGGCATCGGTGCCGACGACACCGTCGGAGATCCCGTGCAGCACGGCTTCCTGTTCCCGGACCAGCTCGGTGAGCTGCTCGGGTTCGAGGCCCAAGGTCAGCCGTTTCCACCGGTTCGCGAGGAGCAGCGATCCGACGGCACCGCACGCGAGCGCCGCGAGCGCGATCAGGACGGCGTCGGCGAGGTCGCTGCGGAGATCGGACCGCACCCGCTCGGTGGAGATGCCCACACTGACCTCCCCGACGACCCTGCCCGTGGACGGGTCGGTCACCGGAACCTTCGCCCGCACCGAGTCACCGAGCGTGCCGCGCTGGCTGGTCACGACCTCGCGGCCAGCGAGAGCCTCCGCCGGATCGGTGCTCACCCTCAGTCCGAGCTGGTCCGTGTCGGGATGGGCGAGGCGCAGTCCCTGATCGTCGGTGATCACCACGAACAGCGCACCGGTCGCCGTGCGGACGGCCTCGGCGGCCTCCTGCACCGAACCCGACGCCAGTGCGGGGTTGTCCGGGGAGACCACGCCGTCGTCGGCGGCCGCGTAGCGCGCGACCTCGCTGCGGACGGTCCCGTCCGCGGACACGGCCCGGGCGATCGCGAGGGCACGTTGACCGTGCTCGTCGGTGACACGATCCTCGGTGGTGGTCGCGAACACCGTGAACCCGATGCCGAGCGCCACCGCCACCACTGCGGACTGCAGCAGCAGTACCTGGGTGCGAAGTTTCACGGCATCGTCCCTGTTCGTCCCATGTGCCCAGTGTCGCCCCGCCCGGTCTCATCCGAGCGGGATCTGCCCGAGGAGCACGCCGACGACGAGCATCACGATCGATACCACCGCGGCGCGCCACAGGACCTTCCGGTGGTGGTCCGCCAACGGCACCCCCGCGAGGGTCACCAGCAGCAGGATCGCCGGGACCAGCGGGCTCTGCATGTGCACCGGCTGCCCGGTGATCGACGCGCGCGCCATCTCGACCGGCTCGATGCCGTACTGCCCGGCCGTCTCCGCCAGCACCGGAAGCACCCCGAAGTAGAAGGCATCGTTGGTCATGAAGAACGTGAACGGAATGCTGAGAAGACCCGTGATGACCGCGAGGAAGGGCCCCAGCGAGTCGGGCACGATTCCGGTGAGCCACAGCGCCATGGACTCGACCATCCCGGTGCCCTGGAAGACACCGGTCAGGACCGCCGCGGCGAACACCATCGCGACGACCGAGACGATGCTCGACGAGTGCCGCGCGATCGCGGCGGACTGGTCGACGACCCGCGGGAAGTTCACCGCCAGCGCGAGTCCCGCGGCGATCATGAACAGCACGGGGATCGGCAGGACGTCCAGTCCCAGGACGACCAGCAGCGCCACCGTGAGGATCGCGTTGAACGGCAGGAGCCGCGGGCGGAGGGTCGGGCGGTCCGGGTCGAGACCGGCGGCGAGCTGCCCCACTTCGGGGTCGCTCGCGCCGGATCCCCCGCCGCTCGTCGTTCCCACCCCCGAGGGGCCGGCACCGAGCGGCGTCAACTCGGGTCGCCACACGAGACGGCCGATGCGGCGGCGTTCGGCGACGCCCAGGTGCGCAGCGAATCCGAGCACGATCACCAGGCCGACGACGAGCGACGGGATCATCGGGACGAACACGTCGGACGGTGACAGTCCGAGCGCGCTGGCCGCGCGGACCGTCGGACCACCCCACGGGATGATGTTCATGGTGGCGTTCGCCAGTCCCGCGACAACGGTGAGGACGACGGGACTGACCTTCAATTTCAGGTAGAGCGGCAGCAACGCGGACGTGGTGATGATGAACGTCGTGGATCCGTCTCCGTCGAGGGACACGACCATTGCCAGCACGGCGGTCCCCACCACCAGGCGTGCCGGGTCGTCGCGCACCAGCCGCAGGATGAGCCGGACCAGCGGGTCGAACAGCCCGACATCGATCATGATCCCGAAGAAGATGATCGCGAAGAACAGCAGTGCAGCGGTCGGGGCAAGGCTCTCGACGCCGTCGACGATCATGTCGCCGATGCCCGTGCCCGCTCCGGCGATCAGGCCGAACGCGACCGGGACCAGGATCAGGCCCACGACCGGCGTGGCCCGTTTCGACATGATGAGGAACATGAAGGTGGCGACCATGAGGAAGCCGAGGATGACGAGCATTGCGGTGCCCACTTTCTGACAGGGCCGGGGCCGAGCCGGGCACACGTCGGCCACGGGCCGCTGCGACGACCTGGGGTCTCGAGTGGAATCCGGCACCGGGAGCCGCCCCGGAGTGTGATCTCTGCTACATCAGAGTGTGGGACGGGGACCTGCGGGCAGTCACCGTTGAGCGCGATAGCGCCGTTGTGCGCATTCTGCTCGAGCACATCGCGATCGGTGCGCCGGAGCCGCTCCCATATGCTGGACGACGTGCGCCGATTCGAGTTTCCCGTCGACCTGCCCCACGCCAAGTCCGTGAACCAGACGCTCGCCGAAGTGCGAAGTCTGCGGCTCTCGGGGATCGTCGTCGCGCTGCTGTGCGCGGGCGGCGCCGCCTGGCTGCTCACCCTCGGCAGGCCGTGGGCGTACATCGTCGGCGCGGTCCTCGTCGTCGCCGCCCTCACGTCCGCGTGGGTTGCGCTGTGGGCACCCCGGAAGGTCGGATCGGTGCAGGACCTGTACCACGAGAGCCCGCTGGTACCCGCGGTGGTCTCCGAGGTCCGTCCGCGCGGTTTGACGTTGCTGGCGCTGGTGGACATCGCCAAACCCGGTACCGCCGACCGCCGCTATGCCCTGGTCACCCGCAATGTGCAGGCCGTGCCGGCGCATCAGAAGCGGGTCGGCGAGCGGGTGCCGTGTGTGGCGGTGCTGTCCGATCGCACGACCCGCAACACGACCGGCTCGTGGCAGATGGTCAGCCCGATGCCGATCGCGTGGGGTACGCGGGACGCCAAGGTGCTGCGTGAGGCGACCGACGCGATCGGCGACGCCGAGTGGACACTGCTGAAGAACAAGGTCGGTCTGTCCGAGAAGGTCAGCGCCACCGACGACCACCGGCTGGTGCTCGACCGCAGCGACCTGCCCGGCGAATTGCGCTGACATGCAGATCACGTCGCTGACGGACGGGCGGGTTCATCTGACCGTGCCCGGTCCACGCGATGTGGAGGCGATCACCGTCGCGTGCCGGGACCCGCAGATCACGGCGTGGACGACCGTGCCCGACCCGTACGCGAGGGCCGACGCGCTGCGTTTCGTGGGCGAAATCGTGCCCCGGGGCTGGGCCGGCGCCGCCCCGAACTGGGCGATCCGCACCTCCCCCGGCGGTGCGCTGCTCGGCGTCGTCGGATTCCTGCATCACGACCGCACCGCCCCCGAGATCGGGTATTGGATCGCGCCGGATGCGCGCGGCCACGGCCTGGCGACCGCCGCGGTGCATCTGGCATGCGATTTCGCGTTCGCCGCGGACGGGTTGGCGACCGCACGCATCGAGTGGCGCGCGTTCGCCGGCAACACCGCCTCGGCGGCCGTCGCGCGGCACGTCGGGTTCCGGTTCGAGGGGACGTTGCGTCGCGGCACCATCCATCGGGGTGTTCCGCGCGACACGTGGATCGCCGGCCTGTTGTCCGACGATCCACGCGTCCCGGCCGAGGGCTGGCCGGCCTGACGGCTCGCCGCGTCAGGCCAGGTGCGGCAGCACCTCCTTCTCGAGCAGTTCGATGCCCGAGGTGTCGTACGCCGCTTCAGGGAAGTAGAAGATCGCATAGCCGAGACCCTGCTTCTTCAGGGCGGTGAGGTTCTCGACGATCTGCTCGGGGGTGCCGACCGCGGGCATTCCCCGGAAGGCGTTGAGCGAAGCGTCCGCGGCGTCGGCCCCGACGAGCGGTTCGAGCCGCGCCCGCAGCGTCTCGAGGCGTTCCTGCACCTCCGCCTCGGTGCGGCCGATCGCGACGTTGTAGTTCGCTGACCGGACGATCGCGTCGAAGTCGGTACCGACAGCCGCGCAGTGCTCGCGCAGCAGGTCCGACTTGTGGGCGAATCCCTCGGGTGTGCCGTCGAAGTTGGTGTACTGCGCGTACTTCGCGGCGATCTTCAACGTGACCTTCTCGCCGCCGCCGGCGATCCACAGCGGGATGCCGCTCTCCTGCAACGGGAGCGGGCGGACGATCGCGCCGTCGACCCGGTAGTGCCTGCCGTGCAGGGTCGCGGAACCGGTGGCCCATGCCTGCCGGAAGATCTGCACCCCCTCGTCGAGACGGGCGAGCCGCTCGCCGGCGGACGGGAATCCGTATCCGTAGGCGCGCCACTCGTGCTCGTACCAGCCGCCGCCGATGCCCATTTCGATCCGGCCGCCGGAGATGATGTCCGCGGTCGCCGCGACCTTCGCCAGATAGGCGGGGTTGCGGTAGCTCATCGCGGTGCACATCTGGCCGATACGCACCCGCTCGGTGACGGCCGCGAACGCCGACACCAGCGACCACGCCTCGTGTGTCGCCTCGTCGGTGGCCGCGGGCACGGTGTGGAAGTGGTCGTACACCCAGATCGATTCCCAGGGGCCGTTGTCGGCGCGGACCGCGAGGTCGCGCATGACCCGCCACTGGTCGGCGGGGTCGATGCCGACGAGGTCCAGCCGCCAGCCCTGAGGAACGAAGAGTCCGAAACGCATTGGTGTCCTATCTGGTTCGGTTGGTCACCGTATCGACAAGATCCGTCCCGGAGTCCGGGACCGGCCCGGCCGGTTCGGTCGTTGCTGCCGACGTTACCGGTTGGAGCACCCGGCGCGGCCACGGCGAGTATCGCGGAACGAAGCGGAACATGCAGGCCGCACCGGCCATCGCGAGACCACCGATGGTGACGGCACCCGCCGCGAGCGAGACCGCCGCGACCGCGCCGACCAGGAACGGGCCCACGAACATGCCGCTGTCGTGCGTGAGGCGCCACGCGGCGAGGAACTCCGCCCGCGTCTCGGGTGGGGCGGTGTCGGCGCCGAGGGTCATGATCACGCCGTTGCCCAGGCCGTTCCCGATGCCCAGGACCACCGCGACGACGGTGAGCGAGACGACGTCGCCGGCGAACGGCAGCATCAGGAACGCCACGCCGATGATCACCAGCGACGGCACCGCGACGACCCGGCGACCGTAGCGGTCCATCAGGATCCCCGCCGGATACGAGAACAGCAGGTCGACGGCACCGCCGATCCCGAAGACGATGGACACGGTCACGGCGTCGAGTCCGATGTGGCTGGCCCACAACGGAAGTACCGCTTCGCGGGACGCGCGCGCCGCACCCATGAGCAGCGACCCGGCGCCGAGCGTACACAGCAGCACCCGGTGCCGGCTCAGCATCGCTCCCAGCCCGGCGGGAACGGCCGCCTCGGTCGCCGACGACGCGCGGCGGGTTTCCGGAGCCCGTGCCATGAGGATGCCCGCGAGCACCACACCGGTCACCTGCACCACCAGGCCCCCGCGCACGCCGACGAGGTGGATGGCCCCGGCTCCGACGAACGGCCCGAGGAAGTTGCCGAGCCGCCACATCGTGGCGAACATCGCCATGGCCCGTGCACGGGCCTCCATGGGTACCGCCTCGGCGAGGTAGCTCTGCCGCGCCAGCCCCCACACCGCGTTCGAGAATCCGGTGAGCAGCGCACCGACCGCCAGGACCACCGGATTCCAGGCGGCGATCGACACACCGACACCGACCGCCCCGAGCGCAGTGCCGCCGATGATCGCGCGCCGCTCCCCCAGGCGCGCGACGATGCGTCCGGCGGGCAGGTCACCGAGGACCGCACCGAACGCGACGAGCGCGACGATCAGCCCGGCCACGGGCAACGGTGCCCCGAGTTCCCGCGCGAGCAACGCGAGCACCGGGGCACCGGCGCCCTGCCCGATCCCGAAGATCGCGGAGGGCAGGAAGACCGTGGTGACGAGAGGTTTCAGGTCGAAGGCCGGTCTCATGCAGTGACGGCATCCGACTCGGCGACGGCGGCGTAACGGCTCACCGGCCGGTCCAGGCCGTAGTGGCCGCGCAGAGTCGTGGCGGTGTAGTCGGTGCGGAACAGTCCGCGCTCCTGAAGGATCGGCACGACCTTCGTGGTGAAGTCCTCGAGCCCACCGGGCAGGTACGGCGGCATGACGTTGAAACCGTCGGCGGCGCCCTGTTCGAACCACAACTGCAGTTCGTCGGCGATCTGCTCCGGTGTGCCGGCGAACGTGCGGTGCCCACGACCGCCGCCGAGCTTGCCGATGAGCTGACGCACCGTCAGTCCCTCGTTCTCGGCGAGGTCCTTGACGAGCTGGTAGCGGCTCTTGTTGCCCTGGATCCGCTCGATCGGGGGCAGCGGGGGCAGCGGTGCGTCGAGGGCGTGCTCGGTGAGGTCGACGCCGAGCATCGTGGACAGCTGCCGCAGCGAGTAGGCCGGTGAGATCAGGTCGGTGAACTCCTGCTCCAGAGCCTTGGCTTCCTCCTCGGTCTCCCCGATGAACGGCACGATGCCGGGCAGCACCCTCAGCGACCGGGGGTCGCGTCCGGCCTTGACGACACGGGCCTCGAGATCGCGGTAGAACGCCTGGCCCTCGGCGAGGGTGCGTTGCGCGGTGAACACCGCCTCGGCGTAGCGTGCCGCGAAATCCTTGCCGCTCTCCGACGATCCGGCCTGGACGAGCACCGGACGGCCCTGGGGGCTGCGCGGCGAGTTCAGCGGACCCCGCACCCGGAACCGGGCTCCGTCGTGGTCGACGGAATGCACCTTGCCCGGGTCGGCGAACCGCCCGGTCTCCTCGTCCAGCTCGATCGCGTCGTCTTCCCAGCTGTCCCACAGCGACACCGCGACATCGACGAACTCCGCCGCGCGGTCGTAGCGGCCCGCATGGTCCGGGGTGTCGTCGTAGCCGAAGTTGCGGGCTTCGTCGGCGCCACCGGAGGTGACGATGTTCCAGCCGGCGCGGCCCCCGCTGATGTGGTCGAGCGAAGCGAACTTGCGGGCCAGGTTGAACGGCTCGTTGTAACCGGTCGACGCGGTCGCGATGAGACCGACGTTCTCGGTGACCACCGCCATCGCCGACAGCAGGGTGACCGGCTCGAAGATCGCCTGCGTGTTGTGCTCGACGCGCGGGCCGACCGCGAGGCCGTCGGCGAAGAACACCGAGTCGAGCTTGCCGCGCTCGGCGATCTGTGCGAGTTCCTGGAAGTGCCTCACATCGAGGACGCGGTGCGCTTCGGTGCGCGGGTGACGCCAGGCCGCCTCGTGGTGGCCGACACCCATGAGGAAGGCGTTGAGATGAAACTGCTTGGACGACTGTGACATTCTTCTGATTTCCTGCACTTTCCGGGATGTCAGCGTTCGGGACGCCAACGCGAGAGTCGCCGTTCGATCGTGACGAGGATGCCGTTGAACGTCAGTCCGACGAGGGAGATCGCGATGATGCCGGCGTACATGGCGGGGATCTGGAAGTTGAGCTGCGAGGCGGTGATCAGATAGCCGAGACCCGCCTTCGCGCCGACCATCTCGGCGGCGATCAGCACCAGCACCGACGAGGCCGCGGCCATGCGGATACCGGTGAAGATCGTGGGAACCGCGGCCGGGAGGATCACCTTCTGGAAAAGCCGGTACGACGGGAGCCCCAGCGACCGCGCGGACTTCACGAGCAACGGATCCACGGTTCGCACACCGGAAATGGTGTTGAGCAGGATCGGGAAGGTGCTCGCGTAGATCACCAGGGCGATCTTGGAGGTCTCCCCGATACCGAGGATGAGCACGAACACCGGCAGCAACGCGAGAGCCGCCGTGTTGCGGAACAGTTCGAGGATCGGATTGAGCACTTCGGCGACGGGCCGGTACCAGCCGATCGCGACGCCGAGCGGGATCGCGACGAGCAGCGCGATCGAGAACCCGACGAGCGCCCGGGAGAGGCTCGCGCCGAGATGGTCGGCGAGCTGCCCGCTCGTGATCAGATCGACCAGCGACCCGAGCACGGTCGACAGGGGCGGCAGGAAGACCTCGTCGACGAGACCGAGCCGCGGGGCGATCTCCCACAGCACGAGGAACACCGCGATCGCGACGGTCGGCTTGGTCACCTTCCAGGCCAGCGACCCGGCATACTGGGCGGCGCGCCGATACTTCGCCGGATCCGTTGTGACGACGCTCTTTTCGACGACGACCGATTCGGTGTCGGCGGGCCGGGTCAGGGTTGCGCTCGGGCTAGACATGCTCCACCTCTTCCGTTGCGGCGCCGAGCTCGAGGTCGCGGGCACGCTCGACCTCCGAATGCAGCAGCGACCAGATCTCGTGCCGGTACTTGCGGAACGCCTCACCGGACCGGACGTCCTCGACGTTCCGGTCGATGTCGATGTCGACGATCGTCTTGATCCGCCCGGGGCGGGACGTGAGCACGGCGACGCGTTGCCCCAGATAGATGGCCTCGTCGATGCCGTGGGTGATGAACAGGATGGTCTTGCCGGTTTCACGCCAGATCCGCAGCAGTTCGTCCTGCAACGATTCGCGGGTCTGGGCGTCGAGTGCCGCGAACGGCTCGTCCATGAGCAGGACCTCGGGATCGAACGCCAGGCTGCGGGCGATCGCGACGCGCTGCTTCATGCCGCCGGACAACTCGTGTGGATAGCGGTCGCCGAAGCCGGCCAGGCCGACGAGTTCGAGGTAGTGGTCGGCGAGCGCGCGGCGCTGCTTCTTGGGCAGGCCCTTGGCTTCGAGGCCGAACTCGATGTTGGCCCGCGCCGTGCGCCACGGCAGCAGCGCGTACTGCTGGAACACGATTCCTCGGTCCAGACCGGGACCCGAGATGGGCCTGCCGTCCAGCAGGATCCGGCCCGACGTCGGTTCGCTCAGCCCGCCGAGCAGATCGAGCAGGGTCGACTTGCCGCAACCGCTGGGGCCGACGAGGACCAGGAATTCCCCGGCGGCGAGGTCGATACCGACGTCGTCGAGTGCGGTGAAGGTGTCGGCGCTCCCGCGCACCGCGAACTGCTTGGTCACGTGCTCCAGGCGGAGCTTCGGGGTGGTGCTCACTTCGCCGCCTCCTCGACCGGTTCACCATCGGGCCCGGCGGCCGGGTCGTAGGTGCCGTTGGCGTAGGGATTGAATTCGTTGGTGTAGATGTCCGAGGTCGTGAACTTCCCGTCCTCGAGCTCACCGTTGCGGGTCAGCCAGTCCAGCCAGGTCTGGATCTCCTGATCGGTGATGACACCGCCGGGACCGGCGACACCGGCGCTCTTCCAGTACTCGACGAGGTCGGTGTTCTCGTTACGGCCGCGGGCGTTGATGATCTCCTTGTACTTGGCGATCACCTCGTCGCGCGGTGTGGTCTGCGCCCACCGGATCGCACGGGCCGTGCCCTGCACGAAATCGGCCACCGCATCCCGGTTCTCGGCGATGAAGTCGTCGCGGAACACCTGGGTCCCGTAGGTGAAGGCACCGAACAGGGACTCGTCGGTGAACAGCGGGCGGATGCCGCCCCGCTCGACCGCGGTCTCGCGGAACACACTGCCGAGGGTGCCCACGTCGATCTGGCCTTCCCGCAGCGCCTGCTCGGTGTTCACCGGCGGCACCACGATCAGTTCGACCTGCTTGATCTCCTCGGGCGTGAGCCCTTCCTGCGCAAGCCATTCCCGCACCAGGAACTCGTGGTGCGCACCGAGGGTGTTCATCCCGACCTTCTTGCCGATCAGGTCCCGCGCAGTGCGGATCGGGCTGTCCTCGAGGACGTAGTACCCGTTGAACGTCTCCTTGTCGGAACCGTAGTAGCCGAGCACCGAAGTGATCGGCGAGTTCGCTGCCTGGAGCTTGATCACGGCGCCGTTGAACGCGCCACCGAAATCGGTCTGCCCCGTCGCGGTGTTCTGGATGGACTGCGGACCGCTGGTGTTGTCCCCGATCCACTCGAGCTGAATCTTGTCGAAGTACCCGAAGGCCTCGGCGAGCTCCGGATAGGTGACCTGCGAGGCCGTCCCCTCGTACCGCAGGACGGTCCGGCCGTCCTCGGTCTTCGTGACGTCCGAACCCGACGAGCACGCCGTCGCGACGGACGTGACGGTGAGCAGTGCTGCAACGACGGCGACCGACCGGGTGATTCGGGCGCGCAGCGTGGAATGCGACATCGTGAAAGCTGTTCCTTGCGTTGGAAGGAGGCCCCGAGGGCTCGGGCCGGGCGGGCGGCGCTACCGCGGGCAGCAATCGTCGATACGCGTGCGACATTGCGCGGAAAGGAACGAGTGCGGTGCGATACAGCCGGAAGATCTCAGCGACGGACGGTCCTCGGACCGGCACGTCGACGGTCGCTGGGTCAGCGACAACACTCCGAACACTCGTACACGGCGATCTCCTAAGCGGCGATGTGACTTCATCAAGACTGCAGTTCGGACGCGACGCGTTCAACGATTCTGCGCAGCATGATCCGAAGTCCGGGCTTCGTGCCCCTAAGCTCGGTCCGACGATCGACGAGACGGGAGCACAGGTGGGCGCAAGTGACGACCCGGTGTGGAACCGCCGGCGGTTCCTGGCCGGGGTGGCCGGTACCGCGGCGGCTCTGATGGGGGTGACCTGCCTGTTCTCCGCCGACGCGGCGGCGGAACCGGCGGCCGGCAGCCCCCCGCCCGTCCGCGACACGATCAACGGGATTCTTGCGTTCGTCGTCCCCGGAAACGACCCGTACTCGCGTCGTCAGGGGATGTCCACCGATCGGACCGGCGGCGTCACCGACGGTTCCGCCGCGTCGCTCGAGCACACCTTCGACCACGCCTCCCCGATGCCGCTGCTGGGGCGCACCACAGGGAATCTGCCCGGCGCCGCCGCGGTCGCCGCCCTGGTCAACCTGTACGCGGTCACCGTGGACGCGAGGTCGGCGGTCGGCCCGTTCGCCGCGCCGTTCGCGAACCTGGACCACGCCGCGAAGGCGCGCGTCTTCGAGCTGCTGGACACCGACCCGCAGTTCTCCGGAACCATGCTCACCTACGTGGTCAACGCGATCCCCACGCTGGCGGCGTTCGCCGCGTATTCGGAGGTGTCCGCGTTCGATCCCGTCCGGCGTGTCCTCACCGGACGGCCCGCCGGCTGGGAACTGACCCGCTACGACGGTGTCGGCGAGGGCTGGGACGAGTTCGCCGGCTACTACCGCGGCGTCGACCGGATCGAGCGGTGACGTGACCGGGGCCCGGGATGTGATCGTGATCGGTTGCGGTGGTGGCGGACCGGTCGTCGCGAAGGAGTTGGCCGGCCGAGGGCTGGATGTCCTCGTCGTCGAGGCCGGGCCGCGGTTCGCGGACCCCGAGCGGGAGTGGACGCATTTCGAGGATGCGAACAACCCCGTCACCGGGTTCCTCCGCCAGGGGCCGGGCGACCGGTCGCGCACCCCGTGGCTGCGCGACCTCCCGCAGAACTCGTACGTGTGGCAGGTCGCCGGGGTCGGCGGTACGACGCTGCACTACTTCGGCAACTCGCCGCGCGCGATGCCCGGAGTGTTCGCCGGCTACGACGGCGCGGACCGGAACATGTACGACACGGACCACCTGTTCCCGTTCACCTACGACGAGATGCGCCCGTACTACGAGTGGGTCGAGGCGACCCTGCCGGTGCAGACCGCTCCGATGGGCACGAAGGAAACGATCTTCCTGCGCGGTGCGGCTGCGCTCGGCCTGCCGCACCAGACCACACACGACACGACCGGCCCGTCGCATCGGGCGCAGCAGAACGCGGTGCTGCAGCCGGGCGGAACCGCCGGACGCACCCGCGACCCGCTGCGCCTGCGGCACCCCGAGGCGCGAGGCTGCACGATGTGCGGGCACTGCTATCAGGGGTGTTTCCTTCCGGCGGGCGCGCCCCGCAACCTGAAGGCGAAACGCTCGACGGACAACTCGTACGTCCCGATGATGCTCACCGCGCAGGCGTGGTCGTCGCACGGGCGCGATGCGACGCTGGTGACCGACGCGACGGTGACGAAGATCCTCGTCGAGGACATCGGCGGTGAGACGACCGCGCGCGGGGTGCGGTTCCGCACGGCCGACGGTGAGGACCACGAGGAGCGCGCGCGGGTGGTGGTGCTCGCGGCGGGCGCGATCGAATCACCGCGTTTGTGGTTGGCGTCGGAGTTGCCGAACCCGAACGACTGGGTGGGACGCGGCCTGACCGATCACCACATGGATGCGGTGTTCGGGGTGTTCGACGAGGACACCGGCCAGAGCAAGGGCGCCGGCTCCAATGCACGGGTCGACCTGCCCGGCTACGGCGGTATCGAACAGGTCGGGATGCCTCCTGCACTGCAGGCGTACTCGCTGGCGTTCAGCGACTCCGGCATCCATGGTTACGGCCGGGCGGGCGGGGTCGTCGGCGATGCCGGGGCCGACAGTCTCGGCCGGCTGGTGGGCCGGGACCTGCTCGGCACCCTCGACGACGCGAACCGGACCCTGGCGGCGCTGGTGATCACCGACGACGATGTCGAGCCGGGCAACCGCGTCACCCGGTCGACGATGTTGACTCCGGACGAGGGCGGGCTCGTGCCGAAGGTGACGATGCGGCACCGGCAGCGGTCCGAGCGTACGCGGCGGAACCGGGAGTACTGCACCCGCAGGGCCGTGGAACTGATGCGGGCCGCGGGCGCGAGATCCGTGCACCGCTGCGACTGGCCGCCGCTGATCCTGCATGCGCAGTCGAGCATGCGGATGGGAGCGAGCCCGGACGATTCGGTGCTGGATGCGACAGGCGAGGCGCGATGGGTGAAACGGCTTTTCGTCGCGGACAATTCGGCGCTCGCGAACTCGCTGGGCGGTCCGAATCCGACGTTGACGACGCAGGCGCTGGCGACCCGCACGTCCGAGGCGATCTTCCGCACCTACTTCGGCGGTGACGGATGGGTCGGGAGCGAGGACCCGGTGTCCTCGATCGACGACCGTGTCACCGCGGCGGTGACAGCCGGCGGTCTGTGAGCCGCATCGGTGCGCACCTCGGCCGGACGCCCGGCCCGCGACTACTTCTCCGCGATGATCTGGATGAGGTTGCCGCACGTGTCGTCGAAGACGGCGACGATGGCGGTGCCGATGTCGGTCGGCGGCATCGTGAACACCACGCCCTCCCCGACGAGCCTGGCATGTTCGGCCTCGACATCGTCGACGGCGAACTGCGCCAGCGGGATTCCGTCCTCGCGCAGCGCATCCCGGTACGGCTTGACCGCCGGGTGCCCCGCCGGCTCGAGCAGTAGCTGCGGCCCGTCCGGCGCGTCGGGCGAGACGACGGTCAGCCAGGAGGCGTCGCCGATCGGAATGTCGTGGTGCTTCACGAAACCGAGCACATCGGTGTAGAAGGCGAGGGCGGCTCGCTGGTCGTCGACGAACACGCTCGTCAGGTCGATCCTCATCGGTCTGTCCTTTCGCGGGCGGGCCACCGCTCGGTGATCTCGGCGAGCGGGGCGGGGTCGAAGTAGTGGAACTTGGATCGTCCACGTCGCTCCGTGACCACCAGCCCGGCGGCCTCGAGCACCCCGAGATGCTGCGAGATCGCCTGGCGGGTGAGGTCCACGCCGTGACGCATCGTGAGCAGGGAACAGATCTCGAAGAGTGTGCGGCCGTCGCCGGCCGCGAGTTCGTCGAGGATGATGCGTCGCGTCCGGTCGTCGAGCGCGTGGAAGACGTCGGCCACAGCACCCACTATAGGCAAGTCGACGCTTGCCTATCAAGGGGAGGGCGATCCTCCCCTCACACCGCCCGTCGTCGTACGATCGGACGCATGCGCGCTGCGTCGCTCGTCGACTCGTTCGAGGAACACCGGCCCCACCTGCTGTCGGTCGCGTACCGGCTCACCGGCAGCGTCGCCGACGCCGAAGACGCCGTCCAGGATGCCTGGCTACGGTTGGACGGCGCGGACGCCGATCGCATCGAAGACCTCCGCGCCTGGCTGACCACCGTGGTCGGCCGGCTGTGCCTGGACCGGCTGCAGTCCGCGGCGGCGCGACGCGAACGCTACGTCGGCCAGTGGCTGCCCGAGCCGATCGTGACCCCGCTGTCCGGTTCCGCTCCGCCCGACCCGCTCGAGCAGGTGGTCCGCTTCGAGGACAACCGGCTGGCCGCGCTCGTCGTGCTCGACACCCTCACGCCCGCGCAGCGCGTCGCGTTCGTCCTGCACGACGCGTTCGCGGTGCCGTTCGACGAGATAGCCGCGATCCTCGGCGTGGAGACGCCCGCGGCACGCCAGCTCGCGTCCCGGGCCCGCCGCACCGCGAGCAGCGCGCCCCCTCCGGTGCCCGACGACGAGCACAACGCCGCCGTCCAGCGGCTCCTCGTAGCCCTCGCCGCCGGTGACCTCGCCGCGGTCGTCGCGTCGCTGCACCCCGACGCCCGCATGATCGGGGATGCGAACGGGACCACCCGCACGGCCGTCAACGTCATCGTCGGGCCGGACAAGGCCGCCCGCTTCTTCCTCGGCCTGGTCCAGCGGTACGGCCCGGAGGCGCTGCTCACCTACACGCCGGTCCTGGTCAACGGGCAACTCGGCTTCGTCACCCCCGGCTCCCCCGGCGACGCCACCCACCGGGCCTACGCGGCCCGGGTACTCGGGTGCACGGTCCGCGACGGGTACGTGTGGGCGGCATACGACATGGCCAATCCCGACAAGCTGCGGCGCGTGAAGGTGCCATCCCCATGGACGAGCGACTCCGAGAGGAAGTGACGTGGATCAACGCCTGAGCTTCGTGACCCTGGCCGTGGCCGACGTCGCCCGCAGCCGCACGTTCTACGTCGACGGGCTCGGCTGGACACCGACCGTCGACATCGCGGGCGACGTACTGATGTTCCAGGTCGGCGAGCACGTCGTGCTGTCCCTCTGGGATCGGGCGGCATTCGAAGCCGAGGTCGGCGGGCCGATCGCGAGCGGCGGCACCGCACCGGTGACCCTCGCGCACAACGTCGCGGCCCGCGACGAGGTCGACCGCGTGCTCGCCGCCGCCCGGACCGCCGGCGCCGAACGGATCACCGGCGGCACGGACCGCGAATGGGGCGGTTACACAGGCTATTTCGCCGACCCGGACGGATTCTTCTGGGAGGTCGCCTGGAATCCGGGACCGGTCGGGGAAGTCGTGCTTCCCTGAGCGGACGCCGCGTCCGCCCACGGGACACGGCACGCGTCGGTGCTGAAACCCTGGTCGTGAATGCCCAGCGCCGAATTCATGCGGGCCCGCATGTTCTCCAGTGCGATCTGATAGGTCAGTTCGACCAGTCCGGCCCGCCCGAAACGGCGCTCGAGGTCGGCGACCTGCTCGTCGGTGACATCGTCACGGACGTTGCCGGTCATCGCGTCCGCGTACTCGATGGCGGCGCGCTCGTCGTCGCTGTACAGATCCGAGGTCTTGTAGTCGGCGATGTGTTCGAGCCGCTCTGTGTCGAGGCCGTCGAGACGCTGCAACATCGTGCCGAAGTCGACGCACCACGAGCAACCGATGTTCCAGGCCGTGCGGTACACGGCGATCTCCCGCACGTTCTTCGGCAGCACCTTCGACACACGCTGCGCGAGCATCTCGTGCACGCCGTTGCTGCGCATCAGGCCCGGATGGTGGGCGAGCACCGTGAACGGTTCGGGCACCTCCCCGAACATGCGCGCCGCCATCTTGTACGCAACCCTGGTAGTGGGGCCGGCCTGCTCGGGGGTCACCACGGGAATGCGAGCCATGATCGTCTCCGTTCGTCACCGGCCCCGTACGGGCCGCTCACTCCCTTGGACGAGGTAGCCTTCCGGAATGTGACACCACTGCCCGATCGAACTCACCGCGCCCCCGCTACGCTGGCGAAATGGCAGCGATGACGTCTCCGCGACCGGTCCGCACGGTCACCCGACTCCGGCCGTTCGCGTCCACGATCTTCGCCGAGATGACGGCCCTGGCCGTGCAGCACGACGCAGTGAACCTCGGGCAGGGCTTCCCCGACACCGACGGTCCCGCGGCGATGCTCGAGGTCGCACGCAAGGCCATCGCCGACGGCGTCAACCAGTACCCGCCGGGCCCGGGAATGCCGGAACTGCGGCGCGCGATCACCGCTGATCGCGCCGCCCGGTACGGACTCGAATACGACCCGGACAGCGAAGTGCTGGTCACGGTCGGAGCGACCGAGGCGATCAGCGCCGCGATCCTCGGGCTCGTCGAACCCGGTGACGAGGTGCTGCTGACCGAGCCGTACTACGACTCGTACGCCGCGTCGGTGGCGCTGGCCGGCGCGACCCGGCGTGCGGTTCCGCTGGAACGGTCCGGATCCGGTTTCGTCCTCGACGTCGACGCGCTGCGCGCCGCGATCGGCGACCGCACACGCATGCTGGTGGTCAACACCCCGCACAACCCGACGGGCACCGTCTACGACGCGACGACGCTGACCGCCCTCGCCGAACTCGCATGCGAACGCGACCTGCTGGTGCTGTCCGACGAGGTGTACGAGCACCTGGTGTTCGACGGCCGCCGTCACATTCCGCTCGCGTCGCTGCCCGGCATGGCCGAACGCACCGTCACCGTCTCGAGCGCGGCGAAGACGTTCAACGTGACCGGATGGAAGACCGGCTGGGCACTCGGACCGCGTGAGCTGATCGACGCGGTCCGCACCGCCAAGCAGTACATGTCGTTCGTCGCGGGGGCGCCGTTCCAGCCGGCGGTCGCGTACGCGCTGAACCACGAGCAGGCGTGGGTCGCCGCACAACGTGAGGACCTGCAACGCCGACGGGACCTGCTGTCCGCGGCCCTCACCGACGCCGGATTCGGTGTTCTCTCCTCGGCGGGAACGTATTTCGTGTGCGCGGACATCACGCCGATCGGCGCCGGCGACAGCATCGAGTTCTGCCGCGACCTGCCCGGCCGGATCGGTGTGGCAGCGGTCCCGGTGAGCGTGTTCACCGATCATCCCGAACGGTGGAACCACCTCGTGCGGTTCGCGTTCTGCAAACGCGACGACATTCTGACCGAGGGCGCCCGGCGGTTGCGGACCCTGCGGGAGGAGCGCTGACGTGTCGGCTCCGACGATTCCGTCCGACTTCGTGAGCCGGGCGGTTCAGCTCGCCGCCGCCGACGGCATCGACCTGGCCCCGGCGCTGGATGCGGCGCGGATCAGCCGGGCGGTGCTGGCGCAGCCGCACGCGCGGCTCACACCCGAACAGGTCAGCCGGTTCACGCAGGTGACCTGGCAGATCACCGACGACGAACTGTTCGGACTCGGTTCGGGTCCGGTCCCGCGCGGCTCCTTCCGGGTCATGTGCCTGACGCTGATCCACTGCCCGGACCTGGCACATGCGCTCACCCGCATGGTCGAGGTCAACCGGGTGATGCGGACCCTGCCGTCCCTCACTCTGACACCCGGCGCCGCAACGACTTTTCTGGATGTGGCACTGCCCGACGTGGTGACCGAGAAGACCCGGGTGACGGTCGACTTCCTTCTGATCCTGCTGCATCGCTTTGCGGCGTGGCTGGTCGGCGGGCGGGTGCGCCTGGAATCGGTGGTGCTGCCGTACCCGCAGCCGGACCCGGTCCTCGCCCGCAGCTACGACGCGATCTTCGGCGTCCCCGTCACGTTCGGGGCCGATCGCGCGGCACTCGAGATCGACAATTCCGCGTTGCGGTCCCCGCTGGTGCAGTCCGAGAGCAGCCTCGAAGAGTATCTGCGCGAATCACCCAATCTCATGCTGTCCGAACGTGAATACGAGTCGACCGCGTCGGCGCAGGTGCGCCGCATCTTCGAATCGGGCATCAAAGGACGCACCGCCAGCGCGGAGGACATCGCCGACACACTGTCGGTGAGTCCCCCGCACCTGCGCCGCCTCCTGCGCCAGGAGGGCACCTCCCTCGGACACCTGCGGGAAGAGGTGCTGCGCGACACGGCGATCGCCGGCCTGCGCCGCGGCGAATCGGTGGACGAATTGTCCGCGCGGCTCGGATTCTCCGAACCGAGCGCGTTCCGCCGTGCGTTCAAACGGTGGACCGGGTCCACACCGCGCAGCTTCCGGTGAACCGCTGTCCGGTCAGGCCACGCAGAATTCGTTCCCTTCCGGATCGGTCATCGTGACCCAGCTGTACGGGCCCTGACTCTCCCGGTACAGGACGGTCGCGCCGGCGGCGACGAGCTTGTCGACGAGCGCATCTCGGTCGTCGCCGGCCCGGATGTCGAAGTGCATCCGGTTCTTCACCGTCTTGCCCTCCGGCACGAGCTGGAACAGCACCCGCGGCCGGGCCGGTGTGTCCGGATCGGAGATCGCAGCACCGATCTTCCATACGAGGGTGCCCTCGAAGATCTCGGTGTCGTCCTCGCTGGCATGGCCCGCGGCGATGAGACCGCGAATGAAATTCTCGTCGCTCGGCTCGACCCGCCATCCCAGCGCTTCCGCCCACCATTTGGCCTGCGTGTGCGGGGTGTTCGAATCGACGGTCACCTGAAATTCGTATCCCATGTGGTGACGGTACTGCTCGCCACCGACAGGTCAGGGGCGGACGAGGATCCGGATCGGGTTGCCGACGTGGCTGTGCAGCTTCTCGATCCCCTCGGCGACGTTCTCGAGCGGAACGATCTCGCTGATCGAACGGGACAGGTCCAGCCGGCCGCGCGAGACGAGTTCGGCGAGGACCTCGATGTCGACGTTCTTGTACCCCAGATGACCGAGCACCTGTTTCTGCGACAACCCGAAGGTCGCGATGGGTCCCAGGGATGCCTCCTGCCCGCTGAGCCCGACCACCACCACCCGGCCGCCGCGACGCACCGCCGCGAGCGCCTGATCGAACGTGACCTTCAGACCGGCGGAGTCGAACGCGACGTCGAGGCCCTTACCGCCGGTGGCCTCGGCGATCCTGGCGGGCAGGTCGGGATCGCGGGTGTCGAAGGCGTGGTCGGCGCCGAGTTCGAGCGCCCGCTCCAGGACCGCCGGGTCGATGTCGAGGGCGATGACGGGAACGGCGCCGACCAGCCGTGCCAGTTGCACGATGTGGGTGCCGACGCCACCGACACCCCACACACCGACCGCCTCGCCGACCCGGACCTGTCCGGTCCGGACGACCGCGCCGTAGGGGGTCGACACCGCGTCGGCGAGGATCGCAGCCTGCTCGAACGAGACGTTGTCGGGAATCCGGGTGAGACCACCGGCCTGCGCGACGGTGTACTCCGCCCAAGCGCCGTCGTAGGCGAACGCCATCAGCTGAATGTTCTCGCAGTTCGTCAGATCACCGCGCCTGCAGCTTCGGCATCGGAAACACGGACGCCCGGCGGACGGGATCACGCGATCGCCGACCTCCCACCCGGCCACCCCCGCACCGAGGGCGGTGATGGTTCCGGAAGCTTCGTGACCCTGCGTGACGACGGGCAGCATCGCCGGGAAGGTACCGTCGAGCAGGCTCAGGTCGGAATGGCAGATGCCGCAGAACTCGACCTTGACGAGCACTTCGCCGGGCCCCGCCGTGGGGATCGGAACATCTTCCAGCACATTGGTTTTGGTGTCGGCGTGAAAGCGTGCTGCGCGCATCGTCTCGGTCATCGTCCCTCATCCGTTCGGCAACCGTGTCCGGCTGCGACCATACCTCCGCAGCCGGGGACACGACGGCCGAACGGAAGCCGTCGGGTTGCATTCGTGAACGTCCGGTGAGAGCGTCGGAACGAACCGTCATCGATTCACGAGAGGGTGATAAGCGCAATGCGCACGACCGCCGTCGACACCTACGCGACCCGGAACCGCACGACCGACACCACCACTGTGGCCCGCCCCGATCCCGTCGTCTGGGGTCCGGCGACGGACGGCCCGCTGGAGGTGACCGCGGTCGAGGAGTACGACCGGCGCGGCTTCCACACCGTCGACGCACTGCTCGAGGCGCACGACGTGGCGGCGTTGCTCGCGGAGACCACGCGACTGGGACACGAACTGGTCGGCGACCCGCGGGTGGTGCGTGAGGGCGGAAACGGCGACGTCCGGTCCGTGTTCGATGTCCACCGGCTCAGCGGAGTCGTCAGCGAGATCGTCCGTCGACCCGAAATCGGGGGTATTGCACGGCAACTCCTCGGATCCGAGGTGTACATCCACCAATCCCGGCTGAACCTCAAGCCCGGGTTCCACGGCGGCCCGTTCTACTGGCACTCGGATTTCGAGACGTGGCACGCCGAGGACGGCATGCCACGTCCACGCGCGCTGAGCATCTCGATCGCGCTCACCGAGAACTACGGGTACAACGGCGGTCTGATGATCATGCCGGGATCGCACCGCACCTTCGTCTCGTGCGCCGGGGAGACCCCCGAGAACTACCATCAGCAGTCGCTCGTGACGCACGTTCCGCCGACCGGGTCGCCGGACGAGGACACCCTGACCAGGATGGCGGCCGAGCACGGCATCGCCACCTTCCTCGGATCCGCGGGATCGGCAACGATTTTCGACTCGAATTGCATGCACGGTTCGAACGGCAACATCACCCCCTTCCCGCGGTCGAATCTGTTCGTGGTGTTCAACAGCGTGGAGAACACACTCGTCGAGCCGTTCGCGGCGCCGAAGCCGCGCCCCGAGCACCTCGGCAGCCGGGACTTCACCCCGCTGCGGTGAACCCGGAACCGCTCCGCGTCGCCGCGAGTGCGGCGCGGAGCACGGCAGGATCGTCGACGTGCAACGCCAGACGTTCGACGCGGCCTGGGACACGCCGGCGCTCGAGCAGACGGGGCAGTTTCACTTCGGCGGGGTCGCGCAGCAGTACCTCGACGTTGGTGCCGTCCGGGCCGGGCAGATACAGTACGCCGTTCTCGACGGCCGGTGAGGTGATCCGGAACTGCCTGTGCACCAGCACTTCACCGATGTCGTCGCATCGGACGGTCGCGACGACCTGGCGGCCGGAGCGGAGGGTGAACCGGGTGCCGTCGAGCAGGTGCGGGTGCACCACGCGTGCGGCGAGGATGCCGCACAGGGGCACGAACCCGTACACCGAGACGAACAACAGGGTGGTCCGCAGCCACGGCCACGGTACGAGCAGGTGGATGGCGACGGTTTCGACGATGCACGCGACGAGGAACGCGATGGGCACACCCATCGTGCCTCGCGTGTAGCCGATCGCGACCACACCGTCGCGTATGCCGTCGCGGCGGCGCCGGGCGAGCAGCCACAACGAGCGGTAGGCCCGCAGTTCCCCGCGGATCAGTCCGGCGACGGCGGGACCAGCAAGCGCGTCGAGTGCGTCGGTCCAGGTCGCGCCGGACCGGCGCAAGGCCCGGACCCGCACGACGGTGAGGACCGCGACGAGGACGAGCAGCGGAATTTCGACGGCGAGCCACAGCACGACCGCAGTACCGGGCGTGATGACGCCGAAGGCGGCGAGCAGCGCGTTCGTCGCTGCAGTCAGGATCGTCACCAGCAGGGCGACGCGGTGGATCCGTTGCGCGGTCACGGCTTTTCCGCTCTGGCGGCGATCGTGGCGATGACCCGGACGGCGACAGCGCGCTGCGCCGGGTCGGGCAGGATCTCGGCCATGTGCGGGCTCCCGGCCATGTCGGCGGCGGTCGTCGCCCAGCCGGCGAACAGCCCGTCCGGGTCACCGAGGTCGCGAAAGTACGCGGCGAACGCGCCGGCGATCTGCTCGATTTCGGTCGTTGCCGTGGCAGGGTCGCGGCCGGTGAGCGCCCCGAACCGCCGGTAGAGGGCGACGATCTCGCGGCGACGGTCCGGGTTGCTGAGCGCGGCGGTCGCGGCGTCGACGAACGGCTGCGGCGTCCGCCCGGACAGCGCGAGGAGTTCCCAGGCGTCGCGTTCACGAACGAACAATTCCCTCAGCCGGGGATCCTCCTCGCCGTCGACGAGTTCGGTGAACGCCTGCGCGAGCGGGCCGGCGAGCGGCGAGAGCGGTTCGCCGCGCCGGTGCAGGTCGAGCATCGCCGCGAGCGAATCCCGTTTGACCTGAAGGATCCGTTGTTGTTCCTCGACCGCGCCGAGGAGCGCCTCGAGGTCGGCTCCGAGGTCGTCGGTGTCGTCGGCGGCGCCGAGCACCGCGGCGACGGATCCGAGTGGCACCCCGGATCGGGCGAGCCAGCGGATACGCATCAGCCGGACCAGGTCCTCCAACGCGTACACGCGGTACCCGTTGGAGGACCTCGGCGGTTCCGGCAGCAATCCGAGCCGGTGATAGTGCCGGACCGTCCGGACGGTGGTCTCGGCGGCCTGCGCGAGCTCGCTGATCTTCATGCTCCCAGCATCAACCCTGACGTCGCGTCATGGTCAACTCTCCCGCCCCTCCGGGTGGTGGGAACCTTCAGTCGGTCAGACCGAATATTGGTTCCCCTCACCCGAGGAGAGTGGGCGTGCGGGTGGGCAGGAGGATGGGGTGAGCGAGCGCGGGGTCAGGCGCGGCGGGCGCGCACGGCCTCGGCGAGACGGTCCAGCTGGTCGGCGGTGGTCGCCCAGTCGATGCACGCGTCGGTGATGGACTTGCCGTACTCGAGCTCGTCGGCCTTGCCGAGGGTCAGGTCCTGACGACCCGCCTCGATGAAGCTCTCGAGCATCAAGCCGACGATGCCCTTCTCGCCCGCAACCATCCGCTCGGCGATGTCGGTGACGACGTCGACCTGCTTCTCGTGGTTCTTGCTGCTGTTGCCGTGACTGGCATCGACGACGACCCGCTCGGGCAGACCCGACTTGCGCAACCGGGCAAGGGTGTCCGCGACGGTCTCGGCGTCGTAGTTCGGTCCGGCGCTGCCACCACGCAGGATGACGTGGCAGTCGGGGTTGCCGGCCGTCTCGATCAGCGCGGTGTTGCCGTCGAGGTCGGTGCCGGGGAACACGTGGCTCGCGGCGGCAGCACGGGTCCCGTCGACCGCGACCTGCACATCGCCTTCGGTGGAGTTCTTGATGCCGACGGGCATGGACAGCGCCGAGCACAGCTGGCGGTGCACCTGGCTGGCGGCGGTGCGGGCACCGATCGCGCCGTAGGTGACCAGGTCCGCGTAGTACTGCGGCAGGATCGGATCGAGGAACTCGCAACCCACCGGCAGACCCAGGCTCGACACGTCGAGCAGCAGCTTGCGGCCGATACGGAGGCCGGTGTTGATGTCGTAGGTGCCGTCGAGGTGCGGGTCGTTAAGCAGGCCCTTCCAGCCCAGCGTGGTACGCGGCTTCTCGAAGTAGACACGCATGACGACATGCAGGTCGTCGCGCAGTTCGTCGGCCTTCGCGGCGAGCCGGCGGGCGTAGTCCATCGCGGCGGCAGGATCGTGCACCGAGCACGGGCCGACGACGACGAGCAGTCGGTCGTCGGTGCCGTCGAGGATGGCGACGGTGTCGGCGCGACCCGAACGCACGGTCGCGGCGGCGACCTCGTCGGGGGCGTGCTCGGCGCGCACCACCGAGGGAGCCACGAGAGGGCTAGTGCGCACGGTGCGCTGCTCGTCGAGATTCGAAGTCGAGATTCTGTCGATCTGGGTGCTCATAGGGTTCGGTTCCTGTTCTCAGGCCGACCCTCAAGAAGATGAGATCCCAGGAGCCGGTCCGTTGTCCGGCTCGTAGGTGGTGAAGTCAGCGCTCGGTTACGCCGACCGACCCACCCCGGGCCGGCCTGCTAAACCAGAAATATGCGCGCTGCATGCGGACCAGGGTAACAGACGCCTCGGCAGCCGCTGTGAACGGACGGTATGGGTGGCCAATGGTCAGGAGAGTCGGCCAGCTCGTCAACATTGTCTGTTCGACGAACGCCTTTCGAGTCGGTCAGTGCCCGTTACCGGCGCGCAGTCCGGGCTCGCGGTCACTTCCCGACCGAGCAGGCCGCCCTCAAATGCCTCCACCTTGCCACCCGGGCACTGAACCCCAGGGGCAAGGGAAGAGCACGATGGGCGATGGGGTGGATGCCGGCACCGAATGCCTTCGCGATTACTTTCGAAGGCCGTATTACACCGAGTGGAATCCGACTGACGCCAAGGCGGATCCACCGTTCATCGGACACTCCCACCCACGCCCACTGACTGGCCGTTTCAGAATGAGTTCGGCGTGGCAGATGGCGCACCGGCAGCGTTTTCGGCGGGGTGCACCGAGCGTCTGTCGATCTTGTTCCTGATGATTTGTGGGATCGGGTGGCTCCGCTGCCCCCACCCGGATCTGCCCGGCGGTATAGATTCCCAGGGCGTAAGCCGGTCGAGGATCGGGTTGCGCTGGGTGGCATCATTTTCGTGCTCCGGACCAACTACGACAAGTACCGCAACCTCCTCCGTGAAAGAGGGATCACGCCGATGATCGCCCGCCGAGGTGCCACTCACGATCACCGCCGAGCGCATCATCTCCCACTACGCCAAAACCAGCAGCAGGCGGAGGCGGCGCCGGTAAAATGTGCCGATGACTGATCGCGAGTTCGATCTGGTCCTGTACGGCGCAACCGGATTCTCCGGCGGCCTGACCGCACACCATCTGGCGACCGCAGCCCCGGCCGGCGCGCGGATCGCACTCGCCGGCCGATCGCTCGACAAACTGGAGACTGTCCGGGCCGCGCTACCAGCCGGCGCACACCGATGGCCGCTACTGCACGCCGACTCCACGGACCCAGCATCATTGAATGCACTCGCCGCCCGCACCAAGGTCGTGGCCACCACCGTCGGACCCTACATACACCACGGAGCGGCACTGGTGCAGGCATGCGCACACGCCGGCACCCACTACACCGACCTCACGGGCGAACCCTTGTTCGTCCGCAACTGCATCGACCAGTTCCACGATCTCGCCACCGAAACCGGAGCGAAGATCGTCCACTCCTGCGGATTCGACTCGATCCCCTCCGACCTGAGCGTCTACCAGCTCCACCGCCGCGCCATCGCCGACAACGCCGGGGAACTCACCGACACCACACTCGTGGCCTCCCTCAAAGGCAGCATGAGCGGCGGAACCATCGCCTCCCTGCGCGCGATGCTCGAAGCCGCCGCCGACCCCGCCAGCGCCCAAGTGCTCTCACACCCCTACTCCCTGACCCCGGACAAGACACGCGACCCGACCGTCGGCCGCCAGAACGACCACACCCTCCAACGCGCCTCGACGATCGACACGAGCCTGCACGGATGGGTCGCGACGTTCCCGATGGCACAACACAACACCAAGATCGTCCGACGCAGCAACGCCCTGTTGGGCTGGGAATACGGCGAGAAGTTCCGCTACCGCGAGGTCATGAGCATGGGCACCTCCAGGCTGTCGCCGGTATACGCGGCCGCCGCATCCGGCGGCGTCGCGGCCCTCACCGCAGCCGGCACCCTCCTCTCCCGAATCAAAACGGGACGGCGGCTACTGGACCGCGCCCTGCCCAAACCCGGCACCGGCCCCAGCGAAACCGCCCTTCGCGCAGGCTGGTTCACCATGAAGACCTTCGCCGACACCACCACCGGCACACGGTACAAAGCCACCTTCGCCGCGGCAGGCGACCCCTACCACGGCACCGCAATCATGCTCGGCGAAGCTGCCCTCACCCTCGCCTTCGACACCCTGCCCACACAATCCGGAATCCTCACCCCCGCCGCCGCGATGGGCGACGCCCTCACCACACGGCTACACAACGCCGACGGCTTCACCATCCAAATAACGCCGACCACCGCGTGACACCTGCTCACCCGGGCACACAGAAACACAGCGGTCACCGGTCCGGTGCACGATCGGGCACACGCACACACACTTTCGGTCGGGTCGCAGCGTCGGCGCAGTCAGTGCTCCCCGAACGACAACACCACCGAGGCATACAGTTTCTCGCCGACAACCACCACCGAATGTGAAATCGACTCCAATGTCTGCCCCTCACTCTGGTTCGCGGCAGGTCACCACCGATCGGGGACGCTGCCCACTAGGCTCGAGGCCGTGAGCGTGCGTGCAGGAATCATCGTGACCGGAACCGAGGTACTCACCGGACGGATCGCCGACCGGAACGGACCATGGTTGTCCCATCAGCTCCTGGCACTCGGCGTCGACGTCGCCCACCTCATGATCTGCGGCGACCGGCCCGCCGACCTGACCGCCCAACTGCGTTTCCTCACCGATCAGGGCGTCGACCTCATCGTCACCAGCGGTGGGCTCGGCCCCACCGCCGACGACCTCACCGTCCCCACCGTCGCCGAGTTCTGCAATCGCGAGCTCCTGCTCGACCCCGAACTCGAAGAACACATCGCGGGCATCATCCGCCGCTACCGCCCGGACACCCCGGACCTCGACACAGGGCCGACGCGTATCGGGATCCGCAAGCAGGCACAGGTTCCCACCGGTGCCACCGCCCTGCCGCCGACCGGTACAGCGCCGGGCGTGGTCATCCCCGTAGTAGCCGGTGACCGGCCGATCCCGACCATCGTCATCCTCCCCGGCCCGCCCGGTGAGCTGCAGGCGATGTGGCCCAGCGCGATCACCTCACCCGCGGTCGCCGAGGTACTGTCCCGAGCCGACGACCTACAGCAGGAAACCCTGCGCGCCTACGGATTGCACGAGGCACAACTCGCCGAGACACTGCGCCGGGCCGAAACCGAGATCGCCGACCTCGACCGACTCGAGATCACCACATGCCTGCGACACGGTGAACTCGACATGGTGACCCGATTCGCCTCCGCCGACGCCAACGTCTACCGCCGCCTCCTCGACGTCCTCACCGAACACCACGGACACCAGATCTTCTCCACCGACGGCTCCACCATCGACGACCAACTGATCGACGCCCTCGACGGCCGATCGATCGCGACCGCGGAATCGTGCACCGGCGGACTCATCGCCGCGCGGCTCACCAGCCGCCCCGGATCGTCGGCCTATGTCCTGGGCGGCGTCGTGTCGTACTCCAACGACGCCAAGTCCGACCTGATCGACGTACCCGCCGAGACGATTGCCGCCCACGGGGCGGTCAGCGAACAGGTCGCCGCAGCGATGGCCGAAGGCGCCCGACGTCGTCTCGAGGCCGACATCGCGGTCTCCACCACCGGGATCGCCGGCCCCGACGGTGGCACAGAGACCAAACCGGTGGGCACAGTCTGCTTCGGCGTCGCGATCAACGGACGACCGACCTACACCATCACCCGCCGCTTCCCCGGGGGCCGCGAACGGGTCCGAACTCTCACCACCACTGCCGCACTGCATCTGGTTGTCACACAACTCGAACGAGGTTGAGCCTTTACCAGCGCCCCCTCTACCGAGGCCAGGGAAGCAGGGCGCCTCGTTGCGGTTGCGGGATGCCACTGCCGGACGCGGGTGATGTCGTTGAGCTGACCTCGTGCGGGAGATCAGCTGTCCGCGCGCAGGGACATGGCTTGTCCACCTGCAGGGACGCCCTCGAGTCCCTTGACATCTCCAGCCATCGTTCGTTCGCGGTCATCGCTTGCACCCTCGGCCGGGTGGCAGGGATGACCCGCGCACGACCTGTCAGTTATGCGCGGGCCTTACATTTCGGCCGTCGCTAGCCGGGACGGGGCGGGAAGCCGGTTCGCTGCCCACGCCAGTGCCGTACCGAGAACCATCGCGATCACCAACGACCCGAACGCCAGACCGACGGTGTTCCACAGGATCTGGCCGATGCGGGGCAGACCGAATACACGCCCGAAGCCGGCGGCTCCGTCCTCGAAGGCCGTCGCCTGCAACCGCATTACCGGAAGCACGACGAAATAGCAGAGCAGCGCCACGAAGGCGACGACACCCAGGCGGCGCGCCGCCACGCTTACCGCCTCGTTCCCGAGTCCGCAGGGAACGCCCTCGGAGGTTGTGCCGGCCTCACCGGGCAGCAGGTCGACGACATCGGTCACGAGACGCACCTTCTCCGGGCGCAGGCGCAGGCGCAGGACGAACGAGCCCACCGAGGCCGGGGTCCGGGGCTGCATACCGTGGATCTCGGTGCCGAGCGCGTACAACCGGCCGTCGACGTACTCACAGGGCACACGATTCGACATGCCGGTGATCCCCGCAACATACTCGTCGACCGACCCTACTGGCGGCGGACCCCCGGACGAGGAGATCGCCCGGGCGTGCCACGCCACAGCTGTCGACGACTTCCTGGAACTCCCGGGCCTGATCGGGCAGTTCCAGGATCTGGGCTACGACGTCGTGGAAATGATGCTCGCCGACCAGGACAGCTGGGATCGGTACACCACCGCCCAGTGGCTCAACATGCGCCGCTGGCTCGACCGGAACCCGGACGACGAACTGGTACCCGAGGTACGGGGCGAACTCGCCGCCGAACCCGCCCGCTACACGCGCTACCTGCGTGAGTATCTCGGGTGGGGGGTCTTCGCGCTGATGGAGCCCTGACGGGCAGGCCCGCGCGGGATTTCGGACGGCGCCTTCGGATCATCCCCCCGGCGCCGTCCGTTTCTCGGTCAGGCGAACTTGCGACGGTAGATCGCGACGGCGGCGGCGTAGGAGACGACGAGAATCCCGGTACACCAGGCGAGGGCGATCCAGATGTCGGAGTCCACCGGTTGTCCCGCGAGCAGGTCGCGGATCGCGTTCACGATCGAGGTGACCGGCTGGTTGTCTGCGAACGCCTGTACCGGTCCGGGCATGGACTCGGTCGGGACGAATGCCGAGCTGACGAACGGCAGGAAGATCAGCGGGTAGGCGAACGCACCCGCGCCGTCCACCGAGTTCGCGGAGAGTCCTGCGATCACGGCGAGCCAGGTCAGCGCCAGCGTGAACAGAATGAGGATGCCGGCAACCGCAAGCCATTCGAACACGTTCGCACCGGAGCGGAATCCCATGAGAAGGGCGACTCCCACGACGATCACGAGTGCGGTCACGTTGGCGACCAGCGAGGTCAGCACGTGCGACCAGAGCACCGACGACCGGGCGATCGGCATCGACTGGAATCGTTCGACGATCCCGCCCTGCAGGTCGTTGAACAGTCGCACCGACGTGTACGCGACTCCCGAGGCGATCGTGATGAGCAGGATGCCGGGAAGCAGGTAGCCCACGTACGATTCGGAGCCGGTGTCGATGGCGCCGCCGAGTACGAACACGAACAGCAGCATGATCGCGATGGGGGTGACCGCGGTCGTGATGATGGTGTCCGGACTGCGGGTGATGTGGCGTAGGGAACGCCCTGTGAGTGCGGCGGTGTCGCCGACGACGTGCGTGGTCATCGAGGATCCTTTCGGTCGGCGCCTGCCAGCGCGTCGGCACCGACGATGCTGAGGAATACTTCTTCGAGGGTCGGCTGCTTCTCGACGTACTCCACCTTCGCGGGCGGAAGCAGCTGTTTGAGTTCGGCGAGGGTGCCGTCGACGATGATCCGTCCCTCGTGGAGGATGGCGATGCGATCGGCGAGTTGCTCGGCCTCCTCCAGGTACTGGGTGGTGAGCAGCACCGTTGTGCCGCCCGCGGCGAGCTCCTTCACGGCTTGCCACACCTCGAGCCGGGCCTGGGGATCTAGTCCCGTGGTCGGTTCGTCGAGGAAGACGACCGGCGGGTTCCCGATGAGGCTCATCGCAATGTCGAGTCGCCGGCGCATTCCGCCCGAGTACGTGGAGACCTTGCGGTTCCCGGCGTCGGTCAGGGAAAAGCGCGTGAGCAACTCGTCCGCGATCTGCCCGGGGTTCTTCAGGTGACGAAGCCTGGCCACCAGGGCGAGATTCTCTCTTCCGCTGAGGATCTCGTCTACTGCAGCGAACTGACCTGTGAGACTGATCGATTCGCGCACATTCGCGGCCTCGGTCGTGACTTCGAAGCCGTCGACCGATGCCGTGCCGGCGTCCGGCTTCAGCAGCGTGGCAAGGATCTTCACGAGTGTGGTCTTGCCCGCTCCGTTCGAGCCGAGCAGCGCGAAGATGCTGCCCCGCTCGACCTCGAAGTCGACGCCGCGCAGCACGTGAAGTTGCTCGTACGACTTCTCGACGCCCCGTACCCGGATGGCAGCTCGGGTGTTCACTGCTGTTCCTTCCGCTCGAGCTCGTCGATCGCCGCGGTGAGGCGGGCGCGTTCCTTGTCGATCCACTTCTTGCCGGTGTATGCCTGCGCGAACGTCTCGGCGAACTCGACCGGGTCGTCGCCGACGATCGTCCGCACCGGCGTGCCGTCGGCCGCGGCGCGCTCCCAGAGGTCGGCGAAGTCGCCGAACATTGCCAGCAGGGTGTCCCCGTCGGTGATCCCCCCGTAGTAGGTGAAGTACCGCTGGAATGCCTTCGCGGAGGTTGCGTACGGTTCGGGAAGGCCCTCGATGCGGGCCTTGTACTGCCGGAACTGCTTCTTCTGCTCGAGCGAGCCGGTGATGGCCTCGATCCACTTGGCGCTCATGGTCACTTCTCCCCTTTGTGGAGCCGTTCGATGCGTTCCGCGAGGAAGCTCCAGTTCCTCCAGAACTCGTTGAGTTGGGCGCGTCCCTGCGCGTTGAGGGTGTACACCTTTCGAGGCGGCCCCTTTTCGGACGGAACCTTTTCCACGTCGACGAGGTCCCGCTGCTCGATCCTGACGAGCAGCGCGTAGATGGTGCCCTCGGCGATGTCGGTGAACCCTTGATCGCGCAGTTGTGCGGTGATCTCGTAGCCGTAGGCGGGTTGTGTCGACAGGAGCGAGAGCACAATGCCCTCGAGGACCCCCTTGAGCATCTCGGTCGCCTGCTTGCCCATCGGATCTCCTCCTACTACTCGGTGTTGCTGACTACCGGTACAAAGTAACACTGAGTACCAGTAGATAGCAACACCAAGTAGTGGACGCGCGCCGGCCCCGGTTCCGGCGGGAACCCGAGCACAGAACGAATACGACCTACGAACGACGAAGCCGGACGACATGGGCGCGAATCGGTGCACCCATGCCGTCCGGCCGGCTCGTGGAATTCAGCGACGCTCGGCGAGCGACGACGCGTGGTGCTCGGGGGCGATCCGGTCGTCCGACGCGGGAGCATCGGGCGTCTCCGGATTCTCACTGCGCCCGCGGTACGTGCGATCGAGTCCGAACATGAAGAGGCCGGCGACGACGAGAACAGCGCCGAACAGGTAGTAGAGGGTCTCCGGGGTCCATCCTCCGTCGAGCAGGTAACCGGTGAGAATCGGCGCGACGATGGAGACGAGCCGGCCCACTCCGATCATGAGACCCACACCGGTCGCACGCACCGCCGCCGGATACACCGACGGGCTGATCGCATAGAACCCCGCGACGCCTCCGTTGGCTGCCATTCCGACACAGATGCACAGGACCATCCCCAGCGCGATGACCTCGAATCCGCTTGCATACGCGGCGAATACACCCGCACCGGCAAACATGAGCAGGGTGTTGACCAGTCGCGGCCGCAACACGACGGTCATGGCCGCGAATGCCAGCGCACCGACGACACCGCCGACGTTGATGAGAACCCCCGCCGTGGTGCCCGTACCCGCGTCACCGGTCACGTCGGTGAGCAGCTTCGGTGTCCAGGTGTTCGCGAAGTAGAAGGCCGCCATCAGGCACGAATATCCCAGCCACAGCAGTGCGGTGCGTCGTCCCATCAGCCCGGCGAACAGGCCGCCGCGCACACCCTGCACGCCGCGCGGGGCGGCCGGTTCCGGAAGCGCATCGGCCGTCGGGTATCCGAGTTTCGTGGCGATCGCGTTGTATCGGGCCAAAGCGTTCTTCGGACGCTTGTCGACGAGGTACTCGATGGATTCGGGCAGCGCGCGGACGACCACCAGCAGCAGGACCGCCGTCACCGCTGTGCCGAACACGAACGCGGACCGCCAGCCGAAGTGGGAGATGAGGACACCCGAGATCGCACCGCCGAGTGCCACGCCGGCCGGAAGGCCCGCCCCGTAGATGCCGAGTGTGACCCCGCGTCGCTTCTCGTTGCTGTTCTCGGAGACGAGGATGTTCAGGCTCGCGACGAGACCGCCGATACCGAGTCCGGCGAATGCCCGGAACACGATCAGCTGTTCGAGATTCATCGCCGCCGCGGACAGTCCCATTCCTATGGTCACGAGAACGAGGCACGCGATGGTGCCGCGGCGCCGTCCGATGCGGTCCGACAGCGGCGACAGGAAGAAGGCGCCGACGGCCATTCCGATCAGGCCGGCGCTGAGCAGATAACCGACCTCGACGGAGCCCAGGCCCCATTCCTTGCTCAGGTGCGGGGCGACGAACGCCATGATGAGGATTTCGAAGCCGTCGACCATGCACAGCAGGAAGCAGATCACGATCGTCCGGATCTGATAGGGGCGCATGGGTCGCGTGCGAATTGCTTCGCGGATGTCCATGTGACGGGCCTTTCGAGCAGTGTGGGGGGGTTCCAGCCGCCGCGCCGGATCCCGCGGGGCGAGAGCGCATGGGAGGGCACAGGGGCGCGAGCGAATCGACAGTGCGCAGAACATGCCGGTCGTTCGACAGGCGGGTGGATCACGTAGCCGGAGCGGTTACTCGACCAGGGCGCGGGTCACGGCGGGGCACCGTGGACACTCGCGGCGTGCCAAGAGTGACAGCGACCACCGCGGCTGTCAATTGCCGCTGCGCCGGGCCGGTCGTCACCGCGTCGATCTACAGTGGGTTGTGGCAACTCCCGAGACAAATCCGCTGCCGGCCCGCCCCGCGGGCACGCAGACCCTCTCGCGCGGACTGCACGCGCTGGAACTGGTGTCGAATTCCCCTGGCGGACTGACGATCCAGGACATCGCAGACCGGCTCGGCGTCCACCGCAGCATCGCGACGAGGCTGCTGACCACCATCGCCGAGCATCGGTTGATCAACCGGGGACCCGACGGCCGTTACCGGCCTGCGGGCGGGCTCGCGGCCCTCGCCGGGAGGGTCTACGCCGGCATGCGCGAGCAGGCGACACCGCTCATGCAGGAGCTCGCCGACCGGATCGGCGCGAGTGTGGCCCTCTTCGTCGCCGAGGTCGACGATGCTGTCGCGGTCACCGTGACGGAACCGGCGAACTCCAACGTCCGCGTCTCGTTCCGGCAGGGCGGCCGCCATCCGCTCGGCCGCGGCGCTGCCGGATACGCCCTGCTCGCAGCCCTGCCACCCCGCGAGAACGAGGATCCGCGGGTGACCGAGGGCCGTCGTGCCGGGTATGTCATGAGCTTCGGTGAGGTGGAGCGCGGCTATTGGGGTCTCGGCGTCCCACTGGCGCGACCGGCCAACGAGCCGGCCGCATGCCTGACCTTGATCAGCGCGTCGAAGGAGCTGCTCGAGAATTCCGTCGACGCGACCGTCTCGGCCGCAGCACAGATCAGTGGTTACGACATGTGACCTGCAGTTTCGTCAGCGACCCGCACCGGGCCTCCGGTGCGGGTCGCTTCGTTTCCGGGGCCGCCGAACGTCGGCCCGCCTTGACAGGGCGCGTGAGCTCGAGGTCACATAGTCGCATAGCGTGCACTTATCGCCGATATGCGTGCAAATAACGATCGAACGAAGGCTCAGGGTGCGTCACGGTCACGGGGCGACCGAACGCACCTACAAACCCGAAGGCGGGAACCGATGAACACCACGGAAGACTGCGACGTCGCCATCGTCGGAGCGGGACCGGTCGGCCTCATGCTCGCGAACATCCTCGGCATGTACGGCCACTCGGTCACCGTGCTCGAAGCCCTCGACGACCTGATCGACTATCCGCGCGGCGTCGGTCTCGACGACGAGTCCTTCCGCACCGTGCAGACCGTCGGACTCGCCGATGCAGTGCTGCCGCACACCAGTCCGCAACACATCATGCGACTGGTGAACGGCGCCGGGAAGGTCATCCTCGTCAACAATCCGCAGACCGACGAGTTCGGCTGGGAACGCAAACACGCCTTCATTCAGCCCGAAGTGGATCGTGCTCTGTACAACGGACTCTCGCGCTACGACAACGTTCGGGTGCTGTTCGGGCACCGAGTCGAAGATGTGGTGGAGGACACCGATGCGGTGACCGCGATCGCCGAGAACGTCGGTGCGGACGGAGAGGTGCACCGTCGTCGGATCCGGGCCCGGTATCTCGTCGGCTGCGAAGGCGGGAAGTCACCCACCCGCAAGCGTCTCGGCGTGACATTCGAAGGCGAATCCCCCTCCACGCGTTGGCTCGTCGTCGACGTGAACAACGATCCGCTCGGTACGCCGAACGTGTTCCTCGGCGCCGATCCGAAACGCCCGTACGTGTCCATCGGCCTGCCACATGCCGTGCGACGGTGGGAGTTCATGCTCCACGACGACGAGACCGAGGAGCAGGTCACCGACCCGGCGTTCGTCGAAAATCTTCTCGCCGAACATGTTCCGAACCCCTCGAGCCTCGAGTTCATCCGGCGTCGCGTGTTCACCCACCACGGACGCGTCGCCTCGCACTTCCGCAAGGGCAGGCAGATCATCGCCGGCGACGCCGCGCACCTGATGCCGGTGTGGCTCGGGCAGGGCTGGAACTCGGGCATGCGCGACGCCACCAATCTCGGGTGGAAACTGGCTTCCGTGCTGTCCGGGCAGGCCGGCGACGCCCTGCTCGACACCTACACGGACGAGCGCAAGGACCACGCCAAGGCGATGGTCGATCTGTCGCTCACCTTCGGCAAGTTCATCAAGATCACCAATCCGATCGCGGCGAGCGTCCGCGACGCGGCATCCTCGGCGCTCAACCTCTTCCCGCAGGTCAAGAGCTACTTCGCCGACATGCGCTTCAAGCCCATGCCCCGCTACCACCGCGGTGTTCTCGCCGACCCCACCACCCGTGACAGCGGACGCGCCCGTCCTGCACTCACCAGCAGACTGATCCCGGTGCGGACGGCGAACACGAAGGTCTCTCCGGTCGGTGTCCAGTTCCCGCAACCGCGGGTCACTTCCCGCGACGGCGCGAACCTCCTGCTCGACGACGTGATCGGCAACTGGTGGACGGTGATCGTGTGGGGCAACGACCCGACCGATATGCTGCCGCAGGACTCGATCGACAAGCTCACCGCACTGGGCGCCCGTCTCGTCGCCGTGGTCCCCGAAACGCAGCGGCACTGGATGGAACGCAGCGCCGATCCGCGTGTACTCGTCCTCGGCGATCACACCGGCAGGGTGAAGAAATGGTTCGACGACCGCCCCACCCCCATCGTCTTCCTGCGGCCCGACCGCTTCGTCGCCGGCGCGTGCCTGGCCCAAGACGCCCCGGCCACGCTCGACGCGATCCTCGCCGCGATGCACTTCACGCGGCGCCCCAGCGGCGCCGCGGCACCGCAGCCCGGGCGCGAGCCCGTCGACGCACTCTGATCCCCTCGTCTCCAGGAGCACACCGTGACCGACACCGTCACCATCCCCGACTACACCACCGACGCGTTCTTCGGTCTCGAGGACAAGTGGCTGCAGACCGCCGACGGCGAACTGACCCACTACCACGAGATCGGCGAGGGCACGCCCATCCTGTTCCTGCACGGCTCCGGCACCGGCGTGACCGCCGCCGCGAACTGGTGGCTCAACCTGCCCGCCCTCGGTGAGCACGGCCGTTGCATCGCCATCGACTCGATCGGCTACGGCCAGACCGTCGTTGCGGACGGCACCGAATACGGCATCCGCGAATGGGTGCGCCACGCCGTGCGCGTCCTCGACGCACTCGGCATCGAGAAGACCTGGATCGTCGGCAACTCGCTCGGCGGGTGGCTGGCGTTCCAGTTCGCCATCGACTTTCCGGAGCGGCTGCTCGGAATCGTCTCCATGGGAACCGGCGGAGCGAAGCTGACCGGCGCGCTGAAGTCGCATTCGAATCCCACCCTCACCGAGGAGGGGATCCGCAACACGCTCGAGATGTTCGTCGTGGACAAGTCCCTCGTCACCGACGAATTGGTGTCGTTGCGCTACAAGTCGGCACTCAACGACACCGCGTCGGACCGTCTCGCACAGGTCGTCGCGGCGCGCGACCGTGACCGCCACGAACTTCCGCTCGACTTCGATGTGCTCGCGCGACTGGAGATCCCCGTGCTGCTCATCCACGGCGTACAGGACGTCGTGATCCCGGTGTCACGCACGTGGGAGATCCTCAACGTCGTCCCGCACGCCGACGCCCACATCTTCAGCCGGTGCGGCCACTGGTCGCAGGTCGAGCGGGCGGAGGAGTTCAATGCGCTCATCGGCGACTACCTCGCCCGCCACGGCGTGGCACCCCGGGCGTGAGGTCGGCTCGATGACACAGGCACTGTTGTGCATGTCCCACAGCCCCCTGCTCGATCACGCGAACCCGCCGGCCGACACCAAGACCGCCGTCGAAGCCGCATTCGAACAGGCCAGAACGTTCGTGAAGGACTTCGATCCCGAGCTGATCGTCAATTTCGGTCCGGATCACTACAACGGGTTCTTCTACGACCTCATGCCGCCCTTCTGCCTCGGCTACAACGCGCGCGGCACCGGCGACTACGACTCGTACAGCGGCGAAATCGATGTGCCGACCGCCGTCGCCGAGGATCTCGCCCAGTTCGTCGTCGACCGCGGAATCGACCTGGCGATCTCACGCCGGATGGAGGTCGACCACGGCGCCGTCCAGCCGATGGAGATCCTGTACGACGGCGACGTGTCCGCGAAGCCGGTCCTGCCGGTGTTCGTCAACTCGGTGGCACGGCCGTTCGCGCCGATGTCGCGTGTCCGGGCGCTCGGCCGAGCCGTCGGCGAGTACTTCGCGGACGTGGACCGGCGCGTGCTGTTCATCGGATCCGGCGGCCTCTCCCACGACCCTCCGGTTCCGCAGTTCGCCACCGCCTCCGAAGCGCAGCGCGAATTCCTCACCGCTGGACGGAATCCCACACCGGAGTTCCGAGCCGCCCGGCAGGCCAACACGATCGAGACCGCGCGACGTTTCGCCGCCGGGGAAGCCGACATCATGGATCTGAACCCGGAATGGGATCGGGCCTTCCTCGACGTCTGCCGGTCCGGTCGGGTCGAGGACTTCGATCGATATACCGCCGACGACATGGACGCCACCGCCGGGCACTCCTCACACGAGGTGCGGACCTGGGTCGCCGCCTACTCCGCGTTGCGCGCGTGCGGGCCGTACCGGGTCGAGTACGAGTTCTACCGTCCCATCCGCGAGTACATCGCCGGGTTCGCGATCACCACGGCCCTGCCCGCCTGACCCCTCCGCCCCGTGCGTGGTTCTGGTAGCCGCTGCTACCGAAACCGCGCACGGGTCACAGGGTGCGGCGCAGGAACTCCACGATGTCACGAGCTGCGGTGTGGGCGGCGGGCGCGATGCCCGGAAGTGCCGCGAATCCGTGGATCGTGTCGGGATAGTCGTGGTGGTCGGCCGCGACGCCCGCCGCGCGCAATGTGGCGGCGTAGCGGAAACCGTGGTCGCGCAACGGATCGTGCCCGGCGGTGAGGATCAGCGCGGGCGGCAGCGACTCGTGTGAGGCGGCCCGGATCGGGGAGGCCCGCCAGTCCTCGGTGCCGTAACCGTCGCCGAGATACAGCCGCCCGAACGTCCGCATCTGCTTCGACGTGAGCAGCGGGGCGTTCGCATTGGCGGCCTCGGACGGCCACCGCTCGTACATCTCGACCGCCGGGTAGACGAGCACCTGGGCGCGCAGCGCGGGGCCGTCGGCGTCGCGGGCGTGCAGGGCCGCGACCGCCGCGAGGTTCCCGCCGGCGCTGTCGCCCATGACCGCGATCCGCTCCGGATCCCCGCCCAGCTCGGTGGCGTTCGACCGCACCCACTGCAATGCCGCCCACGCGTCGTCGACGGCGGCCGGATAAGGGTGTTCGGGAGCCAGCCGGTAGGTCGGGCACACGACGATCGCTCCGGCCTGCGCGGCGACACGACCGGCGATCCACCGGGACTGTTCGGGCGACCCGATACACCAGCCGCCGCCGTGGTAGTTCACCACGATCGGCCGGGGCCCGGCGTCGGCAGGGGTATGTATGCGCAACCGGATGCCGTTGTCGATGTGCCGGTCGGTCACGGCGACCCCCACCGCGTCGGTGCCGACGACCAGCCGACCCGGACGCGACGCGATCAGCCGGGCACGCCGCGCCCGCAGCGCGACCATCTGCGGTCCGTCGGACGGCTCACTGGCCAGGACCCGCAGGGCGGCACCGAACAGCCGGGTGCGGGCAGGCAGCGGCGTGACGGGGATCTGTTCCATCCAGCGAATATAGAAGGTCTTCGGCACGCCAAGGAGCCCCTCGCCCGATTTCCGGACGAGGGGCTCCTGTTCATCGGCTACCGCCTTATCGGACGACGAGTTCGCCGTCCTCCACCGCGACCGTCACGGCGCCGCCTTCGGCGAGTTCGTCGTCGAGCAGCAGGTCGGCGATGCGGTCGTCGACCTCGCGCTGGATGGCGCGGCGCAACGGCCGGGCTCCGAACTCGGGCTGGTGGCCGTGTTCGGCGATCCAGTCGACGGCGTCGGCTGCGATCTCCAGTTCGATACCCCTGGCCTGCAACCGCTCCCGCGACTCGTCGAGCAGCAGGTCGGTGATGCGGTGCAGCTGCTCGCCGTCGAGCTTGCGGAACAGCACGATCTCGTCGATGCGGTTGAGGAATTCCGGTCGCATCGATTCGCGCAGCCGGCCCATCACCCGGTCCCGCAGCGGCTTCTCGGCGGCTTCGGCGTCGCCGGTGGTGAAGCCGAGTGCCCCGCCGCGGCTGGAGATGATGTCCGAGCCCAGGTTGCTGGTCATGATCACCACGGTGTTGGTGAAGTCGACCGTGCGGCCCTGGCCGTCGGTGAGGCGGCCGTCGTCGAGCACCTGCAGCAGCGTGTTGAACACGTCCGGGTGCGCCTTCTCGATCTCGTCGAGCAGGACCACCGAGTACGGGTTGCGCCGTACCTGTTCGGTGAGCTGACCGGCCTCGCCGTAGCCGACGTACCCGGGAGGGGCACCGACGAGCCTGCTGACGGTGTGCCGTTCCCCGAACTCGCTCATGTCGACGCGCAGCATCTTGTTCTCCTCCCCGAACAGCACCTCGGCGAGCGCCTTGGCCAGTTCGGTCTTGCCGACACCGGTCGGCCCGAGGAACAGGAAGCTGCCGACGGGCCGGTGCGGATCGGCCATGCCGGCACGGCTGCGTCGCACCGCCCGCGCGACCGCGCGCACCGCCTCGTCCTGCCCGACGACCCGCTTGTGCAGTTCGTCCTCCAGGCCGCGCAGCCGGTCCTTCTCGGCCTGCGTCATGCGGGTCGCCGGGATTCCGGTTGCCCGCGAGACGATCTCGGCGATCAGTTCGGAGTTCACCTCGGGTGCGTCGACATCCTCGACGGCCGGGGTTCCGGCGTCGAGGCGGGCCTGCACGCGGGCGATCTCGTCGCGCAGACGCGACGCCTGTTCGTACTGTTCCGCCTTGACGGCCTCGTCCTTCTCGGTTTCGAGGGCCGCGAGACGGTTGCGCAGTTCGACGGTGTCGACGCGCGGGGTCCGCAACCGCAGGCGCGCACCGGCCTGATCGATCAGGTCGATCGCCTTGTCCGGCAGGTGCCGGTCCGGCAGATACCGGACGGACAGATCGACCGCGGCTTCGAGCGCGTCGTCCGTGTAGACGACACCGTGGAACTCGGCGTATCGGTCGCGCAGTCCGCGCAGGATCGCGACGGCGTCCGCGTGGGCGGGTTCGCCGACGGTGACCGGCTGGAACCGCCGCTCGAGCGCCGGGTCCTTCTCGATGTGCTTGCGGTACTCGTCGAGGGTCGTCGCGCCAACGACGTGCAGCTCGCCGCGCGCGAGTTTGGGCTTGAGGATGTTGCCGGCGTCCATGGCGCCTTCGCTGCCTCCGCCGCCCGCACCGACGACGGTGTGGATTTCGTCGATGAAGACGATCAGCTCACCGGACTGTGCGGTGATCTCGTCGAGCACGTTCGTCAGCCGTTCCTCGAAGTCTCCGCGGTAGCGGGTGCCGGCGACCATCGAGGTGAGGTCGAGCTGGACGATGCGCTTGTCGCGCAACGTGTCCGGCACGTCTCCGTCGACGATGCGCTGGGCGAGACCTTCGACGATCGCGGTCTTGCCGACTCCGGCCTCCCCGACGAGCACCGGGTTGTTCTTGGTACGCCGCGACAGGATCTCGACGGTCTGCTCGATCTCGTCGGCGCGGCCGATGACCGGGTCGATGTGCCCGTCGCGGGCACGGGAGGTCAGGTCGACGCCGAACTTGTCGAGGGTCGGGGTGGCGGACTCCGCCTGCGGCGCCGCCGCAGCCGGTTGCAGCGCTGCCTGCAGCGACTGCGGGGTCACCCCGAGCGACGCGAGCAGCCGGCCCGGTCCGCGGGTGCGGTCGGCGGCGAGCGCGAAGAACACGTGCTCGGGGTCGATGTAGGTCGAGCCGAGCGCGCGGGCGAACTGGTGCGCCTCGAGCAGCGCGGTCCGCACGGCGCCGCTGAGGGCCGGCGCGGTCGCGCCGTCCGCGACGCCCGCTTCCGGGAGTCGTTCGTCGACGGCCGCGACGACCGCGGCGGGGTCGGCACCGGAACGGGTCATGACCGTCCGGGCCGGGTCCTGCTCCGCCATGACGCGGAGGACGTGCAGCGCATCGAGATCGGCGTCGCCGCGTTCGGCGGCGAAACGGGCGGCAGCGGCCATGAGGTCCTGTGTGCCGCGGCTGAGGAAACGGGTGATGTCGATGCGGCCAGGGCCACCAGGCCCGAAGAATGACGGCATTCCGAAGCCTTTCTTCCGAGACTTGAGTCTTACGAACTCAACTAACGTGCCGAATACCCGATCAATTCCCGAGACAACGTGATCTGCATCACCTACTTGGTTGAGCACATCTATATTGCGCACAACATAACGGGGCGCTATGTTCTTCCTCGTGTCCGATGCTTTCACCCTCGACCAGCAGGTCTGCTTCGCCCTCTACAGAGCGTCGCGGGCCACCACCGCCGTCTACCGCCCCCATCTGGATCGGCTCGGCCTCACCTATCCGCAGTATCTGGTGATGCTGGCCCTGTGGGAGCGCGACGGTCGCGGTGTCCAGGACCTGTGCGACGCGCTCGACCTCGACACCGGCACCCTTTCGCCGCTCCTCAAGCGGCTCGAGACCGCCGGGCTGATCGAGCGACGCCGGCAGAGCACCGACGAACGCCGCGTCGTCGTGCACCTGACCGGCGCCGGCACCGACATGCGCTCGGGAGCGCAGGACATCCCGGAATGCATCGCCCGGGCCTCCGGGCTCGACATTCCGGAACTGCTCGCCCTGCGCGACACGCTCCACACCATGACCGCGGCACTCCGCACCACCTCGACTCACACGACAGGGAGCGCACGATGAACGTCCTCTACACCGCCGAAGCCCTCTCCACCGGCGCCGCCCGCAACGGCAGCGTCCGCACCAGCGACGGCCGGCTCGACCTGCAGCTCGCCATGCCCACCGAGATGGGCGGCTCCGGCGACGGCACCAACCCGGAGCAGCTGTTCGCCGCCGGCTACGCCGCGTGCTTCCACTCCGCACTGCAGCTCATCGCCCGCCAGGAGAAGGCCGACATCACCGATTCCGCCGTGGGCGCACGCGTCGGTATCGGCCCCAACGACGGCGGTGGTTTCGAGCTGACCGTCACGCTCGAGGTCACCCTCCCCAACGTGCCGCGCGACCAGGCGCTCGCGCTGACCGAGAAGGCGCACCAGGTGTGCCCGTACTCCAACGCGACCCGCGGCAATATCGAGGTCGCGCTCGAGGTGTCCGAAGACTGACCTCCGCCGCAGGCCCTACTGTGGTGGATGTGTGCAAGCAGGACGATTCGCGGCTCGCGCGGTTCACCGCGACCCTCGGTTTCGCCCTCGACGACTTCCAGCTCCGCGCGTGCCGGGCTCTCGACGACGGCCGGGACGTGCTGGTCTGCGCGCCCACCGGGTCCGGCAAGACCGTGGTCGGCGAGTTCGCCGCGACCCTTGCGCTCGCCGGTGAGGGCAAGTGCTTCTACACCACGCCGATCAAGGCGCTGAGCAACCAGAAGTACAGCGATCTCGCGGCACGCTTCGGCGACGACCACGTCGGCCTGCTCACCGGCGACGTCTCGCTGCGCCCCCACGCACCGGTGGTGGTGATGACGACCGAAGTGCTGCGCAGCATGCTGCACGGCGATTCCCCGCTGCTCGACGGGCTGACCCACGTCGTGATGGACGAGGTGCACTACCTCGCCGACCGCGACCGCGGCGCCGTGTGGGAGGAAACGATCCTCACGCTCCCGTCGGCCGTCCGGCTCGTGAGCCTGTCGGCGACGGTGAGCAATGCCGAGGAGTTCGGTGAGTGGATCGGCCGGATCCGCGGCCCGACGACCGTCGTCGTCGAGGAACATCGACCGGTGCCGTTGTGGCAGCACGTGCTGGCCGGTGGACGGTTGTTCGACCTGTTCTCCCCCGTCACCGGCACCGTCGACGAACAACTCGTCCGGTACATCGCGCACCGGCAACTCGTCGAGGCCGCACCCGCGATTCCCGGCCGGGGACGACGCCGTCGACGCACCGCCACCCCGGGGCCGGCCGGCGCCGATCGCCCGGAACTGGTGGCGCGACTCGAAGCCGAGGCATTGCTGCCGGCGATCTGGTTCCGGTTCAGTCGCTCCGGTTGCGACACCGCGGTCGACGAATGCCTGCGTTCGTCACTGCGCCTGACCGATGCCCACGACGTCGAGCGGATCCGCTCGATCGCCGAAAAGCACGTTGCGACAGTATCTCCCGCAGATCTCGACGCGCTGGGATACGTCGGGTGGCTGGACGGTCTCGAGCGCGGCTTCGCGGCCCACCACGCCGGCATGGTGCCGGTGTTCCGGCACGCGGTCGAGGAACTGTTCGGTCTGGGCCTGGTGCGCGTCGTCTTCGCCACCGAAACCCTCGCGGTGGGTGTGAACATGCCGGCGCGCACCGTCGTGCTCGAAAGGCTCGTCAAACCGACCGCGCACGGCCCAGAACGGATCACTCCCGGGGAGTACACGCAACTCACCGGCCGCGCCGGTCGCCGCGGCATCGACACCGAGGGGCACGCCGTGGTGCTGTGGACCCCCGAGGTGCAGCCGGCGACGGTCGCCGGGCTGGCCTCCACCCGCACCTATCCGCTGACCAGTTCGCTGCGGGTCGGCTACAACACGGCCGTGAACCTGGTGGACCGTCTCGGCGCGCCCGCCGCTCGCGACCTTCTGCGTCGGTCGTTCGCCCAGTTCCAGGCGGAGAAGTCCGTGGCGGCGCTCACCGCGGCGGCGCGCACGAACAGCGCGAGCCTGCACGAACTCGACCGTGAACTCGCTGCCGTCAAAGGGCTTTCGGAGTACCTGGCGCTGCGCGACCGGCTCGTCGCGGCACGTGGCGTGGCCGGTTCGGACGCGGTCACGGCGCTGGCCCGGGCCGTGCGATCCCATCCGGTGCACCGGCGCGGCGACCGCGATCGCCTGCTCACGCTCGCCGCCCGGCGCCGCACGCTCGGTGACGACACCGACGCGATGCGCATCCGCATCGCGGCCGTCACCGACCGCCTCACCGGCACGTTCGACGGCGTGCTGGCCCTGCTCGACGAACGCGGCCACGTCGTACTCGATCCGCACAGCGGGCGCGCCCACGTCACCGAGGAGGGCCACCGGCTGTCCCGGATCTATTGCACGAACGACCTTCTCGTCGCCGAATGCCTGCGCGGCGGCGCCTGGTCCGGACTCGCTCCGGCCGAGCTGGCGGCGGTCGTGTCGACCGTGATCGGCGAATCAGGACACCGGGTGCCGGCACGGTCCGGGGCGGCGACCGCCGCGGTGGACGAGGCGCTGCGCGCCACCGGGCGGATGTGGGCGGAACTGGCAGGAGCGGAGCAACGCCTCGGGCTCCCGGTCTCGCCCGAACCCGATCCGGTCGCGGTCGTCGCGATCCACCGGCTCGCCCGTGGCGACGGGCTGGCCGCCGCGATGCGCGCCGTCGACAGCGACGTCTCGGCCGGCGACCTACTCCGACGCTATCTGCGCACCCTGGACCTGATCGGCCAGACCGGGCTGTGCGACCGCGGTGCCCTGCCCGTGCCCGGCGCGTGCGCCACCGAGGCCGCGACCACGAACATCAGTTGAGCGAACACAGCTGTTCGGACAGATCCCACAACTGCCGCGCGACCGCGACGTCCTGGGAGCGGGCGTTCGACCGCACCCGGTGCGGGTGGCCACGGGTCTCGAACAGCTTGTCCGGCCCGTAGAACCCGCCGGGCACGACGTCCGGTGAGGTCGCCGCGTACAGCGACGGCAGCGCCCCCATCTCCGCGGACTGCCCGAGGATCGGGTTGCCGAGTTTCATCACCCAGTCCTGGAACGACTCGGTGTGGGACTGCAGATTCGTCCGCGCATATCCGGGGTGCGCGGCGACCGACAGCACGGTCGATCCCTGCGCGGTCAGCCTGCGTTGCAGCTCGTACGCGAACAGCAGGTTCGCCAGCTTCGACTGCCCGTACGCGAGCCAGCGCTGATAGCGGCGGCGTTCCCAGTTCAGGTCGTCGAGATCGATCCGCCCCGCCTTGTGGGCGGCGCTGGAGACGGTGACGACCCGCTCGGTGATCCGGTCGAGCATCAGATTCGTCAACGCGAAGTGCCCCAGGTGGTTGGTACCGATCTGCATCTCGAAGCCGTCGGCGGTCCGGCGCAGCGGCACCGCCATCACCCCGGCGTTGTTGACGAGCACGTCGACCTTCTCGATGCCCCCGGCGAACTCGCGCACCGACGCGAGATCCGCGAGGTCGAGCCGCCGTACCTGTGCGCGGGAGCCGATCGACGCGGCGACCGCCTCCCCTTTCGCCACGTCGCGGCACGCGAGGATCACGTCCGCGCCAGCCCCCGCGAGGGCCCGCGCGGTGTGCTCCCCCAATCCGCTGTTGGCGCCGGTGACGACGACGGTGCGACCCTGCTGATCCGGAATGTCCCCTGTGGTCCAAGCGGTCATGGCGGCCACCCTACGCCGAGCGGCACGCTGCGACGACACGTGCAGGAAACATCCCAGGGATACGGTCGCCGACATTCCGATCCCACACATGCGGCGTGCCGGAAGGACCGCTGCCCGAGCCGACGAGGAGCCCGCCGTGCCACCACGCCACCGTTCGGCTCTGCTCGCGCAGTTCGACGTCGCCGTCCCGGGCCGCCCGCAGCAGGCGATCCTCGACGAGTTGCGCCGCGTCGTGCTGTCCGGTTCGGCACCGCCGGGCACAGCGATCCCGGTCGGTGAGGTCGCGGACCTGTTCGGAGTGAGCCGGATCCCGATCCGGGAGGCGCTCAAGACACTGGTCGGTGAGGGTCTCGTCGACCATCGTCAGAACGGCGGTTACACGGTCGCGCGGCTGACGGCGGCCGAACTGCGCGAGATGTACCTGGTCCGGGAGACACTCGAGGCCGCGTCGTTGACGGCGGCGGTCGCGCACGCCACCGACGCCGATCACGAACTCGCCCGCGCAAGTCACGAGCGCCTCGAGCAGGCTGTCACCGAGAACGATCCGGTCGCCTATCACCGGGAGAGCCGGGTGTTCCACATGGCGCTGACCGTTCCGTCGCGCATGTACCGGCTGCTGCACATGCTCGAATCCGCCTGGAACATCACCGAACCCGTTCAGCCGATGGTGCACGTGACCGCCGCTCAGCGTGCCGTGCTGCACGCCGATCACGGACGCATGCTCGATTCCTTCCTCGCCCGCGACGTCCGGGGACTGCTCGCAGCGACCGAAGTCCACAATCGCCGGCTGGATTCGGCGATCGAGACCTTGCCGGTCGACACCGGCCTGCTGTCCCGCGAAGATATACAGTTCGAGTAATACGGCGGCAACACGGCGTCGATACCGTTTCGGGCATCGGACGTCACCGCCGCCGCTGGCGTTCCGGGCACACATCCTTCGCCAAGTAGTCGCCGAATCATTTTCTTCCACATGCGGATTCGTCGTCGGATTCCCGTCGATGCCAGGAGCACCCATGACCGATGTGATCGTATCCACCGCCGCCACCGGCGGGTCCCCGTCCATGCCGCCGTACGACCCGCGGCTGACGAACGACGACCTCGCCCCGCTGAAGGAACAGCGGTGGGGCTCGTACAACATCTTCGCCTTCTGGATGTCCGACGTGCACAGTGTCGGCGGGTATGTGACGGCCGGAAGTCTTTTCGCGCTCGGCCTGGCGAGCTGGCAGGTGCTGGTGTCGCTGCTGGCGGGGATCACGATCGTCTACTTCTTCTGCAACCTGGTGGCCAAACCCAGCCAGGTGACCGGTGTGCCCTATCCGGTGATCTGCCGCAGCGTGTTCGGCGTGCTCGGCGCGAACATCCCGGCCGTCATCCGCGGACTGATCGCGGTGGCCTGGTACGGCATCCAGACGTTCCTCGCGTCGGCGGCGCTGGATGTGGTGCTCGTGAAGCTGTTTCCGTCGCTCGCCCCGTACGCCGTCGTGGACGACTACGGATTCGCGGGACTTTCCGCCCTCGGATGGGTCAGCTTCCTGACCCTCTGGGTGCTGCAGGCGTGCGTGTTCTGGCGCGGCATGGAATCGATCCGCAAGTTCATCGACTTCTGCGGCCCCGCCGTGTACGTCGTGATGTTCCTGCTGTGCGGCTATCTCGTTTCCCAGGCCGGCTGGAGCGCGATCGACCTCAACCTCGGCGCAGTCACCCACACGGGCCTGGACGCGGTACCGGTGATGCTCGGCGCGATCGCGCTCGTCGTGTCGTACTTCTCCGGCCCCATGCTCAACTTCGGGGACTTCTCCCGGTACGGCAAGTCCTTCGCCGCCGTCAAGCGTGGCAATTTCCTCGGCCTGCCGATCAACTTCCTGGTGTTCTCCCTCCTCGTCGTGATCACCGCGTCGCTGACCGTGCCGGTGTACGGGGAACTGATCACCGACCCGGTCGAGACGGTCGCCCGCATCGACTCGACGTTCGCGATCGTCCTGGGCGCGCTGACCTTCGCCGTCGCCACCATCGGCATCAACATCGTCGCGAACTTCATCTCGCCGGCGTTCGACTTCTCGAACGTGAGTCCGCAGCGGATCAGCTGGCGAGCCGGCGGCATGATCGCCGCGGTCGGCTCGGTGCTGATCACGCCGTGGAACCTCTACAACAACCCAGACGTCATCCACTACACGCTCGAGACGCTCGGCGCGTTCATCGGGCCGCTGTTCGGCATCCTCATCGCCGACTACTACCTGGTTCGCAAGCAGAAGGTGCTCGTCGACGACCTGTTCACGATGTCCGAGAAGGGCGCCTACTGGTACCGCAGGGGATACAACCCGGCCGCAGTGATCGCCACGGTCGTCGGTGCCGTCGTCGCGATGATCCCGGTGCTGTTCAACGACGCCCCCGGCATGCACACTGCGGCGCAGTACAGCTGGTTCATCGGCTGCGGCCTCGGATTCGCCGTCTACCACCTCCTCGCAACCCGAACCCGGCTCGCGGTGCGCGTCCTCACCCCCGCACAGGAAGCTGCCTGATCCATGTTCATCAAGGTCGTCAACCCGAACACCACGTGGTCGATGACCGCCACCATCGAGGCGTGTGCCCGGACCGTCGCCGGTCCGGGCACACGCGTCGAAGCGGTCAGCCCGGCGATGGGCCCGCCCTCGATCGAGAGTCACTACGACGAATCCTTGTCTGTACCGGGAATTCTCGCCGAGATCGCACAGGGAGAACGAGACGGCGCCGACGGATACGTGATCGCATGCTTCGGCGATCCGGGACTGGACGCGGCACGCGAGATCGCCACCGGGCCGGTCGTCGGAATCGCAGAGGCCGCGATGCACACCGCGAGTTTCCTCGGTCGCGGTTTCTCGGTCGTCACCACCCTGGGCCGCACGGCGGGGCGGGCCCGGGACCTCGCCGACCGGTACGGACTGCGCGACGCCTGCCGGGGTGTGCACGCGTGCGAGATCCCGGTACTGGCACTCGAAACCGACCCCGACGCCCGCAAGATCGTCACCGAAGCATGTTTCGATGCGCTCGACTCGGACGGTTCGGACGCCGTCGTGCTCGGCTGCGCGGGAATGGCGGATCTGTGCGCGCAGATCTCCGCCGACATCGGCGCCCCGGTCGTCGACGGGGTCGCCGCCGCGACCCTGACGGTGCAGTCGCTGGTGACGATGGGCCTGGCGACCGGCAAACGCGGGGAGTTCGCTCCGCCTCCCCCGAAGCCGTACACCGGAATTCTGAAGGGGTTCACAACAGCCCGGTGAGCCGGCGTGACCCCTCGTGCAGAAATCGCAGCTGCTCGGGGTCGGCAGGCGACACACGCAGCGGGGACCCTTGCAGGCACAGCCCGCCGACGACCTCGGCGGCGTGGTTGCGGATCGGCACGGCCAGCGCCGACCGGCCCAACCGGCATTCCTGGTTCTCGAACGCGTGACCGTCGAGCTGCGTCTGCTTCAGTTCGACGCGCAGCACCTCCGGATCGCACACGGTGTGGTCGGTGAGACGGCGCAGTTCGAGCCCCACGCCCATCGCGGGATTGTGCGCGAGCATCACCTTCCCCAGCGCGTTCGCGTGGAGGTTCTTCGCGAGCAGCGCGATGCCGACGATCTCGTGATCGGGATCCTGATCGACGAACCGCAACCGGCCCCCGGCGAACGACGCCACGTGCAGGCCGAACCGGGTGTGCGACCGCAGGTCCTCGACGGTCTCGTGCAAGGTCGGCGAGGTGTCCGTCGCGACCGCGGCCCGGGACAGTTCGGCGGTGCGCCGGCCGAGCGCGAATCCGGACAGGTCCGGCACACGCACCAGGAACCCGTCCGCGACCAGCAGATTGAGCATGCGGTACGCGGTCGTGGGCGCGACCCCCGCGAACCGGGCGATCTCCTTCGCCGTCGCACCGGGACCGAGATGCGCCACCGCTTCGAGCATGACCAGTGCCTTGCGCACCGCTTTCGGCTGTTGTCCGCCGAACCCCACCTCGGTCTCGACGTGCGCCGTCATGCCCCGAGCCCCGCCCCGGGACGTACCGGCACCATCCGGGGCCGGCCGGCGTCGTCGAGCACGAGTTCGCCGGAACCGGGCAGCAGGTCGGCGGTTTCGACGCTGTCGAACGTGCCCATCGTCTCCAGGGATTCGGGCCGTAGGTGTTTCAGCACCCGCGCCCACACGATGCCGGACACACCGACGATCAGTACCGCCGCCGGTATCGCCCACCGGGCGTGGACGACACCGTCGAACACCAGATAGCCGAGCAGTCCCGCACCGACCGCGGCGACCCCCGCCGCCAGGACGGTCGTCGACGGCGCATCCTCGCCGATCCGGCACAGGAATCGCAGGCACGACACTGCGAGCAGGGTGTAGGCGGTGACGATCGCGACCTCGACGAACCCGTCGAAGGTGTTCGAATCCGTCACGAACACCTGCAGATACGCGCACGTGCCGAGCAGGCTCGCGACGGTGAACCAGGCGACGGCGACGTACGGGGTGCGCAGCCGCGGGTGGACCCGCGAGAGCGACTTCGGCATGGTGCCCTCGATTCCCATGGCCAGCAGCAGGCGCGACCCTGCCTGTGCGCAGCCCAGGGTGGAGGCGAGCCACGAGCAGGTCACGCCGATCTTCACCGCGATCACCATGCCCAGGCTCGCCCCGGACGCGGTGCCGTCGAAGTAGGCGGCGACGACCGCACCCGCATTCCCGGACATCGCTGCCCAGCCGGCGAAGACGAACACGGCACCGCACACCAGCGGGGTGACGAGCACCGCGCGCGAGACGGTTGTCAAGGGCCGCCGCGCCTCGGCTCCGAAGAAGGCGGCACTCTCGAACCCGGCCATGCTGAGCACGACCAGCATCGCGAGGAACGGCAGAGTTCCGGATATGGCAGGGGCACTGAGCGTTCCGTCGATGTCCGGGCCGGTGACCATCAGCACGCCGATCAGGACGAGGGAACACGTCTCGACGACGAGGATCGCCCGGGTCGCGAACCGCACGCCGCGCACCGCGATCACCGCGACCGTCACTGCGACCAGGACGGCAGTTGCGAGCAACGGTCCCGTTCCCGGCAGATCGATACCGAGCGCTGTGCCGATTCCCAGCAGGCTGATCGCGGCGTTCGCGAGCACCGAGATCGAGATCCCCAGATAGCCGAGCAGCAGCGCCGCCCCCACGGTCAAAGTCGCGCGGCGCGACAGACCGTGGAAAGCGAAGCTGTACAGCGATCCGGCGGCAGCGAGCCGCCGCGTGAACTGGGTGATGCAGTAGGCGACGGCGACGACGACCGCGGTGGTCCCGATGATCGCGGCCAGACCCCCGAAGCCGGGCTCCGCCGAGACGATCCACGCCGCGATGAAGATCATTCCCGTGGCGGGCGCGATCGTCGACAAGGACTGGCCGATCAGGTCCACCTGGGACAGCTGCCGTCGGCCCAGCGCCCGCAGCGGCGAGAACACCGGGGCCGCAGCCGGTGCGGTGTTCCGGGATTTCGCTATCGCCGCGGCGAGCGCGCCACCGATCCGCGAACCGCCTCCTCCACGCCTGCCGCTGCTCACCCGGCCACCGATCCCTTCGTGGCCCTTCATCCGACTCGGGCCGTCGGTAGGGACCGTAAGGACCGAATGTTTCACCGGGGTTTCCGACGGGATTCACCGCCGTGTGTGACGCGCCGGTGACCATCGTTGCGTTCACGTGACCCCAAGTGGAAATCCGGTTGCCCGCGAGCGTCCACACGGGATCCGGCTGCGGCCGTGCACACCCTCCCGGACTCCGGGCCGACTCCCTGATCTGCGCAGCTGTCGTCGAACGCGATCCGGTCCCGTTTCCACTCGGCGACCGCACAGTTGTTTCCTCCGCGCAGCGAAATCGCCTCATCACCTGGCCAGGATTGCCCCGACGACAGAGAGGACGTGGTTCATGTTCTGGGTGGTGGTCGCATCGATCCTCGGTGGGACGCTCCTGCTCGCGGGCATTCCGAAGCTCCGTGATCGGGGCGGTCTGCTGACGGTGGTGAACGGGTACCGGTTGCTGCCGGCCGGGGCGGAACGCGCGGTCGCGACGATGCTGCCGTACGTCGAGGTGCTCGTGGGTGTCCTGCTGCTCCTCGGGATCGGTGGGCGCTGGCCCGCTGCTGCGGCAGCGCTGCTGTTCGCGACGTTCACGATCGGGCTCACGGTGAATCTGGCACGCGGGCGCCGCGATCTCGACTGCGGCTGCTTCGCGTTCGGCGCCCATGAGGTGCCCCGCATCGGCTGGTTCCACGCCGCACGCGCTGCGTCGTTCACGGCGGCGGCGCTGGTGCTCACACGGGCCGGGTCCACCGACGTCACGGTGCCCGAACACCTGGCCGCGGTGGTCGGTGGCCTGTTGGGCGTGCTGGCCGTGGTCGCGGTCGTGCAGATCCGCGCCGTCGTGCACGTCGGCCGGCGCCCCGTCGACGACTACCTGACCGCCGCCTCGATCCGGTTGCGCGCCACGAGCACCGTCTCCCGCTACGGCTCGTGATTCCTCTATTCCCGAAACAACTTTCGTACAGACAGGACTGATCCGATGACGAACTTTCTGGTGGTGGCCGTCGCCGTGCTGACCGTCGCGGTCGCGCTGCTGTTCCTCATGACGCTCGCGCTCGCCCGGGAGATCGGCCGCGTCCAGGTCCGGCTCGGCCCCCTCGGGGCGCGGATGATGGACACCGGACCGAAGGTCGATCAGGCGGGCCCGTCGTTCGCCGGTCTCGTCGATCACGTCGGGCGCTCGGTGCGGGTCGGCGGTCACCGGGACAAGGCACAGCTGCTCATGTTCACCGCGCCGAGCTGCAGCACCTGCAAGAGCCTGCTGCCGGGTCTGCGCGCGATGGCCCGCGCCGAGTCCGGTCTCGACGTCGTGATCATCTCCGACGGAACACCCGAGGAGCATCGGGAGTTCTTGGCGGGCAGCAGTATCGGAACCGAACTCAGCTACGTCGATGCACGCGATGTCGGCATCGCCTACCAGGTCGGGACGACGCCGTACGGCGTGATCCTCGACGAGCACGGCAAGATCCGCGGCAAGGGCCTGACCAATCACATGGCGCAGGTCGAAAGCCTGCTCAATGCCCTCGAATCCGGCACGCCGTCACTCCAGCACCTCCACGCGCAGGCGAAGTCGGCCTGACCCACCCCAGAAGAAGGAGGCGTACCGCCATGCAACACAACGATCCAGGGCACCACGAGGTGACCGAGCAACGATATCCGGTCGACGAGGACACCGTCCGTGAGCAGGCCGCATGGATGGCCGGACAGGGTGGATCCTTCGTCAGCCGCACGGGGCGCAAACTGTCCGAACGCACTTCGCGCCGGTCGATGCTCAGCAGGATCGGCCGCTGGACGATGGGTGTCTCGGGTGTCGCGCTGATCAGTTCACTCCCGGTGACCCGTACCGCGCTGGCCCAGCCCGCCCCGGAACCGGCACCGCCGGCGCCGGAACCGATCCTCCCGACGTACGACGGGAAAGATCCTGCGGAATGCGAGTATTGGCGCTGGTGCAACATGGATGGCACCTCGTGCGCAGCCTGCAACGGCGGCGGCGTGACGACGTGCGCACCGGGCAGCAAGCCGGGCGCGGAGTTCTGGGTGGGCTGCTGCACGAACCCGGACACCGGAAAGACCTACCTGATCGCCTATTACGACTGCTGCGGCGCGCCGTCGTGTTCGAACGCGTTCTGCGGTGAGCCCGACATGCAGGCCATCATGTACAACCCGGTCTCCGGCAGCTACGACCAGGAGATCATCTGGTGCGTATCGGACGAGTCCCAGTCGTACACGTGCACGATGGCGCCGATCATCGGCGAGGATTGCCAGACCCGTCCCGCGGCGCGCCCGAAGGTCGGTGCCGGCGCATGAACACTGCACGAAACAAGCGTCTTTCGCGATCCGTCGCGGTCGCGGTCCCGCTCGCGGCCGCGCTCGTCCTCGCCGGATGCAGTTCGGACGACGACGCGTCGGCCTCGGGTGAGGTCACGTACCCGACCGTGCCGATCGTCGCGCCCGGCGACGGCATCTCCCTCGGCCACGACGACCAGGAGATCGGCGACACCATCCCGGAACCCGTGCACGTCGGGGAGATCGAGCCGATCAAGTCGACGGATCTGCTCGCCGTCGCCGGCGGCTTCGGAAAGCTCGAGCTCGGCGTCAACGCCCTCGACCCGGTGACCGGTGTCGCGGGCAGCCGCTTCGTGGTCGGCCCCGGCATCTGGGATCCGGTGATCCACGGCTTCGTCGGTGAGACCTCCGCCGATCCCGCCGTGCTCGCCGCCGAGGTGTGGCGCCCACGCGGATCGCGTGGCGCCGCGGACTTCACCGTCAGCACATACTCAGGCAACCTGCTCGAACCGGCCGAGACGCTGCTCCCCGACTACGCCCGCGTCCACTCGCGGCCGGGATCCAACGCCGTCACCTCCGACGGCAAGTTCTTCGTGACGTGGGACGACGGCCTGTACGGCGTCCGGGTCGTGGATCTGGAGGCGAAGAAGGAAAGTGGCTCCCTGCAGGTCATCGGGTGCGGTCCGTTCACGTGGCTCGACGGGCACGAGCTGTACAGCGTCTGCGAAGAAACTCGTGAGCTGATCCAGATCTCGATCGACGACGCGGGTGTGCCCACCGAAACGAACCGCGCCACGGTCCTGCCCGACGACTTCGTCAGCAACCGGAAGGCCACCTTCGCCGCCGACGCGAAGAAGGCGCTGCTGGTCGGAGCGAACGGAGACGTCTACGTCTTCGACTTCTCGAACGGTCTTCCCACGACCACGGTGACCCCGATCGGTAACGCCGGCCAGGGTTCGGGCCGCTTCTACGAGAACGTCATCGACAACACCGGAACCCGGATCGCCATCGAGTACACCGACACCGCGATCCACCCCCATTCCGCTCGGGGTGGTGACGTTGTGAAGATCGAACTGCACGACGCCTCCACCTTCGCTCCCGTCAAGACCCTCGACCTGGCGGCACTCGGACTCACCGGCATCGACAGCACGGTCTTCTCGGTCGACGGCAAGACGCTGTACGTGCTGGGCAGCGGACCCGAGGTGGACGGCGAAGCCAAGCAGACGATCGTCGGGATCGCGGCGGCCAGCGGGGACAAGGTCAGTTCGGTGGAGGTCACCGGCACCGTCGAAGACATCGGAACACTACTCACCCCTCAGGTTCTGGAATGACCCGATCAGGTCCGATCCTCGATCGTCCCGGCCCGACTCTCGGTCGCCGCAGTTTCCTCCGCATCGGCTCCCTCGGAGCCGGTGCGGTGGGCCTCGGGATCCTGGGTCTCGGTGCGGCGTCCTGCGGTTCGGCCGATGCGGCCGACGCAGGCGCACCACCCGACTACATTCTGCCCACCGATCCGGAGGTCGCCGTGGCCGAGCAGGCGCGCGGATGGAACGGAAAGGAGGTCCCCGTTGCCTTGGCCGCGGGTGTGGCCACCGTCGACCTCGGTGGCCGGCTCGTCGACACCTGGTCGTACGGCGGCCGGGCGGTGGCTCCGGAACTGCGGGCGAGCGTACGCGACAAGATGGTCGTGTCGGTGCGCAACGGCCTGGCGGTCGACACGACACTGCACTGGCACGGGATCCGGATCCGCAACGACATGGACGGTGCGGCCCCGGTGACGCAGGATCCGATCGGACCGGCGGGCGAGTTCGTGTACGACTTCGTCGTTCCCGACCCGGGAACGCACTGGTACCACTCGCACAGCGGCCTGCAGGCCGATCGCGGCCTGTTCGGTGCGCTCGTCGTCGAGGACCCGGACGACCGTTCCGGGGCGGACGTCGACGCGGTGCTCGTGCTCGACGACTGGGTCGACGGACTCGGCACCACCCCCGAGGCGGTGCTGGCCGCGTTGAATCCGGCGATGGCCGGCGGGCACGGTGGGCACGGCGGCGGTGCTCCCGTCGAGCACAGCGCCGGCGAGCAGTCGGTCGCAGCGGCTCTCGTTTCGGGCGGGCACGGGTCGTCGGTGCCGCTCGGCGGGATGACCCAGCACATCGGGTATCCGCTGCATCTGATCAACGGGCGGCCGCCGAACGATCCGGAGGTCGTCACGGCGGCCCCGGGCAGCCGGGTGCGGTTGCGGATCGTGAACGCGGCCGCCGAAACCCCGTACCGCTTCGCGATCGCCGGGCACGAACTGACGGTGATCGCGGCGGACGGGTTCGATGTCGCCCCGACCACCACCGACACGCTGATCATCGGGATGGCGCAGCGTTACGACGTGCTCGTCACGCTGAAGTCCGGGGCCTGGCCGGTCGTCGCGAAGGTCGAGGGCCGGGACGGCCACGCGTCGACCGTGCTGCGGTCGACCGACGCGGCTCCGCTTCCGAATCCCGATGTGGGTCCGATGATTCCGGAACTCGACGGCCGGTTGCTCGCCGAGAGTGCACTCCGGCCGACGGACGCGGTGCGGCTCGACTCGCGAACAGTCGACCGGGACTACCGCGTCGAGCTGATCCAGGCCGGGGACCGGTACGTGTGGGGCATGGCCGGACCCGACGCCGGGAAACTGGTGATGCGCCAAGGTGAACGGGTCCGCATCACGATGGCGAACAACACCACGATGTGGCATCCGATGCACACCCACGGGCACACGTTCGCCGTCCCCGATTACGGCGGACTGCGCCGGGACACCGTCAACGTGCTCCCCGGCACCGAGCTCGCGATCGAGTTCGACGCCGACAATCCGGGCGAGTGGATGTTCCACTGCCACAACGCCTATCACTTCGAAGCCGGCATGACCGCGAACCTGCGGTACATCCGATGAGAGGACACGCCGTGAAGAAACTGCTTCCCCTGGCCGCGGCACTGATCGCCACCGCCGGACTGACCGCGTGCGGATCGTCCGACGCGGCAACCGAACCCGCCGTCGTGATCGACGTCGCGAACATGTCGTACACGCCGGCGTCGGTCACCATCGAGAAGGGTCAGACCGTCCAGTGGCGGTTCGACGATCACGGGCTTCCCCACGACGTTGCCGGTGACGGCCCGCTCGACGGCGTGCTGCAGAGCGAGTTGCTCACGGAGGGAACCTACGAGTACACCTTCGACGAGACCGGCACGTTCACGTACCACTGCACGCCGCACTCGTCGATGGTCGGCACCGTGATCGTGCAATAGTGCAGGCGCGCAGAGCCCTTCGGCGCCACTGGATTCTCACCTGCGGTGCCCTCGCCACCACGGCGGCCGGATGTTCCGGACCGCCGGCGCCCGACGCGGTGATCGAGATCAGCAATGTGCAGTTCAGTCCGATGGACGCCACCGTGCCGGTCGGCGGCACCGTCGAATGGCAGTTCGACGACGGCGGGCTCCTCCACCACGTCGAGTCGCCGGGCGCGTTCGACAGCGGAATCTCCGGCGCCGGCACCTACACCCACACGTTCGACCACGCCGGCACCTTCGTCTACACGTGCTCGATCCATCCGTACATGACCGGCACCGTCACCGTCCGCTGAGACACAGCGGGGCGTTTCGAACACAGCAACCGATCCAGGAGGTTTCCGATGACCACCGTCCTGTCCCATCAACCGATCGAGACCGATCTTCCCGACATCCGTCCGACGCTCGAGGGTGCGTTGTCCGCGCGGGCACGCCTGGGCCTGGCGGCCGGTGCCGCCGTCGTCGGCGCGGGCGCCGCGACCCTCGCCGCACCGACGACGCCGACGGCACTGACCGCCGCGGTCGTCGGCGCCGGTCTCGTCACCTCCCTCGCCGCGAACTGGTCGACGTGCGGCATGTCGGTGGCCGGGGTCGTCGCGGCACCGAAACAGCCCGGACGCAAGGGCGCGTCGACGCCGCTGCGACGCCTGGCCTGGCACGCCCTCGGATCCGTGAGCACCGGCGCGGTCACCGGTGCACTGCTCGGCGCCGTCGGTTCGGTCACCGCCGCGCACCTGTCGTCGCTGTGGCTGTTGTTCGGGTGGGCCGTGTTCGCGCTCGCCTACGGCCTGCACGAGATCGGTGTGCTGACCATGCCGGCACCGATGCGACGGCAGCAGCTTCCCCGGCACCTGCGCCGGACCATGGCGCCGTGGAAGGTGTCGCTGCTGTTCGGCGCGATCATCGGCCCCGGGTTCATGATCTTCATCCGGTCCAGCGCGTACTACCTGCTGGTGCTCGGGGTTCTCGCGGCCGGGTCACCCGCACTCGGTGCGGCGATGTTCACCGTCGTCTCGCTCGGCCGGTGCATGCCGAGCGTCGCGGCCATCGTGCACACCCGGCGCGGCGGCTCGATGCCCGGCTTCCTGTCCGTGATGTGCGTCGTCGATCGTCGCGTGCAGGCCGTGACCGGCGCCGCTCTCGTCGGCCTGGCCTCGTTCGCCGCGCTCGCGCTCGTCTGACGTCCGGCACACGGGTACGGCGCCGAGTGCGCAGAAGTTGTCGCGGCGGCTCGGCGTGTCGCGACAACTTCTGCACGTTCACACCGGCTCAGAACTCGTAGTGGACGCCGGTCGCTCGTTCGGACAACTCCCACAGACGGCGCGCGGTCTCCGGGTCGCGGGCCCGGGACGACGCCGACGCGACGTGGGGTGAGCCGTACAGGCCGAGGAACCCGTCGGGCCCGACGTACCCGCCGCACAATCCCGGGTCGGTGGCCGCGAACACCACCGATTCGGCGCCCTGCGCGGGCGTGCGCTGCAGGACCCTCTTACCGAATCCGAACAGCCGGTCGAACCAGGTGCCGGTGTTGCTGCCGACCTCGGTCGCCGCATAGCCAGGATGCGCGGCGATCGCGCGCACCGGTGATCCGCTCGCCGCGAACCGTCGTTCCAGTTCGAAACTGAACAGCAGGTTCGCGAGCTTCGACTGCGCGTAGCCACCGGAACGGCTGTAGGGGCGGCGCTCCCAGTTCAGGTCGTCGAGATCCACGCGTCCGAGGCGGTGGGCAGCACTGGACACCGTGACGATCCGGTCGGTGATCCGTCCGAGCAGCAACCCGGTCAGCGCGAAGTGCCCGAAGTGGTTCGTGCCCACCTGCATCTCGAAGCCGTCGGCTGTCCGCTCCAGCGGCACGGCCATCACGCCGGCGTTGTTGACGAGCACATCGATCTTGTCGTGCGCCTCGCCGAGACCGGCGGCGAATTCGCGGACCGACGCGAGGTCGGACAGATCGAGCCGGCGCACGGTCGCGTTCGGCCCGATTTGTTCGGCGATGAGCTGTCCCTTGGCCACGTTGCGACCGGCGAGCACCACGCACGCTCCTGCCGCACCGAGGGCCCGGGCGGTAGCCTCACCCACACCGCTGGTGGCACCGGTCACCACGAAGGTGCGGCCCTCCAGCGACGGAACGTCAGGCGCCAATCGCGTTCTTCATCATCGGCAACATCGCCCACAGTTCGTCCTGCCAGTAGCCCCACGTGTGGGTGCCGACCGCCGGGAACGAGAAGTGCGCCGTGTCGATGCCCAACGTCGCGAGCCGGACCTGGAAGGCCCGGTTCTGCGCGAGCGCCAGCGCCTCGAGCCCCATCGCGTTGCTCGTGTTGAACGCGCCGACCAGGGAGTTCGGACGGTCGTACTCGCCGGGGAGACCGCTGGACGCGGAGACCCACATCGGCAGGCCGCGCATATTCGGTGCGGCGACGAACGGATCATGCCGCAGCCATGCCTTGTTCCACGGGGGTCCCCACATCGCGTCGGAGTTGTAGCCACCGGCATCGAGCATCGCGACGCGGACCGCTTCACGCATGCCGGGCGCCGACAGATTCAGGTAGCCGGACAGCGAACCGGCGAACGTGAACTGGTCGCGGTGGTAGGCGGCGAGGATCAGTGCCGCATTGCCGCCCATGGACAGACCGACGACCGCGTTGCTGTTGCGGCTGATGCCGTAGCGCGTCAGGTGGTCGGGCAGGTTCTGGGTGAGGAAGCTCTCCCACTTGTACGTGTAGGGCTGGCGGTTGAAGTTGCTCGGGGCGTACCAGTCGGCGTAGAAGCTGGACTGGCCACCGACCGGCATGACGACGTTGATGCCGTTGTCGGCGAGCCATGCGGCGTTGGTCTCGTGCTCCCAGCCGCTGACGTCGTCGGTGGCGCGCAGACCGTCGAGCAGGTACACGGCCTTGTTGCTGCCGTTGTTCGCGAACCAGATCCGGACCTTGATCTGGCCGACGCCGCCCGGCGCGGGCACCCAGTCCTCGGTGAAGCGGGAGTACGGGTCGGCCGAGGCCGTCCCGACACCGACGAACGCAACCGCCAGCGGCAGGATCACGGCTGCCACCAGCAGCCGAACCAGTGCACGGACCCCCCTCGGTCGCCGTCCGGTCATCGAAGAAGTTGTCACACCAAGCTCCCCACGTGTGTCTGCGTGCCCTGCTTGTCGGACACCGGCCACGCTCACGTCACAGCGGCAGGCCGCGGCACCTCCGGTGAGATGCCTGAAGGACTATCGATCACTCTTGCATTCCGTTACCGGCGTCTCAGCGTATCGTCACGGTCTCCATTCCTCACGGGAAGGACCGATCCGTGACCTGCAGGATACCGAAATGTCGCAGTTCGGAGGACATATCCGGCCGGTGCGATCGAGCGGGCGAGGTGGGAGCGCAGAACCCGTCCGTCAGCCTCCGGCGGACAGGACCGGTGCGAGCTCGTCCGAATAGAAGCGGAAGAACCCGTCGACATCCGGCCCCGCATTCACCAGCGCCAGGTGGTCGAAGCCGGCATCGGCATACGTGCGGATCTTCTCCAGGTGGCGTCCGGCATCGGGGCCGTACCCGAAGCTGTCGGCGATGTCCGACTCACGAACCACCGAGGAAGCCGCCTCGAAGTTGACCGGGTTCGGCAGCTCCGCCTGGACCTTCCAACCCGCCGCCGAGAAGCGGAACAGCTTGTGCGCCGATGCCAGCGCCGCCTCCTCCGTCGGCGCCCAGGACAACGACACCTCGGCATAACACGGCCCTGCGCCCCCGGCGTCCTTGTACCCGGCGATCAGATCGGGGTCGGCTTCCGTCGCGAACAGTCCGTCGCCCAGTTCGGCGGCGGTCCTCACCGCCGGCCCGCCCGAGCCGGCGACCACGATCGGGGGGAGCTCGTCGGGCAGATCGAACACGCGCGCGTCCTCGAGCTGGATGTGGCGTCCGTCGTAGCTGTGATAGCCGCCGCTCCACAACAGGCGGATCACCTCGATCGACTCGCGGAGCATCGCCGTTCGTGTCGCCGCTGCCGGCCAGCCGCGGGCCACGACGTGCTCGTTGAGTCTCTCGCCACTTCCCAGGCCGAGCACGAACCTGCCGTCGGACAGGAGAGCGGTCGTCGCGGCGGCCTGCGCGACGATCGCGGGGTGGTAGCGAACGAACGGGCACGTCACGCCGGTGGCCAGGCCGATTCTCGATGTCTTGGCCGCGATCGCCCCCAGTATCGACCAGGCGAATCCCGAGTGGTTCTGATCGTGCAGCCACGGATGATAGTGATCACTGATCTCGACGAAATCGAACCCGGCTTCCTCGGCACGCACCGCCTGGCGAACCAGCTCGGCCGGTGAGTACGCCTCCGCGAACAGCTTGTATCCGATCTTCACAGCATCTCCGTTCGGTTCTGCGGGCGCGCGCGGATCCTCCGGCGCGCGGGGCACCCTGGGTGGGGCTACCCGCCGCGGCGGTCCGTGAACCCGGGCGCTCCGACCCCGGCCCCCGGGCGACGGCGCGGACACGGGGGTGGCGGTTGCACGTGTCGCGACCACTACCGTGGCGATGTGCCCTCAGCCCCGCTCCCCGTCCGCGACGGCCTGAATCCGTCCCGATTGCGGCTGCCCGACGCCGGGGAATGGACGACGGTGCTCGAGTATCTGGTGGCGCGCTTCCCGCACGATGCCGCGCGCCTGCGCGAGAAGGTCACCCTCGGTGAGGTCGTCACCGGTAGCGGCGCCGCGATCACCGAGACCACGCCGTTCTCCGCTCGCGAGTTCGTGTTCCTCTACCGCGACCCACCGGACGAGGTGCCGGTACCGTTCACCGTCGACGTCCTGCACCGCGACGAGCATCTGCTCGTGGTGGACAAACCGCATTTCCTGGCGACGATGCCGCGCGGCGGATGGGTCACCGAGACGGCGCTGGTGCGGTTGCGCCGGGAGCTGGACCTGCCGGAGCTCAGCCCGGCGCATCGGCTGGACCGGCTCACGGCCGGCGTGCTGGTGTTCACCGTCCATGCCGGCGCTCGACGCGCATACCAGTCGTTGTTCGCCGAACAGCGCGTGCACAAAGAGTACGAGGCGCTCGCTCCCGTCTCGGACGACCTCGCGTTCCCGCGGGAGGTCCGCAGCCGGATCGACAAGCAACGCGGTGTGCTGCAGGCGCGCGAGGTTCCGGGCGACACGAACGCGGTCAGCCGGGTCGAAATCCTCGGCATCGACGGTGCGGTCGGACGGTACCGGCTGCTGCCGCGGACCGGCAAGACCCACCAATTGCGTGTGCACATGAATTCCCTCGGAATTCCGATCCTCGGCGATCCGCTGTATCCGAAGGTACAAGACGTTGCACCGCAAGACTTTTCGAATCCCCTGCGGTTGCTGGCCCGGAAGATCGAATTCGAGGATCCGTTTTCGGGTAGCCGGAGATACTTCGCGAGCCGACGAAACCTGGCAGCATGGAAGCACAGCACACCAGGACCCCGCTGATGACCCGGGCTCATGTCTTGGAGGACCCCATGGATATCGGCACCGTTTCCCGTACCTACGACGGCCGGATCGCGTTGCGGTTCCAACGCGCGTTCCACCAGTCGCCCGAGCAGGTCTGGCGTGCGATCACCGATCCCGATCTGCTCGGCGCGTGGTTTCCCGCGCGCGTCGATCTGATCCTCGAGCCCGGCGCTCAACTCCAGTTCTCGGCGACCGAGGAGCAGATCCGCAGGTTCGCCATGCCGGCCGACCACACCTCACACGGCACCGTGATCTCGGTCCATCCGGCCCAGATCCTCGAGTACATGTGGGACGCGGACGTCCTGCACTGGGAGCTGGTCCCGGACGGCAGCGGAGGTTGCTGGCTGACACTGACCCACACCACCGACGACGAGGACAATGCGTACGCCCACGGCGCCGGGTGGCATGCCGGCCTGGAGGTCGTCGAGGCCCAGCTCGACGGGCGCACGGTGGACTGGTCGATGTGGGACCGCGCCGAAGCGCTCGCCGAGCACTACCGGAACCCGGCGGACTGAACCACTCGGGAGCACCGAAGCGCTCGTCAGTGCCTCGACTCGCCGCCGCTCCGTCCGCCCTCGGAGGCGACGGTGGGCGGGACGGCGGCGTCGGCGTCGGACGCTGCCCCGGCATCGAACCCGGCTTCGGCTTCGGACACCGCATCGACGATCGCCCCGGCCCATCCGCCGACGGCGTCCCAGTCGCGGAAGTCGCCTGCCCGGCCGCCGGACATCCGCACGTGCATCCGTTCCCCCACGCTCAGTGCGTCGAGATCGAGTTTCCCCGCGAACATGCGGTGCTCGTTCGCACCTGTGCGGTGGCGGACGGTGGACACGTCGTACGGGTTGTTCACCGGCCGGTCCTGCTCCGCGATCGGCCCGGAAGAGAAGAGGAACACCGGGCGTCTGCGCAGTTCGGCGGCGTGTTCGTCGACGAATTCCTTCGCTGGGCGCAACCATCGGCCGCGGTAGACGGCACTGCCGATCACGACAGCGTCGTAACCGCTCACATCGCCCACGTCGTGGGGTTCGACGACATCGACCAGCGCACCGCGGTCGCGCAGCGCCGCTCCGAGTGCCGTGGCGATCTCCGCGGTCGAACCGTGTCTGCTCGCAGCCGACACCAGAATCCTCATCCAAGCCTCCAGAGCACCCACGTGCTTCCATGATCACCCGGCCGTCTCGCCGCAAAACAGGGTCCAAAGTCTCTACCCGTCGGCCCTGCGACCCGAAACCTGCGTTCCGTTCAGGACATTCCCACCAATCGGTGGCAGTGTGAACTCATACAGTCGATCTCGGCGGTGGACACCGCAGGAATGGGAGGACCGAGGTGACGACGACGAAACCGTCGGAGGTCGAGGCGGTGGAGGAAACGGAACGCAAGTACACCGCCGAGGCGAATCGGGAACTCCCCGACATCTCCGGATTGCCGGGTGTCGAGACACTCGTCGACGACCGCGTCGAGCTCTCCGCCCAGTACTACGACACCCGGGACCTGCGGCTGCTCCGCGCCGGGATCACCTTGCGCCGGCGGGAGGGCGGCGACGACGCCGGCTGGCATCTGAAACTGCCCTCGGGCATCGACACCAGAACCGAACTGCGCTTTCCGCTCGGTGACGACACGGGCACTCCCCCGCCGGAACTGCTCGGCCTGCTGCGAGGCGTGCGGCGCGGCCTGCCCGTCGAGCTCGCCGCTCTGCTCACTACCTCCCGTCGGCGCATCCGTGCGACCGCGGTCGACGGAACGGTGCTCGCCGAGATCGTCGTCGACGATGTGGTCGCGGTCCGCGCAGCCGACGACGGCCAGGTGCAGTGGCGCGAGATCGAGGTCGAACTCGGCGCGGACGGCTCGAAACACCCGGACGGCGCGGGCCTGCTCGACGCCGTCGACGACCGGCTCGCCGCGGAAGGAATCGAGCGCTCACCGAGCCCGTCCAAACTGCACCGGGTACTCGGCGATCTGATTCCCGGCGATCCGGAGGTCGGTGGTCCCGCCGGGTATCTGCGCGACTACCTCGCCACCGAACTGCGGGAACTCGAGCTCACCGACATCGGGGTGCGGCGCGCAGCCCCCGACTCCGTGCACAGCATGCGCAAGGCCGCTCGCCGCGCACGCAGCGCCCTGCAGACCTATGCCGGCGATCTGCACCTCGACGAGACAGCGGTCGAGGAGTTGCGGTGGCTGGGCCGCCGCCTCAGCCCGTCCCGCGATCTGGAGGTGCAGTGGGAGCGGCTGCTCGACCGGGTCGCCGAGATCGCGGTGGAAGCACATCGGGAACCCGCCAAGGCCCGCATCGACGAGTACTTCTCGAGACAGTCGGAGATCGCGGAAACCGAGGCGGTCGCAGCCCTGGATTCCGATCGCTACCTGCAGATGCTCGTCACTCTCGATGCCCTGATCGAGGACCTGACCGCCGCCCGGGGAGCCTCGCGCAAGGAACGCAGGGCCGAGACCCGCGAGCTGACGGGATCGCTCGAGCATCTGGCGAAGAAGGTGTCGAAGCGGGTCCGGGCCGTCGGTGACGCGGCGACCACGGACGAACGCGACGCCTTGATGCACCGGGCCCGCAAGGGCGCCAAACGGATGCGGTACGCCATCGAGGTCATCCGCCCCCTGCACCCGAAGCGCGCGGGCCGGGCCCTCGACCACTTCGACGCGTTCCAGGATCTTCTCGGCGAATTCCAGGATTCGGTGGTTGCCCGGGAGCACCTGCTCGACATCGTGTCCGAGCAGGGGCACGCGGCCGAGTCGAGCTTCGGCCTCGGCATCGCGTACCAGCACGAGGTTCTGCTCGGCGAAGCGCAGGCGGTGCACCTCGACGACGCGTGGAAGGAAGCGCTGCGCGCGGCGAAACCGCTGTGGAAGTGAGCGAGGCCCCGACATGAGCGACAACCGGAGCATGCGGGCGTGGCGGGTACTGACCCCGGGACCCGTCGCCGGTGGCCCCCTGCAGGCGTGTCGGGAGCCGCTGCCCGAGCCCGACGACGGCGAGTTGCTCGTGCGAGTGCTCGCGTGCGGGGTGTGCCGAACCGATCTGCACGTCACCGAGGGTGATCTGCCGGTGCACCGGAAGCATGTCGTGCCCGGCCACGAGGTGGTCGCCGAGGTGATCGGTGGTGACCTCGGCTCGCATTCCCTCGGGGACCGGGTGGGGATTCCGTGGCTGCGCAGCACGTGCGGACAGTGCCGGTACTGCCTGCGCGGTGACGAGAACCTGTGCCCGGCCTCCACCTACACCGGCTGGGACGCCGACGGCGGGTACGCCGAATTCGCGACCGTTCCGGCAGCTTTCGCGCTACCCCTGCCATCCGGGTACGACCCGGTGACGCTGGCGCCGCTGCTGTGCGCGGGCATCATCGGCTATCGAGCCCTGCTGCGCGCGGTCGTTCCACCCGGCGGCGTGCTCGGACTCTACGGCTTCGGCGGCAGCGCGCACCTGACGGCGCAGGTCGCACTGGCCCAAGGCATTCGGGTACACGTCATGACCCGCGGCGACGACGCGCAGCAACTCGCACTGGACCTCGGCGCGTCCTCCGCGCAGGGCGCGTACGACGCACCTCCGGAACCGCTCGACTCGGCGATCCTCTTCGCCCCGGCCGGGGAACTGGTGCCGACCGCGCTCGAAGCGCTCGATGCGGGTGGCACCCTCGCACTGGCCGGCATCCACCTGACCGACATCCCCACCCTGAACTATCAGCGACACCTGTTCCAGGAGAGGACAATTCGCAGCGTCACCGCGAACACACGCCACGACGCCCGCGAATTCCTCGCGTTCGCCGGCGAACACCCGCTGCACGTCACGACGACCCCGTACCCGCTCGACGAGGCGGACCGGGCACTCGCCGACCTGTCCGCGGGCCGCTTCGCAGGAGCAGCCGTGATCGTGCCGTAGACCACAACTCGGGCCCGCCCGGACCCGCTGCCGCAACGGATAAGCTCGATCATGCAGTACCTCACGAGAATGGAGGCTCACCGATGAGCACGCACGTGACCCAGGCCGTCGTTGCCGGTATCGACGGTTCCGACACCGCGACTGCCGCCGCCCGATGGGCCGGTGCCCTCGCCGCCCGGATGGAACTCCCCCTGCGCCTGGTCCACTCGCTCCCCAGCGAGGGCATCTTCTACAGCGAGTCCGCGGTGCTCATCCAGTCCCAGATGTTCGATCAGCTCAAGGCGGACGGCGAGAAGCTGCTCTCCGACGTCAGCGACCTGATCCGGGCCGAGCAGCCCGGCCTGACCGTCGAGAGCTACATCGGTCCCGGCCCCGCCACCAATTCGCTGCTCGAGGCCGCGGCCGATGCCCGTGTCGTCGTGGTCGGCGCGACCGGCGCGGGAGCGATCGAGAACTTCCTGCTCGGCTCCACCGTGCTGCGCGTCGCCAACCACGCACCGTGCCCCGTCGTGGTGTGGCGTGGCGACACCGCGAACCCGCTCCCGAACGACAAGCCCATCGTCGTGGGCGTGGACGGCAGTGAACTGTCCAGCACCGCGGTGTCCTACGCGTTCCGGCTGGCGGACACCCTCGGGGTACCGCTCGTCGCGGCGCACTCCTGGATCGGCGACGCGGCACTCGGCACCGGCGCGACCGCGACCCTCGTGGATTGGGAAGCGGTGCGGGAAGCCGAAACCGCCGTGTTCTCGGAGGCGCTGGCCGGCAAGCAGGACGAGTACCCCGACGTCGAGGTGCGGCGCGTCGTCGAACGCGGACCGGCTCCGAAGGTTCTGCTCGGCCAGCTCGACGACGCGCAGCTCGTCGTCGTCGGCAGCCACGGGCGCGGACAGTTCGCCGCGGCGCTGCTCGGTTCGACCAGCCAGAACCTGCTGCACAAGGCCCCGTGCCCGGTGCTGATCGCCCGCAACAGGTGATCCTTCCGTCGCGGTGGGCCGACGAAACCTTCGTCAGCCCGCCGCGGTGCCGAACAGGTAGCCGACGGCGAACGTGACGGCCATCGCAATCGCACCGCCGACCACGACCCGCAGCACCGCCCGCCCTCGCCGGGCACCACCGAGTCGCGCGCTGACGGTGCCGGTCAGGGCCAGCGCCACGAGCACCGCCACGAACGTGACGGGGATCCGCAGATGCTCCGGCGGAAGCACCACCACCAGCAGCGGAATCAGCGCGCCGATCGTGAACGACACCGCCGACGACAGCGCCGCCGCCCACGGATTCGCCAGGTCGTCCGGGTGGATTCCCAGTTCGACCTCCGCGTGGGCCGCCAGTGCGTTGCGTTCGGTCAGCTCCTTCGCCGCCGCCCGCGCGGTGTCCGGCTCGAGACCCTTGCGCTGCAGCAGTCCGGTCAGCTCCTCGAGCTCCGCCTCCGGCATCTGCTCGAGTTCGCGCCGCTCCGTGCGCAGCATCGCCCGTTCCGTGTCGCGCTGAGCGCTCACCGACACGTATTCGCCGAGCGCCATCGACACCGCACCCGCCGACAGGCCCGCGAATCCCGCGGTGAGGATGGCGGGCACGTCGGTGCTCGCCGCCGCGACACCCACGACGAGACCGGCAGTGGAGACGATGCCGTCGTTGGCACCCATGACCCCCGCGCGCAGCCAGTTCAGCTTCGCGGCGGTGCCCGTCCCGTGGGGTTCACGGACGTGACGGTCGGTGGATTCGCGAGTGGACACTCCGTCAGGCTATAACGTTGCGGCACAACACGGTAGCAATGCGAGCCTGTCCTCACCGGGGGTCACCAGGGGCCCGGACCGACCTCCCGGTCGAGGCGTTCGGCGTCGGGCAGGGTGCCGTCGGTCGTGTCGATCACCCGTGCCGACGGCCACTCCTCGCGGCGGTGCAGCTGCTCGTCGAGCACCGCCGGCGTCGCATCGGAGGCGTCTCCCCCGCGTTCCCGCCGGGAAACGATGCGGCGCAACAGGACTGCCGGGTCGGCGCAGCATTCGATCTCGACGGTGTCGGCGACCGCCTCGGCCCCGACCCGGCGCGCCGCGTCCCGCCGCGACTCGGACAGCCACGTCGCGTCGAGGACCACGGACGTGCCGAGCGACAGTGCGATCCGTGCCCGGCGCAACAGCTCGGCGTACGTCGCGTCGGTGTGTTCCGGCGTGTACAACCCGGAACCGACGTCGTCGCTCGCATCGGTCGCCGGGTCGAGTCCCGCGAGTTCCTTGCGGATCACGTCGCTGCGGAGCACCACCGCGTCGAGGTGCGTCCCGATCAACCGGGCCACGGTGGTCTTGCCGGTCGCGGACAGACCACCGACGAGCACGAGCCGGATGCGGCCGCGGTCGAGATTGCGGGCGACCTGCTCGAGCAACCCGAGCGAGACCTCCCGGGAGGCCGCGTCCCCCTGATCGTGGCGCAGCGCGGTGACCTTGGCACGCACCAGCGCCCGGTAGGCGATGTAGTGGTGCATCAGGGTAGTGGGGCACGCGTCCCCGGAGAACTCCGCGTACGCGCGCAGCAGCCGATGTGCGCCGGCCCGGTCGCCGAGGCGTTCGAGATCCATCGCGAGGAATGCGATGTCGAGTGCGCCGTCGCCGTAACGCAGTTCGTCGTCGAACTCGAGACAGTCGATGATGCGTGGGCCGTCGTCGAGGCAGAAGATGTCGTCGGCGAGCATGTCGCCGTGCCCGTCGACGGCACGGCCCTCGTCGATGCGCGCCGCGAACAACGGTGCCCGTCCCTCGAGGTACCGGTTCGCGGAGTTCCTGATCCGCGCGAGCAGCCCGGCGGCATCGATTCCGACCGGAAGGCGCTCGAGGTGGTCGAGGCTCTGGCGCCACAGATCCGTCAGAAAACCGATACTGGCACATCGATCGATGGCCGGGTCCCGGGGCGAGGCGGCGTGCAGTCCGGCAACCTGCCTGGCCACCGAATCGACGACGGTGTCGATGCTCTCACCGCGTGCGACGAGCGCGGCCAGCCGGCGCTCGTCCGGGAGCCGTCGCATCTCGACGAGGTGCTCGCAGACCTGCCCGTCGGGTCCGTGGACGTCGGCGACGCCCAGGTACACGTCGGGAGCCAGGCGCCGGTTGAGATCGACTTCCCGGTGGCACACGCTCTCACGGGCCGCGCGGGTGCGGTTGTCGAGGAAACCGAGATCGAGCGGTTTCTTCATCTTGTGGACCCGGTCGCCGACGAAGAACACCACCGACGTGTGGGTTTCCCGGATCTGCACGTACGGGCCGGTATCGGACACCGTCTTCCTCCGTTCCCGACACCCGCGGCCGGCGGCGGGCGCGTCGTGGTCAACCTTGCCTCAGCGTGCACCCGTTCGCGCGGCGACGCCAGAGCGTCGGTCCCGTAGTGTCGTTGTACCGAGCCGAGCCCTGTTCACGCGGTAGTTTGCTGTGGGGCGGTACGGCACACGGGGAGGCATGACTGTGAACGCGCAGCGCGACTCGGGGACATCGAGCTCGAGGACTTCGAACGGAGCGGCCGTCGTGGTCGCCGCCGCCACCACGTCGATCGAACGGGATCTGATCACCCGCTGGATGCGTTCCGGTGGCCTGCCGGCCGAATACTCTGCGAGCACCGAGAACTCCGGGGACACGACTCCCGCCGTCCTGGATCTCGACTCCCGGATCCTGACCACCGAGCTGGTGCCCCGCACCGACGACCCTCTGGTCGTGCCGGTGAAGGTGGTGTGGCTGCCCTCCGCGCGCGACGGTGCCCGCCGGGTGCGGTTCTCCGACGTGCTGGCGCTGACCAATCCGCGCAATCCGAACCGGCTGATCCAGCAGTGGCTGGTCGGCCGGTCCTCGGACCGGCACCGCATCGTCGTCGCCGAACCTGCGCGGCTGAGCGAGATGCGGGAGTCGCTGCACGCGGAGGACGGCGATCCGGCACCGGACTCGCTGGCCCGGCACATCATGCGGCGCGCGGTGGTCGCACTCGAACGCGCCGAACGCGCCGTCATCGGCGACCGGTACAAGGTGCCGCGCCTCGTGGCCGAGCAGATCATGGATTCGGGCTCGTTCCGCCGGCGCCTCGATGCGATCTGCGCCGAACACAACCTCACCCGCGAGGAAGTCGACTCGCGGGCGAGGGCAGCTCTCGGCGAACTCGTCGCCGTGCAGTCCCGCCTGGTGACCGACCTGTTCACGCAGGCGATGCGTCCGCTGCACTCGTCGGCGTGGAGTGTGCGCGCGGACGAGTCGGGACTGCGGGCGCTGCGTGAGCTCAACCGGCGGCGGCCACTGGTGTTCCTGCCGTCGCACCGCTCGTACGCGGACGCGTTCGTGCTCGGAGACATCCTCGCCAACAACGAGTTCCCGCGAAATCACCTGATGGGCGGCGCGAACCTGACGTTCTGGCCGATCGGGCCGATCGCCCGCCGCACCGGCACCGTGTTCATCCGCCGCAGCTTCGGTGACGACGCCGTCTACAAGGCGGCGCTCGAGGAGTACTTCGCCTATCTGCTGACGAAACGCTTCAACCTGGAGTGGTACTTCGAGGGCGGGCGTACCCGCACCGGCAAACTGCGGGCACCGAGATTCGGCCTGCTCAACTATGTGGCCAACGCGATCCGCTCCGGTCGTGTCGAGGACGCGATGCTGGTTCCGGTGTCGATCACCTACGAGGGGCTCGCGGAGGTCGCCGCCGTCGCAGCCGAGCAGACCGGCGCGACGAAGAAGCCGGAGGGACTGACCTGGTTGGCCCGCTACGCACGCAGTCAGCAACGCAGCGCCGGCAACGTGTACGTCCGTTTCGGCGAGCCGCTGTCGATGCGCGGGCTGCTCACCGGCGGCGGTGACCCCGAACTGTCCGAGCCGGCCGCGGACGAGACCGAGCATTTCGAACGGACACGCAAGGCGCTGCAGAAGGTCGGGTTCGAGGTCGCGGTCGGCATCAACGGTGCCACCCCGATCACGGTGAACTGCCTCGTGACGCTGGCGCTGCTCGGCGTGCGCGACCGGGCACTGACGCTCGACGAGGTGCGCGCTGTGATCGCCCCGGTGCGCCGGTACATCGAGGCCCGCGACGTGCCGCAGGGCGAACTGTCCGTCCTCGATGTCGAGGGCGGTCTCGCGACGGTGCTCGGCTCGCTCACCGACGCCGGGGTGGTCACCACCTACGCGGGGGGCGAGGAACCGGTCTACTCGATACATCGCGGTCAGCATCTGGTCGCGGCGTTCTACCGCAACAGCGGGGTGCACTGGTTCGTCAACCGCGCCATCCTCGAACTGGCGATCCTCCACGCACACGAGAATCCGGGTGGGAACCCGGTCCTGTCCGCGTGGGAGGAAGCCAAGAAACTGCGCGACCTGCTCAAGTTCGAGTTCTTCTTCCCGGATCGCGACACGTTCGAAGCCCAGATGCGCACCGAGCTGTCGCTGCTCGTCACCGAATGGAGCGACGAACTGCCCCGGTCCGAACAGGACGCGCTGACCGCGCTCATCGAGACCGGGTTCTTCATGGTGCACCGGACGCTCCGGTCGTTCTTCGACGCCCAGCTCGTGGTCGCCGAACGGCTGGCGTTGCGGGACCCGTCGCTGAAACTGGATCGCACCGCGTTTCTCGACGAGTGCGTGGCGGTCGGTACCCAGATGCTGCTGCAGGGCCGGTTGTACGGACCCGAATCGGTGTCGTCGGAGTTGTTCGCGACCGCGCTGCAACTGGCGGGCAATCGCGGTCTGCTCGACACCGGCGGCGAGGAGGTACGCGAGCAGCGCCGCGCGTTCGCCGCCGACCTGCTCGCGGTCGGTGAGCGGATCCAGCTCGCGGAGTCCCTCGACGTGTCGAACAGGAAGGCGGATCGGTGAACATCGAACAGGCACTGGAGCGGGTCCGGACCGGACCGCAGGGCCCGCGGATCGCGGCGTTCTTCGATTTCGACGGCACCATCGTGCACGGCTTCTCGGGAGTGCATTTCTTCCGGGACCGGCTGCTCGCCGGGAAGGTCAGTGCCGCGGAACTGGCGGGCACGATGCTCAACGGGCTCCGCGGCACCGACAGCGAATCCGATTTCGAACGGTTCGTCGCGGTCGCGTTCAAGGCGTGGGGCGGGCACACCGAGGACGAGCTGTACGAGATCGGGCAGCGCCTGTTCGCCTCGACGATCGCCGGGCACATCTATCCCGAAGCGTGGCAACTGATCAGGGCGCACCAAGCGGCCGGGCACACGGTGGTGATCGCCTCGTCGGCGTCCCGTTACCAGATCCAGGCGTCGGCGGATGCGCTCGGCGTCGACCGGATGCTCTACACCCCGCTGGAGGTGAAGGACGGGATCCTGTCCGGCAAGGTCGACGGAAAGTCACTGTGGCGCAGCGGTAAAGCCCAGGCCGTGATCGCCTTCGCGGAAGAACACGACATCGACCGCACCGAGAGCTACACCTATTCGAACGGTGGTGAGGATGTCGATTTCCTTGCCACGACCGGCAATCCGACGCCCACGAACCCGGACGGCACGCTCGTGAGGGCAGCCACCGAACGGCAGTGGCCGATTCTGCGGTTCCGGCCCCGCGGGACTCCCGGCGCGAAGGAACTCGTGCGGACCGCCGCGGCGTACGGCGGTCTCTTCGGTTCGGTCTGGACCGGCATCGGCCTGGGCATCGTCAATCGCAGCAAGAAGGTCGCGCTGGATTCGATGCTCGGCATCGGCTCCGACGTGTCCCTCGCCCTGGCCGGTGTCGACGTGCGCGTACACGGCGAATCCAACGTGTGGCTGCGGCGGCCGGCGGTGTTCATCTTCAATCACCAGAGCCAGCTCGATCCGGTGATCCTCGCGAAGGTGCTGCGACACGACTTCACCGGTGTCACCAAGAAGGAGATGGCGAACGATCCCCTGTTCGGGCCGTTACTGCGTTTCGTCGGTGCGGCGTTCGTCGACCGCAGCAACACCGATCAGGCGAAGGCCGCCCTCGGGCCGGTCGTGGACACGCTGCGCGGCGGCACCTCCGTGGTGATCGCCCCCGAGGGCACGCGCTCCCTGACCCCCGAGATCGGGCGGTTCAAGAAGGGTGCTTTCCACATCGCGATGCAGGCCGGCGTACCGATCGTGCCCGTCGTGATCCGCAACGCCGGGGAACTGCTGTGGAAGCACTCCACCCTGGTGCGGTCCGGCACCGCGGACGTCGCGGTTCTCGAACCGATCGACGTGAGCGACTGGACACCGCAGAACCTCGACGAACGCATCCGGGACGTCGAGGACCTCTACCGGCGAACCCTCGCCGATTGGCCTGCGGTTGTATAAGGACATGAGCGAAACCGATTCCGGCGAGCCGTACGACGCCGACGGGGACCGCGACGACGACACCGGCGGTCGCGACGACAGCGGCCGGGACGGAGGGAAGAACGACGCACAGGGACGCGACGAGCAGGCAAAAGGTCGCGGCGGCGGGAATCCCGAGAGCGCGAACCTCGACGACAGCGCGGATCTCGGCTCCAGCGAGAACGCCGACGACAGCGAGAACGGAAACGGGAACGGGAACGGCCTGAAGCCGGCTCATCGGCGGTACCTGAAATGGATCGTCGGGGTTGTGCTCGTCATCGTCCTGACGGTCGAGGCGATCCTGATCTGGCCGGAACTGTCGAGCAGCGTGAAAACTCTCGGCGACCTGCACTGGCAGTGGGTCGTCGCCGCGATCGGGGCGTCACTGCTCGAGATGTCGAGCTTCGCGCGGGTACAGCGCACACTGCTGTCCGCGGCCTCCGTCACCGTCACGCAGCGCCAGTCGCTGGCCGTCTCCTATGCCGCGAACTCGATGAGCGTCACCCTCCCCGGCGGGCCCGTCCTCGGCACCACCTTCACGTACCGGCAGATGCGCAAATGGGGCGCGAGCCCGGTGGTCGCGACGTGGCAGCTCGTGATGGCCGGCCTGCTGCAGGCCGCAGGCCTGGCGCTGCTGGGACTGGTCGGTGCTCTCCTCGTCGGCGCGGCCACCAACCCCTTCTCCCTGATCTTCTCGATCGGCGGGTTCGCCGCCTTCGTCGTGCTCGTGCAGTATGCGGCGAGCAATCCCGGATCGCTCGAGTCGATCGGCATCATCGCGCTGCGCGGCTTCAACCGGCTGCGCAAGAAGCCGGAACACACGTGGGTGCGGGCCTGGAAGCGGATCGTCGACCAGCTCGGCGCGGTCCAGCTGGACCGTCCGCACACGCTGCGCGCGTTCTCCTGGTCGATCCTCAACTGGTTGTGCGACGGGGCGTGCCTGGCGTTCGCGGCGTACGCGATCGGCGGGACTCCCAGCCTGGCCGGGATCGCGGTCGCCTACGCGGCCGGAACAGCGGCGAGCCGCGCGATTCCGCTGCTGCCCGCCGGTCTCGGGGTCATGGACGCGGTCCTCGTCCCCGCGTTGACCGCGAGCGGCATGACCGGCGCGCAGGCCCTGTCCGCCGTCGTCGTGTACCGGCTGATCAGCTTCCTGATGATCGCGGTCATCGGGTGGGTGGTGTTCGCGCTCCGCTATCGGGGAGCACCGGCCGACGACGAGCCCGGCCCCGATCTGGGCACGTTGTGGAAGGACGATTGAGGTTCGGTCACGGCAGGTGCATGAGCTGTCCTGCCAGCCCGAACAACCGGTTGGCGAGTTTGACGACGGGAATTCCCAGCGGCAGCAGCAGGATGGTCACGCACAGCAGCGCACCGACCAGCCACACCACCGCAGCCAGGATCCCCACGACCGTGCCGAGCACGGCGGTCAGCAGTCCGACCACAACCCCGAGCAGTCCCTTCAACGCTCCCATGACGCACTCCAGGTGAGGAATCCCCTGCTCTCAGTGTCCTCCTCCGATGGTCCCGTGAGCTGGGGTCGCCGCGATCGATGCCGTTCCGATTCGGGCACACGAGACACTTCGTTTACATAACGCAGTAGCGCCTCGCTGGCCTCCGCCCTCCTCGTGTGGTCTCCTGTCCGTAGCACTCTCAACTATCACTTGAGACTTTAGGGTTTCGGGTGTGGACGACCCTCTGTCCCGACACGCACAGGAGAAGTTCATGACACGCAGGACCACCCGTCGCCGGACGCGTCTGACGAGTGCCGCAGCCGCCGTCACGGCGGCCGTCGCACTCGCCCTCCCCGCCGTTGCGACCGCGGACCCCGTCGTGCCTTCGGAACCCGCCCCGGCTGCCGAGCCGTCGCCGGCCGTCGCCTCCCTGTCCGCAGTACTCGACAGCCTGCGCGGAACGGCCGGGGTGGACCCCGCTGCCGTCGCGGCCGCGGAAGCGATCGCCGGCGCACGCGGCGGGGTCACCGACGTCGCCGACGCGAACCCCGTCACCGCCTACCAGGAGGCGGTCGATTTCCTGCGCAAACTCGGTATCGAGCCGTTCCTGTACCCGACCGGCGCGCCCTTCTGCAACAACGAGAGCGGCCTGCCGCTCGGGATCGCCCCGGCGGTCGCGGGTGCGGTCCCCGGCGCCTGGCCGAACCTGCATCCGGTACCCGCCCTTCCCGCATTGAACGCCGTCGACGCCGGTCAGACCCTGTTCGCGTTCGTCCCGGCCGGCGTGGTCGACGGCGAGGACACCACCGGCATGCAGGTCGCCTGGTTCAACGTCAACACGCTCCAGGGCGGCACGGTCCCGATGGGCACGATCGGCGAGGCGGCCGAAGCAGCGGTGCCGGGCGGGGTTCCGGACATGTTGCGCCCCGTCGTCACCGAGGCCATCGCACAGTTCTTCTCGAGTGCCGTCCCGCTGGGCGGGGTTCGTGTCGCGCCGGTCGACACCGGCTCGGGAACCGTACTCGCGGCCGTGTTCGGCACGGTCACCAACGGCGAGACGTCGTGCTTCTTCCTTCCGACCGTCGGGATCGTCGACGTTCCCGCCGCCCCCGCCGGGTAGTCCGGGACGTCCCCAACCGACCCGGTCCCGCGAGCCGCGGGGCCGGGTCAGCCCGCTTGCTGCATCCGCTCGAGCCGGGAGAACACCAGTCCGACGGCCGTGTCCATGTGCGCGATGACCTGCTCCGCCGACTGCCGCCCCGCCGCCCAGCTCACCAGGCTCGACATCCACACGTCGGTGATGATGCGGACGGCGTTGAGCAGTTCCTCGGTGATGGTGTCGATACCCGCCGCGCGCGCGTACATACCGGTGATGACCTTGCCGAGCCGGTCCAGCTCGGCCGACGACGACGCGTCGGCGAACATCGCGGCACGCACCAGCGCGTCGTACAGCCGGGGCTCACGCTCGAGTTGCGCCAGCGCCCCGTGCAGTACCCACATGACGCGTTCCTGCGGCGACGAGCCGGGTGTGTGCTCGGCGTCGAAGTGTTCCGCGAATTGTTCGAACAGTTCCAGCATCGCCACCACGAGCAGGTGGTTCTTCGACGGGAAGTAGCGGTAGACCGTGCCGAGCGCGACTCCCGAGCGTTCCGCGACCGCGCGCATCTGCACCGCGTCGTATCCGCCCTCCGAGGCGAGTTCCTTCGCCGACGCGATGATGCGGTCGTACCGGGCTCGTTGCGCGGGCCGCAATCCCGCACCGGGCCGCGCCTCGGCCTGCGCTTCCGCCCCCGACGTCGACTCCTTCGCCATCACCGTCACCTTCCGTGTGGTCTACCGGACCAGCGTAGTGGAGCGATACCCCCGGTCCTCCCGTACTCCACCGCACGGTGAGGCACCCTCACGCGTCGTACTCCGCCGGGAGCCGGAGCACGCGACGACCACGCCCGGGCCAGGACGAACACCGCAGCCGGACACAAAATCAGACACCTGTCCAAAAAGTCCTTCCCCCGGCGGGTAGAACGCGTTACATTTCTTGGCAGTCACCGGAAAAGAGAGGGAGCACCGTGCGCCACGGCATCACCCTGTTCACCAGCGATCGCGGGATCCGCCCCGAAACCGCCGCGAAGGCCGCCGAAGCCCACGGCTTCGACAGCTTCTACGTGCCCGAACACACCCATATTCCGATCAACAGGGAATCGGCCCACCCCGGAACCGGCAACGAGACGCTGCCCGACGACCGCTACATGCGCACCCTCGATCCCTGGGTGACGCTGGGCCTGGCCGCCGCCGTCACCTCGACCATTCGCCTCGGCACGTCCGTGGCGCTGCCGCTCGAACACGATCCGATCACCCTGGCCAAGACCATCGCCACCCTCGACCACCTCTCCGGCGGCCGCGTGGTCCTCGGCGCCGGATTCGGCTGGAACGCCGAGGAACTCGCCGATCACGGCGTCGACCCCAAGAAGCGACGTACCGCGCTGCGCGAGTATCTCGAGGCGATGGCCGCCCTGTGGACCCAGGACGAAGCCGAATACCACGGCAGATTCGTCGAATTCGGCCCCAGCTGGGCATGGCCCAAGCCCGTCCAACAGCCGCGTCCGCCGATCCTGCTCGGCGCCGGCCCCACCGACCGCAACTTCGAATGGATCGTCCGCTCCGCCGACGGCTGGATCACCACCCCGCGCGACCGCAACATCGACGAGCACGTGCTGCGCCTGCAGAAGATGTGGACCGAGGCCGGCCGCGACGGCAGCCCCGAGGTCCTGGCCCTGGCCGGGCGGCCCGACCTCGACGAACTGCGCGTGTGGCGCGAGGCCGGCGTCACCGAGGTGGTCTTCGGTCTGCCCGATCGTTCCGAGGACGAGGTCCTCGCGTACATCGAACGCCTCGGCACCACGATCTCCGGATACTGAAACCCGTACGACCAGAACGGATCACAATGACCTCCACTCCCCTGCACCCCCTGCGCGCCGACGAGATCCCCGCCTGGGACCTCGAAGCCGACGTCGTCATCGCCGGCAACGGCATCGCCGGTGTCTCCGCGTCCATCGAGGCCGCGCGTGCCGGAGCCGACGTCCTGGTCCTCGAACGTACCGGCGGTTGGGGCGGAGCGGCGTCACTGTCGGGCGGCATCCTGTACCTCGGCGGCGGCACCCCGCTGCAGAAGGCACTCGGCTTCGAGGACACCCCCGAGAACATGAAGGCGTTCATGACGGCTGCGCTCGGGCCCGGCACCGACGAAGCGAAGATCACCGAGTACTGCGACGGCAGCGTCGACCACTACAACTGGCTGGTCGAGAACGGTGTCGTTTTCAAGGAGAGCTTCTGGGGCGAACCGGGCTGGGAGATCCCGGGTGACGACGGCCTCATGTACTCCGGCGGTGAGAACGCCGCGCCGTTCAACGAGATCGCCACCCCCGCGCCCCGTGGGCACGTGCCGCAGATGAGCAACAAACGCACCGGCGAGCAGGGCGGCGGCTACATGATCATGAAGCCGCTCACCGAGACCGCCGAAAAGCTCGGTGTCAGAGCAGAATACGACGTGCGCGTGCAGCGCCTTGTCGTCGACGACAGCGGCCGCGTCGTCGGCATCTCCGCCAAGCGGTACGGCAAGGACCTGCACGTGCGGGCACGGCGCGGCGTCGTCCTGGCGACGGGCAGCTTCGCGTACAACAAGGAGATGGTCGAGGCGTACGCGCCGAACCTGATCGGCCGGCCCGGTGCCGCCATCGAGGAACACGACGGTCGCGCCATCCGCATGGCGCAGGCACTCGGCGCAGACCTCGCGCACATGGACGCCACCGAGGTCGCGTTCTTCGGTGATCCGCAACTGATGGCACGCGGCATCCTCGTCAACGCCCGCGGGCAGCGGTACGTGCCGGAGGACACCTACCCCGGCCGGATCGGACAACTCACCCTCTTCAGGAACGACAATGAGGCCTTCCTGATCATCGACGAGGCATCCTACGAGGAAGGTTGCGCCGCAAGGAGTTCCACTCCGTTCTTCCGGTTCCGCCCGAAGTGGGTGGCGGAGACGGTCGGGGAACTCGAATCGGAGATCGGCCTGCCCGCCGGAACGCTGCAGGCCACCGTCGACGTGTACAACCGCCACGCCGAGAACGGGCAGGACCCGGTGCTCGGCAAGAAGAGCGAGTGGGTCAAACCCATCGGCACCCCGGTCGCGGCGCTGGACCTGCGCAACTTCACGGCCGGTTTCACGCTCGGTGGCCTGCGCACCAGCGTGAACTCGGAGGTCCTGCACGTCTCCGGCGACCCGATCCCCGGCCTGTTCGCGGCCGGTCGCTGCACGTCCGGTGTGTGCGCCGGCGGGTATGCGAGCGGAACCTCGCTCGGCGACGGCAGCTTCTTCGGCCGCCGCGCCGGCATCTCCGCCGCCAAGAGCTGACGCCCCCGCGCTCCCTGGTGATGGGAACCTTCAGTCGGACAGGCCGAATGAAGGTTCCCGTCACCGTCAGAAGACGGTGCCGAGGTCGCGGCGCATGATGTCGTCGGCGCCGAACTCCGCGAGCGCGGCGATCGTCATCGACGGATTGCAGGCACCGGTCGAGCCGGGGATCTTCGCCCCGTCCACGACGTACAGCCCGCGCTGCCCGTGCACCCGGCCCGCGTCGTCGCACACCGACTCGAAGGTGGCACCGCCGAGCGGATGGAAGGTGTTGACGTCCAGCGAATTCACGTCCAGGACGATCGCAGCGGGCCCGACGACCTGCCGGATCCGCGATTCGATCGCGCGGGTCAGGTCACGGTCGTACGCCTGGTCCCAGGTCAGCACCGCATCGTCGAGCGAGCCGTCGTAGTGCCACCGGCCGAGTCCTTTCACAGTGCCGAATCCGATCACCGAGGTGGTGCCCAGATCGACCGGGAACGGGACCGGGCCGGTCACGATGGTCAACGCGCCCGCCGGGTTGCCGAAATCCCGGAACCCGACGCACGCCGGACCGCCCTGGAACGCCCCGGGACTGAGCAGCGGCGTGGTCACCGAGAAGACCCGGTCGCCGTTGTTGCCCCACCCGGTACCGACACCGTCCGGCAGATCCGGCACCAGTCCCTTCGCCTTCGACTTGACGAGCAGCCTTGTCGTACCGGGTGACCCGGCACCGAGGAACAGCGCGTCCGCGACGATCCGCTTGCGTTCGACGACGGTACCGTCGGTCGCGAGCCGGTCGGTGTGCGCAATCCACCGTCCGTCGGCGCCGCGTTCGATGTCGTTGACGCGATGGAGGGTTTCGAGGTGGACGTTCCCGGTGGCCTCTGCTTCGGCGAGCCACGTGACGTCCACGGAGAACTTGCCGCCGTTGTTGACCCCGTAGATGAGGTCACCGTTCGTGTACGACGGGGACAGCTCCCCGGTGAGCTCGCGGCGCGCGAAGTCCCAGTCGATGGGCATCGGCACCCGGAACGTGTCCAGGCCCTCGGCGGCGGCACGTTCGAGGAACTGCCGTGAGGACCGGTACTTCTCGTGGTACAGCAGGTCGTCGGGGATCGTGGCCAGATGCAACGTCCGGGCCACCCGTGGGAAGTACTCACGGTCGAGCAGTTCGTAGTCGATGCGCGGGGAAACCGACTCGGCGAACTGCTCGCCGCCGGGCTGCAAGGTCATCCCGTGATACAGCAGTGAACTGCCACCGACCCCGGCACCGCACAGGATGTCGATGCCGTTGCCCTTCACCCGTTCCATCAATCCGGTGTACGGCAACGACGGGATCGGCGGGGCACCGGTCATCACCGGCAGCGGCGACAGCCACGACGCACGGTGATCCGGCGACAGCATGTGCGGGAAGGTCTCGGAGTTCGGTCCGGTGGGCCAGCGCAGACCACGTTCGAGCACGAGCGTCTGCACGCCCGCGCGTCCCAGGTGCGCAGCGGTGATCGCACCCCCGAATCCGCTGCCGATCACCACGGCGCGGTGGTGTTCCTCGGTGACCTCTGCCCGGGCTCGCGGTGTGCGGGCAACGGTCAGGGTGAGTGCGGCAGCCGCGGCGCCGCCCAGCAAGGTCCGGCGCGACAGCACAGTATCCACGTAGGGTCTCCTCGCGGGATGGACCGGCCCGCGACGGAACGATCCGCGCGGGCCGGTAAGTCAGATGGTATGGTGCGCCTCGGTTTTCGACGCATACTCGTGCGCCCAGCGATAGTCGGGCTTGCCGCTGGGGGTACGCTCGACGATCTCGGACAACCAGATCGACCGCGGAATCTTGTAACCGGCGAGCGTGTTGCGGGCGTGCCGCTCGACGTCGTCGAAGTCGAGCACACCGGCCTCACGCGAACGGACCACCGCCGCGACCCGCTGCCCCCACCGTTCGTCGGGCACACCGATGACGATCGCGTCGTACACCGCCGGATGCGCCTTGAGGACCGCCTCGACCTCCTCGGCGAACACCTTCTCCCCACCGGTGTTGACGACCATGTTGCCGCGTCCCAGCAGTGTGATCGTGCCGTCCGCCTCGGCACGGGCGCGGTCGCCCGTGACCACGACCCGCTCGCCGTCGATCACCTTGAAGACCTCGGCGGACTGCATCGGATCGTTGTAGTACCCGAACGGCACGTGACCCTTCTTCGCGAGCCTGCCCTCGCCCCGGGCGACAGGGCGATCCTCGTCGTCGACGACGAACGAGCCCCGGCCCGCGCCGATCCGCGGACCACTGTCCTGCGCGAGACCCTTTCTGGCGATGCCGATTCCGCTGAACCCCGTTTCCGAGGAACCGACCGAATCGGAGATGAGCACGCCGGGAATCGCGTCGAACATCGCGTCCTTGACCGACTGTGAGAACAAGGCCGCGCCGGAGGCGACCACACCGAGCCCGGTGGCGTCGTAGCCGCCGTCGGTGAGCGCGTCGACGAGCGGCCGGCCCATCGCGTCCCCGGTGATCACCATGACCTGCGGACGGTGACGCTGCACGATCTCCCACGTGCGGTGCGCATCGAAGTGGTTGTCGAGGATCACCGTGTTGCCCGAGAACAGCGAGTTGCACGTGGTCATCAGCGCGGAGGTGTGGATGAGCGGCGGCAGCAACAACCACCGGCCCGATTCCGCGGCGGCGGTGGCCAGGCGGGACTGATGGTACTCGTCCGGGACCGGTTCGCCGCTGTAGAAGTCGGATCCACCCCCGAGGACCCGCCAGATGTCCTCCTGACGCCACACCACGCCCTTGGGGCGCCCGGTCGTACCGCCGGTGTAGATGATGTAGAGGTCGTCACCGGACCGGGGACCGAAGCCGCGTTCCGGTGAACTCGAGGCGAGCGCGGCCTCGTACGTCGAAGAGGTCTCCTGCCGGTCGCCGACGACCAGACTGTGCCGCAGTTTCGGCACCGCGGGGAGCACATCCTCGACGACCTGCGCGTACGCACGGTGGAACACGAGCGCGTCGAGTTCGGCGTTGCCGTACAGGTACGCCAGTTCGTCCGAGGTGTAACGGTAGTTGACGGTGATCGGCACCGCCCGGATCTTGAAAGCGGCGAAGATGGTTTCGACGGCTTCGATCGAATTGTGCAGGTGGACACCGATGTGGCTGCCCTCGCCGAAACCGGCGGCGGTGAAGTGATGGGCGAGCCGGTTCGCACGGGCGTCCAGTTCCCGGAACGTGACCTGCCGGTCGCCGACGATCAGCGCCACACGATCCGGCACCGCATCGACGGCGTGTTCGAACAGGTCCGCAAAGTTGTGGGCCACGCAGAGATCCTTTCGGGTCGCGCGCTCAGACCACAGTGAGCGGCAAGGGAATTCCTCGATCTGCAAAGACGAAACTCGATCCCGAGCTGAACCTGGTGATAGCGACCTCACCACATTCCTTCGCGGGAGCGGATTCGACGATCACCTCGACGATGAGCGCATCGGCGTCCTCTGCCACGACCCGCACAGAGAAATGCGGATCCACGCCGCGCACAAGAGCATTCAGCGCCTCGAGGTGCTCGCCGTCGACGAGTGCCGGCCAGGCACCGTCCGTGTGCGCTCCGCCGCTGCGCCGGATACGCAACTCGAGCCTCTGCCCGTCGAACCGGATGTCGCGGTGGACGTACTGCTGCGGCGCGAACATCGGATGCACCGACAGCACCGTCGCCAGACCGTCGAGGTCGCCGGGCAGGCCGAGCGCCTTCCGGATACGTTCGGAGGTCAGCCCCGCGATACCGGTGAGCTGCTTGCGGGTGATCGCCAGGGCCGACTCCTCGTCGGTGCGTTTGCGCACGCCCGACAGGAACCCGAGGGTGAGCAGGTGCTGCTGCAGGCACACCTCCTCCGCGATGCGCACGAGTGCCGACCGGGAGAAGTCGCCGAACCGCACGTCCGACAACAGCGGACCCGCATAGTCGGCGTTGCCGTCGTCCGCCGGGTCGATGGGACTCAGTTCGACCGCGACCGCGGCCGAGCGCCCGAGGGCCTCGGTGTGCGGCTCCATTTTCGGTGGCACATGCGACGGATCGATGACGACCGTCCAGGCGCAGTGCGGGTGACGGTCCTCGGGCCGGCGCGGCGGCCGGTGGATCGGCCGCACCTGGGCGTGCGGATTGGTGGCCAGCGCGGTCGCATCGAACGTCGGATCCTCGATGTCGTGGCACATCGATGTCACGTAGTCGTCGCCGAGCGGCTCCACATCCATGAGCGCACCGCAGTGGTCGAGCCAGAACTCCCCGTGATTCGCGTCGTCGACGCGGTACCGGAAGTCCATGAACTGTGGCGGGGCACCGATGTCGAGTTGCAGCCCCTTGAAAATCGTGACGACGTCGTCACCCTCGTACCCCAGCGCACGCTGCATGCGCCGGGTGTACCAGGGGCTCGACGCCTGCCACTCCTCGATCGCGACCTCCGCCATGCCCTCGCGGCCGAACGCCGAGATCAGGTGCGCCATCCCGGACCGGTCGATGAGCTGACCGCACAACAGCAGTTCGGGAACGAGAACCGCCAGATCGCGGCGCGAGAGCGCCGCGAACGACTGCGCGACCCCGTCAGCGGTGCTCACCACAGCGGAACCGGCGACTTCCCGACGGGGTACCAGCCCGGGAGCTTCTCGCCGGACACGGACCGCTCGATGCGCTTGTTCATACCGTCGGACAGCGCTCCGGCGGTGATCATCTCGAGGAACAGGTGCGAGACGTTCCCGAAGTCGAAGAAGTCGCGCTGCCAGGACCACTGGAAATCGCCGCCGTAGCGGAACCAGCTGCCGCCGATACCCTGCACGGTGTAGTGCGACCCGTCCTCACGGGTGGCGTCGGCGACCTGCTTCCAGAGACCGATCACGTCGCCGGTGCGCTCGTCGACGACGAACTGCTGATAGGGGTACTCCCAGCCGTCGAGGCCGTCCATCTCCTGACCGAGGGCCAGTTCACGGATCTCCTCGCGGCCGACGGCCATGAACTCTTCCTTCGGGCCGTAGTTCCATCCGTAGGTGGCGTCCTCGGTGTACATGTCCGCCAGGGGCTTCCAGTCGCCGTCGGCCTCGGCGCGCTTGTTTGCATCGATCCAGCGCTGGATCATCTCGTCCAGCTCGGCACGATCGAACGGGGCCATGGTGTCTCCTGTAGTCAGTCGTCGACGATGCTCAGTGCTCGGGTGGGGCAGTACTTGACGGCCGCTTCGACGTCGTCGCGCAGCCTTTCCGGGACGGTGGCCATGAGAACCTCCACCGTCCCGTGTTTCGCGACCGTGAAGACGTCGGGTGCTTCCATCGAACACATGGCGTGTCCTTGGCAGAGGTCGAGATCCGCTTCGATCTTCACGGGGTTCCTCACTTCCGGGCGCGACGGCGGTACCGGACCGCGCACGGCTGCGCGAGTTGCACCACCATCTTGGAATGGTCGTTGTGGTACGAGTCGGCGGGCTGCGCCATCTCGAATTCGAAGTCGCGCAGCAGGATCGAGAAGATCGCTTTGAGTTGCATGAGCGCGAACGCGGCGCCCACGCAGCGGTGGCGGCCGGCGCCGAACGGAATCCACGTCCAGCGGTTGACGATGTCCTCCTGGTTCGGGTCGATGTAGCGGCCCGGGTCGAAGGTATCGGGGTTCGGGAAGTCCTCGGGGATCCGGTTGGAGATTGCCGGGGTCGCGCCCACCAGGTCGCCGTCGGCGATGCGGTAGCCACCGACCTCGTAGTCACCGCGGGCGACGCGCAGCAGCAGGATCAGCGGCGGATGCAGCCGCAGCGTCTCCTTGAGGACAGCTTCGAGCACCGGGATCTGGCGCAGTGCATGGAAGCTCACGTCGGCACCGTCGGCGTAGAGGGTGTCGAGCTCGGTGGTGACCTTCGTCAGGTACTCCGGGTTGCGCAGCAGTTCGATGAGCGCCCACGCGGCCGTACCGGACGTGGTGTGGTGCCCGGCGAACATCATCGAGATGAAGATGCCGGTGACCTCGTCCGCGCTGAACCGCTCGGTCCCGTCCTCGTTCTTGATCGAGACGAGCACATCGAGCAGGTCGCGATCCTCCTTGCCCTGTGGCGGATTCACGATGCGGCCGTTCATGATCTCCTGGACGAGATCGACCAGACCCCTGCGTGCTTCGTCGCGGCGGCGGAAGCTCTCGATCGGGGCATACGGGTCGACGAATGCCAGTGCGTCCGTCCCCTTCTCGAGATCGTGGTAGAGGTGCGCGAAACGGTCGTCGAGTTCGTCGCGGAACTTCTTGCCGATCAGGCAGGACGAGGACGTGTAGATGGTCAGCTCGGCGAAGAACTCGAGCAGGTCGATCTCGCCCTCGTCGCCCCAGCCCGCGATCATGTCCTGGACTTCGCGGTCGATGGTGGCGGCATGCCCCTTCATCTGCTCGCCGCGCAGTGCCGTGTTGTGCAGCATCTCCTTGCGCCGCTCCGGGCTGGCGTCGAAGACCACCCCTTCGCCGAAGACAGGCTTCATGAACGGGTAGGCGGCCTGCTGATCGAGATCCTCGTCCGCTGCCCGGAAGAAGAACTCGTTGGCCTCGGCCCCCGACAGCAGCACGACCTTCTTGTCGGCGAGCTGGAAGACACCGACGTCCCCGCACTCCTCGCGGACCCGCTTCATCAGCGCGATGGGATCGGTGCGCAGTTCCTCGAGGTGGCCGTGCTCGTGTTCGCCTCCGGAGACGCGGAGCGGAGCCGTCGCGGTGGTGGTCATGCCTGGTCCTTCCGGTCGTCGTTCCTGCGCAGCGGCGCTTCGGGCTGGACCTCGACGAGCACGATGTGGGCGCCGCGGGGCGCCGACACCACCGACACCGCGGCCGCGGCGATGTCGGAGGCCCGCAGGAGATAGGGATGGCGCGCCAGACCCCAGTGGATCCAGTCCTCGAGCAGCGGCCCGACGACCTCTTCCGGCTGGTCCATGCCCGCCGCGGTCTGGGTGGGGCCCGGACGCACCGTGGAGGCGCGAACACCGGTGCCCTCGAGTTCCATTCGCATCTGGCGCACCAGGGCTTCGAGCCCGGTCTTGGCGCCGATGTAGGCGCCGGCGCGGGGCCGTGCCTCGACGGCACAATCGGAGCCGATGACCACGAAATCACCGCGGGCGCGGGCGATCATCCCGGGCACGACCCGGTGCGCGAGACGCTGGGTGCCGCCGAGATGCACGTCGACCTGGAATCCGAAACGGGCCGGGTCCATCTCGTGCACGAGCGCGAAGTCCATGTCGCCGGCTCCGGAGATCACGATCTCGGTCGGGCCGTGCGCGGCCTCGGCAGCGGTGACGAACGCGTCGACGGACTCGGTCGACGAGACGTCGAGGAAATGTGCGATCGCCTGGCCGCCCTCGGCGCGGATCTTCTCGGCGATGGCCTCGCACTCGTCGACGCGGCGTGCACCGAGGGCGACGGGGTGCCCCAGTTCGGCCAGGGCGTACGCGGTGGCGGTGCCGATTCCGGAGGAGGCGCCGCTGACGATCGCGGGCCGGCGCGCCGGATGGGGTTCGAATCTAGGCATGGCGGCGGGTCACTTTCAGGGGCAGCGCGGCGAAACCCCGGACGTTGGTGGAGTGGACTCGTTCACAGCGGTCGAAATCGACGTCGTAGTCGGCGACGTGGCGGGCGAACTGCTCGAGCGCAATGTTCGCTTCGAGCCGGGCGAGGTGCGCACCGAGGCAGAAGTGTACTCCCCCACCGAAACTCGCGATTTTGCTTGTGCTGTCGCGGCCGATCCGGTACTTGTCGGCATCCTCGAACACCTCGGAGTCGCGGTTGGCGGATCCGATGAGCAGCAGCACCTTGTCGCCTTCGGCGATGGTCCGGTCGTGCAGTTCGATGTCCGCGGCCGCGGTACGCGCGACGATCTGACTCGAGGTGTCGTAACGCAGCGTCTCCTCGGTCCAGTCGGGTGCGCGCTCCGGATCCCGCAGGACGAGCGCGGCCTGGTCCTTGTCGACCGCGCCCCAGTAGAGGGCGTTGCCGAGCAGTTTGGTGGTGGTTTCGTTGCCTGCGACGACCATCAGGAACATGAACCCGATGATCTCGTCGTCGGTGAGCCGGTCGCCGTCGATCTCCGCGTCGAGCAGCGCCGACGTGAGGTCCTCGGTGCGCCGGGCGCGGCGTTCGGTGAGCATGTCGGCGTAGTAGCCGACGAGGTTGAGCGAGGCCTCCATCGCAGCGACCGGAACGTCGAGGACGCCTTCTTCGCGGTGCACGACGAGGTCGGCCATGCGGCGAATTTCGGCGCGGTCCTGCTGGGGAACACCCATGAGTTCGGAGATCACGTCCATCGGCAGCTTGCCGGCGAACTCGGCGATCCAATCGAATTCGCCTGTCTCCACAGCAGGTTCGAGGTATCCGAGCGTGAGTTCGAGGATGCGCTCCTGCATGTCGGCGACGCGCCGCGGTGTGAAGCCCTTCGAGACGAGTTGACGCATCCGCATGTGCCGCGGGTCGTCCATCGCGAGGAAGGACATCACCTTGTGCGCGTGCGGTCCGTAGGCGGACGGATCGAGGGACACACCGTTGGCACTGGAGAGCCTGGTGTTGTCCCGGAAGCCGGTGATGACGTCGGCGTGGCGCGACAGCGCCCAGAACCCGAGGTCGTCGTTGCGGTAGAGCGGAGCCTCGTCCCGCAGCCGGAGGTAGGTCGGGTACGGGTCTTCGTGGAAGGTGTAGTCGTAGGGATCGAACAGCAACGGCCCGGACAGTGACGTGTCGAGCGAGGCCTGAGTCATGGCTACTCCAAAAGTAGTCTGGCGGAGGTTTCCAACCGGTCGGCGAGCTTCGCGTAGCTGCCGTATCCCATTCCGGCGCGGACGAGTGCTCCCGCGTACAGCAGTTCGAGGGCTTCGAGGGTGTCCGGGTCGCCGTCCACGCCGAGTGCCACCGACAGGCGTTCCCGGATGTCGAGGCCGATGCGCCCCCGCAGGTGTTCGACATCGGGGTCGCGGCCGAGCAGCGCGCTGGTCACGGCCCCGGCGAGTTCGGGCTCGTCGTCCATGAGCATCGCGATGTTGCGCAACACGGCCGACACCCGGTCGGCGGTGTTGCCGGCGATGTCGGAGGGTTCGGGTGTCGCGGCGAGCCGGCGCCAGAACACCTCCGCGACGAGGTGTTCCTTGGACGAGAAGTAGGTGTACGCCGTGGCGGGGGCGACCCCCGCCCGCGAGGCGACACTGCGCACGGTCAGGCCTGCGAATCCTTCCTCCCGGAGCACCTCGACCGCAGCGCGGGTGAGGCGATCCACGGTGTCCGCCTGCTTCTCGGTGAGGCGCCGGCGAGTGGATTCGAGATTCACATTTCTGGACACGTGTCTGGACATTACTACGGTTGCCGCGATGCGGCAATGCCCGATCCGCACCGTACGCACGAAATCAGTCCTGACGCGGGTGGATACGGACCGGCAGGGACTTGACGCCGTTGACGAAATTCGAGCGCAAGCGTCGCGCCGGTCCCGCCGGCTCGACGCGGTCGAGGCGCCGCGCGAGCGTCTCGAACATGACCTTCAGCTCGAGCCTGGCCAGATGCGCGCCGAGGCAGAAGTGCACCCCCGTGCCGCCGAACGCGACGTGCGGATTGTGTTCTCGCCCGATGTCGAAGCGGTGCGGTTCGTCGAAGACGGCGCCGTCGCGGTTCGCGGCCGGGTAGTACAGGACGACCTTGTCGCCACGTTCCACCGGTTGCTCACCGATCGCCGCGGGGCAGGTGGGGGTGCGACGGAAGCCGATCACGGGGCTCACCCAGCGCAGGATCTCCTCGACCGCGCCCGGGACGAGTTCGGGATCGCACTGCAGTCGCCGCCACTGGTCGGGGTGGTCCATGAACGCCTGCATGCCGCCGGTGATGGAGTTGCGCGTCGTCTCGTTGCCCGCGATGACGAGCAGCACGAAGAACATGCAGAATTCCATCTCGGTGAGCGTGTCCCCGTTCTCGTCCGGACAGACGAGCCTGGACACGATGTCGTCCCGCGGTTCCGCCCGGCGCCGGGCGGCGATCTCGTTGGCGTACAGGAAGATCTCGGCGGCGGCGAGCTCTCCGTCCTCCTGGGTGCTGCCGTACTCGGGGTCGTCCCAGCCGATCATCCGGTTGGACCAGTCGTACAGCTTGCCCACGTCCTCGGTGGGGGCGCCGAGCAGCGCCGCGATCACCTCCAGCGGCAGTGGCGCCGAGACGATCGGCACGAAGTCCACGACGGCGCCGTCGCGTCCGGCTTCGATCAGTTCGCCGACGGTCCGTTCGCAGATGTCGCGAATGCGCTCCTCGAGTTGCTTGACGACCCTGGGTGTGAAGCCGCGGCTCACGAGCTGACGCAACCGGGTGTGTTCCGGCGCATCGAGATTGATGAGCATGGCGGCCTGCTTGAGCCGGGTTTCCTCGTCGAACTCGTCGATCTGGGTGGTGCCGAGCGCCGACGAGAAGGTCGTGCTGTCGCGGGAGACCGCCATGACATCGGCGTGCCGGGTCAGGGCCCAGAAGCCGGGGCCGTCCTCCTCGGGTTGCCAATGCACGGGACATCGCCGCCGGATGTCGTCGAACGCGTCGTGCGGCATCTCCTTCGTGTAGACATCGGGGCTCTTGAGATCGGTCTGGGACGCCGTCATGGGGAGGCTACCTCGGGTGTCGTGGAATTCGGGTGTCCGGGTTTCGCGGAAACGAATGTCTCTCGTTTATAAACTACTCATATTCGTTTGAAATGGAAGACCCGTAAGATCGCTTTATGGCACGTGACAACGAACGCCCCGTGCGGCGCCGCACGCTGACCCGCGACAAGGTGATCGACGCCGCGCTCGCCGTCGTCGACGAGCACGGGTGGGAACAGTTGACGATGAGCACGCTCGCGACGCGCGTGGGTGTCGTCGGCGCGTCGCTGTACAACCACGTGCGCGGCCTCGACGACGTCCGCTCCGAAATCCAGATCCGGGCGATGACCGCCCTCGGCACCCGGCTGCGGGAAGAGGCGATGGGCCGCAGCGGAATCGACGGACTGCGGCACCTCATCGCGGCCTACCGGTCGTGGACGGTCGCGAATCACCGCCGCTACGAGGCGCTCACCACCGCCCCGATCGACCGCGACGCACTCATCGCCTCCGCGCTCGACGCGAACAGCGCACTGCGTGCGATGCTCGTCTCGTGTGGTGTGCCCGAGGAGGATTCGCTCGACACCGCGGTTGCGCTGTTCGCCGCGGTGCACGGATTCGCCATGATCGAGGGAACCGGGTTCCTCGGCGACGAGATGGATCTCGATCGCATCTTCGAGAAGGTGGTCGACGGTGCAACGGCGTCGATCACCGCGTCGCCGTCACGCTGACCCCCGGCGCTGCCCGGCCGGGGCGTCGACGAATTCCGCTATCTCCGCGATCGTCCACGGTGGATCCGTGTGGTGGTCGCGCCACGCGAGGAGCCTCGGTTGCGGCCGTGGGAAGCGCCCGATGAAACATCCCGAGCCGGCGAGGATCTCGCCGGTGATCCCTTCCGACCGCTCGTCGGCGAGGTACGCGTAGAGCCGGGCGACGTACTCCGGGGGTGCCGGGTCGAGTGAGCCCCGATAGCTCACGTCGTCGAGCAGACCCCGGCTGTGGAGTTGCTCGATCTGCCGTTCGTACTCGTCGCCGGTCGACAACCGCGTCCGCGCACCCGGACACACCGCGTTGGCCCGGACCCCGTGTTCGCGCAGTTCCGCCGCGATCGCCAGGGTGAGACTGTTGACCGCGCCCTTGCCCGCCGGGTAGCCGGTGCCGCCGTAGTCGCCGAGGAACGCGAACGAGCTCGTGTTGACGATGGCGCCGCCCCCGCGTGCCACGAGGTGCGGAGCCACAGTCCGGCACGTCCGGAATGTGCCGGTGAGGTGCGCGTCGAGCAGTTCGTGCCACTGCTCGTCGGTCACCGACAGGATCGACGACCCGCCCGGCTCCGCGATGCCGGCGCAGTTGACCAGGGCGTCGACATCCCCGAACTCGTCGAGTGCCGCGGCCAGCAGCGCCTCGGCCACTCCCGGCGCCGCAGCGGATCCGGCAACACCGACAGCGCGTCCACCTGCGGATTCGATCGCCGCGACCGTGTCGCGCACCGCGTCTTCGGCTCGCCCGTTGATCACCACCGCCGTCCCCCCGGCGGCCAGCTCCAGCGCCACCGCCCGGCCGATACCTCGGCTCGCGCCGGTCACGATCGCCGCCCGATCCCCCATGTCGCCCCTTCCGTCCGGCGCGATATTGCACCGCGTATCTGTCCGAACTATAGTCCAGACAAGTGTCCAGATTATGAGGACCGTCACACGCTCCACGTCTACCGACGTCTGCCACCGAACCGCCAGAACGGGAGCACCACCACATGGCCCTGCGCCCAATGAACAGCCCGACCGACAGCTCGTCCCTGCTGATCGACGGCAAGCTCGTCCCCGGCTCCGAGGGGACCTTCGAAGTCCTCGACCCCGCCACCGAGGAAATCCTCGGCTACGCCGCCGACGGCACCGGCGCCGACATGGACGCGGCCATCGCCGCCGCCCGCCTCGCGTTCGACACCACCGACTGGTCGCGCGACCACGCCTTCCGCGCCCGCTGCCTGCGGCAGTTGCGCGACGCGTTGCGCGGCCACATCGAGGAACTGCGCGAGATCACCATCGCCGAGGTCGGCGCGCCCCGGTTTCTCACCTCCGCCGCGCACCTCGAAGGCCCCATCGACGACCTGCTCTGGTTCGCCGACCTCGCCGAGAAATACGAATGGAAGCAGGATCTCGGCAACGCCTCCCCCATGGGCATACCCACGCACCGATACCTGCTCAAGGAAGCGGTCGGGGTCGTCGGCGCGATCACCCCGTGGAACTTCCCCCACCAGATCAACTTCGCGAAGATCGGACCCGCGCTCGCCGCCGGCAACACCGTCGTCCTCAAGCCCGCCCCCGACACCCCGTGGTGCGCCGCGCTTGTCGGCAGGATCGTCGCCGAGGAGACCGACATCCCGCCTGGCGTGCTGAACATCGTGACCTCGAGCGATCATTCGGTCGGAGAGCAACTCGCCACCGATCCGCGCGTGGACCTGGTCTCGTTCACCGGCTCGACCGCGACCGGCAAGTCCGTGATGCGCGCGGCGTCCGACTCGCTCAAGAAGGTGTTCCTCGAGCTCGGCGGCAAGTCCGCCTTCGTGGTGCTCGACGACGCCGACCTGAAGGGCGCCTGCTCCATGGCCGCGTTCACCGTGTGCACGCACGCCGGGCAGGGTTGCGCGATCACCACCCGGCTCCTCGTTCCCCGCGACCGCTACGACGAGGCCGTCGAACTCACCGCCAAGGCCCTGCGGGGTATCCGGCCCGGCGATCCGAACGAGCCCGGAACCATCTGCGGACCACTGATTTCCGCGCGCCAGCGCGACCGCGTCGAGGGCTACCTGAAGCTCGCGGTCGAGGAAGGCGGCACGATCGTCGTCGGCGGCGGCCGGCCCGCCGAACACGACAAGGGATTCTTCGTCGAACCGACCCTGATCGCAGGACTGGACAACAAGGCCCGGGTCGCACAGGAGGAGATCTTCGGCCCCGTCCTGGTGATCCTGCCGCACGACGGCGACGACGACGCCGTGCGCATCGCCAACGACTCCCCCTACGGCCTGTCCGGCTCGGTGTTCGGCACGGATCCCGACCGCATCGCCCACGTCGTCGCCGGGATCCGCACCGGCACCCTCGGTGTCAACGGTGGCATCTGGTACGCCGCCGACGCCCCCTTCGGGGGTTACAAGCAGTCCGGAATCGGCCGCGAGATGGGTGTGGCCGGCTTCGAGGAATACCTGGAGACCAAACTCGTCGCGGAACCCGCGGCGTCGTAGGAAAGGTTCACGAACATGGGACGTTTCACCGATCGAACCGCCATCGTCACCGGCGGCGCGCAGGGCATCGGCGAGGCCTACGCCCGCGCGCTCGCCGCCGAAGGCGCGAACGTCGTGGTCGCCGACCTCAACGCCGAAGCCGGGGAGCAGGTCGCCAAGCAGATCGTCGCGGACGGCGGCAGCGCCGTCTTCATCTCCGTCGACGTCGCCGACCCGGACTCCGCCGCCGAACTCGCCGCCAAGACCGTCGAGGCGTTCGGTGGCATCGACCACGTGGTCAACAACGCCGCGATCTACGGTGGTATGAAGCTGGACCTGCTGCTCACCGTGCCGTGGGACTACTACAAGAAGTTCATGAGCGTGAACCTCGACGGCGCACTGAACGTCACCCGCGCCGTGTGGCCGCACATGCGGAAGAAGGGCGGCTCGATCGTGAACCAGTCGTCGACCGCGGCATGGCTCTACTCCGGCTTCTACGGCCTGGCGAAGGTCGGCGTCAACGGACTGACCCAGCAGCTCGCGGTCGAACTGGGCGGCAACAACATTCGTATCAACGCGATCGCCCCCGGACCCATCGACACCGAGGCCACCCGCACCGTGACGCCGGGCAACATGGTCGCCGACATGGTCGGCAAGCTCCCGCTCAAGCGGATGGGCACACCCGAGGACCTGGTGGGCATGTGCCTGTTCCTGCTGTCCGACGAGGCCGGCTGGGTCACCGGACAGATCTTCAACGTCGACGGCGGCCAGGTGATCCGGTCGTGACCGCGCCGGACGAGGTGTCCGTCGGCTACATCGGGCTCGGGAACATGGGAGCACCGATGGCCAAGCGGCTGCTCGAGTGGCCCGGGGGCCTGACCGTCCTCGACATGCGCCCGGAGGCGGTCGAACCCTTCACCGCTGCCGGCGCGACCGCCGCCGCCAGTGCCGCCGAACTGGCCGCCCGGTGCGACGTCATCTCCGTGACGGTGCTCGACGACGCGCAGGTCCGCGACGTCGTCGCCGGTCCCGACGGGCTGCTGTCGACCGCGCGCCCCGGCACCGTCATCGCCGTGCACTCGACGATCTCCGACGCCACCGCCGTCGAACTCGCCGCGGTGTGCGCCGAGCGCGGCGTCGATCTGGTCGACGCCCCCGTCTCCGGCGGTGCAGCCGGTGCCGCCAAAGGCACTCTGGCCGTGATGGTCGGCGCGGAGGAGGCAGCGTTCGCGAAGGTCCGCGAACCGTTCGGCACGTGGGCCGGGCTCGTCGTCCACGCCGGGCCGGTCGGCGCGGGAACACGAATGAAGCTGGCGCGCAACCTGTTGCACTTCATCTCGTTCAATGCGGCCGCGGAAGCCCAGCGCCTCGCCGAGGCCGCCGGACTCGACATCACCGCACTCGGCAAGGTGGTACGGCACACCGACGCGATCACCGGTGGCGCCGGCGCGATCATGTTGCGCGACACCACCGCCGCGCTGGCGCCCGAGGATCCGTGGTTTCCGATCCTCGCCCACGCACGCTCGCTCGGCGAGAAGGACCTGACGTTGGCGCTCGAGCTCGGCGAGCGGCTGGGAGTCGAGCTTCCGCTCGGGAACCTGGCCCTCGCCGATCTCGGCACCGGGCTCGGTGTCGGGCCCGGGGAGCTGGCACAACAACGTTCGACGAAGGAGAACGCGTGACCGACGAACGACGGAAGCGGGGCCTCGACATGATGTCGCAGGTCTACGGCTGGGAGATGCAGGACGGGCCGGGCGACCACTTCGCCTACACCGCCGACCACCTGTTCGGCGAAATCTGGACCCGGCCCGGACTGAGCATCCGGGACCGCCGGCTGCTGCTGCTCGGCGCACTCACCGCCCAGGGCCTGACCGACATCGCCGAGATCCAGATCGGCGCCGCACTCCAGAACGAGGAACTCGACGAGGAGCAACTGCGAGAGATCGCCCTGTTCCTGTGCCACTACGTCGGCTGGCCGCTCGGCACGAAGCTCGACACGACCGTCGGCAAGGTATTGCACCAGCGCAGGACCGCGGCACGCTCGTGACCTCGCCGCCCACCGTTCCGGCGGCGCCGGAGCGGCGGGCGGAACGCACTGCGGGGCATCGACGGCCCGGCCAGGTTCGCGCTGTATGACGCGCATCCGGGTGAATGTCGGCAATTTCGTTTGCGCGGAAACGGATCGGATGTTCACCGACCTCCAGCGGGACTGCGGCGGCGTCGATGTTCTGCGCCACAATCGCGAAGCGGCGTCGGTCGAACACCAAACGGTGATCCGGTTGAACCGTCGCGGTCCGGATTCTGGCGGATCCGGCCGACGCGGACGACGGCTGGAACTACCTGGTACGCCTCTATCGCCCGCGGCGCGAGATCCTCGACGGGAGTTGGGTGTTCCCTTCGGTCACCTCGTCATAGACAGACCGGCCGGCCCCCGGCACTGCCCGGTCCGTCACGACCGCGAACCGCGAGGCGCGAACCGGGCGGTGCCGGTGTCCATGTCGACGCCCAGCCACGCCGGATCACCGTCCGCGGTGTCGTCGCGGTCCATGAGCGATGTCTGCCTCTGCTCGAACTCGAGTCGCCGCGACCCCTGGAACAGCGCGCCGACCTCCTCGAACCCGGTGGCGGCCACCGGCCTGCTGCGGCCGCCTCCGCCGCGTCGCAGCAGGCGCCGCCCGGTCACCCGGGACCACACCACCTCGATCGCGGCCAGCCCCACCAGCAGGCACGCCAGCCCCGGAATCGTCATCGCGAACAACGCACCCATCACACCAGCGTACCGATCCCCGCGCTGCGTCCGGCGGTGGTTCCGCAGGGCCGCCGCCGTCGGTAATGTGAGCCACCGAACAGCAATCCAGCGAACGGAGACTGCGCCGATGACCCGCACCACCCTGCCCCGCGAGATGGTCGAACTCGCCGAGGCGACACCGGGTTTCATGCCGGAAGACGAGGGCACGGCGCTGCACGACGCGGCGGTCCGGTATCTCGGCGGCGGCGTGGGTGTCGAGATCGGCACGTACTGCGGGCGTTCGACGGTCTATCTGGGTGCGGCAGCGAAGGCGACCGGGGGGACGATCGTCACCGTGGACCACCACCACGGGTCGGAAGAACACCAGCCCGGCTGGGAATACCACGACGAATCGCTCGTCGATCCCCACACCGGACTTCTCGACACCGCCGGACGCCTCCGGCACACCCTTGCCGACGCCGATCTCGAACAGCACGTGGTCGCGGTGCTCGGTGCCTCGGTGCAGGTCGCCGGGTTCTGGCGCACGCCGGCGTCGTTCGTGTTCATCGACGGTGGTCACAGCAGCGCGGCCGCGCAGGCCGACTACGACGGGTGGGCACGCTGGGTGCAGGTCGGCGGCGCCCTGATCATCCACGACGTCTTCCCCGACCCCGCCGACGGCGGCCGCCCGCCGTACGAGATCTATTGCCGGGCACTCGACAGCGGCGAGTTCACCGAGGTTTCGGTGACCGGGTCCCTGCGCGTCCTCGAGCGCACCGGCGGCACCGTCGGGGAGCTGCCCGGCGCGTAGTCGCGGCACTGGGAACGAGGCCGTTCACCGGCGATGCCGCACAGCCCCTCAGACGCGGACGCCGCAGCCTTCCCCACAGCGGTCGGCGCCCACCCAGTCGTGGGGCGCTGCCGCGTCACGGAACAGGCCGCTGCCACCGGTCGTACGGGACAACGCGTCGGCGGCGAGAACGACCGCCGCGCTCGTCCACGAACTCTTCTCCACCGGCCAGCGTTTGCCGTCGCTGAACACCAGACCCGTCCAGTACGAGCCGTCCGGGTCGCGCAAATGCTGCATCGCCGCGAACAACTCGCGTGCGCGTGTAGCACTTCCGAGTGCATCGAGGGCCAGCACCAGCTCACACGTTTCGGCGCCCGTCACCCACGGCTTGTGGTCGACACACCGGATACCGAGCCCGTCCACCACGAAATCGTCCCAACGCTCCCGGATGCGTTCGTGCGCAACGGTTCCCCTGACGGCACCGCCGAGTATCGGGTAGTACCAGTCCATCGAATACTCCGGTTTGGGGGCGAACACCTCGGGATGGCGGCGCAGTGCGTGCCCGAGCCGGTACAGCGCGAACTCCCACTCCGGCTGCGGTTCGCCCACGATCTCCGCGAGCCGCAGCGCGCACCGCAGGCCGTGATGGATGCTCGAGCACCCGGTCAGAAGGGCTTCGTCTGCAACACCGGATTCTCCTCGAGCCCAGTAGATCTCACCACCAGGCCCCTGCATGGACAGCACATGGTCGAGTGCGGCCCGGACCGTGGGCCACATGTGCCCGACGAACGCGTGGTCGCCGGTGACGAGGTGGTGATGCCACACCCCGACCGCGATGTAGGCGGCGAAATTGCTGTCGGAGTCGGTGTTCTCGATCGTGTCGCCGCGGAACTGCATGGGCCACGATCCGTCCGCGCGTTGCGTGCGCCGCGACCACTCGAACGCGGCCTCTGCCTCCTCGCGCAGTCCGGTCACGGTCAGTGCCATCGCGGATTCGATGTGGTCCCACGGATCGGTGTGGCCACCCGGGAACCACGGGATCGCCCCCGACGACTGCTGCATGCCGGCGATGGCGCGGCCGGTGCGCAGGCACTCCTGTGCGGAGAGCACCCCAGGCACCGACGGAAGATCTGTTGCGTCGGGATCAGCGCGCCGCAACGGGAACTACCGGCTTCTCGACGTAGAAGACGACGCTCTTGCCCAGGACCGGATCGAGGACCGATTCGAGGGTGCGGGTCAGCCACGGCTTGCGCATCAGGTCCCACACGAGCAGCTTGTGGTACGCCTTCGTCAGCACGTTGTCGTCGTTGTCGACGCCGACCGCGCACTTGAGCCACCAGTACGGTGCGTGCAGTGCGTGCGCGTGATCGCGGCCGCGGATCTTCAGGCCGGCCGCGGTGAGCTTGGCGGCGAGTTCGTCGGCCTTGTAGATGCGGATGTGACCGCCCTCGACCTCGTGGTAGGCGTCGGACAACGCCCAGCAGATCTTCTCGGGAAACCAGCGCGGCACCGTCACCGCCGCGACGCCGCCCGGCTTGAGCACACGGGTGATCTCCTCGATGGCGCGCACGTCCTGCGGGACGTGTTCGAGGACCTCGGAGATGAGCACGACATCGAAAGTCGCGTCGTCGTACGGCAGTTCGAGAGCGTCACCGACCTCGGCGTGCGCCCGCGCGCCGGCGGGAACCTCACCCTCGAGGTCCATCGCCGCGAACATCTCGGCGACCGCCTTCATGTCGTCCGCACTCCGATCGAATGCGGTGACGTCCGCGCCGCGCCGGTACAGCTCGAAGGAATGACGTCCGGCGCCCGCGCCGATATCGATGGCACGGTCGCCGGGCTTGACTCCCAGACGGTCGAAATCGACTGTCAGCATCAGTTCTTCGCCTTTCCTGTCTGCGCTGCGATGGCGTCGTCGTAGACGCGTGCGGTCTGTGCGGCCACCGCCGCCCAGCTGTACCGGTCGAGGACCCGCTGCCGGGCCGCGGCACCGAGCCGGACCCGTTCGGCCGGGTCGTCGAACAGTGCGGCGAGCGCCGACGCGAGCTGCTCACCGTCACCGGGGGGAACGAGCACGCCGGCATCTCCGACGACCTCGGGGATCGCCCCCGCGCGGCTGGCGACGAGGGGTGTCCCGCACGCCATCGCCTCCACGGCCGGCAGCGAGAATCCTTCGTAGAGCGACGGAACCGCGGCGATCTCGGCGGAACCGAGCAGGGCCGCGAGCTCGGTGTCGCCGATGCCCGAGACCGTGCGCACGATGTCGCCGATGCCGAGTTCGTCGATGAGTCGTTCGGTGACACCACCTTCGGCGAGCTTCGAGACCAGCACCAGCTCGACGGTTCGCTCCGTCCGGAGCTTGGCGACAGCACCCAGCAGCGTCGACACACCCTTGAGCGGCGCGTCGGCGCTCGCGACGCACACGATGCGCCCCGGCACCCGGGTCCCGCCCGGCGGTGCGAAGAGCTCGGTGTCGACGCCGAGCGGGATCGTGTGCAGGTCGCCCGGATCGACGTCGAACGCCGCGCGGATGTCGTCCGCCGAGGACGCGGACACCGTGAGCAGGGTGCGGATCCGCCGGGCCACCCGCGCCTGCATGCGCAGGAAGCCGTACCAGCGACGCAGGGTCAACTTGCGGCGCCACGTCGTCGCCTGCGCCAGATCGAGTTCGCGGTCGCGGGTGATGGGGTGGTGGATCGTCGCGACGAGCGGGAGTCCGGCGTCGGCGATGCGGAGCAGGCCGTAGCCGAGGCACTGATTGTCGTGCACGACATCGAATTCGTCGGCCCGTGCGCGCAGCAGCTTCGCGGCCCGCAAGCTGAACGTGAGCGGCTCGGGGAAGCCGGCGGTCCACATCGTCCCCACCTCGAGCACGTCGACGAGGTCGCGGAACTCGCCCGGTTTCGGCGTGCGGAACGGGTCGTCGTCGCGGTAGAGGTCGAGGCTCGGGACCTTCGTGAGGGTGACGCCGGGATCGAGGTCGGGGTACGGCTGCCCCGAGAACACCTCGACGTGGTGGCCGAGTGCGGCCAGTTCCCGGCTCAGGTGCCGGACGTAGACGCCCTGGCCGCCGCAGTGCGGCTTACTCCGGTACGACAGGAGTGCAATTCGCACGGTCACCTCGTTCGTCGTGTCGCCGGCGGCGTCCGGTCAAGATCGCCCCACTCTAGAACATGTTCCTGTCCGAAAGCACGAGACCGGGAACGGCCGGACATGTCGGGAGAACGATAACCGCATACGGCGAAGGCCCGGTATCTCATCGATACCGGGCCTTCGCCTTGAGCGACCCTGACGGGACTCGAACCCGCGACCTCCGCCGTGACAGGGCGGCGCGCTAACCAACTGCGCCACAGGGCCATGAGGGGATCCTCGCGGATCCTCACAGCAGGACCCACCGCGAGCGGTGGGTCCGGAATATTGAATTGTGGTGGTGGCCAGGGCCGGGATCGAACCGGCGACCTTCCGCTTTTCAGGCGGACGCTCGTACCAACTGAGCTACCTGGCCGGGACGGCACCCGAACCGAATGCCGATCGCATTTCTCTGCGACCCTGACGGGACTCGAACCCGCGACCTCCGCCGTGACAGGGCGGCGCGCTAACCAACTGCGCCACAGGGCCAGAACTTGTTCACTTGTCGTGCACCCTCCGGCTGTCGGACCGAAGAGTACCCCCTACGGGATTCGAACCCGCGCTACCGCCTTGAAAGGGCGGCGTCCTAGGCCGCTAGACGAAGGGGGCCCAGACCGGATTGCTCCGACCCGCACCCTCAACGGCGTTCGTGTTCCGTTGGGAGCTTGGATAGCTTAGGACACCGCTTTCATGATTCACAAATCGGCAGGTCAAGTCCACTATTGCGACGCTGTTCCAGTGTCCGGCCAGCCGTTGCGCCGCCATCGGTCGAGCCACTCCTGCGACGCCATCGCCTCGAGCGGAACCTCGAGGCACATCTCGAACCGGCCGCGCACGTCGACATCCGGTGCCGTCAGATCCGTCATGTACCGCTGGCCCGCCAGCGCCGCACTGACCACCTCGACGAAGCGGCGGATGTCGGCGCCGGGCCGGAACAGTCCCTCGCGTTCCGCCTCCTCCGCCAGGCGATACCCGGCGAGCCCCCACACCGAGCCACCCCGCAATCGAGCCTCGGATTCGAACTCGGGCTCGATCACGAGTTTGAACTCGGCACGGATGATGACGTCCCGATGCAACGCGTCACCGAGATCACCGACCAGGCCGTGCAGACGCTCGAACGGGTCGAGCCCGGGAGCCTGCGACCACCTGTCGACGAGCGCCCGGTATCGCTCGAGCCCCTCCTCGAGCACAGCGCGGGCGAGATCTTCCTTCGAATCGAAGTGGAAGTACATCGCGCCCTTGGTGGCGTTCGAATGCTCGAGGATCGCATTGATGGATGCCGCAGCGTAGCCACGCTTGGAGAACTCCGCTGCAGCGGACTCCACGATCGCGGCCCGCGTGCGCCGCGCGCGTTCCTGTTGAGGTGCCATATGGGGTGAAGCCTCCGAACCTGACCGCCGCCCCCCGGAAAATCGTTGCCCCCTCGAAAACAACTCTAGACGGCCTCCGGCCGCCGGTGCCGCACACGTGCGTAGCAGCGCAAACGTTCGTATACTGCCCAGCCCGCCGGAACACACCGAGTGGTATGATTTTACCCGGCTCGGGTGCGACGCAGGGGGTGAGCATCCGAGCCACCGACACGATTTCGGACTCCCGATACCCCGACGCCGCACTGTGTGGTTACACTGTGCGCCCACGCCCCTATAGCTCAGTTGGTAGAGCTACGGACTTTTAATCCGCAGGTCGTAGGTTCGAGCCCTACTGGGGGCACCGCGGCGCGGCGGGCTGATCCGAATCAGTCCGCCGCGTTCCCGTCCACCGCATCGGACTTCCTCTTCCGCTCCCGCTCTTCCCACTCGGCGGCAGTCTCCTTCTCGGCCCGCTCGAGTTCGAGTTCCCCGCGTGCCCGGCGCAGATCCGCACTCCGCTTGCGGTGGCGCATGCTCACGACGGTGACGATCACGAACACGAGGGCGCCGAGGACCGCACCGACGAGGGACGCGCCGCGGAAGCCCGGACCGTCCACGTCGAGGATGCGTTCGCCCGCGTGGGCCGCGTTGCCCCCGCCGAGCACGATGCTCAGCGTCATCAGATTCGGCACGGCGACGACGAGCGCGACGATCGCGAGGGCGATCTGCAGCCCGCGGTGGTAGCGCCAGCCGCGCACCCGCCACACCCACGACAACAACGCCAACGGCACGAACGTGCACAGGAAACCGAACACCAGCCCCCACAGCGTTCCCCGTGCCATTCCCCCGTCGGCGAGGCCCGCGATGCGCTGCGCCCACCAGCGGGGCACGAAGGCCGCGAGCACGAAGTAGAGGACGACCAGGGCCAGCAACCCCAGCAGCACCCACACGGTCTTCTTCGCCCACGGCGGCAGTCCGGTGCGGGCGCCCCCGGTGTCGTGTGTGCCGTCCGTCATGTCCCGACTCCCGTCCGCCCGTTTCGTACGCTTTCCACCCTACGGACCACGGCGATGCCCCGCTCCGGATCCCGGTGGCGCAGCAGCGCACGCCTCGACACGTCCTTTCATCCGGGAAACACCGCCCACTTTGGATACCGTGTGGTCGCTCACGGAAAACGATCCGACGATCGATGGGAGTGGCATGCGGAGCTTCGTGGACCTGGGACTGTTCCTGTCCGCAATCGCAGTGGGGATCGGGACCTTCCTTCCCGTCGTCGGTGGTGTCCGGGCAACCGAGATCCCCCTCGCCGCGCTGCGGGACGGATTCGACGGGGACGACCTGAACACTCTCGCCGGTACCGATCTGCCGTTGTACCTGTCCCTCGCCATCCCCCTGGCCGCGGCCGCGATCCTGTTGCTGCTCGCGGCCCTGTTCGACTCGATCCCGCTCGCGTGGGCGGGCGCGATCCTCGGTGCCGCGGTGGTCGCGGTGTCGGCGCTGCGGATACATCAGGCCTTCGGCGCCTACGTCCGGGACAACCACAGCACCGTGCTGACGAACCAGAACGGATTCGTCCTCCTCGTCAGCGGAACCGTGGTCGCGTTGCTGTGCAGTCTGATCTCCGTGCGCAGACCGGCGGCACGGTTCGAGGCGTGACCCGAGACCGGACAAATCGACACACGATCGACGCCGGCCGCGAATTGCGCGGTGGAGGCAGCCCGACTGGCTAGGCTTCGCGAGAACGGGCAAACCGCATCCTCGAGCGCCCCTTACCCAGACAGGTTTCACATGGCAACTCTCGACGACCTCCTCTCCCGGATTCCTGTCGCTCAGATCGCCGAGCGGCTCGACGTGGATCAGCAGACTGCGGAGACGGCCGTGCGCGCCGCGCTGCCCACCCTCGTCGGCGGCCTCGACGCCAATGCTCAGGATCCGGCCGGTGCCGCGTCGCTGCTCTCGGCGCTGGACAACCATTCCGGCGACCTCGTCGAGGGCGGAGTGAACGTCGCCGACGTCGACACCGAAGACGGCAACAAGATCGTCTCCAACGTGTTCGGCGCCAACAAGGACCAGGTCATCAGCACTCTCGGCGGCGTCAACGGGGGTGGCGGGAACGATCTGGTCGCCAAGCTCCTGCCGATCCTCGCGCCGATCGTGCTCTCGTACATCGCCAAGCAGCTCACCGGCGGTGGTCAGGGTGCGACCACGACGACCGCGTCGGCCCCGAGCCAGGGTGGCCTCGGCGATCTGCTCGGCGGGCTCCTCGGCAGTGCCGCAGGCGGCTCGGGCGGTGCCGGCGGCGCGCTCGGCGACGTTCTCGGGAGCGTGCTGGGCGGCAACGCCGGTGGCGGCCTGGGCGGTCTGCTCGGAGGTCTGCTCGGCGGCGGAAAGCGCTGAGCCGACCGTCTCGATCCGGGGGCGGCGACATCGTCACGATGTCGCCGCCCGAGTCGTTCCATCCCTGGTCGCCGCGTCTTTCGGCACCCCTCCATGCGGCCCCATCAGGACCGTCTACAACGACCTGTACCGTGTCCACGGGACATTCTGTGATCTGAAACACTCCTCGGAAACGGTGGACCGAGCACCGCCGATCGTCGATACAGTTCGTCCGAAAGCAAACCTACGGTCCCGTAGGCTGTAGGGCGCCAACCAACCACGGAGGGAATTCGGAATGACGCGAGTCATGACTCAGCTGGAGCTACTGCGCGAGCTGGAGCCCGTAGCGGAGGCGAACGTCAACCGACACCTGTCCATGGCCCGTGACTGGCATCCGCACGACTACGTTCCGTGGGACGAGGGCCGGAACTTCGCGGCCATGGGTGGCGTGGACTGGGATCCGGAGCAGTCGCGGCTCGACGACGTCGCCAAGGCGGCGATGATCACGAACCTGCTGACCGAGGACAACCTACCGTCCTACCACCGTGAGATCGCCGAGAACTTCTCCCCGGACGGTGCGTGGGGCACCTGGGTCGGTCGCTGGACCGCGGAGGAGAACCGGCACGGCATCGTGATGCGCGACTACCTGGTCGTGACCCGCGCCGTCGACCCGGTCGCCCTCGAGAACGCCCGCATGGAACACATGACCAACGGATTCTTCCCGGGCACCAACAACGGTCTGCTGCGGTCCGTCGCGTACGTGACGTTCCAGGAGCTGGCCACCCGTGTCTCGCACCGCAACACCGGTAGGGCCTGCAACGAACCGATCGCCGACAAGATGCTCCAGCGCATCGCAGCGGACGAGAACCTGCACATGATCTTCTACCGCAACATCTGCGAGGCCGCCCTCGACGTCGCTCCCGATCAGGCGCTCCGCGCGGTCGTCGACATCCTGAAGAACTTCCAGATGCCGGGCGCCGGAATGCCCAACTTCCGGCGCAACGGCGTGCTCATGGCCAAGCACGGCATCTACGACCTGCGCCAGCACCTCGACGAGGTGGTCCAGCCGGTGCTGCGCAAGTGGAACATCTTCGAACGCGACTTCGGGCCCGAGGGCGCACAGACCCTCGACGAACTCGGCACGTTCCTCGAGGATCTGGAACGTCAGGCCGCGAAGTTCGAGGAGATGCGCGACCGTTCCCTGGCCCGCGACGCCGCGCGCCGGGAACGCGCCGAAGCCACGGCCTGATCGCAGCCGATTCCGTGCCGGTGGCCTCCACCGGATATCCTGTGCCCGGTACCGAACGATTTCGGTACCGGGCACAGTTGCTCAGTTCGGGCGGTTTTTCGCCCCTGCTTCCGACATCGTTTGTTTCCGAGGTTTGCATGTCCCGCCTTCGTATCGGCTCGCTCGAACTCGACAGTCCCGTCGTGCTGGCCCCGATGGCCGGCGTCACCAACGTGGCGTTCCGCACCCTGTGCCGTGAACTCGAACTCGAACGTGCCGGGAGCACGTCGGGCCTGTACGTGTGCGAGATGGTGACCGCACGCGCTCTCGTCGAACGGCATCCGGTGACGATGCACATGACGACCTTCGGTCCCACCGAGACGCCGCGATCGCTGCAGCTCTACACGGTCGACCCGGACATCACGTACGCGGCGGCCAAGATGATCGTCGACGAGAACCTCGCCGATCACATCGACATGAACTTCGGCTGCCCGGTCCCGAAGGTGACCCGCAAGGGTGGCGGCTCCGCCCTGCCGTACAAGCGTCGCCTGTTCGGGCAGATCGTCGCGGCCGCGGTCCGCGCGACCGAGGGCACCGACGTCCCGGTCACCGTCAAGTTCCGGGTCGGGATCGACGACGAACACCACACCCACCTCGACGCCGGGCGGATCGCGGCGGCCGAGGGGGCCGCGGCGGTGGCCCTGCACGCCCGCACCGCGGCGCAGCGGTATTCCGGCAGCGCCGACTGGAACGAGATCGCGCGTCTCAAGGAACACGTCACCGGTGTTCCGGTGCTCGGCAACGGAGACATCTTCGACGCGGCCGACGCGGCGAAGATGATGGAGCAGACCGGATGCGACGGCGTCGTCGTCGGCCGCGGTTGTCTCGGCCGTCCGTGGCTGTTCGCGGAACTGTCCGCGGCCCTGAACGGTCGCGAGATCCCCACACCTCCGACGCTCGGGGAGGTCGCGCAGATCATGCGCCGGCATGCCCGGCTGCTCGCCGACCACCACGGCGAGGACAAGGGCATGCGTGAGATCCGCAAGCACATCGCCTGGTACATGCGCGGGTTTCCCGCAGGATCCGATCTGCGCAACGGGCTCGCGCGTGTCTCGAGCCTCGCCGAACTCGACGACCTGCTCGGCCGGCTCGATCCCGACGTTCCGTTCCCGAAGGACGCCGAAGGGCCCCGCGGCCGGCAGGGTTCGCCCAGCTCCGTCGCCCTGCCCGAAGGATGGCTCGACGATCCCGAGGACACGCTTGTGCCCGCCGGTGCCGACATGATGCACTCGGGCGGCTGATCAGGTCGCCGAGCGGCCGGGAACCGAACATCCCGGCGGACGCCTCGATGCAACGTCACTCGGTCAGTATCATGACGAGGTCGCCGACACGGCGGATGCAACGAGAAGCGGGACATCCGCAGAGAGGCGAGGGAATCGGTGGGTGAGGAGCACGATTCGGGCCTGCCCGACTCTCGCGCTCCCTGGGAACGTCCGCTCGCGGACAGCGCCTATCGCGAGTCCCAGTCCGGCCGGGGGGATCGTCAGGACCCGGACCAGCCGCATCGACGTCACAGCGCTCCCGAAATGCCGACGCGCCGGTCCGAGGGCCGCAACCGCCGGGCCGCGCAGCCCGGCGACTCCGAGCAGCTCACCGTCGCCGACCTGATGAACAAGGTCGGACGCGACAGCGCTCCCGTGGAACGCCGCGAAGCGGCCGCCGCTCCCCCGGCCGAATCGGACAGGCCGCCGACAGATGCGCCGGCACCGTCCACCGCCCGGCCCGAGCCC
>NZ_LRRH01000225.1 GCF_001646785.1 Rhodococcus phenolicus
GTTCGCGCCCAGCTACGGCGTCGAGATCGGGCTGCTGCTCGACACCTACGACCGCCTCGGGCTCGGTGCGATCGCGCAGGTCAATCTCGGTGTCCGCAAGCACCGGAACCGCCCGCTGTCGGATCTCGGCGTCATGAGCAGGCAGATCATCGGAACGATGCTGCGACGCTGTGGCCTCCCCGATTCCGGTGCGCCGCTGACCCAGTTCCTCGTCGACGGGGATTCGTTCGTCCCGGTCGCGCGCCACGTGGAGCTGACCGATCGGCCGCCCATGAGCACCGTGATCGGCAGGCCGGGAATCTGACGTCGGTGGTCCGTGCCAAGATCGGATCATGCTGACGGTTCTGCTGTACGTCGTCGTCATGGTGATCGTCGGCGCGGTGTTGTTCGCCGCCGCGAGCGCCGTGTTCGGCAGGGGAGAAGTCCTGGCGCCGATCCCTCCGGGGACCACGGCGACGGTGCTCCCCGCAACCGATGTCACCGGCGTCGACGTCCGTGACCTGCGTTTCCAGCAGGTGGTGCGGGGTTACAAGACCTCCGAGGTGGACTGGGCCCTGGACCGGCTGGCCCGTGAGATCGACGGCCTGCGCGCCCGCGTCGCCGAATACGAGGGTGCCGGTTGCCCGCCGGCCGACGGTTCGGTCGAGGACGGCAGCTCGGTC
>NZ_LRRH01000059.1 GCF_001646785.1 Rhodococcus phenolicus
CAGAGAGGCACCCATCACCGTGGGGCGCGGGGACTACAGCGACCGCGCGATGAGCATCTTCATCACTTCGTTGGCACCGGCGTAGATCCGCTGTACCCGCGCGTCCTCGTACATCCGCGCGATCAGGTATTCGCGCATGTACCCGTAGCCGCCGTGCAACTGGACACAGCGGTCGACGACCTCGCACTGCTTGTCGGTCAGCCAGTACTTGACCATCGCCGCATCCGCCGGGTCGAGCTGTCCCTTCAGATGCTGTTCGATGCAATGGTCGAGGAAGATCCTGCTGGTCCGGGCGATCGTCTGGCATTCGGCGAGTTCGAACGCGGTGTTCTGGAAATCGAACAGCGTGTGCCCGAACGCCTGGCGCGCCTTGGTGTAGCGCACCGTCTCCTCGACGGCCCGCTGCATTGCCCCGGCAGCCTGCGCGCCGATGATCAGACGCTCCTGCACGAGTTGCGCCATGAGCTGCGCGAAACCCTGGCCTTCGCTGTCGCCCAGCAGGTTCGACACGGGAATCCGCACATCGGTGAACGAGAGTTCGGAGGTGTCCGCTCCGTGCTGGCCGACCTTGTCGAGCACCCGGCCGACGGCGAAGCCCGGGCAGTCGCGCAGATCGACGATGAGCAGCGAGATGCCTTTCGCGCCGGCCTTCGGATCGGTCTTGACGGCCAGCACGATCACATCGGCCGACGACCCGTTGGTGATGAACGTCTTCGAGCCGTTGATCACGTACTCGTCGCCGTCGCGGATCGCCGTGGTCTTGATCGCCTTCAGGTCCGACCCGGCGCCCGGTTCGGTCATGCCGATGGCACCGAGGATCTCGCCGGTGGCCATGCCCGGCAACCAGGTTCGCTTCTGCTCCTCGGTGCCGTACTCGAGGATGTAGTGCGCGACGATTCCGCTGTGCACGGAGATGCCCAACGCGAGATCACCCGCATAACCCTGGGCTTCGAACACCGCGAGGTCGTGCGCGAATGTTCCTCCTCCGCCGCCGTATTCCTCCGGAATCGAGCACAGGAGCAGGCCGAGCTTGCCTGCCTCGAGCCACACCTGCCGGTCGATGCGGTGCTGTGCGTCCCACTTCTCGACGTGCGCCATGACCTCGCGTTCGAAGAAGTCTCCGGCCAGTTCCGACAGCGCCCGGACTTCGTCGTCGTGCCAGGACGGCACGTGCTTGCTCCCCATGAGTTCCCTTGCTTCCCGACGGCCGCTACCGGCCGTGCAGCCCGATCGAATGAACTGTCTTCGCACCGAACGACGTTCGCCGTTGCCACCGAACGACGTTCGCCGTTGCCACCGAACGACGTTCGCCGCCTACACCGCTCGCAGTTCGCGCTTGAGCAGCTTGCCGCTCTGGTTGCGTGGCAGCGTGTCGACGAACCGCACGATCTTCGGCACCTTGAACGGAGCGAGCCGTTCCTTGACGTGCACGACGAGTTCGGACTCGGTGATCTCGTGGCCGTCCTTGAGTACGACGACGGCGGTGACTGCCTCGATCCACTTCTCGTCGGGTGTGCCGATCACCGCGACCTCGGCGACCGCCGGGTGCGTGTACAGGGCATCCTCGATCTCGCGGGAGGCGACGAGGATGCCGCCGGTGTTGATGACGTCCTTGATCCGGTCGACGACGGTGATGTAGCCCTGTTCGTCGCGGGTGACGAGATCTCCCGAGTGGAACCAGCCGTCGCGGAACGCTTCCGCGGTGGCTTCCGGGTTGTCCCAGTAGCCCAGGCACAGTTGCGGCGACCGGTACAGGACCTCGCCGGGTTCGCCGACGGGAACGTCGTTGCCGTCGGCGTCGACGACGCGGGTCTCGACGAACAGCACGGCCCGGCCACACGAGGACGGGCGGTCGGCGTGTTCGTCGGGGCCGAGCACGCACGCGAGCGGCCCGATCTCGGACTGCCCGAAGCAGTTGTAGAAGCCGAGATCCGGGTAGCGCTCGCGCAGCCGGTTCAGCACCGTCACCGGCATGATGGAGGCGCCGTACTGGGCTTTGCGCAGCGACGACAGGTCGCGGGTGTCGAGGTCGGGATGGTTGGCGAGCGGCACCCACACGGTGGGCGCCAGGAACAGCGATCCGATCCGTTCGGATTCGACGAGCCGCAGGATCTCCGGGATGTCCGGGGACGGCAGCAGCGTGACGGTCGCGCCGACCGCGAGGTACGGCATGAGGAACACGTGCATGGCGGCCGAATGGTAGAGCGGCATGCAGATGAGTGGATTGTCGTCGGCGGACAGGTCGAGCGCGACCATCGACGACGTGTACTCGTGCACGAGCGCATTGTGGGTCATCATGGCGCCCTTGGGCTTCGATGTGGTACCCGACGTGTAGAGCAGCTGGGCGAGGTCGGAACCGGACGCGCCACCGTCGAGGGCCGGCACGTCGCCGGTGGATGCGACGGCGAGCAGCGAGTCGCCGGCGTCGCGTAGCGGCAGCACGTGTCCGGCGGGTACGTCGGCGAGGACGGCGTCGAGGTTGGCGCGCAGCGGTGGATCGACGAGCACGGCCTTCGCTCCGGACTGTCCGAGCAGGTAGCTCAGTTCCTCACCGCGCAGGGCGTAGTTGATCGGCACGTGCACGAGGCCGGCGCGCGCGGCACCGAGGTAGCCGAGCACATAGGCGTCGGAGTTGGTGCCGTACCCGGCGACGCGGTCGCCCTGCTCGAGCCCGAGGGAGCGCAGGTGAGCGGCGGTGCGGGTGACCGCCTCGTCGAGTTCACGATAGGTGAAGGTTCGGTCCGTGAAGCGCAGCGCGACGCGGTCGGGGAAGCGGGCGGCCGAGCGGTGCAGCACACCGTCGACGGTGTTCGAGCGTGGGTCGGGACTCATGGAAGTCAGGTTATCGGACGTCCAACCATTGGTCGAGACCGAACGATCGGTAAACCTTCGTCCCGCGTCACCGTCCTTGCCAGACGGGGGCACGCTTCTCCACGAACGCCGACATTCCCTCCTGCGCGTCGCAGATCACGGCGTTCTCCGCCATCGTCTCGGCCATCGCGTCGTACGCCTCGTCCTGCGGAAGATCGATCTGCCGGTAGAACGCTTCCTTGCCGATCCGCACCGTCGCCGACGACGCCGACACGATCTTCGCGGCCAGTTCCGTGGTCCGGATCTCCAGTTCCTCCGGCGGCACCACGAAGTTCACCAGGCCCCAGTCCGCGGCGGTCTCGGCGTCGATCGTGTCGCCGGTCAGGAGCATCTGTAGCGCGCGCTTGCGGCCGACCGCCCGGCTCACCGCGACCATCGGCGTCGAACAGAACAGGCCGATCCGCACACCCGGCGTCCCGAACACCGCGTCGGTGGCCGCGACCGCGAGATCGCACGACGCGACCAGCTGGCATCCGGCGGCGACCGCAGGTCCCTGCACCGAGGCGATGACCGGCTGTGGGATCGACTGCACGGTGCGCATCATCTCGTTGCACACGTCGAAGATCGCACGTTCCTCCTCGAGGGTGCGCCCGATCATCTCCCGCAGGTCGTGCCCCGCCGAGAACACCGGACCGTCCGCCCGGATCACGATCACCCGGCTGTCGGCGGCCAGCGCGCGCAGTCCCGTGATGACCTCGCGCATCGTGGCCACGGACAGCGGGTTGCGCTGGCGGGGGCGATTGAGCGTGAGGACGCCGATACCGCTGGCGTCGTCGACTGCTATGAGCACTGGAGGGATCCTGGAATCGGATCCGCCGGAGCCGTTCGAGCTGTGATCGGTCACACTCCCCTTCCTACACCACCGTTCCCCGCGCGGCTCACCGAAGCCGATCGACGACGGAGGTCGGTGCCCGCTCGAGCAGCGCCGCCAGGCTCGCGCTGCCCGCGACGAATCCGTGCCGGTCGTAGAACTCGAACATCGCGGCGAGGCGTGCCCGAGCGTCGGGCGTCAGCGCCCGGCCGTGCCGTTCCATCCATTCGGCCGCCGGGACACGGATCACCGCGACCGCTCTGCCGGTGGCGTTGCACAGTTGCCGGACACTCACGGCCTGCGGACCGCCGAGCTCGTAGGTCGCGCCGTGATGTGCGTCGGCGCCGTCGAGCAGGACCCGTGCCGCCGCCGCCGCGACATCCGCGAGCGCAACGAACGAGAACGGTGCGTCGGAGTCGTAGGGCACCTCGAGAAGGTCCGAGTCGCCGTCGAGCACGGCCGCGAAGTTCTCGGCGTAGGCGCACGGCTGGAGCACGGTCCACCGCACGCCGTCACGGATGTGCAGTGCGTCCTCGCATCGCGCCTTGTCCATGTGGTGCGGCATCGCGGGCGTGTACGGCCACGCGACGGAATGGTAGACGACGTGCTCGACGCCGGCGTCGACCGCCGCCCCGAGGAATCGCTCGAACAGCCCGGGTTCGTCGGGATGCAGGTTGGGTGCGATGAAATACGCTGCGCGGCAACCGGTCAGAGCTTCGTCGAGGCCGGCGCCGGTCTCGAGGTCGACGGCGAGGTCCCCCGTCCGCCGAGCGGTGTGCACCACTCGGCGGACGGGGGCCGCCGACCCGAGCGCCGACACGACGGCCGCACCGGTCTTCCCCGCGGCGCCGATCACCGCGATGTCGGCGCCGCGGGGGGTGGAACGACGTACCACGGTTTCAGCTCCCGATGAAGTCGTACTCTGCGAACTCCGCTCCACCGGAGAGCCTCGCGTAACCGGGCCCGCGGTCGAAGAACGGCTCGTCACCGCGCTCCGCGCGCATCCGGGCCCGCAGGACGTCGGTTGCTTCCGCGTCGGCGACGGGCTCGTCGGTCGAGTCGGTCGCCAGCACCACACCGTAGTCGTCACGGGCGCCCTCGACGGACACCTTGCGCCACAGCACGTCCCGCACGACGTCCTCGACGGGCCGGTCCAGCGGATCGCCCCAGCCGCCACCGCCGGTGGTGCGGATGCGCACCACCTGGCCGGCCTTGATCGGCTCGGCGTCGGTCAGTGCGTCGAATTCCCGCTCGTTCGGGGTCCCGGGATCGAGCACCACCGAGAACGGCTTTCCGGCCTTGCCGCCCTTGACACCCCAGCACGCCAGGATCGAGCGGTCGGCGATGGACATGAAGTGGGCGTCCTTGAGCATCCGGATGTGCTTCTCGTAACCGAGACCACCGCGGTAACGGCCGGCGCCACCGGAATCGATCGCCAGACCCAGCTTCTCGACGATGAACGGGAAACGGCTCTCGGTGAATTCCGTCGGCAGGTTCCGCGAGTCGGGGACCACGTGGATGGTGTCCTCGCCGTCGGCGTAGTGCCGGCCGCCGGAGCCGCCGCCGAGCACCTCACGCATGAGGTACGAGTGGCCGTCGAAGTCCTCGCCGTACACACCCGTGTAGCGGATGGTCTCCTGGTCGGCGGGCATGTTGCCGTCGACCGCCTTGGCGACCACACCGGAGAGCACACCGAGCAGACGGAGGATCACGAACGTGCGAGCGTTGGTGGGAGCCGGGAAGATCGGCGTGATGAGCGTGCCCTTCTCGGGGAACTTCATCTCGATCAGCGGCACCACGCCTTCGTTGACGTCGAGCTCGGCCATGCGTTCCGGGGTGTCGGCGAGATTGCGGAGGATCGGCGCGAGCCACTTGACGAGAAAGTTGCCGTCGGCGTAGTCACCGCAATGGTTGATCGGGCCCTTCGCCTGCGGACCGGTTCCGGTGAAGTCGAGGATCAACCGCTCCCCGCCTTCCGCCTCGGGCCCGGTCTTGGTGAGCGTGATCCGCTGGACGTGCAGCTTCGGCTCGTCGACACCGTCGTGCTCGGCGTAGTCCTCCCAGGTGTACGAGCCCTCGGGGATCTTGCTGAGGATTTCTCGGCGGTAGGTCTCGGTCGTCGCGTCGAGGATCGCGTCGAAGCACGACTCGACGGTCTCGACGCCGTACCGGTCGAACAGCTCGGACAACCGGCGCGCACCCATCAGGCAGGCCGAGCACTCGGCGTCGAGGTCCGCGGCGAGCGAGTCGGGCATGCGCGAGTTGCGGGTCATGATCCGCAGCGCCGCCTCGTTCGGCACACCCTGATCCCACAGCTTGATCGGCGGGACCATCAACCCTTCCTCGTACACCGTGGTCGCCCCCGACGGCATCGAGCCGGGGCAGCAGCCGCCGATATCGTCGTGGTGGCCGAATGCCTGCACGAACGCGACGACCGACGGCTCGGTGTCGCCCGGGCGGGTCGCGAAGACCGGGACGGTGACGCACAGGTCGGGCAGGTGACCGATGCCGCCTTCGGACAGATAGACGTCGTTGTGGAAGAAGACATCGCCGGGCTTCATGGTGTCGAGCGGGAAGTCGCGCGCCACCGGATGCACGAGCGCCGAATACGAACGGCCCGTGAGCTTGCGCAGGTTGCGGTCGTGGATACCGGCGCGGAAGTCGTGGGCGTCGCGAATCATCGGCGAGCGCGAGGTGCGTGAAATGGACGTCTCCACTTCCATTTCGACGCTCGCGAGGTACCCGGCGACGATCTCGACGAGCACCGGGTCGGGTGCGCTTCCGGAGGCGTCGGTCAGCCGGTAGGGCTTGGCGGTCGCGGCCGCGGGGGGCTCGAGAGTCGCAGTCATCGGTTGGCTCCGTTCGAGTCGGACGTCTTGCTGATGCGGATGTTGCCGAAAGTGTCGATACGGGCGCGGAATCCCGGGTGGACGGGAACCGTGGAGCTGAACTCCTCGATCACCGCGGGACCCTCGAGTTCGTCACCGGCACCGAGACGGGTGCGGTCGTAGACGCTCGTGGTGACCCATCCGTCGAAGTAGGCCTCACGGGTGCCGGTGAGCGCGGACTCCGCGCCGGTCCCCGCGGCGATCTCCACGAGTTCGGGACGCTGAATGGGCCCGATCCCGCTCACCCGCAGGTTGACCCATTCGACGTGCTGGTGCGGATCTCCCCGGAAGTCGTATCCGTACAGTTCCCGGTGCGCGTCGTGGAACCGCTCCGCTGCTTCGTCCATGAGTTCGCGGGTCACCGGACCGGCACCCAGCGGCACGCGCACCTCGAATGCCTGCCCGAAGTACCGCAGGTCCGCCGAACGCGCATACTGCCGCTCGTCGGGACCGAATCCTTCGTCCGCGAGCGCACGTTCGGCCTCGACGGCGAGGGCGTCCAGTCCGGCCTGCAGTTCCTCGATCTTCAGGCGGTCGTGCCGGCTGACGTGAGTCTGCACGTAGTCGTTGCGAACGTCGACGGTGAGCAACCCGAACGCGGAGACGTTGCCGGGATTGAGGGGCACCAGAACGTCTTTGAGACCGAGAATGTCGACCAGGCGGCACGCGAGCAGCGAACCGGAGCCGCCGAAGGTCACCAGCGTGAAGTCACGGACGTCGAGACCTCGCTTGACCGTGATCTGCCGGAGGGCGTTGGCCTGGTTCCACGCCGACACCTCGAGGATGCCGGTGGCGCAGGCCTCGAACTCGAGACCGAGCCGGTGCGCGAGTTCTTCGATTCCCTTGCGCGCCAGTTCCGTGTCGAGTGGAATCTCGCCGCCGAGCAGATGCGGAGGGATCCGGCCGAGCAGGACGTGCGCGTCGGTGATCGTCGGTTCGCTGCCGCCCTTGCCGTAGCACAGCGGACCGGGATCGGCGCCGGCCGACTGCGGGCCGACACGCAGCGTGCCCTCCGGGGTCTGCCATGCGATCGAACCACCACCGGCGCCGACGGTCACCACGTCGATCATGGGGATCTTCGACGGGTACACACCCACGCGACCTTCGGTGGTGAGAGCGGGTTCGCCGCCGACGACGACGGTGACGTCCGTCGATGTTCCGCCACCGTCACAGGTGAGCACCTGGTCGACTCCGGCGACGCCGGCGATCAATGCGGCACCGAGCGCACCCGCCGCCGGCCCCGACAGCACGGTGGTGATGGGCTGGTGGACGACCTCCTTGGCGGAGAGGACGCCACCGTTGGACTTCATGACGTAGAACGGGATCTCGCGCTGCTCGCCCTCCGCCGAGGAGAATTCCCGCAGCCGGGTCGCGATGTTGTTCACGTAGCTGCGGATGTTCGGCTTGACCGCGGCGTCGACGAGGGTCGTGATCGACCGCTCGTATTCCCGGTACTCGCGCAGCACTTCGCTGGAGATGCTCACCGTCGCCTCCGGGTACTCCTCGAGGAGGATGTCCCGCACCCGCTGCTCGTGAGCGGGATTCGCGTACGCGTGCATCAGGCAGACGCCGATGGTGAGGATCTCGCGGGTTCGGAAGAACCGTGCCGCGGCGCGGACGTCGTCCTCGTCGAGCGGACGGATCTCGTTGCCTTCGAAGTCGAGACGCCCGCGCAGCGTGCGCACGCGATCGGCCGGGACGATGCGGTCGGGCTTGACCCAGAAGTACGAGTTGCCGTATCCGTCCGGCACCGACTGGCGAGCAATCTCCAGTACGTGCTCGTAGCCCTCGGTGGTGATGAATCCGAGGTTCTCGACCTTGCCTTCGAGCAGCTTGTTCGTGGCGACGGTCGTGCCGTGGCTGACCGCGCCGATCGCGTCGCCGGTCTCGTCGAGCTGTGCCAGTACCTTCTCGATGCCGGCGAGGAATCCGACCGCCGGATCGTGCGGTGTCGACGGCGTCTTCGTGGTGACGATGGCGCCGGACTCGTCGTCGACCGCCACCACGTCGGTGAATGTCCCACCGGTGTCGATGCCGACCCGAATCTTCCTGGATCCCATGTGTCCTCCTGGTGTCGTCTCGCCGGTTCACACCTGACGTCTGATGACATTCCACAGGCTGCGGGGCACGGTTTCTTTGTCACATGTCGCCGAACTCGCCCGTCCTGGTTGGCGGTTCGTGCACTTCCGCGGGCCCCTGGCCCGGACGAACGACGGCACCCCCGGGGCCGTGAGCCCCGGGGGTGCCGTGCCGATCGTCGAGGACTGTTATCTGCGTGCCAGGACTGCGCCGATGACGACGCCGGCCAGCGCGATTCCGGCTCCGACACCTGCGGATACGAGAACCGTTGTCACCGGGATGTTCTCGAGGGAAGGCGCCGGCAGCGCTCCGGGGCCCACCGGAGTCAGGCGTTCGGCGGCCGCCGCGCCCTCGGCCACGGGCTGCGCGTCGGACGGGGTGGCGACCGCGGCGGCGGGGATGCCGTTCGCGATCACGCCGTCGATGCCGTTGAAGAACACTCCGGCCATCTTCTTTGCCACGCCGGTGATCATCCGCTGACCGACACCGCCGACCATGCCGCCGACGACCGCGTCGGCGTCGTAGCTGAGAACGGTGCCGCCGTCTCGTTCCTCGAGCCGGACCGTCACGTCGGCCTTCACGGTGCCCGGTGCACCGGAACCCGACGCCGTCATGACGAACGACTCCGGCCGGTTCTGCTCCGAGAGGACGACTTCCCCGTCGTAGGTGCCCTTGATGGACGCGACTCCCGCGGTGATCGACAGCTTGTAGTGGTTGTCGCTGATCTGCTCGAGCGACTGCACACCGGGAATGGTCGCCGCCAGGACGCGACCGTCCTGGAGGCTGTCGTACACGACCTCGGGCGGTGCCTGCAGTTCCGCGGTACCGGCGATTCTCATTCGTTCTCCTTGTTTCGGGTCTCCGCGTGCGCCAGACGCAGCTCGAACAGTTCCGACGGGGATATCGGCATAGTGGTGATGGGGATGCCTTCGGCATCCTCGATCGCCGCGGCGATCACCGCGGTCGTCGGGATGACCCCGGCCTCCCCGGCGCCCTTCATCCCGAGCGGATTGAGCCCGGACGGGGTGACGGTGTGGTCCATCTCGAGCGAGTCCGGCATCTCCGTGACGAACGGCATGAGGAAGTCCATATAGGACGCGTTGAGCATCTGGCCGTGCTCGTCGTAGACGATCCTCTCGTACAACGCACCGCCGATCCCCTGCGCCACCGCCCCCTGCACCTGTCCCTCGACGATCCGCGGGTTGATGACGTTGCCGCAGTCGTGCACGACCGCATACTTCAGAACCGTGATTTCGGCTGTGACGGGATCGGTTTCGACGATCGCCGCGTGCACCCCCGAAGCGAACGTGGATGTGGGCGGCGAGTAGTACCCGGTGGCTTCGAGTCCCGGCTGCTCGCCTTCGCGCACGGGCGGCACCGTCATGTCGGTGTCGGCCTTCGCGAACCCCGTCGCCTGCCGCGACGCGTCGTCGAAGGCGTACCGGAGCGGGTTGGACAGCACTGCCACCACGCCCAGCGGGATCGAGGTACCGGCAGCGCCGGCCTCGGTGCCGACGACACAGACGTGACCGTCGCGCAGTTCGAGTGCGTCCGAACCGACGTGCAGGTGCTCGGCGGCGATCGCTTTCGCCTTCTCCGCGACCATCTGTGCGGCGACGTGGAACGCGGATCCGGACATGACCGCGCCGCGGGAGGCGAACGTTCCGACGGCGTAACCGAATCGGCGGGTGTCCCCGGTGACGATCTCGACGTCGCACACCGGCACTCCGAGATCGTCCGCGACGATCTGTGCGAACGAGGTCTGATGCCCCTGGCCCTGCGTCGTCAATCCCGTCGCGGCCTTGACCTTGCCGGAGGTTTCGACGAGCACGTGTGCGCCCTCGTACGGCCCCGGTCCGGTGCCCTCGACGTAGGCTCCGACGCCGATGCCGACGCGTCGCCCCTCGGTCTGCGCGCGTTGCTTGTACTCGGCGAACTCGTCCCAGCCGATGAGGGCTTTCACCTTGTCGATCCCGGTTTGATAGTCGCCGGTGTCGTAGATGAGGGGGCGTCCGTCCTGGAAGATGAGGTGGAAGTCGTACGGCATCTCCTCCGGCCGGATGAGATTGGTCTCGCGAACCTCGATGACGTCCTTGCCGAGGTACTTCGCAATCGCATCCATCGAGCGCTCCATCGCGAATACGCCCTGCGGCCGGCCCGCCCCGCGATAGGGCGTGACGATGACCGTGTTGGTGTACAGCGAGTACCCGTCCACCCGGAACGCCCGTGGCTTGTACGGGCCGAGCACCTGCGTGGAGGTGTTGAGCAGAACGATGATGCCGTACGGCAGGTACGCGCCGTTGTCGTGCCAGATCGAGAAGTCGAAGGCGAGGAGCCGGCCGTCGTCGTCGAAGCCGACGGTCACCTCGTGTACCTGACCACGCTCGTGGGCACTCGAGACGAAGTGCTCCCGCCGGTCCTCGACCCACTTGACCTCGCTGGAGATACCCGCCTGGCCGAGCTTGCGGGCAGCCCAGGTGACCATGACCTCCTCGGGCCAGGGGTGAACGATCTTCACACCGAATCCACCGCCGACGTCCGGGGCGATGCAGTGAACCTTGTTGTGCGCCATGCCGAGGCGGGCGGCGATGGCTGCCCGCGCGGACGTCGAGGTCTGGGTGGACGTCCAGAACGTGAGTGCCTGCTCGTCGTCGTCCCAGCGGGCGTAGACGCCTTTGCCCTCCATCGGCATCGATGCCGAGCGTTCGATCTCGAGGTTCAGTGTCAGCCGGTGCGGTGCCGCGGCGAGTTCTGCGTCGACGTCCCCGAAACCGTGCCGGAGGTGGGCGGCGATGTTGTCCGGCACGTCCGGGTGGACCGCCCGCTCGGCGCGGCGCGCGACGTCGATGCCGACCACCGCGGGGAGCGCGTCGTAGGAGACGTCGATCAGTGCGCACGCGTCCTCGGCGATGTACCGGTTGTCGGCCACGACCATCGCGATGGCTTCACCGACATGGTTGACCTCGTCCTTCGCGAGCGGATATCCGTTGCGCGGAGCCGTGATGGCGGGGTGCGGAATCAGCAACGGCAGGCTCTCGGCGACCTCCGCGGAGTCCGCCTCGAGATCCTCGTAGGTGTAGATCGCATGGACGCCGGGCACTTCGAGAGCGGCATCGATGTCGATCCCGAGGATGCGGGCGTGCGCGTGCGGTGACCGGACGAAGGCCGCGGCGAGCGCTCCGTGCCCGAGGTCGTCGAGGTAGCGGCCGTTGCCGCTGACCAGGCGACGGTCCTCGACACGCGGAATGGGGCTGCCGAACGACTTGCCGGGCTCGGTCGCATGGTGTGTCTCCGTGGGCGCGACATCGGTTGCCGCGGACACCGTGGGGCTCGTGGTCACGACCTTGCCGCCTTTCCGCCGACGGGAGCGGTCGCGCCGCGCACCCGCGAGTCCGATGCCGTGTCCAGTGCAGCCCGCGAGGTTTCGTCGTCGGGTCCCAACGGCGAACCTCCCGACCGTTCCCGGGTGATCTCGGCGGCACGCAGTACTGCTGCACCGATGTTCCGATAGCCGGTGCACCGGCAGAGGTTGCCGGCGATCGCCTCGGTCGCCTCCTCCCGCGTGGGGGACGGGTTGTCCTCGAGGAATGCCGCGATCGTGGTGATGAAACCCGGAGTGCAGAAACCGCATTGGAGTCCGTGGCAGTCGATGAACGCTTGCTGCACGGGATGCAGGGTGCCGTCGGGTTCGACCAGACCCTCGACCGTCGTCACCGACCGGCCTTCCAGACTCGCCGCGAGGACGAGGCAGGAGCGGACGGGCTTGCCGTCCAGCAGCACGGTGCAGGCTCCGCACACACCGTGCTCGCAACCGACATGGGTTCCGGTCTGCCGCAGGTGGTGCCGGATCGCGTCGGAGGCGAGCGTACGGGACGGTAGCACGACGGTCTGCGTCACGTCGTTGAGGGTGAACGTCACTGCCACGTGGTGTTCGCCGGTGTCCGCCTGCAGATCCTCGATCTGTTCGGCGACGGTGCGGCCCCGGCCGCCCGTCCGAGGGCTGTTGCTCATCGTTGTCCTCCCGTCTGCGCCGAGACGCGGGTCGCGTCGCGCACGGCGTCCTGCGCTGCGGCGAAACCGACCCGGCCGGTCAACGCCGCTACGAGTTGCGATCGATAACGAGCGGTCGCGTGGATGTCGGATTCCGTCTCGACGGAATCCCGCGCCTCCTCGGCCGCCGTCTGCCACAACGGGTCCCGCGCATCGTGCGCCGATGCGCCGCGAAGCGTGTCACCGAGGTCGACGACCCGGCCGAACTCGCCGGCGGAGATGTACGTCATCCGCGCCGACACCACCGCGCCGTCGTCGACCTCGACCTGCGCGGCCACCCCGACGAGGGCGTAATCCCCGTGCCGGCGGGCAATTTCGTCGATCGCGGTGCCGGTGCCCGGGCGTGCGGGCGGCACCGTCACGCTCGTCGCGATCTCGTCTGTCTCCAGCGTCGACTCGAGCGGTCCCGCGAACAGCTCGCCGGCCCGGATCTGCCGGGCTCCGCGGATCGAACGGACGGTGACGGACCCGCCGAGCAACGCCAGCACCGCCGGCATCTCGGCCGAGGGATCGGCATGGACGATCGATCCCACCGTGGTTCCGCGGTTGCGGATCGTCGGGTGCGCGACCAGCCGGAGCGCCCGCCCGAGCAACGGCTGCACCTGCGCCGCACCCGCATGGGCCTCGAGGTCCGCGTGCGTGGTCAGCGCGTCGAAGGTGACGCCGAGCTCGGACGAGGCGGACACCGTGTCGAAGCGCGGGATCGAGCCGATGTCGACGAGATGGGCCGGCGCCGCGAGCCGCATCGACAGCAGCGGGATCAGAGACTGTCCGCCGGCGAGCACTTTGCCTTCAGGGGCGACCCTCGCGAGGATTTCGCATGCCTCGTCGATCGACCGGGGCCGATGGTAGGTGAGTGGCGACGGTTTCATTCAACAGATCCTGCCCGCATCGTTCGTTTCGTTTTTCGTGAACAAGTGACAAAGCTCACCGTGTGACACTGTCACAAGTAATGGAGGTCACGCGAGCTGCCGAACACGCTCCGGGTCACTCTCCCCGTCCGGACCGTCCGGACCGTCCGCTCGTCGCGGACCGCCCGCCGCGTCGCCACCGCCGTGGCCGGGATCGCTCTTCGGGGCGATCACCCGGCACAGGTGGTACAGAACGATGACGACGATGGTGCCGAGTGCGATGCCGCTGAGCGAGAACGTGTCGGTGAACTGCAGACTGGTGTCACCGATCGCGATGATCAGACCGGCGGCGATGGGCATCAAGTTGAGCGGGTTTCCGAAGTCGACGCCGTTCTCGTTCCAGATCTTGGCGCCGAGCAGACCGATGATGCCGTAGAGGACCACCGTGATTCCGCCGAGCACACCCCCGGGGGTCGCGGAGATGACCGCGCCGAACTTCGGCGAGAAGCCGAGCAGCATCGCGATCACACCGGCGGCCGCGTACGCGGCCGTCGAGTACACCCTGGTGGCGGCCATGACACCGATGTTCTCCGCGTACGTCGTGGTCGGTGATCCGCCGACACCGGTCGCGATCGCGGTGGCGAAACCGTCCGCGGCCAGAGCTCGTCCCATCATCGGATCGAGGTCGGTCTCGGTGATCTCCGCGACCGCCTTGACGTGGCCGGCGTTCTCGGCGATCAGGGCGATCACCCCGGGCAGGACGAGCACGATGAACGTGAGACTGAACGACGGCGCGTGGATTCCCACGATGCCGGCGGCTTCGTCGGTGAAGGGCGGCAGCCCGAACCACGGTGCGGATGCCACGCCGTCCCAGTTCACGCGGAGATGCTCGGTGACGGCGTCGGCACCGGCGTCGTAGGAGGTGATCGGCCCGGTGACCACGTCGAGAATCCACGACAGTGCGTAGCCGAACAGCAGGGACAGGAAGATCGCGACCCGCCCGAGGAATCCGCGCAGGACGACGCTGGACACGACCAGGACGATCATCACGATCAGGGCCACCCACTGATCCTGCGGCCAGTAGGTGCCGGCCACGACGGGTGCGAGGTTGAAACCGATGAGCATGACCACCGCGCCGGTCACGGCCGGAGGCAGGAGCCTGAAGATCAAAGAGCCGCCGAGGAAGTGGACGGCGATACCGATCGCGCCGAGCACCAGTCCCGAGACCATGATCGCCCCGGTGACGTCGGACGGTGAGCCGCCCTGCGCGTAGATCGCGGCGATGCCGCCGACGAAGGCGGCCGACGTTCCCAGGTAACTGGGAATCCGGCCCTTGACCACGAGCAGGAAGAACAGCGTACAGAAGCCCGAAAGCATCACTGCCAGCTGCGGATTGAGACCCATGATGATGGGGAAGACGAAGGTCGCGCCGAACATCGACACCACGTGCTGGCCACCCAGCCCGATCGTGCGGCCCCAGCTCAGCCGTTCGTTCGGTGCGACCACTTGTCCCGGTTCGATGTTCTTACCGTCTCCGTGCACTGTCCAGATGGGCATGGTCGGACCTTTCAGGCAGGGTGTGGGTGCCGATAGAGTCCACGCGCATTGTTACATCTGTGTTTCCGATCACACGCGACCCTCGGTTAGGCGCAAACGCTAACGGAGCCGCAGGCATCGGGCCTGGGAGCAATCTGCCAGGACGGGGCCCGAGAAATTGGCAACATCCGCGATTGATCGTCAGGAACCGATCCCCCGCATCGCGATGATCTTCAGCGCGAGCGAAAGGTCCAGGCGCAGTTCGGGCTGCGCAGTGAAGGGCCCGAGGATCTTCTCGAGTTTCGCCACCCGGTATCGCAACGTGTTGTAATGAAAATGTAACTGGCGGGCGGCTTCTGCGATGTTGATGTTGGTTGCCAGGAGAACCTCGAGCGTCCGGCACATGTCCTGGGCCTCGGCCGTACCGTCGGTCAGCTCCTTGAGGGTCTCGCGCGCAAAGGATTCGAGCTCGTCGGTGTCCTCGACGAGACTGAGCAGCCGGTACACGCCCAGGTCGTCGAAGTGGGTCACCGCCCACGAACCCGAGATCTTCCGCCCCACTTCGAGTGCCGTGCGGGCCTGACCGTAGAGCGCCGGCAGGTCGTCGGTGGACGACGACGCCCGCGACACCCCGACCCCGAAGGGCCGGCGACCGCCGCCGCCGGCGCCCCGCACCTGCGCGACGAGTTCGTGCACCAGCGTCATCGTGTCGTTGTTCTCCCCCATGAGGACAACGAATTCGGTTCCGAGAGCAGTGACGGACGCGCCGGAGTCACGTCCGGCCAGCGCACCGGCGAACGCCCGCGCCTGGCGTTCCACCACCGGCAGCCGGGCAGGTGTCGCCGGGGCATCGTCCGGAACCTGGTCCGGTTCGACGGCAACGACGACGACGGGCCGGTCGAGGTTCCAGCCGAACATCTGCGCGTGCACCACGACCTGCTCGGGTTCGCCGGCACGTCCGCGCAGCAGATCCCGGACGAAGTTGGCGCGATGCTTCTCCTCGATCGCCGACACCGCGAGCTCCCGGCTGACGACCAGCGCACAGACCGTCGCCGCCTGCTCGACCAGGTAGAGATCGGCCGACGTGAGCGCACGGGACCGGCAGGAGAGAACGAGACGGCCGTGATCGATCCCGTTCGCCGAGATCGCTGCGATGGCCACGTGCTCGTCGCCGAAGCGGTGCAGTCCGAGTCCGCCCTCGATCGAATCGGTACGGACTCGTCCCGTTGCGTCCACCGCCGGCGTCGACGCCAGCCGGCACAGGTCGGATTCGTCTCCGACCCTGCAGGTTTGACGTCCGTCGGGCGTCGTGATGAGCACCGCTCCACCGAGTGCCCGCGACACGCCTTCCGCGAGGGCCCTGTGCCCGCCACCGGCCGTGACGATCTCGAGCAGTCCGCGCCGCAGGTGATCGGCCCGGAACACCGCATCGACCTGAGCCGCCGCCATGTCGCGGAGTGCGGGGGCGAACCGGTGGTCCGCGACGACTTCGTCGCAGATCGTCAGGACCGGAACGGGTGCGTCCGAAGGCGGCCATCCGGGGAACGGATCGTCGGAATCGATCCGGACGACGAGCCCGGAAACTTCGTGCCGGTCGAGCCGCGCCAGGAGATCGGCCGCCGTTCCGGAGACCCGCGCGAGCACTGTCGCGGACGTGACGATCAGTTGTCCCGGGCGCAGCCAGGGCCCGATGTCCGGAAGCATCATCATTGCCACACCGGTGACCGCGCGTGCGGTGGCGATGTCACCCGCGACGAGAACCGGCGCCTCGAACAGCCCCGACGCGACGACGTCCGCGAACGGGGTGGGGTCGAGCGCAACGGTGTCGCCGTCCGATTCTTCCGTGTCACGCAACGTCACAGCTACACCCGTTCACCTACCGGTCGTTCGTCCCCCGCTCGGGAGACAAGTGACATTAGAGGGCGACAGCAGCACCGTCAATCGGTGTGGGGCACCCGGCGGGTTGGGCCGTCCGGTCGGTGCGGTCGCGGTGGATCGGCCCCCGGAGCCGGACGAGGCTCTCGCCTGTGGCGCCGCGTGTCGCCACGAGGATCTCCGCGAGGATGGCTATCGCGGTCTCCTCCGGAGTGCGGGCCGCGAGGTCGAGCCCGATGGGCGAGTACAACCGGTCCAGCTCGGCCTGCGACAGGCCGGTCTCCCGCAGCAGCGCGATCCTGCGCTCGTGCGTGGATCGGCTGCCCATCGCCCCGATGTAGGCGGCATCGCTGCGAAGTGCCCGCTCGAGCAGCGGAATGTCGAACTTCTCGTCGTGTGTGAGGACCGCGACGACCGTGCTCGAATCGACGGTCGCCGAATCCAGGAAGACGTGCGGCCACATCACCACCACATCGTCCGCGGCGGGAAACCTTGCGCGGGTCGCGAACACGGGCCGGGCATCGACCACCGTGACGTGATAGCCGGCGAACCTGCCCGCCGTGCACAGGGCAGCGGCGAAGTCGATCGCGCCGAAGATGTACATCCGCGGGCGCGGTGCGAAAACTTCTACCACGGGCGAACTTTCGCCCGGGTCGCCGACTCCGTCGACGAAGGTCCGGGACTCGCCCGAGCGGAGCAGCCGCCGCGCCTCGGCGTCCGCCCGCGACTCCCGGTCCGAGCCTTCCGGCGTGACGACCCGGTGACGTGCGCGGCTGCCGCTGCGGTCCGTCACGACCGCGACGGGATCGCCGGCAGTGATCCGGCGGGCCACCTCCGGAAATTCGGGGTAGGTGTGGCGATCGACCCGCTGGACGAACACCTCGATGGTGCCACCACAGGTCAGCCCGACGCCGAACGCGTCGTCGTCGGTGACACGGAAAACCTCTGTGCGGCAGTGCCCGTCGTCGAGAACGGCCAGCGCGACGTCGTACAGGGCGCCTTCGATGCAGCCGCCCGAGACGCTTCCCAGCACCTGACCCGACCGCGACACCGCCATCGCGGCACCCGGGGCACGCGGCGACGACTTCCAGGTCCGCACCACCGTCGCCAGTGCGAACGCCTCGTCGCACGCGAACCACTGCGCAATCTCATCGAGAACGTCTCTCACTGTGTTCCTCCTCGGCCGATCGGGGTCACGCCGCCCGCGCGGCGACCGCCAGCGCGACGTGCTCGTGGTAGGGCCGGGCGACGATCTGGACGCCGATCGGCATGCCGTCGCTCGTCTCCCCCACCGGCACGACGGCCGAGGGGAAACCCGCGAGACTGATCGTGCGGCAACTCGCCAGCGCTTCCTGCCAGGTGAGGAACCGGCCGCCGACGTCGAAGCGGTCCGCGCCGAGCGGGGGCGCGCCGATGGAGGCGACCGGAAGGACCAGCACATCGCCCATTTCACCGAGCAGGCGATGAACGAATCGGGTCCGCGCATCCCACAGGTTCTCGACCTCCCGCTGCCCCGCGCGGCCCGCGGTGGTCAGCATGGCCCGGACGGTCGCACCGAACCGGCCGACGTCCGCCAGCGCCGCGATGTCGGTGTGGGTCTGGGTGGCGCGCAGACGCCCGAAGAGGTCGTTGCCTTCCGCCAGTGCCGCCCCGCGATACGGCCGGGCGCCGAGCCGGCCGGCGACGTCCCGCACCGCGCCGACGATGTCCTCGGCGACCGGAACGGTTCCCTCCCCCGCCGCCCAGGTGATGTCGAGCCTGCGCACGTCGACGAGTGCCGGATCGGTCCAGGCGATGTGGGGCGCGGAGACCACCCGGAGCGCGAGGGCGACGTCGTCGAGGCTCCGCGCCATGGGGCCGACGGTCTGCAGGGCGCCGTGCACCGTCGTGGGGTTGGCCAGCACGCGCTCGCCGGCGAGCACACCCGGATACTGGCCGTCCGCGGACACCCGCCCCGCCGTGGGACGGATCGAGCACAGTCCGGTGCAGTGCGCGGGCCAGCGCACCGACCCGCCGAAGTCCGTTCCCAGGCCGAGGGCGCTCATCCCGGACGCGATCGCCGCCGCCTCGCCACCGCTCGAGCCACCGGGCGATCGGGGCACCGATGGGTCACCGAGCGGGTTGACGGTCGGACCGAACAGTTCGTTGTCGGTGAGGCCGGAGGTTCCGAACTCGGGCGTGTTGGTCTTGCCGACGAGGATTGCCCCGGCCGATCGCATCGCCGCCACGGCCGGGGCGTCCACCGTCGGCACGTTGTCGGCGAGCGCGCGCGAGGCGGCCGTGGTGCGCACGCCCGCCGTGGCGATCAGGTCCTTCACCGTGAACGGCACACCGGCGAGGGGCCCTGGCGCGGCGCCGCGATCGAGGCGGTCGTCGAGCGCGTCCGCCTGCGCCCGCGCCTGGTCGGCAGCGACGGTGACCAGGGCATTCAGCCGGGGGTTGTGGTCGGTGACACGGCCGAGATACTGCTCGACCACCTCGCGTGCCGTGACTTCCCTCCGGCCCACGGCCGCCGCGATCGAGTGTGCGTCGGCGACTGTCCACTCACCCGATCGCGAGGTGTCGAGTGCGGGGGAACGGTCGGCCACCACATGAGCTCCTTCGTCGACGAAGAACCGGAACGCTGGAATGAACGAGAACGCTAAGGTCCGGCTCCGACGTGTCCAACGGCCACTGTGCACAGGAACAGGGTCGCGTCGGTGTGAAGTGTTGCCACCTGCCGGGGCCGGCGCGCCTGACAGGATCGGGGGATGATTCCGTCCTGGGCCCGTGTCGCGTTCGCAGTCTTCGCGGTGAGCTGGGGCGCCAACCAGTTCGCCCCGATGCAGCTGGTGTACCGCGATCATCTCGGATTGGGCAGCGACTCGTTCACCGCCATGCTCGGCTCCTACGTCGTGGGGCTGATCCCCGCGTTGCTCTGGTTCGGCCGGCTCGCCGACCGGATCGGACGCCGGCCGGTGATCCGCGCGATGATCCCGGTGAGCATCGCGTCGTCGATCGTCCTGCTGCTCGGCGCGCACACCCCCGCGCTGCTGTATCCGGGGCGGATCCTCGCCGGCCTGGCATCGGGGATGGCGTTCGGCGCGGGTACCGCATGGATGAAGGAACTCAGCAAGGGACCGGGAGTCGGCGCCCGCCGAGCGGCGGTGTCGTTGTCGGCCGGATTCGGGTGCGGAGCGCTGTTCGCCGGGCTCATCGCGCAATGGTTGCCGGCACCGGACCATGTGCCGTACATCGTGCACATCACCCTCATGGTGGTGGCGCTCGTGGCGGTGTGGGGCGTCCACGACGGTCACGTCCCGCGCACGGCGCGCGGTTCCCGGCACCTGTCCGCGCTGGCGTCCCGCCGCTTCCGCTGGGGCGTCGTTCCATGGGCGCCGTGGGTGTTCGGTTGCGCGACCGTCTCTTTCGCCACGATGCCACCGATCGTGTCTGATCGGGTGAGCGGCGTGGCCGTCGCATTCACCGGCGCGGTCGCCGCGCTGACCCTGCTCACCGGCGCCGTGATCCAGCCCTGGGCCCGGCGCATCACCCGGGACGGTGAGGATCGCGGCGTGCGGGCCGGGATCGGACTGGGGGTGTCCGGGTTCGCGGCGGCCACCGTCGCGGTGGTCGTGGACGGGCCGGGGGCCGTGGTCGCGGTGCTCGTCGCGGCGGTCCTTTTCGGAGCCGGCTACGGGATTCTGCTCGTGTCGGGCCTGGTGATCGTGGAGAACATCACACCACCGGACCAATTGGCACAGACGGTGGCGGTCTTCTACTGCCTGATCTACCTGGGCTTCGCGGTGCCGTTCCTGGTGTCGCTCGCCGCACCACACATCGGTTACGGCGCGTGCTTCGCGGTGGCGGTCGCGACGATGCTGCTCGCGCTCGTCCCCGGGAGACCGGCCACGAGCCGGAACTCCGCGATGGCGCAGCCGGAACCGGCGGCATCGTCCTCCGACAACCTCGGATAGTCGCGACAGAGCCCACGGTCGCCGGAGGCGACAGGCCCACGGTCGCCGGAGGCGACAGGCCCACGGTCGCCGGAGGCGACAGGCCCACGGTCGCCGGAGGCGACAGGCCCACGGTCGCCGGAGGCGACAGGCCCACGGTCGCCGGAGGCGACGGAGCCCACGGTCGCCGCCAGCCGTGGTCCCGCGCGAGGAGACTACGGCTGGAGCAGCACGTCCAGACCGCGCTGGAAGTCGTCGATCCGGCGAGTGAGGGCGTTGTGGCCACCGTTCACGAGTTCCGACACCCGGACGATCCCGGTGGTCTCCGCAACCTGATTGAGGTTGCGCGAGGTCCAGTACCAGGCGGCCGCGGAGAACGCGTTCTCCGGCGCGGCGAGCAACTCGGGGTTTCCGACGAAGTCCACCCCGGTCTCCTGGCTCAGCTTCTCGTAGTTGTGCCGGCCGGTGATCTGGATGGCGCCGCGGCCCTTGTAGCGCACGCCGTCGCCCGGCTGGGTGTTGCCGAGGTCGGCCCGGCCCTCGTAGGCCCGTCCGGACGCGTACTCCTCGAACGTGCGGAAGGAATCGGACTCGACGGCGAGCTGCGCGATGAACGCTGCCTGACGGACCGGCGTGTCGATGCCGCCGTGCGTCATCGCGTCGTTCAGCGGGGCGATGTACTGATCGATCTTCTCGGGCTGGATACCGGGCACGATGCGCCGCAGTTCGTCGGGGGTGACGGCGGGCGGCGGCGGAGGAGCCGGGGCAGGCTCCGCCGCGACCTCGGCCGCATCCGGGGAGGTCGTGGGTTCGCCGGCGGCCGGGTTGTCCACCCCGGCCCACTGCCCGGTGGAAAGGCTCTGGAAATCCAGCGCCGCGAGCAGGTTGCCGGGTTCCTGGAACCGAGTCGGCGCGGAGGGGACCGGATCGGCCCCCGCGGAGGAGGTACCGGCCGCGACGGCGGCGGTCGTGGCGGTGGTGATCAAGGCCGCGGCGGCGACGGCGGCACGCAAACGGCGCGAGGATGAAACGGACATGCGGTCGTGCTCCAGGATTCGGCCGAAGTTCGGTTCGGCCTCCGAAACGGGGCCACGGGCGTTACCGCAGAGAGATCGTTGCTCCCCGCCGGATCACCATCGAGCGGCCTTAAGGTCACAACCAGGTAACGTTGCAGGTAGGCAGGTTTTCAAGGCATCGTGACGAACAGCACATTGACGGGTGACGAGGGATACACGCCGCACTCCGCCTTGGTTCGTGACCGGCCGGACCGCGCCGCGGCGTCGCCCCGGACGGGCGGCGCCGCGACCGGCAGCCCCGACCCGATCCGGAGTCCGACCGAGACGGCGATGCCGTATTACACTCTGTTACAACAGAATTCGCGAGGAATAGCCTTCAGGCGAGGATGCGGCCCGCCACGGCAGCCGGATCGGCGTCGATGCGCGCTGCACCCGGCGCCCACCGGGCCCGAACAGGCCGGCGCGACCTCCGTCGGCGGATGCACCGTGACCGTTCCGTGTCCCACGACACACCGCGGCACCGCTCCACCCTGCCCCGGGAAGGGCCGGCCGGGCCCCTGATCCGACCGCCGATCTCGTTCGCATCGCCGCATTCACCCTGATGCCGAACTCGTCCGTTTCATTCCGTTCGGCAGCAGGCCGGCCCCGTCCCTCCGGGGGCGCACTCCCCCGACCGGCCGGGACGGAGGCGGGCGTCAGCGCCGTCCACCTCGATCGTTCAGGCCCCGGCCAGGTAGTCCTCGACGAGGAGCTTCTTCTGCACCTTGCCCATCGCGTTGCGGGGAAGCACGTCGACCGAGCGGATCTCGCGGGGACGCTTGTGGATGGAGAGGGTCTGCGCAACGAAATCCGAGAGTTCCTCGGGATCGTGCCGGTCCCCGACCACGTACGCCACGATGCGCTGCCCGAGGTCGTCGTCCGGCACGCCCACCACGGCGGCCTCCTCGACAGCGGGGTGGTTCAGCAGAGCCGTCTCCACCTCACCTGCACCGATCCGGTAGCCACCCGACTTGATCATGTCGATCGATTCCCGGCCGACGATGCGGTGAAATCCGAGTTCGTCGACCACCGCGATGTCCCCCGTCTTGAACCATCCGTCCTCGGTCATGGACTCGGCGGTCTTCTCAGGGTTGTTCAGGTACGCGTCGAAGAGGGTCGGGCCGGCGATTTCGAGTTGCCCCAAGGTTTCCCCGTCGTGCGGGACGAGGTTCCCGGCCTGGTCCCGCAGGCGACTGGAGATTCCCCGGAGGGGCAGGCCGACCCATCCGGGCCGGCGCTCGCCGTCGAATCGGGTACTGAGCGTGATGATGGTTTCACTCATCCCGTAGCGTTCGATCGGCTCGGAACCCGTCAGCGCCCGCATGCGCTCGAACACCGGAACAGGCAGGGGCGCACTGCCGGAGACCAGCAGGCGGGCGGATGCGAGTGCGCGGGCGGATGATTCGTCGGCCACGACTCGCGACCACACGGTGGGAACGCCGAAGTACAGTGAACCTCCTGCTGCCGCATAGGCTTCCGGCTTCGGACGCACGGTGTGCACGAGGGGCGACCCGTGCCGGAGCGCGCCCAGCACACCGAGGATCAGACCGTGGACGTGGAAGAGCGGAAGTCCGTGGACCAGAACGTCGTCCGAGGTCCAGTTCCACGCGTCCGCCAGCCCGTCCAAGCCGTGCGCCACCGCGGACCGCGACAGTACGACGCCCTTCGGGGAGCCCGTGGTACCCGAGGTGTACATGATCATCGCGGTCTCGCCGGGGTCGGCCTCGGCCCAGGAGGATCCGGATCGTGCGCGCGGGTCGACCGGAACGGTGGGCAGTGCGACGTCGTCGCGCGGCGCGCCGAGCCACAGCTGCGCGTTCGAGTCCTTCAGGATGTGCTGCCGCTCGGCGGGGCCGGAGTCCGGGGGCACGGGCACCGCGGCCACGCCCGCCAGCAGACACCCCGCCACCGCGACGACGGTTTCGATGCTTGCGGTCGCGTCGACGGCGACCCTCCGGGAACCGCCGATCTCGTCCGCTACGGCGGCGGCCGCGGCCAGCAGTTCGGACCGGGTGAGCGAATCGTCACCGACCCGGACGGCGGCGCGGTCCTCTCCTGCGGCATCGACGAGGGAGGTCAGCAGCGGCCGAGGCGTCGTGGTGGTCATCGATGACGGGTCCTTTCTCGAGTCCTACCGGACGGAGTCCCGCACATATTGGTCCATATTATGGACCGATGTGCCATAATGCGGTCCGGCTTAAACTATAGTCCGCGATGTCCGGCGTCAACCGGCGAAGTGAAAGGTCACCGATGAACAGCGTCCTCACAGCACTTCGCGTCTTCGAGGAAGTTGCGCTGGCGCAGCCCATCGGTCTGTCCGAGCTGAGCAAGCGGCTCGACGTTCCCAAGAGCACGGTTCAGCGATGCCTCAGAACACTCGCGGACGCAGGCTGGCTGCGGACCGCACCGGCGAATCCCGGCCAGTGGGTCATCACCGGCCGGGCCTTCAGCCTCGGCAGCGCGATGTCCTCCGGCGACGAACTACGCCGTGTCGCGCTGCCCGAACTCGGCCGGCTGCAGTCGGAGACCGGCGAGACCGTCCACCTTGCGGTTCCGGACGGAAACGAACTGGTACTGATCGAGCGCCTCGACAGTGCCCATCAATTACGGGCGTTCCTGGCCCTGGGCACACGACTGCCCCTGCACGCGGCATCCACGGGCAAGGCATATCTCGCCTCGCTCCCGGACGACCGGATCGAGGAGTTCCTCTCCGACGGGCTCGTCTCGGTCACCGACCACACCGTCACCGATCCGGACACGCTTCGGCGCGAGATCGCGGACATTCGCGCCCGCGGATACGCCGTGACCGAGCAGGGCCTGCACGAAGGGATCGCAGCGGTCGCGGTCGCGCTGCGCGGGCGGAGCGGAGTCGTGCGGGGGTGCTTCAGTATTTCCGGGCCCGCCTCGCGCCTGACCCCCGATCTCTACGCCCCCTACGGCACGAAGGCGCTCGCCGCGCGGGACGCGATCGAACGGTTCCTGCCCTGATCGGGTGCCGTCAGCGCGGCTGCAGCACCCGGATGTCGCCGACGGTGTGCCGGACGTCGAACAACAGCTCGGCGACCCGCCAGCCGGCGTCGGTCCTGCGCAGCGTGTGCCGGTAGACGCCGAAGCACTCGTACGGTTCGAGCGTGGCACGATCGCCCGCTCCGAAATGACAGACGCGGGCCTTGCACGACGACAGGGCGGTGTCCCCGTCGATCTCGACGACGTGGTTGCCGAACAGATGCTGCGACGGACCGCAGCCGTCGAGATTCGACCGGATCATCCGGACGATCTCGGCCCGTCCGGTGACGGGAGCACGGTCCGCACTGCCGTAGCGGGCCGCCGCGTCCTCGGTGAAGAAGTCGTCCAGGCACGCCCAGTCGCGGTCGTCGAGCGCGTCGGAGTAGCGGTTGATCACCGCGATGACGTCCGCGCGGTCGGCGGGAAGACTGCGCGTCGTGCCGCGTAGGTGCTCACCCGTGTTCCCGGGCAGGTCGAACAGCGAATAGTCGCGGACAGAAAAGCGCCACCGCCCGTCCACCCGCTCGAATTCGTCGAGGTAGCGGCCGGCGGCGACAACCTGCAACGGCAGCTCCGCGGTCCCCTGCAGCACGGTGTAGTACGACCGGCACGTCGCACGCCCGGCGACGGCGTCGATGTCCAGCAGAGGATTGGCGACGACGTGCTTGGTTCGCGGTGTTCCGCACCCGTGAACCTTCACCGTCGCGCGCCACATGTCGGCCAGTCCCGCCCCCCCGGCGAGCTCGCGCCCGCCCCCGAGTCGCACCCGCGCATGCGCGAACAGCGCCGCCGCGTCCTCGAACCGGCCGGCATCCATGCGCTCGGCGTAGGTGTACAGCAGATTGGTGATCTCGGTGGCGTCGGTGCCCGGCTCGGCTGTCATCGACTCAGGCTCGCATCGCGTCCGCGGTCCCGACAACGCTCCGTACCGGTGAGTGGGCACGGCCGGGATCGACCCGAGTGTGCGCGTGGGGGCGTCGGGGGCTCGGGTGGCCGCACCCGTGAAGCCGGCGTGGACATGCCCGGGATGTCGCCACGTCGCTCGCCCCGGAATCGTGGTGGCCGTGGATGGCCCGCCGCGTCTGCAAGTATCCGGAGCGGTGAGGATTCGGACCGGTATCCGTGGGTTCTCACCGGCGACGTTGTCGGCCTTGGTCCGACCACGAACCACTTCGCCGGCGCCGTCCGTACCGGAGGACGCGATCGCGCTCCACCGGGACCGATTCGACGCGTGCAACGACTCGCCCAGCGGCTGACCGGGCGACGAGCCATCAGACCGCATTGCGTTGCAGCCGCCCGTCGAACGTGCGGGGGCCAGCGAGCAGTCGTCCCAGCGCGGACGCCACCTGGTCAGGGCATTCGGCGAGGATCCGATGCCCGGCACCTGCGATCCGCACCAGCTCGGCATGCGGCAGGAGCGCGACGATCGACTCCGAATGCGCGAAGGGCACGTACCGGTCCGCGGTCCCCGCCGCGACGACGACCGGCACGCTCGCGAGAGCGACCAGCGCCGCGGACTCGTCGAGCACCGCGAACGCCGCCAGCAGGCGCGACCACGCCGCGACCGTCGTGGTGCTCGACAACACCAGCCCGGCCGTCCGCAGCCACGAGTCGCCGCCCCGGCCGCGGGCGAGCATGGAGCAGACCAGCACCG
>NZ_LRRH01000060.1 GCF_001646785.1 Rhodococcus phenolicus
ACTACCAGGGGCTTGACCGTAACGCGAGGAGGGCAGCGTCCGAAAAAGATGTGGGCTCTCTAGTCGGCAGCGACCGGGTGCCCGAGCTTGCGTAGCACGCCCGGATGGGTCGTTACGTGAGTGGGTTCACCCCGGATACGTGACATCGACGCCAATCACTGACACGTATCCGGGGTTTCCCTATGTGAATGCCGGTGGCTTCGCCGCGGCGCCGCACTCTGGTTGCCGGCCAGAGGCTCACCTCCGGTTCAGCCGATAGCTACCTCCTTCGCAACGGAAACACTTCGCGTGAAAATCTATTCCAGTAGATTACGCCAAAATCTATTCTAGTGGAAGATGACGCAGACCATTCCTGTAGGGCAGTGTTATCGCTCGTGGAAAGCTTGTGGGAATGACGAGACGACCTCTTCGGGGTTTCGACCGGGAGAGGCTGATCGATCTGCGGACGAAAAGGGGCTACACCCGCGGTGACCTGGCGAGGTTCGCCGAAGTGAGCGTTGCAGCCGTGCGTGCGTGGGAATCCGGGCAGGCCACCCCGCAGGTGGACCGACTTGCACGAGTGGTCACAGCCCTCGAAGTCCCGATGTCCGAACTCGTGCGGATACCCCCGCACGAGCGATACCTGGGCGATCTGCGGGTCCAGGCCGGCCTTACCCAGCCGCAACTGGCTCTCGAAGTCGGCATTTCCACGGCCTCGCTCAGCAGTCTGGAACTGGGAGAGACCTCGCTGCGAGAACCGGTTGCCGAGCGACTGGGGAAAGCGCTGGGGGTGGACACAGCCGAGATTCGTGCCGCCTACGAACGCTCCCGAACTCGACCGCCGGGCACGCCGGTCTGACGCGCACGACACGCTGTCAGTCGACGTACGGAACGTACGGATTACCACGTCTGGACTCTCCCGCGGAGATAGCAGCCCGCCTCACGCAGACATGCGGAGGCAGCCGAAAACTGGCTGTGCTACCTCCAAGGCCGAGCAGACAAGCCCCAGGGAATCCCCACGAGCGGGGACGCGGAAGAGAAATTACCAGATCACCGCAGGTAGCCGGTGACTGACCGAACCTCCCCGAAGTCACTGATCGGACCCGCAGAAACCCTCTGCGGGTGCATCGAACTCGCTCACCATCGCCGAAACCTGTACGAGCACAAGGCGGTCGCTGAGAGGCCCGGGGTACGGGCTGATCGACAACTGCGCTGTTCGCCAACCTGATTCGGAGCGCAGGCGAGCCTGAGCAGTTCGGGAAGCAGCATCGCCCGAGCGGAATGCTGCGATCGCTTCTGCCAGGACACATCGGTCATCAGGATGAACGATGTCGTTTCCACCCTTGACGTTCCGCCACGCCACCCACGGTGGCGCATCAGGAAGCCACATGGTCAGAACAGCCAACTCGGCGGCGAACACGCCGGTGTAGACCCCCGCCGTTCGCAGCATCTCCCGCATTCCCAGCTCACTCAATGTCGGCAACTCCGGCGGCGTCGTATCGGACACGTCATGCCAGAGCAGCCGAATGCCGACGTTTCCCGGATCGGTGCGACCCTTGCCCCAGCAATACCAGCGCATCACCCGCCCGTCGGCATGGAGAACCGACATCGGCGCCTCCCACTTGCGGCCGTGCACCGGACCTATCCCCAATTCGAACAACGAGGCCGAAGCGTCGAACTTGACAGCTTTCGCGATGTACTCCGCTGGCGTTCGCTCCGGAACATGATCTCCGGGGAGCACCCCCGACATCATGGAGGCCTCGACCGTCTGACCGATCACCATGCGTTCGAGGTCCCACGCGATGCCAGCGACTATGCGAGGAGGACTCGGAACTCGACCCGGTTCACCGACCCACACCTGGACGCCGTGCACCTCACCGCCGGGCCCGGGGACAGGAATCGCTTCGATGTGGAAGGTCTTCTGCGCCCTCTTACGGGAACTCACATCGAGCTTGACGGCACGACGAGTGCGAACTGCCTCCTGAATGATCCGCGTGATGGCAATGTCAGGGGTCGGCTGAACATGCCGGTTCACCGACGACCAGCCCCGTACTGCACCGCCGCAGCTGACAACGGACATCTCCCCGTCGATCAACGTCTCGATCAGGTGCCACTCATTGAGAATCATCGTTGACTTATTTCCTCCCCTGGTGTGGGCACAGTGCAGCTGCCCGGGAAGGAAGATACCGGGTCAACTGACCCGTTATGTACGCGAGAGCTTGACCGTCAACCCTCGGGGCTTGAGGGTGATGGCTTCGTGAACATCGAGTTCGTAGTCGGGGTCGGGAGCAAAGTCGTACCGCCGGATCAGCGATGCAAGTGTCAGCACGGCCTCGTGCAACGCGAACTGCCGCCCGATGCACGCCCGGATCCCGGTTCCCCACGGCTTGAAGATGTGTGCCGGACGTCGCCGCACCGCCTCGGATTCGAACCGGTCCGGGTCGAACCGGTCCGGATCGTCGCCCCACAGCGGATCGCGATGAAGTTGCGGCAGCAGCACGAACACCCACGATCCCGGAGGAAGGGTGCGTCCGCCGAGCGTCGTCTCGCCCCGCACCTTGCGGAAGTATCCCGGTGCGGCCGGCCACAACCGCAGTGTCTCGTCCACCACCCGCCGCACATACCGCAGCTTGGCGACCTGCTCGTAATTGATTTCCGCGTCGGCTCCGACGACCTCGGCGATTTCGGCGCGTGCCCTGGCCACGACCTCGGGATATCGGCTCAGGAAGTGGATGGCGAAACCCAAGGTGGCCGCGGTGGTTTCATTGCCCGCAACCAGGAAGGTCAGGACCTGGTTGCGGATCGATTCGCGGCTGAGCTGCTCGCCGGTGTCGGGGTCGGCGGTGTGCATCATCAGATCGAGCAGATCGGTGGGCGTGTCACCGGAGCGCATGCGCTCGTCGACGATGCGATCGACCGTTTCCTGCATCAATGCGATATCGCGGGCGTGCTGCTCGCGGGCCGCTCGCCCGAACAGCGCGCGCAGAATCGGGATGTCGTTCGAGGAACGGTTGACGTACTCGAGCGCCCGGCTCATCGCCTCGATGAACGGATCGGGTTCGGTGCGGTTGAACGAGTCGAAGTCGTGGCTGAACCCGCAGCGCCCGATGACGTCGAAGGTCAGCGAGGTCATACTCTGCGATACGTCGACATAGCGGCCCCCCTCGGCTGCGACATCCCAGCTGTGCAGCAGTTGATCGATCACCGTGAGCATCGAGTCGTGGTAGCTGCGCATCGCGGCCTGGCTGAAACCAGGGCCGAGGATGTTGTGGGCCTTACGCCAATTCGGTTCGGAATTGAACGCGGTGAACAGCCCGTCTCCGGCGATGACGCGGAGTTTGCGGAGCGGTTGGCCGAGGAACTTGGCCCACTTCTCCTCGTCGTTGACCTCGCGCACCAGGTCGGCGCCGGAGACCACGATCAGTCGGTGCTGGAGGATCTTGCGTTCGAAGATCCCGCCGAGTTCCTGTGCCATCTGCATCTCGCGCTGCACCGGCTTGGCGACGTCGATGCTGAGTAGATCCCCCAGCAGTGGCAGTCTCCACCGAGGTTGCGGAATCGGCTGTGAGTCGGTGCTGGTCGCAGGGCTGCTCGTCGAAAGCTGCGGTGACGCCATTCCTGAGAGTGTGCCCCACAGTCCGTGTAACTCACACCGCAGCCTCCCGTCAACCGGTCCCAGGGAGCATCCGCGCCCAATGTCCCACTAGTCGACACGCGCCACGCCGATACACGCGGGTAACTGACAACGGTGAACTCGGCCGCTAATCTGAGTCAGATTCATCGACCGATCTTGAAGAACGGGGGTTCACGCATGGCACAGCCGCACAAAGGCGACCGCGCCTCGATGACTCTACGTATCCCCGCTGAGCTGCACGAACAGCTCCGCAAAGACGCAGGGGACGCCAAGATCGCGCTATCCCAGTACGTCGCCGACCTCCTCGCACTCCAGGCGGGCAGACCGGACCTCGCCCGCGAGATCAGGACGGTGCCCGTGTAAACGCCAGCAGAGAGGGCCGCTAGCCGCCAACTAGCCCGCCCGCAGAAGCAGAAAACCCCCCACCTGCCAGGGTGGAGGGTTTCCCAACCAAATATCCGCCCGATCGGTCGCCAAACGTTTCGGGCATTCAACTTTCCGCTCAGAAAGTCTTCGCTATGTATGTTAGCGAGCGCTGCTCGTCTAGTTCAACTTCCCCTGCAAATCACACCCCAGCGTGTCGCCCCCGGTGCAGCACGGCCCCGCGGGGAGGCAACCGCCGAGGTCCCGGCCGAGCCGCCACTTCCACACGCCGCCGCCGTCGACGCGGCAGCTACAGCCTGCGCGTCGCCGACGGCGCGTACGCCACCATCCCCGTCTGGGACTCCCGCGCCGGATGGATGCGCCAGATCATCACCTGGGCGCGCAGCGAGACCGGCATCAAGACCTGCCACCAGCACCGCATCGCCCCCGACAAGTTCATCGCCGCCGCGAACGCCCACGCCGCCTACGCCGACGAGTCCACCGGCCGCAGCCTCACCGCCTCCCGAGACACCCTCGCCCAGTACGCCGGGATCAGCACCGACGTCCTCGACCGCGCGCGCCAGATCCTCCGCCGCATCAAAGCTGCCGCCGAGATTGTCCGAGGCCGCTACCTGACCATCACCGAACGCATCGAAGCCAGCCTCACCCACGGCGGCCGACAACTCCGTGCCGCCTCAGTGTGGGCACTGACCAGCAGGTTCACGTCAGATAATTCGGTTTATCCACAGTTTCCGAATCATGCGGATCTACCCGAGAACCCCTTGGGTTCTACGGGTATCTCTCGTCTGGAAGAACTCACCAACGCGCGCGCTCCGCGCCGCGCACGGACCTTGACCAGCCACCGACCCCGACCGCTGCACACCCAGATCGCCGCTGCACGCCTGGCCGACCGACTCGGTCCCGCGATGCCCGAATACCGCGGCGTGGGCCGAGACGGCCACTACGTGCCCGGCACCACCCACCACCACGTCGGAGCGATCTCCGACGCCCTGACCGCTGCGGGCATCGACACCACCCGCTGGACCGGCGACGACATCGCCGACCGGATCACCGAGTTCCGCCGTGAACGCACCCTCCCGCACCTAGCGTCCCCGAACGCCTTCCTGCGCTGGCAGCTCCGCGCCCTCGCCGACGTGTGGTCAGGACCGACCCCCACCGAACGCCGCACCGAGATCCAGTCCCGCCGCGCCACCGAACGTCGCGCCGAACTGGACCGTCGCGCCGCCAATCCCCCGGCCAGCGATGACACTCGTGCCGCCGCACACGCCGAGATCCAGCGGGTGCTGTCGCAGCGCTCCGGCCTGCGTACCCAGACGCACAAGGACCGCTTCGGCCGGCGCCGCTACTGAAGCAGGCTCTCGCTCGGTCAGTACCGGAAGGACGGAATGGAATCGTTTCACGCGGAAGCCGTTTCTACCCCTCGAGCTTGCGGGCATCATGCAGTATCCGGCCCACAGCTCCGGTCGACATCTCCAGTTTCTCGGCGATCTCGCGGTACTTCATTCCCTGCTCGCGCAGTTCAACCACCTGATTGCGTCGGAGTTCTGCGCGTTCGAGGAATTGGTCTCGGGGTTCGGCGATCGATAGTGCCCCGTGGAGT
>NZ_LRRH01000226.1 GCF_001646785.1 Rhodococcus phenolicus
TCACGGCAGCTCCTGTCTGGACGCTTGGGGCGGGCCGGGCCGAAGGTCCCATCCCCCGATGCTGAGCAGTCGCCTAGCGATGCTGAGCACATGGATAGCACGCCTTGCAGAACGTGGTCAAGGTCACATACGGCTACCGGCTGGTTTATAATCACACTTACGCTCGCACCGGCTCCGACCGTCCGGTCCTCAATCCCCACAACGGATCAGGAGCAGACAGGTCCCCGGCGACCGCGAATCGGACAAGTCGACCACTCGTCACGCTTGTCATATCCACTGCTCCCCCGATCGCCGGGATCGCGGAATCTCCCCAGGTGGTGACCCTTCACAAACCTGCCGGAAAGTTCGCATCGCCGAAGTAGCGGGACATAGTGGCCACATTCGCGACTCGGACGCCTACGATGCGAGCACACAACCCGATGTGCGAATCCTTGGAGGTGGACGACGCGCATGGCATCGCCGCGCAGAATCGGGGCTCCCGATGCGAAGAATCGGACGGTACTGCTCGACGCCGCCGAAAGAGTCATGATCGAACACGGCTACGCCGCGGTCTCATCGCGCCGTATCGCCGAAGAAGCCGGGCTCAAGCCACAATTGGTGCACTACTACTTCCGGAACATGGACGAGTTGCTGTTCGAGGTGTTCCGACGGCGAGCCGAAGAGGGCCTGGAATACCAAGCAACAGCATTGGCTTCGCCTCAGCCGCTGTGGGCTCTGTGGGACTTCAGCACCAATCCCGCCGGCGTTGCACTGACCATGGAATTCATCGCACTGTCCCGGCATCGGCCGGCTCTGCGAGCCCAAATAGCCGAGTACTCAGAACAATTCAGACGCGAGCAAGCCGACGCGATCGCCGCCGTACTCGACCGCTACGGAATCGAACACGCGGACCTCCCACCGGTGGTGGCATCGGTCCTCATGACAAGCCTGTCCCGGGTGATCATCATGGAGGACTCGCTCGGCGTCACCGGCGGGCACGCCGAAACCGTGAGTCGCGTCGAGCACTGGTTCCACGCCCTCGAAGGCCCCCGGCCCACCCCTTCCGGGTGATGGGAACCAATATTCGTTCTGACCGACCCAAGGCTCCCATCACCACACCGCAAAAACCCACAAACCACAAAAGCCGGAGGCCCCC
>NZ_LRRH01000061.1 GCF_001646785.1 Rhodococcus phenolicus
GGCCGTTGACCTGCGGATTTGTGCGTTTCGACGATGGTCGGCTAATGTTCTCAACCGCACCACGGAGAGCACGACGCCGAACGGTGCGAATGCGGATGTAGCGCAGCTGGTAGCGCATCACCTTGCCAAGGTGAGGGTCGCGGGTTCGAATCCCGTCATCCGCTCGAGAGGTTGGACTCGACCTTTTACGGTGGAGTGGCCGAGTGGTGAGGCAACGGCCTGCAAAGCCGTGCACACGGGTTCGATTCCCGTCTCCACCTCGCGCGATTAGCTCAGCGGGAGAGCGCTTCCCTGACACGGAAGAGGTCACTGGTTCAATCCCAGTATCGCGCACCACGATCGACCTGCACGTGGGTCGATCGGTTGAAAATCACGTGCATGCGGATGTAGCGCAGCTGGTAGCGCATCACCTTGCCAAGGTGAGGGTCGCGGGTTCGAATCCCGTCATCCGCTCCACAACCGGCGTTTTCGAGCCGGCGCGATTAGCTCAGCGGGAGAGCGCTTCCCTGACACGGAAGAGGTCACTGGTTCAATCCCAGTATCGCGCACCAGAATACGACGAAGACCCCCTTCACACGAAGGGGGTCTTCGTCGTAGTGCACGGGTATAGGCCGGCAGCGGCCGGACGGCGAGACAGCCGCGAGCGCTGGTTCGCACGCGGCTGCCACCCCGGCCGCGCGGATCAGCGCTCGCCGTACAGACGGTTGATTCCCGCGGTCATCGCGCGCAGCGTGGACTCCGCGGCCGTTGCACCGAGCCCCATGACCCAGCAGCTGCGCTCGTCGTGCGCCTCGCACAACAGGAACGTCGCGTGGCACTCGCCCATGTCCTGCCGGTGGAACGAGCGGATCTCCAGCCGGAACCCGAGCTCGTGGATCATGCCGGTCATTGCCGACACCGGGCCGGTGGCGACGGAGGCGCTGCGGTGGATCGACCCGCCGAGGGTAAACGTCGCCTCGTAGGCGCACAGTCCCCCGGTCAGCGCGGCGGCGCTCCAGCCGCCGAGATGCAGCGGACCGTTCTGCGGGGCGTAGGTCGTCGTGAACTCGTCCCAGGACATGCCGGCGGCATGGGCGCGGAGCGCGAGCGGCAGGGCGCGACCGTAGCGAGCTGCGAACGGGTCGAGCGAGGAGAGGCGATCCGTCTCGGTGCACGAACCGAAGGAACGGGCAGCGGAGCGACGATCGGAAGCGAGAGAAGTGAAGGCGTTCATCGAAGGAGGTCTTCCACGAGAAGGAAGGACCGACAGGTAGCTCAACGACCCGCAGCGAGGGGTCGGTCCGAATCAGACCCCGCTACGGCGGTGAACTACGAGTACGCGCTTCATGACACGTCACAGTAAAGCGTCGGACGAGGAAAGGCAACCGGGCAACGTCGGGGATACGTGATCGAAACGTGACCGCCCGAAGTGGAACCTGAGGAACCCCTCATGTATTGTCGGTGATGCCATCCCCCCCGATGGTAGATGAACCCCAGCCATGACCCCCCATCCAAGGCTGGGGTTCAGCCATTTCCGGAGCAGGTCGAGTCGGGGCAGGTCGAGGCGCCGCCCACCAGCACCGAGCGGGTGGTCTACTGGATCCATGTCCATGCCTTCAGTCGAAGAATCCGCCGTCTCCGTTGCCCGGGCCGGTATCTGGGACACCGAAACCCTCGCCGACGTCGCGGCCACCACGTTCCCGCTCGCATGCCCTCCCGGGGCGAACCGGGACGACATCGCGGCGTTCATCGCCCGGACCCTCTCGGCGGAACGCTTCGGCGAGTACCTGACCGATCCGACACGGATCGTGCTCAAGGCGAGCGTCGGTGGCGAGATCGTCGGCTACCTCATGGCGATCGACGCACCTCCCGCCGACCCTGACGTGGCGGCGATGATCACGGCGACACCGGCCGTGGAGATCAGCAAGCTGTACGTGCTGCCCGGCCGCCACGGCACCGGTGTTTCGGCGGCACTGATGGCCGCGATCGTCGAGCACGCCGCAGAGACGGGCCGGGCAGGGCTGTGGCTCGGAGTGAACCAGGAGAACGAACGCGCCCGGCGCTTCTACACCAAGCAGGGATTCCGGACGGTCGGCACGCGCTCGTTCCAGGTGGGCACACAGACGCACCAGGACTTCGTCATGCAACGCGAACTGTGAGATCGGGAGTCCGCCGACCCCTCGGATACACGCGGGAGGTCGGTGGACACCGGCGGGCCGGTGCGGCGCTCCCCCGTCAGCTGGCGGCGACCTCGAAACGCGAGAGGGCCAGCAGACGCGACGTCGCACGCAGGTACTTCTTGCGGTAGCCGCCGGCCAGCATCTCCGGCGTGAAGATCTCGTCCAGCTTCGCCCCGGCCACCGTGACCGGGATGCTGGCGTCGTACAGGCGGTCGGCGAGCACCACCAGACGCAACGCGACGGACTGGTCCTGCGCCGGATGCACGCCGTTGAGGAACACCGCCGTCACGCCCTCGATGAGCTTGCCGTAGCGCGACGGGTGCAGGGTGCTCAGGTGCGCGCACAGCTCGTCGAAGTCGTCGAGCGTGGAACCGGGGACCGCCTCGGCGCGTTCGATCAGTTCCTCGGCCGCGATCGGCTCCGGCGCGGGCGGCAGGTCGCGGTGCCGGTAGTCCGGGCCGTCGACGCGCAGCGTCTCGAAGATCGACGAGAGCTTCTTGATCTCGCGGAGGAAGTCCTGGGCAGCGAACCGTCCCTCACCGAGCTGGCCGGGAAGTGTGTTGGAGGTCGCGACGATCGACACTCCACGTGCCGACAGCTCGGTCAGCAGGCGCGAGACCAGCATCGTGTCGCCCGGATCGTCGAGTTCGAACTCGTCGATGCACAGCACGCTGTGGGTGGAAAGCTCCTCGACGGCCTTGTTGAAACCGAGCGCACCGACCACGTGCGTCAGTTCGACGAACGTGCCGAATGCCTTGGGCGAGGGTGCGCTGTGGAAGATCGACGCCAGCAGGTGGGTCTTACCGACACCGAACCCGCCGTCGAGGTACAGGCCTGCGCCAGTGGACGGCGCCTTGCGGCCGAAGAGGCCGCGCTTGCCGCCGCGGATCTTGCCGACCTTGCCGACGAACTCCTCGGCAGCGCGGACCGCCGCGGCCTGGCTCGGCTGGTTCGGGTCGGGGATGTACGAAGCGAAACTCACCTCGTCGAACATCGCGGGCGGCACGAGCTGTGCAACCAATTGTTCGGCCGGCACCACGGGACTGCGATCGACGAGACGTTCCTGCATTCCTCCAGGGTAGAGGCGGGTGATGAGGCCATACCTACACCAGCGGCGGAATGCGACCTACTTCACATCCCCGTCACCCGATCGTCACCTCGTGAGAGTACTCGCGTCACATCGGCGCGTATGGTCCGCGCGGACCGGTGCGCACCCGGATCGCGGTGACCTGGCAGGCTGTCGGCATGCGCAGAACCGGTGTGCTCGCGGTCTCACTCGTCGCACTCGCGTCGACGGTCGCAGCCTGCGGAACGGGACCTTCGGCACGACCCGACGTCGCGGTGGTTCAGGACGTCGGGGACGGCGCCGTGCCCGCAACCGAGGAGGAGGACGCCGCCGCACCCGAACTACCCGTTCCCGAGCAGGACCTGGCGTGGCGCGACTGCACCGCGGATACCCTGTCGGCGCAGAGGCTCCCGGCCGGCCCGACCGGGCTGATCCTCGAGTGCGCCGAGATCACCGCTCCTATCGACGAGGCCGGAACGGTCCCGGGGACGTTCCCGCTCGGGGTGCTGCGGGCACGCGTGCCGCAGACGCCGACCGAGGCAGCTCCGCTCGTGCTCACCACCGGATCGAACATGCCGTCCGGGACCGCGCTCGCCGCCCTCGCCACCGGCCCGATGTCCGGTGTGCTCGCCACACGGTCGATCGTCGCGGTCGACCGTCGCGGGATCGGCGCGTCGCAGCCCATCGACTGCGTCTTCCCCGCCGACCTCCGCGCGCTCGGCGATCTGGGCCAGTTCGGCCGCACCGGCGACGGACCGACCCGGGTCGCCGAACTCGGCCGCCAGGCCACCATCGCGTGCACCGATTATCTGCAGCCGCAGGAGCTGATGTTCGGTGCGGCCCATGCCGCCGACGACCTCGAGCAGTTGCGGCTGGCCTGGAACGTGGAACGGATCGGCCTCCTCGGTATCGGCAACGGCGCGACCATCGCGCTGGCGTATGCCGCCGAGCACCCGGAGAACGTCGGCCGGCTGATCCTCGATTCGCCCGCCGCCGCCACCGCGGACGCCGAACTTCTCGCGGAGAGCCGGGCACGCGGCGCCGAAGCCGCGGTCGATGCGTTCGCCCGCCAGTGTGTGGCGCTGGAGTGCTCGCTCGGCGCCGACCCTCGTGCCGTCCTCGAGGAACTGCACGCGAAGGCGGCGAGCGGGGAGCTCGCACCGTTGTCGTCGAACGCGTTGCTGACCGCTCTCACCGGCTTCCTCGGCAGCCCCCGGGCCGATCTGCAGTCCCGGGTCCGGGAACTGTCCGATGCGCTGGCCGCTGCCCGTGACGGCGACGTGATGCCGCTGCTCGAACTCGTCGACCCCGCCGAGGCGCAGCTGGCGTCGGCAGGCCAGTTCGTGTCCCGATGCAGCGACACGCAGCGCCGGCCCACCCCCACCCGTGCGCTGGAGCTGCAGCAGACCTGGGGTTCGAGCTACCCGCTGTTCGGCGCCGACACCGCGACCGGACTGACGGCGTGCTCGGCATGGCCGAGCATGCCGGCGCCGCCGCTGCCGGACGGGGTGGACGTGCCGGTGCTCGTCTTCGGGGCGCCCGCCGACCCGATCGTCGGCAGCGGCGGTCTCGAATCGGTGACCGGAGCCCTCACCGCGGTGGGTGCCCGATGGGCCGTCGTGTCCTGGCAGGGCGCCGGTTATTCGGCGACCCTGCATTCGACGTGCGCGCAGGCCCGGGTGGCGGCGTATCTGGAGACCGGCGATCTGCCGCCGAACGGCAGCCTGTGTCCGGCCTGAGCGCAGGGGCGCGTCGGGGCGGGTCGATCACGAGGCGGTCGCTCCGGTGTACCGTGCCGTAGTGTTCCTCAGTCGTCTCGAGCCCCGCACCGCCCGCACCACCGTGGAGGTGGTCAAGTGCGTTGTGTGGCCGTTGGCCGTTCTCACGGTGCTCCATCGTGTCGTGATCAAGGCCGTCAACGGCTTCCGGACCGACGACTTCGCACCTGTCTACAACGCGGCGCTGGCGTTCCTCAACCGGCAGCCGGTGTACACGGCGAATTTCAAGTGGGTCGATCCGCACTACCTGTATCCGCCGTCGGGCACGTTGCTGATCTCGCCGATCGCCGTGATCGATCCCGAACGCTCCCGCTGGTTGTTCATCCTCGCCAACGCGATCGCCGTGCTCGTCGCCCTGTACCTGCTGCTGCGCATGTTCGGCTACGGCCTCGACTCGGTGATCGCGCCGATCCTCGTGCTCGGCGCGTTCACCTCCGAGACGGTGACGAACACGCTGGTCTTCACCAACATCAACGGGCTCGTGTTGCTCGGCGAGATCGCGTTCCTGACATTGCTGCTCAAACGTCGTGATCTGTGGGCCGGGGCGGCTCTCGGCCTGACCTTCGCGGTGAAGCCCGTCCTGGCACCGTTGTTGTTCCTTCCGCTGGTTCGCGGGCAGTGGAAGGTGTTCGTCACGGCAGTCGGGGTTCCCGTCGCTCTCATGGCGATCGCGTGGCCGCTGTCTGTCGACGCCTGGCAGTTCGTCGAGCACACGACGCCGTACCTCCTCGAGGCCCGCGACTACTTCAACAGCGCCATCGTCGGCAACGGCATGTACTACGGCCTGCCGGCATGGCTCGTCCTGGGGCTCCGCGCCGTCCTCGGGGTCATGGTGCTGGTGTCGCTGTGGCTGCTGTACCGCTACTGCCGCCAGGACGAACTGTTCTTCGTCGGCACCGCGACCGGTGTGTTGCTGACCGCGTCGTTCCTGCTCGGTTCGCTCGGCCAGATGTACTACTCGATGATGCTGTTCCCCCTGCTGATGACGGTGGTGCTGCCGAATTCGGTGATGCGGAACTGGCCGGCCTGGCTGGCTGTGTACGGCTTCCTCAGCTACGACAGTTGGCTGTCGGCCCGCTGGCCGGAGATGGGCCGGGCCGCCGAGTACATGAAGACGACGTTCGGATGGTCGTTGCTGCTCATCGTCGTGTTCGCGGTGCTGGTCGACCGGTACCTCGCCGCGCGCCGCGAGGGGCGGCTCGATGCGGGGATCGAACCGGCGTTCCTACTGCCGAAGGAGCCCGTCGCCGCCGGCGAACCCGAGGAACCCGGGGAGCGCGTGGCCGCACCCGCCGTCCGCGACTAGCCTCGGCGGCATGACTTCCACCCCCCGTCCGGAACCCGCCCCCAAGGTCGAACGCAGCGACGACGAATGGCGCGCGCTCCTGTCCCCCGAGGAGTTCGCAGTGCTGCGTCGGGCCGGCACCGAACGCCCGTTCGTCGGCGAGTACACCGACACCGAGACCGAAGGTGTCTACCAGTGCCGGGCCTGCGGGACCGAGTTGTTCCGCAGCAGCGAGAAGTTCCATTCCCATTGCGGATGGCCGTCGTTCTTCGACCCGGCCGATTCCGACGCGGTGATCCTGCGGCCCGACGATTCGCTGGGCATGCGCCGGGTCGAGGTGCTGTGCGCGTCGTGTCACAGCCACCTCGGGCACGTGTTCGAGGGCGAGGGCTATCCGACGCCGACCGATCAGCGATACTGCATCAACTCGATCTCCCTGCGCCTCGTCCCGAAGGCGTGACGGCCTTCCGGCTGCGGAATCCCCTCGCAGCCGGGAGGATCGGGGCATGGCCGATCACAGTGCGGGCAGATCGAAGGTGAAGTTGTCGATCGTGGGCGCGGGCGCTGTCGGCACCGCGATCGCGTACGCGTGCCTGATCCGCGGTTCGGCCGGGGCCCTGGCGTTGTTCGACACCGACGCCGACAAGGTCGGCGCCGAGGTTCTCGACCTCAATCACGGCACCCAGTTCGCACCGCCGTGCCGGATCGGGGGTGGCGCCGACCTCGATGTCACCACCGGCTCGGACATGATCGTCGTGACCGCCGGTGCCAAACAGAGGCCCGGGCAGTCCCGGCTGGATCTCGCAGCGTCGAACGTCGCCCTCGTGCAGTCACTGACGCCCGCGCTGCTCGAGCGGTCCCCCGACGCGGTCGTGCTGTTCGTCAGCAATCCCGTGGACATCGTCACCCACGCCGCGATCACCGCGACCGGTGCACCTCCCGGGCGCATCTTCGGGTCGGGCACCGTGCTCGATTCCGGTCGTCTGCGTTTCCTGATCGCCGATCGCGCGGGAGTGGCGGTGGAGAACGTGCACGCCGTCGTCGTCGGTGAGCACGGCGACTCGGAGATCACGCTGTGGTCGGGCGTGACGATCGGCGGGGTGCCCGCCGACGTATTCGTCGCCGAGGACGGGGCAACCTTCGACGCCGCGACCCGCGCGGAGATCTCGCAGCAGGTGGTGCACAGCGCCTACGAGATCATCCGCGGCAAGGGCGCGACGAATCTGGCGATCGGGTTGTCCACGGCCCGCATCGTCGAGTCGGTATTGCGGGATCAGCACCGGGTGCTGCCGGTGTCGACCCTGCAGAGCGGAACCGGGGATTCCGCCGGGGTGTGCCTGTCACTGCCGACCGTCGTCGACGGTCGCGGCGCGGGCAGGGTCCTCGAGGTGCCGATGTCGGACGAGGAACGCGCCGGCCTGCGGGAGTCGGCGCGGACGTTGCGGGAGGTCCAGGCCACTCTCGAAGGCTGACTACGCAGGCTCAGCGCGCGCCGACCACGGGCGGGTCGTATGCGCGGATCGGTGGCAGTTCGCCCTCGAACCGTTCGATCTCCACCAGCACGTGCTGGCCGGTGCATCCCCGGGCCAGCGACGACGTGCCGACATCCGGCGTCAGCACGTTCGGATTGCCGTGCACGCACATCGAGTCCGGGTCCGACGGGTCGAGAGGGTCGTACCAGGCACCCGTCGACAGCTGCACGACATCCGGGAGCATCCCGTCGTCGAGCACCACACCGGCCAGGCACGCACCGCGATCGTTGAACACCCGCGCGATGTCGCCGCCGCCCAGGCCGCGCGCCGCAGCCGCCTCCGGGTGCATCCGCAGCGGTTCGCGCCCCCGGATCTTCGACGCCTGGCTGGTGGCGCCGTGGTCGAGCTGGCTGTGCAGCCGCGTGCGCGGCTGGTTCGCGATCAGGTGCAGCGGGAACTTCTGCGCCCGCGCGCCGCCGAGCCACTCCTCCGGTTCGTACCAGGTGGGATGCCCCGCGCAGTCGGCGTAGCCGAATCCGTCGATGTCGGCCGAAAAGATCTCGATGCGCCCGCTGGGTGTGCGGAGCGGATGGGTGTCCGGATCGTCGCGGAAGTCCTGGAACAGCGTCAGACCGTCCTCGGTCCGCATCCGCACGTGCCCGCGCCGCCAGAACTCGTCGAATTCCGGTGCGTCTCCACCGTCGGCGAGGACGAAGCCGCGCCACTGCTCGTACAGGTGCTCGAGCCACTGACGAGCAGTGCGGTTCTCGGTGAACTGCGGACCGAACCCCAGCCGGTGCGCGAGCGCGGCGAACGTGTCGTAGTCGTCGCGGGCCTGCGCATAGCGGGGAGTCGCGGCCTGCATGGCGACCAGCAGCGGATCGTTCCGGGTGCACGAGAGGTCCTCGCGTTCGAACGACGTGGTCGACGGCACGACGATGTCGGCGTGCTTGGCCATCGGCGTCCAGTACGGATCGTGCACGACGATCGTGTCGGGCCTGGCCAGTGCCCGTTTCAGCCGGCCGAGGTCCTGGTGATGATGGAACGGGTTGCCCCCGGCCCAGTACACGAGCCGGATGTCGGGAAAGGTGCGGCGCTGCCCGTCGAAGTCGTACTGCTCCCCCGGCCGCAGCAGCAGGTCGGAGATCGCGGCGACCGGGATGGCCTCGTCGACCGGGTTCTGGCCCTGGAACAGCGTCGGCAGCGGATACGGCACCGGCGCCAGGCCGGGTTCGTTCATCGAACCGTAGCCGTGGCCGAATCCACCGCCGGGAACACCGATCTGGCCGAGCATCGCGGCGAGCGTCACGCCCGCCCAGGGCGCCTGCTCACCGTGCCGGACCCGCTGCAGCGACCACGTGACGGTGACCAGCGTGCGTCCGGCCGCCATGCGGCGGGCGAGGTCGGCGAGATCACCGGCGGGCAGACCGGACAGTTCCGCCGCCCACTCCGGGGTCTTCGGGACGCCGTCGGTGCGGCCGAGCAGATAGTCCTCGAACTTGTCGTAACCGGTGCAATAGCGGTCGAGGAACGTGCGATCGGCGAGGTCCTCGGTCGCGAGGACGTACGCGAGGGCCAGCATGATCGCGACATCGGTGCCGGGACGCGGGGCCAGCCACTCGGCGGCGCCGTGCAGATCGTCGCGCAGCGGGCTGATCGACACGATGCGTCCGCCCCGGGCCCGCAGCCGGTCCAGCGCATCGCGGGTCGGATGGTTGCTGGTGCCGCCGTCGTTGACCGCGGTGTTCTTCAGTGGCACCCCGCCGAAGCACACCATCAGTTCGGTCTCGCGGGCGATGACGTCCCAATTGGTGGAGCGCGCGAACAATTTCCAGTGGGCGCCCACGACGCGGGGCATGATGACACCGGTCGCGCCCAGCGAATAGCTGTGCACGGACCGGGTGTAGCCGCCCAGCATCTTCAGGAACCGGTGCACCTGGCTCTGCGCGTGGTGGAACCGGCCAGGGGACGACCAGCCGTAGGAACCACCGAAGATCGCGCGGTTGCCGTGGGTGTCGACGACGCGCCGCAGTTCGCCGGAGAGCAATTCGGTGAGCTCGTCCCACGACACCGCGACGAATTCGTCGCTGCCGCGGCTGCTGCTCGGCCCCGGTCCGTTCTCGAGCCAGCCGCGCCGCACGGCGGGACCGGTGATGCGGGACCGGTGCCGCACCGAGCCGGGCAGGTTGCCGAGAATCGCCGACGGGTCGCGGTCCCCCGGGTACGGGTGCACCGCGGTGACCTCCCCGTTCGCCGCCTCCGCCTCGTACATCCCCCAGTGGGAGATGTGTGAATACCTGACCCGCGGGATGTGCGGGTGCGGCTGACGATTCGTTTCGGCTTCCTGCTCCGGCATCCCCATGTCAGGGCAGCGCGTTGATCAACCGGTCGGCGTCGATGCGCGGGCCGGTGAAGAACGGGATCTCGAGACGCACGTGGTAGCGCGCCTCGGTCGCGCGCAGATCACGCATGAGGTCGACGATGCGGTCGAGTTCCGGGGCCTCGAAGGCGAGGATCCACTCGTAGTCGCCGAGCGCGAACGCCGGCACCGTGTTCGCCCGCACGTCCGGGTAGCCGCGGCCGGCCTTGCCGTGCTCGGCGAGGATCCGGCGCCGGTCCTCGTCGGGCAGCAGGTACCACTCGTAGGACCGCACGAACGGGTACACGCAGATGTAGTTGCCCGGGTCCTCGCCGGCGATGAACGCGGGGACGTGGCTCTTGTTGAATTCCGCGGGGCGGTGCAGCGCCACGTTCGACCACACCGGGTTGCTCGCCCGGCCGACGATCGTCGAACGACGGAACTCCGCGTAGAACTTCTGCAGATCCTCGATGCGTTCGGCGTGCGTCCAGATCATGAAGTCGGCGTCGGCACGCATGCCGGCGATGTCGTAGATTCCGCGCACCACGACATCGGTGTTCTCGTACGCCGCGAGGAACTTCTGCAGGTCCTCGAGCGCTTCGCTGCGATCGTCGCCGAGCACGCCCGGCCGCACCTGGAACACCGACCACATCGCGTAGCGGAGGGTCGAATTGAGCTTGTCGAAATCGAGACGTGCCATGCTTCTCATCCTGCCATTCGTGTTGTGAGCCGTGCTGCGGCCTTTGTGCCCGATCCGACGCACGCCGGCACGCCGACACCGTGCAGCATCGCGCCGGCCACTTCGATGCCGTCGAGGTCCGCGACCGCGGCCTCGAGTGCCGCGACGATCTCGTCATGTCCGGCGCGGTACTGCGGCAGGCCGCCGTGCCAGCGCTGCACGAACGCGGCTACCGGTTCCGCGGTCACGCCGGTGACGGTCGCGAGGTCGGTGCGGGCCAGTGCGATCAGGTGGTCGTCGTCGGCGTCGACGAGCGCGGCATCCCCGAACCGCCCGAACGACGCCCGGGCCAGTTCCACGTCGCGTTCGGCCAGGTGCGGCCACTTGCGGCTCGACAGCGTGAACGCCTTCGCCGACAGATCCTCACCGGTTGCGACGAGGATCCCGGAATTGCGGGGCAGCCCCGAGTCCCGGGGCAGCGCGAGCGCCACGACCACCGACGACGCGAGCGGAATCCGTTCCGCGTCGGCGGCCGCGGCCGGTGCCACGTCGGCGAGCAGTGCCGCGGCCTGGGGAGCCGGTACCGCGAGCACGACGCCGTCGACCTCCCCGACCGGGTCGATCGACCATCGGTGGCCGGCGCGGCGCAGCGCGGAGGCGGGCGTGCCGGCGTGGATCTCGGCGGCGGCGGCCCGCTCGAGGGCGTCGAGCAGCACACCGTAGCCGTCGCGGAGGGTCCCGAAGACCGGCGCGGTCGACGGGGGCGGCAACGCCCGGCGAACGGCCTCGCTCAGGTTCGGCGCACCGGCGTCGAGTGCCGCGGCGAGCGTGGGGAGAGTCGCCCGCACACCGGCTGTGTCGGACAGCCCGGAGTACACCCCGCCGAGGAGCGGATCCACGCTGCGCCGCACCACCTGATCCCCGAACCGTGTCCCGACGAGTTCGGCGACCGAGATGTCGCCGCCGCGTTCCCAGTGCAACGGCACGTCCGGTTCCGCGGCGATCCGGTCCAGCGTGGCGGAGTCGACGAGCCCGGCCAACGCCTGCGCATCGGCGGGGATGCCCATCAGGGTGCCGACCGGCATCGGATGCAGTTCTGCGCCGGCGTAGATCAGCGGTCGTGCGCCGGCCGGGTGCACCGTCTGGTCGGCCAGACCCAGTTCGTCGAGCAGCGCCGGCATCTCGGGTCGCCGGCCGATGAACGCCTCGGCGCCCACGTCGACGGGCCCGCCCGCGAAGGGGACGGTGCGCAGTTTCCCGCCGAGCCGGTCCGACTGTTCCAGGATCACGATCCGGGCGTCGGCGCCGAGGCTCGTCCGCAGCCGATATGCGGCAACGAGGCCGGTGACACCACCGCCGATGATCGCAACGGTCGGCCCGCCGACGGCGACGACGGTCGGGGTGCTCACAGCGAGTGCACCAGCTCGACGACGCGGGTCAGCACGGCGGGATCGGTGTCCGGCAGCACGCCGTGGCCGAGGTTGAAGATGTGCCCGGTGGCGCCGGCGGCGCGGGCACGATCCGCTTCGGCGGCGATCCGGCGTACCTCGCGCTCGACGACCTCCCATCCGGCGAACAGGATCGCCGGATCCAGATTGCCCTGCAGGCCCTTGCCCGGGCCGACGCGCCCCGCCGCGACGTCGAGCGGGATCCGCCAGTCGACGCCCACGACGTCGGCGCCGGCCTCGCCCATCGCGCCGAGCAGTTCACCGGTACCGACCCCGAAGTGGATGCGCGGCACACCGGCCGCCTCGATCTCGGCGAGGACCCGCTGCGAGTGCGGCAGCACGTATTCGCGGTAGTCGGCGAGCGAGAGCGCTCCGGCCCAGGAATCGAACAACTGGATCGCGTCGACCCCCGCGTGGAGCTGGGCCTGCAGGAACGCGATGGTGATGTCGGCCAGCCGGCCGAGCAGCGCGTGCCAGGTGGCCGGATCGGAGTGCATGAGTGCCTTGGTGCGCTCGTGGTTGCGGCTCGGCCCGCCCTCCACGAGATACGAGGCGAGGGTGAACGGCGCTCCGGCGAACCCGATCAGCGGGGTCTCACCGAGCTCGCGGGTGAGCAGTCCCACCGCACTCGCAACGGCACCGACCTCCCCGGCCTCGAGGGTGGGCAGTGCAGCGACGTCCGCGGCGGACCGGATCGGGTGCGCGACGACCGGACCCGTCCCGGCGACGATGTCGAGGTCGATGCCGGCCGCCTTGAGGGGCACGACGATGTCGGAGAAGAGGATCGCAGCGTCGACCTTGTGGCGACGGACGGGCTGGAGGGTGATCTCACACACCAGTTCGGGTCGGAAGCAGGATTCGAGCATGCCGATACCGGCGCGGATCTCCCGGTATTCGGGCAGGGACCGGCCGGCCTGGCGCATGAACCACACGGGCCGGTGGGTGGGCTCGGCGCCGCGCGCCGCGGCGAGCAACGGTGCCGTGCCGAGCCGGCGTCGGCTCGGGTACTCCGCGGGGGTGGTGGAGCCGACGTTCGTGTCTTCCAGGCCGGTCATCGATCCTCGTCTTCCAGGAGCATGGTTCGGTACCCGCCACGGCGGGCACGGGATGGTGCCCATGCTGCCACGCCACCGTCGGCCGCCGGAATCGGCGCGCCTCCCGCGTGCCGTGCGTCACCGGCACTAACGTCCGCTGTCGTGACCACCTCGCCCGCAGAACCCGCCCAGTTCCGCGCCGCGATCGAAGCGATGAACGCGGCGACGGTGCGCCCGGAGATCGAGGTCGGTCCGATCCGGCCGCCCCAACGACTCGCACCGTTCAGCTTCGCGCTGGGCGCCGAGGTGCTGCACGACGAGTCGGGACCGGTGCCGGAGGAGTCCGAAGGCGACGCGTTCGGGCGGTTGATCCTGTTGCACGATCCGGCCGGGGACGAGGCCTGGGACGGCACGATGCGGCTGGTGGCCTACATCCAGGCGGACGTGGACGCGACCCTCGCGTCCGATCCACTGCTGCCGGAGGTGGCGTGGAGCTGGCTCGTCGATGCGCTCGACGCGCACGGGCAGCCCTTGACCGCTCTCGGCGGTACCGTCACGTCCACGAGTTCGGTGCGGTTCGGCGACATCGCCGGTCCCGCACGCGCTCACCAGCTGGAATTGCGGGCGTCGTGGACCCCGCTGTCCGGGGAGTTGGGTCCGCACGTGGAGGCGTTCTGCGAGGTCCTCGCGTATGCGGCGGGTCTTCCCCCTGCCGGTGTGGTGCGTCTGCAGCACTGATCCGCGGGCACCGGTCCCGGTGTCGGCATTCCGCCGATCCGGATCGGTCTAGAGTCCATTTCATGTCGGTAGCAGAAGAAAACGAGTCCGTGCGGACCCCCGTTCCCCTGCTCTCCCCCCGCGGCGGTGTCCCGGAGGTGATCACCACCGCGGACGGTGTCGGCGCCGCCGCGGCTGCGCTGGCCGCGGGAACGGGGCCTCTCGCCGTCGACGCCGAACGTGCCTCCGGTTACCGCTATTCGTCGCGCGCCTATCTGATCCAGCTGCGCCGCGCCGGTGCCGGAACAGTGCTGATCGATCCGATTCCCACCGCCGGTGCGCTCGCACCGCTGGCCGATGCCGTCAACGGACTCGAATGGGTTCTGCACTCCGCGGACCAGGACCTGCCGTGCCTGGCGGACGTGGGGTTGCATCCGGAGTCGGTGTACGACACGGAACTGGCCGGCCGGCTCGCCGGGTTCGAGCGGGTCGGGCTCGCCGCGATCGTCGAACGCATGCTCGGGCTCGAGCTGCGCAAGGGCCACGGCGCGGCCGACTGGTCGACGCGCCCGTTGCCCGAGTCGTGGCTGAACTACGCGGCACTCGACGTGGAGATCCTCGTCGATCTGCGGGACGCGATGGCCGGTGAACTCGATCGGCAGGGAAAGTCGCAGTGGGCCGCCGAGGAGTTCGAGCACGTCCGTTCCGCGGGGCCACCGGCGCCGAAACCGGACCGGTGGCGGCGCACGTCGAAGATCCACACCGTGAAGGATCCGCGGCGCCTCGCGATCGTGCGGGAACTGTGGACCACCCGGGACGAGATGGCCGCACGCCGCGATGTGGCTCCGGGGCGGGTGCTCCGCGATTCTGCGATCATCGCGGCTGCGGAGGCCGCGCCGCGCAGTCCCGAGGAACTGCGTGCCCTGCCGGTGTTCGGTGGGCCGCGGCAACGACGGTTGTCCCGGGTGTGGCTGTCCGCGATCGAACGTGCCCGGGCGCTGCCCAAGTCGGAACTGCCGCCGCTCACGCAGCCGTTCACCGGTCCCCCGCCGGCGAACCGGTGGGCGCGCCATCATCCGGAGGCGGCGGCTCGCCTCACCGCCGCCCGTACGGAGATGACCGCGATCAGCGAGGCCGTGCAGGTTCCGGTCGAGAATCTGGTCAGCCCGGAACTCGTGCGGCGGTTGTGCTGGGACTGGGATCCGGCGCCCGGTGCCGATGTGACCGGCTACATCGCGACGCGGTTCGCCGACGGTGGAGCCCGCTCGTGGCAGCGTGAACTCGTGGCACCGAGACTGGCGAAGATCCTGGCGGCCTGACCGGGACGGGCGGTGTCTCAGCGCAGGCGCCGACCGATCCCGATCGCTGCCGCTCCGGCCGCGAGGCGGCCTCGGCGCCACCGAGCACGCCGTGGTCCCGGGAGGCCCGGACCGGCGGTCTTCACCGCGCCTTGAATAGACGCGTCGCAGCGGGGAACCCGTACCGAGTCCGATGACGGTCCGGCGATCCGCGAGGAGGACTCCTCCGATGTCCAGCCAGAAAGTTTCCGACTATCTGCTCGAACGTCTGCGCGCGTGGGGTGTCGAGCACGTCTTCGCCTACGCCGGGGACGGCATCAACGGCATCCTCGCCGCGTGGGGACGCGCCGACGACGACCCGCAGTTCGTCCAGTCCCGGCACGAGGAGATGAGCGCGTTCGAGGCCGTCGGCTACGCGAAGTTCACCGATCGGGTCGGGGTGTGCATGGCGACCTCCGGGCCCGGCGCGATTCACCTGCTCAACGGCCTGTACGACGCCAAACTCGATCACGTGCCGGTGGTCGCGATCGTCGGGCAGACCAACCGCAGCGCGATGGGCGGGTCGTACCAGCAGGAAGTGGATCTGCTCAGCCTGTACAAGGACGTCGCCTCCGACTACGTGCAGATGGTGACGGTGCCCGAGCAGTTGCCGAACGTCCTCGACCGGGCGTTCCGGGTCGCACTGACCCGGCGCGCCCCGACCGCCCTGATCATCCCGGCCGACGTGCAGGAGCTCGACTACTCCCCGCCTGCCCACGCGTTCAAGATGGTCCCGTCCAGCGTCGGATTCGACCGTCCGGCCGTGGACCCGGACGCCGATGCCGTGGCCCGCGCCGCCGAGGTGCTCAATGCCGGCACGAAGGTCGCGATGCTGGTGGGGCAGGGCGCACGCGGGGCGCACGACGAAATCGAGCAGGTCGCCGATCTGCTGGGCGCGGGTACGGCGAAAGCGCTCCTCGGCAAGGACGTGCTCTCCGACGAACTGCCCTGGGTGACCGGCGCGATCGGGTTGCTCGGCACCCGCCCGAGCTACGAGATGATGCGCGACTGCGACACCCTCCTCACCATCGGTTCGAGCTTCCCGTACACCCAGTTCCTCCCCGGTCTCGAGCAGGCCCGCGCGGTGCAGATCGACATCGACGGCAGCATGATCGGCATGCGCTATCCGTACGAGGTCAATATCGTCTCGGACGCGAAAAGTGCTCTGCGCGCGCTCATTCCGCATCTGCGACGCCGAGAGGACCGGTCGTGGCGGGAGAAGATCGAATCCGATGTCGCCCGGTGGTGGGAGACGATGGACAAACAGGCCGCGGTGGACGCCCACCCGATCAACCCGCTGCGCATGTTCGCCGAGGCGTCGACCCGGCTGCCCGACGATGCGATCGTCACGGCGGACTCGGGATCGGCGGCGAACTGGTATGCCCGGCAACTGAAGTTCCGGCCGGGGATGCGCGGATCGCTGTCCGGGACCCTCGCGACGATGGGGCCGGGGGTGCCCTACGGAATCGGCGCCAAGTTCGCGCATCCGGACCGGCCCGTGATCGTCTTCGCCGGCGACGGGGCGATGCAGATGAACGGCCTCGCCGAGTTGATCACCGTCAAGCGGTACTGGCAGCGGTGGGACGATCCGAGGCTGATCGTGGCGGTGCTGCACAACAACGACCTGAACCAGGTGACGTGGGAGATGCGGGCGATGTCGGGCGCACCGAAGTTCGTGGAATCGCAGACGCTTCCGGACGTCGACTACGCGGCCTTCGCCGCCGGTCTCGGCCTCGACGGCGTCACCGTCACAGCCCCGGACGAACTGGCCTGGGCGTGGGAGACGGCTCTGTCGGCGGACCGCCCGACCCTCCTGGACGTGCACACCGACCCGAACATGCCTCCCATCCCGCCGCACGCGACCTGGGATCAGTTCAAGTCCGCCGCAGCCTCGGTCCTACAGGGCGACGAGGACGCGTGGGGTTTCGTCAAGACGGGGCTCGCGACCAAGGTTCAGGAGATGTTGCCCCACGAGAACGGGTGAGCCCGTGACCTGCTGCCGTGCGTGACGGGGCGGCATGCCGCGCAGGTGCCGGCTCCGCAGTGTCGCGGCACCACCTGATGCTCGGCCGTCTCGAGTGGGACACGTGATCGACACCATGGCATCACAAGCGCGCAACAGCGGCGCCCGCCGTCGGCGGAGGTGATAAGTTACCCGTCGGTAATGACGGGTAGGCTCATCACCAGACGGATCGTCCACGGTCCGGAACCGACCCGCTCGTCGCGCACAGTGACGAGACGAGAGCATCGCTCCATCAGGAGGAACCAGCGTGGCTCCAACCACCTCAACGCAACGCAGTGTCGTCTTCGTCGACGGCATCCGCACCCCGTTCGGCAAGGCCGGGGCGAAGGGCATCTACGCGGAGACCCGCGCCGACGACCTGGTCGTCAAGGCGATCCGCGAGCTGCTGCGCCGCAACCCGCAGCTGCCGCCGGAGCGCGTCGACGAGGTCGCCATCGCGGCCACCACGCAGACCGGCGACCAGGGCCTGACCATCGGCCGCACCTCGGCGATCCTCGCGGGGCTGCCCGAGACGGTCCCAGGCTTCGCGATCGACCGAATGTGCGCCGGCGCGATGACCGCCGTGACCACCACGGCGTCGGGCATCGGCTTCGGCCAGTACGACGTCGTCATCGCCGGTGGCGTCGAGCACATGGGCCGCCACCCGATGGGTGAGGGCGCCGACCCGAATCCGCGATTCCTCGCCGACAAGCTCGTCGACCCGTCCGCACTGGTCATGGGCAACACCGCCGAGAATCTGCACGACCGGTTCCCGTCGATCACCAAGGACCGCACCGACGCCTACGCCGTCGCGTCGCAGAACAAGTACGACGCCGCGAAGAAGGCCGGCTTCATCGCCGACACCCTCACCCCCGTGGCCACCCGCTCCGCCGCCGGCTGGGGCCTGGCCACCGAGGACGAGCCGCCGCGCCCCGGCACCACCGTCGAGGACCTCGCGCAGCTCAAGACTCCCTTCCGCACCGCGGGCCGGATCACCGCCGGTAACGCCGCCGGTCTCAACGACGGCGCCACCGCGTGCATCCTCGCCGGTGAGGACACCGCCGCCGAGCTGGGGTTGCCGGTCGGCATGCGCATGGTCGGCTTCGCGTTCCAGGGTGTCGATCCCGCCGTCATGGGCATCGGCCCGGTCCCCGCGACCGAGAAGTTGCTGGCCCGCACCGGCCTGAAGATCGAGGACATCGGCCTGTTCGAGATCAACGAGGCGTTCGCCGTGCAGGTGCTCGCGTTCCTCGAGCACTTCGGCATCGCCGACGACGACCCGCGCGTCAACCAGTGGGGCGGCGCCATCGCGTGCGGCCATCCCCTCGCCTCCTCGGGCGTGCGCCTGATGACCCAGCTCTCCCGCCAGTTCGCGCAGAACCCGGACGTGCGCTACGGCCTGACCACCATGTGCATCGGACTGGGCATGGGCGGCACCGTCATCTGGGAGAACCCCAACCACGCCGACTACCGGGCGGGAGACAAGTAAATGACCGCAATTATCGACGCATTCGCCGACGAGGTCGTCACCAACGCGTACACGAAGCTGGTGTCGGTACCCGGCATCGAGGGTCGCGTCGCGCTGATCACCCTCGACAACGGCTTCGACCACACCAAGCCGAACTCGTTCGGGCCGCGAGGCCTGGCCGCATTCGACGCCGCGCTCGACGAGGCCTTCGCCGCGAACCCCGCCGCGATCGCCGTCACGGGCAAGCCGTTCATCTTCGCCGCCGGCGCCGACCTCAAGGGCGTCCCGTCGGTCACCACCCGCGAGCAGGGCCTCGAGCTCGGCAGGCTCGGCCACAAGGTGTTCGGCCGGCTGCGCACCTCGGAGATCCCCACATTCGCGTTCGTCAACGGGCTCGCCCTCGGTGGCGGCCTCGAGGTCGGCCTGCACTGCCACTACCGCACCGTCGCCGACAACGTTCCGGCTCTCGGCCTGCCCGAGACGATGCTCGGTCTGGTACCGGCGTGGGGCGGCACCCAGTTGCTGCCCAACATCATCGGCCCGGACAACGCGGTCACGCTCATCCTGGAGAATCCGCTCAACAACGGCCGCACCATCAAGGCGAAGCAGGCCGCGGACCTCGGCTACGCGGACATCGTCCTCGGCTCGGCGGACTTCCTCGAGCAGTCGCTGCTGTGGGCCGCGAAGGTGCTTGCAGGTGACGTCACCCCGGCCCGCCCGGAGATCGATCGCGGCGCCGGCTGGGACGCGGCAGTCGGCCGGGCGAAGGCACTCGTCGCCGGCAAGACCCGCGGATTCGCGCCCGCCCCGAACCGCGCGATCGAGCTGCTCGAGACCGCCCGCGGCACCGACATCTCCGACGCGGCGTCGCTCGCGGCCGGATTCGCGGCCGAGGACGAGGCCCTCGCCGAACTGCTGATGTCCGACGAGCTGCGTGCCGGCCTCTACTCGTTCGATCTGGTCAACAAGCGCGCCAAGCGCCCGGCCGGCGCCCCGGACAAGTCGCTGGCCCGCAAGATCACCGGCGTCGGCATCGTCGGCGCCGGTCTGATGGCCAGCCAGCTCGCGCTGCTGTTCGTCAAGCAGCTGAAGGTCCCGGTGATCCTCACCGACATCGACCAGGAACGCATCGACAAGGGTGTCGGCTACGTCCACACCGAGATCGGCAAGCTGCAGGCGAAAGGTCGCCTGTCTCCGGATGCCGCGAACCGCCTCGAGGCGCTGGTGACCGGTTCGCTCGACAAGGCCGCGTTCGCGAAGACCGACTTCGTCATCGAGGCCGTCTTCGAGAACATGGACGTCAAGAAGAACGTGTTCGCCGAGCTCGAGCAGCACGTCACCCCCGAGACGATCCTGGCGACCAACACCTCGTCGTTGTCGATCACGGAGATGGCCTCGGATCTGCAGCATCCGGAGCGGGTCGTCGGCTTCCACTTCTTCAACCCGGTCGCGGTCCTGCCGCTGCTCGAGATCATCAAGGGCGACAGGACCGACGACGCCACCCTCGCGACGGCCTTCGCGACCGCCAAGTCGCTGAAGAAGTCGGCGGTGCTGTGCGGCGACAAGCCGGGCTTCGTGTTCAACCGCCTCGTCACCCGCACGCTCGGCGAGGTCATCTCGGCGGTCGACGAGGGCACCCCGTTCGACGTCGCGGACAACGCGGTTGCCCCGCTCGGTATGCCGATGAGCCCGTTCACGCTGCTCGCGCTCGTCGGTCCGGCGATCGCGCTTCACACGGGTGAGACGCTGCAGGCCTCGTACCCGGATCGGTTCACCCCGTCCGCCGGTCTGTCGGCTCTCGTCGAGGCCAGGAAGCCCGGCGTGTGGACCTACGGCGAGAACGGCCAGGCCGTCGACCCCGAAGTCGCCGCACTGTGGCCGCAGGGTGACAAGCCCTCCACCGCCGAGGAGGTGCTCGAGCGCACCCGCCGCGCGTTCGCCGAGGAGATCCGCATCATGCTCGAGGAGGGTGTGGTCGCTGCCCCTGAGGACATCGACCTGTGCCTGATCCTCGGGGGCGGTTTCGCGTTCTGGAACGGTGGCATCACCCCGTACCTGGATCGCACCGGGGTCTCGGAAGCGGTGAACGGCAAGCGATTCCTGGAACCGGGAGTCGCCGACGTCCCACGCTGATCACGTCTCGCTCCGCGACGGCGCATCACCGCACGGTGATGCGCCGTCGTTGTCTAATCCGGCCTGTGATCGGGTACTGCGGGCGTAGCGTGAAATTCGTCTCGCAGCGCGGCAGCGATGCCCGAGGAAAGCAGGTGGCCGATGACGCAACCCTCCGGTGGGCACGCAGCCAAGGTCATCGCCGTGACCGTCGCCGCGGCGGTCGGCGGATTCCTGTTCGGATTCGACAGTTCCGTCATCAACGGGGCCGTCGACTCGATCCAGGGGAACTTCGGGCTCGGCGACTTCTTCACCGGCTTCGTGGTCGCGATCGCCCTGCTCGGCTGCGCGGTCGGTGCCTGGTTCGCCGGTGAACTCGCCGACCGGTGGGGCCGCAAGAAGGTGATGCTGCTCGGCTCGGCGCTGTTCACCGTCTCCTCCATCGGATCCGGACTCGCGTTCAGCGTCCCCGATCTGATGCTCTGGCGTGTGCTCGGCGGTGTCGGCATCGGCATCGCCTCCGTGATCGCCCCGACGTACATCTCCGAGATCGCTCCCGCCCGCTATCGCGGCAGCCTCGCCTCGTTGCAGCAGCTCGCCATCACCGTCGGTATCTTCGCGGCCCTGCTGTCGGATGCGGTGCTGCAGAACGCCGCCGGCGGGCCGTCGAACGATCTGTGGTGGGGTCTCGAGGCGTGGCGCTGGATGTTCCTGGTCGGCGTCGTCCCCGCAATCGTGTACGGGGTTCTGGCACTGATGATCCCGGAGTCCCCGCGGTTCCTGGTGGGCAAGAACCTCGACCGTGAGGCCGCGGAGATCCTCGCGAACATCACCGGCGAGCTCGAACCGCACGAACGCGTCCACGAGATCCGTCTGACCTTGCGCCGCGAGTCGACCCGTTCGTTCGGCGACATCCGCGGACCGCGGTTCGGACTGCAGCCGTTGGTGTGGATCGGCATCATCATGGCGATCTTCCAGCAGTTCGTCGGTATCAACGCGATCTTCTACTACTCGACGACACTGTGGAAGTCGGTGGGATTCAGCGAGAACCAGTCGTTCACGACCTCGGTGATCACGTCGGTGATCAACGTGGGGATGACGTTCGTGGCGATCCTGTTCGTCGACCGCATCGGCCGGCGCATCCTGCTCATGATCGGCTCGATCGGGATGTTCGTGAGCCTGCTGCTCGCCGCCGTCGCGTTCTCGCAGGCCGTCGGCGAAGGCGAGAACGTCGAACTGCCCAGCCCGTGGGGTGCGGTCGCGCTCGTCGGCGCCAACATGTTCGTGGTGTTCTTCGCCGCCACGTGGGGACCGATCATGTGGGTGATGCTCGGCGAGATGTTCCCCAATCGAATGCGCGCGGTCGCACTGGGTTTGAGCACGGCCGCGAACTGGCTGGCGAACTTCACTGTCACCCTGGCGTTCCCGCCGCTGACCAACACCGTGGGACTGTGGTTCCTCTACAGCCTGTTCGCGCTGTTCGCGCTCCTGTCGTTCTTCTTCGTCCGCGCGAAGATCCCGGAGACGAAGGGTATGGAACTCGAGGACATGCACGCCTGACGTCGCAGCGGTCCCCGAAAAAGTCGATCCCCGGGCCGTGGCCCGGGGATCGACTGCCGTTTCACGAGTCAGCCGACGCCGCGCTTGCGCTCCTCGACCGATTCCGCCGGGTCGGCGGAGTCGAGACCGGCGACCCATCCGGTGATGCGCCGAGCGACGTCCTGCGCGGTCAGCCCGAGCTCCTGGTGGATCTGACCGCGGGAGGCGTGGTCGAGGAAACGTTGCGGCACACCCAGTTCCCGGGTGGGCACGTCGATGTCGGCGTTGCTCAGCGCCGCCGCGACCGCGGATCCGACGCCGCCGTGCACGCCGCTGTCCTCGACGGTCACCACGACACGGAAATTGCGGGCGAGTTCGGTCACCGCGGCCGGCACCGGGAGCACCCACCGCGGGTCGACGACCGCTGCGGTGATGCCCTGCTGTGCCAGGCGTTCCGCGGTTTCGAGTGCCAGGCCGGCGAATGCGCCGACCGCGACGAGCAGTACGTCGCCGCTGCGTCCCTCCGGCATCCGCAGCACGTCGACGACACCGTCGACCCGTTCGAGTGCCGGAATGTCCTCGCCCACCGCGCCCTTCGGGAATCGTACGGCGGTCGGCCCGTCGTCGATCGCGAGTGCCTCGCCGAGTTCCTCGCGCAGCGTCGTGCCGTCGCGCGGCGCCGCCACACGCATACCCGGCACCATTCCCAGGAGCGAGAAGTCCCACATGCCGTTGTGGCTGGCGCCGTCGGCGCCGGTGATGCCGGCACGGTCGAGCACGAGGGTGACCGGCAGCTTCAGCAGCGCGACGTCCATGAGCAACTGGTCGAACGCGCGGTTGAGGAACGTCGAGTACACCGCGACCACCGGGTGCATGCCGCCCAGGGCCAGGCCGGCAGCGGAGGTGACCGCGTGCTGCTCGGCGATACCGACGTCGAACATCCGGTCGGGGAACCGTTCTCCGAACTTCGCGAGCCCGGTGGGTCCGGCCATCGCGGCGGTGATCGCGACGATGTCGCTGCGGTCCTGCGCCTGCGCGATGAGTTCGTCGGAGAACACCGACGTCCAGTCCGGTGCCGATGTCGACGAGGTGGACCGGCCGGTGCGCGGATCCATGATCCCGGTCGCGTGCATCTGGTCGGCCTTGTGGTTCTCGGCCGGAGCGTATCCGGCACCCTTGCGGGTGACCGCGTGCACGAGCACCGGCCCGCCGTACGCCTTGGCGCGGCGCAGGGCCCCTTCGAGGGCGAGTTCGTCGTGTCCGTCGACGGGACCGAGATACTTGATGCCCAGGTCGGTGAACAACACCTGCGGGCTGACCGCGTCCTTGATCCCGGCCTTCATCCCGTGCAGCACGGAATATGCAGCCGGACCGATCCACGGCAGCTTCTTCACGAAGCGGCGGCTGTTGTCGAGAACCTTCTCGTAGCCGGGCTGGAGCCGCAGGGCCGCCAGATGGTCCGCGAGCCCGCCGATCGTCGGCGCGTAGGAGCGGCCGTTGTCGTTGACGACGATCACCACCGACCGGTCCTTGCCGGCGGCGATGTTGTTGAGCGCTTCCCAGCACATGCCGCCGGTGAGCGCGCCGTCCCCGACGACCGCGACGACGGTGCGGTCGCGCCGGCCGCTGAGCGCGTACGCCTTGGCCAGGCCGTCCGCGTAGGACAGGGCCGCCGACGCGTGCGACGACTCGACCCAGTCGTGTTCGCTCTCGGCGCGGCACGGGTAGCCGGACAGGCCGCCCTTCTGACGCAGCGTGTCGAAGCCGTCGGCACGACCGGTGAGGATCTTGTGCACGTAGGCCTGGTGACCGGTGTCGAACAGGATCGGGTCGTGCGGTGAATCGAAGATGCGATGCAACGCGAGAGTCAGTTCGACGACACCGAGGTTCGGACCGAGGTGACCACCGGTGGCGGAGACCTTCTCGACGAGGAATCGACGGATCTCACCGGCGAGCTCCTTGACCTCGGCGGGCGTGAGCCGCCGCACGTCGTCGGGCGACTGGATGCGGGAAAGGACACCCAACTGGTTCTGCTCCCTCCGGCTCGACTCGCGCGACGCCGCGCGAGCGGTTCCACTCAGTCTACGGAGCGCGCGGGGCACTCCCGTCCTCACACCTCCCCCACGGCGGGTCTCACACCGAGGTCATCGTCTCAGCGGAGGGTCATCGTGAGGTACATCACAGCCTATGCCCCTCCGGACATCGGCTCCGCGCGACGAGACAGCGACGCCGCGCACCTCGCGTGATGTTCGCGTGGTGCGCGGCGTCGACCGCTCCGACCGATAGCCCCGGCATCAGGACACTGCCACGGGCTCCTTCTCCTCCGGGACCATGTCGATGGTGGTCCGGAGCTGCCGCTTCGGGATCAGGGCGACCGCGACGAGGGTCACGACCGCGAACGCGGCGGCGACGAGGAACAGCCGGCCGGTGGCGTCCCCGTAGGCGCCGCGGATGATCGCCGCGATCGGCTCCGGCATCGCGGCCAGGTCGAGGTTGCCGCCCCCGTCACCGGAGCCGGCGTCGATCCCGAGCTTCGCGAAGCCCTCGGCCGACAGGGTGGCGACCCGGCTGGCGAGGATCGAGCCGAGGACGGAGACGCCGATCGCACCGCCGAAGGTCCGGAAGAACGCGACCGAACTGCTGGCCGCACCGATGTTGCGGACGCTGACGGTGTTCTGCACCGCGAGCACCAGGTTCTGCATGAGCATGCCGGTGCCGAGGCCGACGATCGCGATGTATCCGCCGATCAACCACAGCGACGTCGCGTGATCGATCGTGCCCAGCAGCGCGAATCCGGCGAACTGCAGGACGGCGCCGCCGATCAGGAATGCCTTCCACTCACCGAATCGGGTGATGAGCTGGCCGGAGACGACGGACGAGACGAGCGTGCCCAGGACCATCGGAATGGTCAGCATGCCGGCTTCGGTGGGGCTGAAGCCGCGTGCGGTCTGGAAGTACTGACCGAGGAAGGTCGTGGCACCGAACAGGCCGATACCGACGGCGATGGAGGCGATGATGGCGAGCCCGGTGGTGCGCTCGGTGATGATCTTCAGCGGGATGACCGGGTCGGCCACCTTCGACTCGACGATCACGGTGGCGACGAGCAGGGCGAGGCCGACGATCACGTACACGGCCGATTCGGTGGACAGCCACTCGAAGCTCGAGCCGGCGAACGAGACCCACACCAGCAGGACGCTGACACCGGCGGTGAGCAGGGTCGCGCCGAGCCAGTCGATGCGCACGTCGCTCTTGCGTTCGGTGGTCATGTGCAGAGTGCGCTGCAGCAGCACCAGCGAGAGCACGGCGATCGGCACGCACACGTAGAAGCACCAGCGCCAGCCGAGGGGGCTGTCGACGATGACGCCGCCGAGGATCGGGCCGCCGGACATGGCCACCGCCATGACGGCGCCCATGTAACCGGAGTACCGGCCCCGGTCGCGCGGCGGGATGATCGTGCCGATGATCGCGACGACGAGTGCGGTCAGGCCACCCATGCCCAGGCCCTGGACGACACGTGCGGCGAGCAGCACCGGCACGTTGTGGGCGACACCGGCGAGGATGGAACCGGCGACGAAGATCACGATCGCGGACTGCACGAGTGTCTTCTTGTTGAACAGGTCGGCGAGCTTGCCCCAGATCGGGGTGCTGGCGGCGTTCGCGAGCAGCGCGGTGGTGATGACCCACGCGTACTGGGTCTGGCTGCCCTGCAGGTCACCGATGATGGTGGGCAGGGCCGTCGCCACGATGGTGCTGCTGAGCATCGCCGTGAACAGTGCGGCGAGGAGACCGGCGAGTACCTCGAGGATCTCCCGGTGGGTCATCGAGTCACCCGGGTGTGCCCCCGGTGCGACTCCGTGCGTTGTCTGGGTCATCAAGCGGTCCTTCGTGCGTTATCGGTGAGAACGGGCGCAAGCGTGTCGTTGAGGCGACCGAGAATTCGGAGCGCCGCGTCCGTTTCGGCTTCGTTCCAGTCGGCGAGGGCTTCGCCGAGCCGTGCGGCGCGCCGGCTGCGGACTCCCCGCAGCACGTCGGCGCCCGCTTCGGAGACCCGCACCCGGTGGGCGCGTTTGTCGTCGGGGTCGGGATGTCTTTCGATGTAGCCCCGCTCGACGAGTTCCCCGATCTGGCGACTGAGGGCGGATTGGCTCACGCACATCTCGGCGGCGAGTTCGCTGGGCCGGCATTCGCCGGTACGCCACAGCAGGAAGAGAACTCCCGCCAGTGCGGCGGGCAGCAGGTCGTCGTCCATGTGCGAGAGCGTGGTCCGAAGCGTGCGGCCGAGCACGAAGATCACATCCATCAAGGCGCTCGCCGTGTCCGGGGGAACCGCCATCCGACTACTCCGTTCGAAAATCAATTGCTTGCGTCATGCAACTATACGTTAGTTGATTGCTGCAAGCAATTACCCACAAAACGGACAGAGCCCGGCACGGGGCAGCCGTACCGGGCTCTCGTCGTTCGACGATCAGCGTGTGAACAGGGCCACGCACTCCACGTGGTGCGTGGACGGGAACGCCGCGAACACCCGCAGGTCGGCGAGTTCGAAACCGTGGGAGCGATACAGCCCGACGTCGCGGCCGAAGGACGCGGCATCACACCCGACGTGCACGATCCGCTCGGGACCTGCCGCCGCGATCGTCTCGATCACCTCACGGCCGGCACCCGCCCGCGGCGGATCCAGCACCACCAGCTCGGGACGTGGCAGATCGGCGATCGTCCGCTCGACCCGCGCGTGATGGAACCGCACCTGCGGCAGATCGGCCAGCGCGAGCGCGCCGTCGTCCACGGCTCCGCGCGAGAACTCCACCGACTCGATCCGGCCGCTCTCGCCGACCCGCTCGGCCAGCGCTGCCGCGAACACCCCGACTCCGCCGTACAGGTCCCAGGCCGTCGCTCCCGCGGAAACATCGGCCCACTCCCCCACGACCGCCGAATAGGTCGCCGCGGCGCCGCGGTGCGCCTGCCAGAAGCCCGTGGCGGACAGGGTCCACTCGCGCGTCCCCACCCGCTCGACGGGCCGGCCCGACCCCTCGATCACCTTCTCCGCGCGCGGTGCGCTCGCCGCCGCGCGCCGCGCGGACGTACCCCGGCGGCCGGGACTGCGTCGGCCCGTCCGCGAGACGTGCGGAGGCGCGATCTCCACGACGTGCCGCTCGCCCTCCGCGTCCAGCACCACCTGCAGTTCGGCGCCGGGCTGCCACACCCGGTCGGTCAGTCCGGCATAGGCCCGCGCCTCGATCTGCGGGCACGCGAGGTCCGTCTCCACGTCGTGACTGTGATGTCGCCGGAAGCCCGGGTTTCCGGCCCGGTCGACCGCCAGGCGCACCCGGGTCCGCCACCGGGTGCCGTCGGGAGCGCCCCCCGGAAGCAACTCGACCTCGACCGCGCGCTCGACACCGCCCAGCCGCCGCAACTGTTCCGCCACGACCGCCGCGCCGATCCGCTGCTGCGCGGGCACGCTCGCGTGGGACAGATCGCAGCAACCGGCGCCGCCCGGCCCGGAGATCGGGCACACCGGGCTCACCCGGTCCGGCGACGCCTCCAGGATCTCGACCGCGTCGGCGAAGCAGAACGACCCGCCGCGATCTTCGGTGACGACCGCGACCACCCGCTCGCCGGGCAGCCCGTGCCGCACGAACACGACCCGCCCCTCGTGTCGCGCGACGAACGAGCCTCCGTGGGCGGGATTCCCGAGGATCACCTCGATCCGGCGACCTGACCAATCCGTACCGGGGACCTGCCGTTCGTGCCGGCTCACCGCTGTTCCTCCTGATCGTCGATTCCGCGACGTACGGCGCCGGGCGCCGCGTCGATTCGTTCCTTGCGCACGCCTGCCGAGGAGTGCAGCTGCCAGGGCACGCTGGTGACCATGACCCCGGGCTGGAAGAGCAGCCGGCTCTTCAGGCGCAGCGCGCTCTGGTTGTGCAGGATCTGTTCCCACCAGCGCCCGACCACGTACTCGGGAATGAACACGGTCACCACATCACGCGGCGAGTCGCGCCGGACGCGCTTGACGTACTCGAGCACCGGGCGCGTGATCTCCCGGTACGGCGATTCGACGACCTTGAGCGGCACCGTGATGTCGCTGCTCTCCCACTGGCGCACCAGCTGCCGGGTGTCCGCGTCGTCCACGTTCACGGTGACCGCCTCGAGCGTGTCCGGCCGGGTCGCCCGCGCGTAGGCGAGGGCGCGCATCGTCGGATGGTGCATCTTCGAGACGAGCACGATCGAATGGGTGCGGCTCGGAAGCACCCCGTTCCACTCGGTGTTCTCGAGTTCCTCGGCGACGCTGTCGTAGTGCCGGCGGATCGCCTTCATCAGACCGAAGATCGCCACCATCGTCACGATGGCGATCCACGCGCCGGCGACGAACTTGGTGATCAGCACGATCACCAGAACGGTCGCGGTCATGATCAGGCCGATCGTGTTGACCACGCGCGAACGGCTCATGCGGCGGCGCTGCACCGGATCGGTCTCGGTCGCCAGGTGCCGGGTCCAGTGCCGGATCATGCCGGTCTGGCTCAGCGTGAACGACACGAACACCCCGACGATGTAGAGCTGGATCAGGTGGGTGACCTCGGCGCCGAACACCCACACGAACACGATCGCAACGCCCGAGAGGAACAGGATGCCGTTGCTGAACGCGAGCCGGTCGCCACGGGTGTGCAGCTGGCGCGGCAGGTACCGGTCCTGCGCCAGCACCGACGCGAGCACCGGAAACCCGTTGAACGCGGTGTTGGCGGCGAGCACCAGGATCAGGGCCGTGACGATGGTGATCAGGTAGAAGCCGAGCGGGAAGTTGTCGAAGACGGTGGATGCGAGCTGGGCGATGAGCGTCTTCTGGTGGTAGTCGTCCGGCGCGCCCTGCAGCTGGGTCGCGGGATCCTCGGCGATCACGACGCCCACCTTCTCCGCGAGCACGATGATGCCCAGCAACAGGGTGACCGCGATGCCACCGAGGAGCAGCAGGGTGGTCGCCGCGTTGCGCGACTTGGGCTTACGGAAGGCAGGCACGCCGTTGCTGATCGCCTCGACCCCGGTCAGCGCGGCACAGCCGGAGGAGAACGCGCGCGCGATGAGGAACGCGAACGCGATGCCGGTCAGGTCCGAGTGCTCGGCCGTGAGTTCGAACGCGGCCGATTCGGCCTGCAGGTCCTCCCCCAGGACGAAGATGCGGGTCAGGCCCCACACGAGCATGGCCAGCACACCGATCATGAACGCGTAGGTCGGAATGGCGAAGGCGGTGCCGGCCTCGCGGAGGCCGCGCAGGTTGACCGCGGTCAGGATCGCGATGGCGGTGATCGCGAACAGCACCTTGTGCTGCGCGACGAACGGCACCGCCGAGCCGATGTTCGCCGCGGCCGACGAGATCGACACGGCGACGGTGAGCACGTAGTCGACCATCAGGGCGCTGCCGACGGTCAGGCCGGCGGTCGGGCCGAGGTTGACCGTCGCGACCTCGTAGTCGCCACCACCGGATGGATAGGCATGCACGTTCTGCCGGTAGCTGGCCACGACGACGGCCAGCACGATCGCGACCATGACCCCGATCCACGGGGCGAAAACGAACGCCGACATGCCTGCGATCGACAGGACGAGGAAGATCTCCTCGGGCGCGTACGCCACCGACGAAAGGGCGTCCGACGCGAAGACCGGCAAGGCGATTCGCTTCGGCAACAGGGTGTGGCCGAGCGTGTCGCTCCGGAACGGCCTCCCCAACAACAACCGCTTCGTGGCGGTCGAAAGTTTGGACACTCGCAAAGCGTAAGCCGTCCCGCGGACGATCGACCGCGGACCCGCTCCGCTGCCCGATATGGTCGGATCCCGAAGGACCGCCGGACCGGAAGTACACGCATCCGTCACCCGGAGCGGTACGGTTTCGGTTCGGCAACTCCGGCGATCCCGGATGATCGACGTTGCCGGTCGGGCGCAACAGCGGAACGGAGTCGAACGTGTTCGTGGTGGTCATGGGATGTGGCCGTGTGGGATCGTCGCTGGCCGCGGCCCTCGTCCGGCTGGGGAACGACGTCGCCGTCATCGACCGGGACCCGAGCGCCTTCCTGCGCCTGGGCCCCGACTTCCCGGGAACGACGATCGTCGGAATGGGATTCGACCGGGACGTACTCGTCCGGGCCGGAATCGAACGCGCCGACGCGTTCGCCGCGGTGTCCTCCGGTGACAATTCCAACATCATCTCCGCGCGTGTGGCGCGCGAGACATTCGGCATCGAGCGGGTCGTCGCCCGCATCTACGACGCCAAGCGCGCGGCGGTCTACGAACGCCTCGGCATCCCCACGGTCGCGACCGTCCCGTGGACCACGGACCGGTTCCTGCACTCGCTCGTCCGCGACGCCGAGACCACCCGCTGGCGGGACCCCACCGGCACGGTCGCGGTCGCGGAGGTCAGCCTCAACGAGGAGTGGATCGGCCGGAACGTCACCGAACTCGAGGCGGCGACGCAGTCGCGGGTCGCGTTCATCATCCGTTTCGGCGCCGGCGTGCTGCCCGACCGCAAGACCGTGCTGCAGGCCGACGACCAGGTGTACATCGCGGCGGTGTCGGGCACCGTCGCCGAGGCTCTCGCCCTGGCCGCGAGCCCGCCCGCCGAGAACGACTGAGAGGACCAGGCCGATGAAGGTGGCCATCGCCGGTGCGGGGGCTGTCGGGCGCTCGATCGCGCGCGAACTCATCCGCAACAAACACGAAGTCATGCTGCTCGAGCGCAAACTCGAGCACGTCGAACCCGAGTCGGTGCCGGACGCGAAGTGGGTCCACGCCGACGCCTGCGAGCTGAGCCTGCTCGAGGCGGCCGAGCTCCAGAGCTACGACGTGGTCATCGCCGCGACCGGCGACGACAAGACCAATCTCGTCCTCAGCCTGCTCGCGACCACCGAATTCGCGGTGTCGCGGGTGGTGGCCCGCGTCAACGACCCGCGCAACGAATGGTTGTTCGACGAGTCGTGGGGTGTCGACGTGGCGGTGTCCACGCCGCGGATGCTCGCGGCCCTCGTCGAGGAAGCGGTCTCGGTCGGCGACCTGGTGCGCCTGATGACGCTGCGCAAGGGTGCCAATCTCGTCGAGATCACCCTGCCGGACACGACCGCGCTCGCCGGGAAACCGGTCCGCAAACTGGCCCTGCCGCGCGACGCGGCACTGGTGACGATCCTGCGGGGCGAGCGGGTGATCGTGCCCCAGCCGGACGATCCGCTCGAGGGCGGCGACGAACTGCTGTTCGTCGCGTCCGTCGAGGTCGAGCAGGAGCTGCGCGAGGCGATCGGGCTCTAGACCACCGTCAGTCGTCGTCGCGGCGCTTCTCGCCACCCGGCAGCGAGCCCTCCTCCGCGGCGACGGCGGGTTCGACGATGCGATCCGCGCGACGCACCGCCCACAGCGTCACCAGCAACACGATCGCGGTCAGCGGCCAGCCCATCCCGATCCGGGCGACCGCGAGCCAGCCGGTGCGGTCGGCGTCGTAGAGGTGGTTCTGCACCAGGTACCGGGCCAGGAACACCAGGGCCCACGCGATCGTCGCGAGGTCGTAGGCGCGCACCGCGTCCCGATGGGCGCGCCACCCGCTGCCGTGGCCGTTGAGCATGCCCCAGATCACGCCGACGAGCGGATAGCGCACCAGCACCGATGCCAGGAAGACCGCGCCGTACGCGAGACTGCTGTAGATCCCGAACAGGAAATAGCCCTTGGCGTCGCCCGTCCGGTGGGCGATGAACGCGCACACCGCGACACCGATGAAACCGGAGACCGCCGGTTGGATCGGGGTGCGCTGTACCAGCCGCCACACCAGCACCGCGGTCGCGACAGCGATCGCCGACCAGATCGCCGCGGTCAGCCCCCATATGCTGTTGACGGGGACGAAGACCAGGACGGGTAGCGTCGAGGACACCAACCCGCTGAATCCACCGAGTTGCTCGAGTACCGTCGGCTGCTTGCTGTCGCTCACTCCTACGAGGGTGCCACAACGCGGTACCGGCGCTTCCGCGCGAGCGTCCGCCCGGATCCTGCCTGCGTGGGGGATCGCCGGGAGGCGGCGACCGATCAGACGCGTTCGCGCAGCTCGTAGTAGGGGTTGTAGATGATCTTCGCGCCGTCGCGTTCACCGAGGCGACCACGTACCAGAATCGTCTTGCCCGGTTCGATGCCCGGGATCCGGCGGCGGCCGATCCACGCGAGCACGACCGCGTCCGTGCCGTCGAACAATTCGGCCTCGACCGTCGCGCTGGCGGCCTTCGAACAGGTCTCCACGCTGCGCAGCCGCCCGAACATCGTCACTTCCTCGCCCCGTGTGCACTCGACGGCCTTGCGGGCACCGGTCGCCTGGGACGATTCGGCGATCTCCTCGGCATCGATGTCCTCGAGGTCCTCGGTCAGCCGGCGGGTCAGTCGGCGGAAGTAACCGGTGGCGGGTGCCATAACAGCGCTCCTGAAACGGGTGCGGCATGGATCGCATTCCGCACGTTGGGGTCTCTGAGGGCCACTGTAGACCGAATCGAGATCCGCAACCACATCCGGTGTGGGGCCCCGGATTCCCGTTCGGCAGTATCGACACATGCCCGATGCCGAACCGACCGCCTCCCCCGTCCGGAACGCTCCGCTGACCGCCGTCGTCCTGCCCGGCACCGGCTCGGATGCACAGTTCGCGGATGCGGCCTTCCGGGTCCCGCTCGAGCGTCGCGGCATCCGCGTCGTCGCGGTCGATCCCGACCCGCGCCGCGTCGTGGACAGCTATCTCGAGGCCCTCGACCGCGAGGCGCGCGCGAGTGCGATCCTGGCGGGCGGTGTGTCGATCGGCGCCGCGGTCGCGCTGCACTGGGCGGCGCACAACCCGTCCTCCGCGTGCGGTGTGCTGGCGGCGCTGCCGGCGTGGACCGGCTCCCCGGAGAACGCGCCCGCCGCGGCCAGCGCCCGGTGGACGGCACACGAATTGCGTACCCACGGACTGGAACCCGTGATCGCGGCGATGGTGGAATCGAGTCCGGAGTGGCTGGGCCGGGAACTGTCCCGATCGTGGCGTGCCCAGTGGCCGGACCTGCCGTCCGCGCTCGAGGAGGCCGCAGCCTTCCACGCCCTCGACACGGATGGGCTCGCGACCGTCACCGTGCCGGTCGGGATCACCGCCGCTGCCGACGATGCCGTCCATCCGGTGGCGGTCGCACAGCAGTGGGCCGCACTGCTCCCCCGTGCCGCGTTGACCACCGTCGGCCTCGACGCCATCGGTACAGATCCCTCCGTGCTCGGAACCGGCTGCCTGTCGGCGTGGGATCGTGTAACCGACTGAGTGGTCCGTGCGATAGCAGCGGCATGTCACCGACATCACAAGTCCAGCCGATCGACGCCGCCTACGTTCTCGAGGCCGATCGCGGTCACCACCTCGACCCCGTGAACTTCTGGGTCTTCGATTCCGGGGCCGAGGTGCCCCCGACCGCTGCGGAGGTCACCGAGCACTTCCGTCGGCGAGCGCCGTTCTACGGGCAGATGAACCGCCGCTTCGTCGGTGTCCCCGCGAACCTGGACCACGCCTACTGGGTGGCCGACGAGCTCCCGATCGAGGAGCGGGTGGTGCACGACGAGCGGGTGGGGCTCGATTGGGCATCGTTGCTGGACGCGATCGACGGCCTGGCGGCCGACGCGCTCGACGCCCGGGCGACCGCCTGGCGGATCGACGTCTTCCACCAGGTCCGTGACGTGCCGGGAGCGACCGCGACCGCGACGGTGGTGGTGTTCCGCGGCAACCACTCGCTGATCTCCGGGCCGATCGTCCATCCCTTGTGGGAGGGCTTCTTCGGCAACGGCACCGAAGCGGTGCACTTCCCGGGGCTGGGACCGGCGGTGCCGCGCGTCAATCGCGCGCTTGCGGCGGCACGTGGAATCGCGCGCGCCCCCCGCGCCGCCGTGCGGTACGTCCGCACGATGCGCGCCGCTGTCCGCGACGCGAAACAGGCACAGGCCGCGGGGATCCCCGGATCGGCACCCCCACCGAACCTCACCCCCACGGGCCTCAACCGCGATCCCGGCGATCGCCGCACCCTGCTCGTCCTCCGGCTGGGCCGGATCGGGCCGCTGCCCCGGAACGTCACGGTGACCGCGCTCGCGCTCACCGCCCTGTCGGTGGCGCTCCAGCGGTATCTCACCGAGACGGACGGGCAGTGCCCGCCCGATCTGACGGCGTTCGTCACCCTGGCGGTCGGTGCGGCGCCCGAGACGCTCGGCGTCAACCGCATCGGCTGGACGGACGTCGCACTGCATCCCGGCATCGTCTCGCTCCCGGAGCGCACCACCGCGGTGCAGGCGTCGCTCGCGGAGGGCCGGGCCGCGGCGACGGCCGCGACCCTGCGCCGCCTGCACGACGCCACCGCGATTCCCTCGTTCCTGCTGCCGATCGAACTCGCCGCGAACCGGCGCCGCCTGCAGGCCCGCACCTCCCCCCGCATGCACACCGTGCTGACCAGCATCCGGGTCGCGGACACCACGCCGTGGGCCATGGCCGGCCGGCGACTGTTGTTCGGTGCCGGCAGCCCGCCCCTCACGTCGGAGGCCGGACTCATCCACGGATTGTTCGGTCTCGGGGACGATCTCACCCTCACGGTGATGACCTCGCCGGACGTCATGCCCGACGCCCAGCGCTACGCCACCCTGCTCGAGGGAGCATTCGCCGAGGTCGCCTCGACGATCCGTCGCGAGGAGTGACCGGACGCGAGAGACGGTGTGCGCCGACGTGGATTCGGTCCCCCGCACGAATCACCGCAGCCGGGAGCACTGTCCCGCGTCAACCTTCGTCCGGCAGGCAGCAGCCGCTCGGGTGCGATCCGCGTCCCGACGCTGCCGCGCCCCTCACATCGACCTGATGGCGCGGTCATCCATCGGGTGAGCTCCAGGCCGGGCGCGCCGCTCAGAAGCCGAGCTGCTGCATGGCCGAGCCGGACTCGCCGCGTCGCGGTCGCGGCGGCTGCGGGGCCGGCGCGGGAGGCGGAGAAACCGGCGCTTCGGGCTGCCGGACCGGGGCCTGCTGCTGCGGGCGCTGCCCCTGCTGAGCCTGCTGCTGGGCCTGCTGTTGCTGGGCTGCCGCGGCGAGCTGCTCGGCCAGGGCCTGCGGAAGCACCACCGGCAGCGGCGTGCGCACCGGGTGCGGATCGGTTCCACGACGGACGATCGTGTCGGCGACGACGGCCCGCGCGATCTCGACCAGCGGCGTGTTCGCGGCAGCCGCACCGGACGGTCCCGCGACGACACAGCGGATCATCCAGCGGTACCCGTCCACGCCGATGAACCGCAGGTCGGCGTTCGGTGTGACGCCGTGCAGCTCACGGCCCCACGGGCCGTCCTCGATGCTCACCGCGGCCTTGTCGTTGCGCAGCGTGTCGGCGAGCTCACCGGCGACCTCGCGCCACTGCCCCGGCGACTTGGGTGCCGCATACGCCGTCACGGTGATCCGGCCGTGCTGGGTCACCAGGTGCACGGCCTGCGGGGCGCCGTTCTGAGCCATCTCGACCTGGATCTGGCCGCCCGGCGGGAGCGGAACGAGAACCGATCCGAGGTCGAGCCGGGTCGTGCCGATCGCGTCCTCACCGATGTCGTCGATGTCGAACGGACCCGTTCCCGGAGCGGGAGCCTCGCCGGAGACCCCGTCGCCGTACTGCTCGTACCCGGCATCGTCGTAGCCCGACTCGTCGTAGGCGGACACGTCGCGGTTCTTCTTGCGGCGTCCGAACATGTCACAAACCTTCCTTGACGAGGCCGGCGTGCCCGCCGCTCGATCCGTAGCCACCTGCACCGCGGGTCGTGTCGTCGAGTTCGTCGACCTCCACGAAGTCCACCAGTTCGACCTTCTGGACGACGAGTTGCGCGATGCGATCGCCGCGTCGCAGTTCGATCGACTTCTCGGGATCGTGGTTGATCAGGCAGACCTTGATCTCGCCGCGATATCCGGCGTCGACGGTGCCGGGGGTGTTCACGACGGACAGGCCGAACTTCGCGGCCAGGCCGGATCGCGGGTGGATCAGCCCGACGGTGCCGACCGGCAGCGCCACCGCGATGCCGGTACCCACCAGCACCCGTCTGCCCGGTTCGATGGTCACGTCGGACGTGGTGCACAGGTCGACGCCGGCGTCACCGGCGTGGGCCCGACGCGGCACGGGGATCCCGGGGTCGAGGCGACGAAGCGGGACGGCTGGTAGGTCGGTCACGTGGACCGAGACTACTCGTGCGGGCGACTACTCTGAACGGCGTGTCTGAATCATCTCGTCCCGGAGCGGCCGCCGCGAGCGTAACCGGTTCCCCGACCTACTCCGAACGTCTGTGGGTGCCGCTGTGGTGGTGGCCCATCGGCTTCGGTGTGGCCGCACTGGTCGCCGCCGAGCTCAACATGGCGGCCCCGGGCATGCCCGACTGGCTGCCCTACGCGGTCCTGCTGGTCGTTCCGGTGTGGATCCTGTGGTGGCTGTCCCGGAAGGAGATCCGGGTGGTCGACGGCGAGCTCGTCGTGGACCGCGCTCACCTGCCGCTCGATCTGATCGCCCGCGGTGTCGCCGTCCCGGCCAGCGCGAAGAGCGCCGCCATGGGCCGTCAGTTCGACCCGGCCGCGTATCTCTCGCATCGGCCGTGGGTGGGCACCATGGCGCTGGTCGTGCTGGACGACCCGGACGACCCGACACCCTATTGGCTGTTCAGCACAAGGCGGCCAGCAGAACTGCTGGCCGCCTTGGGATGTGCGGACACCTCGAAGAGCTGACACGGCCGTGGTCTCCCCGGGGACGCGGGCCGTGTCTCCCGCTGTCCCCGGAACTGCCGTCAGGCCGCGCAGTCCCTACAGATCAGGACGCCGTTCTCCTCGCTCGCCAACCGGCTGCGGTGGTGAACCAGGAAGCAGCTCGAGCAGGTGAACTCGTCGGCCTGCTTCGGGACGACGCGCACCGACAGTTCCTCACCGGAGAGGTCCGCTCCGGGCAGCTCGAACGATTCGGCAGTATCCGATTCGTCGACGTCTACGACCGCGGACTGCGCCTCGTTGCGTCGCGCCTTCAGTTCCTCGAGTGAGTCCTCCGACACTTCGTCGCTGTCGGTTCGCCTCGGTGCGTCGTAGTCAGTCGCCATATCCTCTTACCTCTAGTCCTCGTGCAGGTGCTCTTCCGACGAGCACTGTTCGTGCTCTCCGGCCTGGGCAACGCCCGACTCTCACGGGAAGTTCCCGCCGGTGGTGTCCCGGTCCCGGACATACCCGGAGCTTCCTTTTCCGAACCCTCGTGGCCGCCTCCCTCGACGACCGGGCCGCCGAACAATAGCCGACGGCGGAGCGAATTTCTCAACCGTTTCGCGCGTGTGCACGAATTGACGATCAATTGTCACCAACGCCACAGCAACTCGAGACATTCCTCGGGTGGTTCACCTCGGCGCGGTGCGCCGATCGGCCCGCCACCGCGGCGACCTCTACAGTGATGTCCGCACCGACACCGACACGAGAGGCAGGGCGGCGTGGTTTCCCTGATCACCGAGGGCAGCGCGACGGACAAGCGCGGCCGGCCCTTCGTCCGGCGGCGCAAGGCCCCGGTCGTCGTCCTGTTCGCCATCCTCGCGACGATCATGATCGTCGTGTGGGTCTCGGTGTTCACGTCCTCGGAACCGGTCGCCACCACCGTCGCATGCAACGCCCCACCGACCGCGGCAACCGAACCGGGCGGTCCCACGCCCGCGCCCCTGGGCGAGACGGTGGACCGTTCGACGCTGCTCGACGTCGAACCCGCGCCGGTGGCCGCGACCCGGGTGCGCGTGTTCAACGCCAACGGCGAGCGCGGGCAGGCCACACATGTGGCGGCCCAGCTCGGCGACTACGGTTTCGCGAGCGCACCGGACGTGCAGGCCGGCAACGACCCGGTCTACGTCGATCAGAACATGCAGTGCCACGGACAGATCCGCTTCGGTGCCGCCGGGCTCGCCGCCGCGAGCACGGTGTGGCTGGTCGCCCCGTGTGCCGAACTGATCCAGGACACGCGCACCGACGACACCGTCGATCTGGCGCTGGGCACCTACTCGCGGGAGATCTCCCCCAACGCCGACGCCGAGGAGGTCCTGCAGGCTCTCCGGGAGGCTGCGGTCGACGGGCAGACCGCTCCGCTGGACATCGACCTGCTCGCGGCGGCCCGCACCGCCCGCTGCTGAGCGTTACGTCCGTGCGGTCGTGATCGGGCCGTCCGCTCCGATCTCGCTCAGCAACGCCAGGAACCCGTCGGCGATACCCGGAGCGGCCGCCACGGTGAGCTCCCCACCGGACCCGAACCCGGCGGGCAGCCGGACCGTCGCACCCGCCTCCGCCGCGATCAGCGCGCCGGCCGCCCAGTCCCACGGGTTCAGCCCGTGCTCGTAGTGGGCGTCGATCCGGCCGGCCGCGACCATGCACAGGTCGAGCGCGGCCGCCCCGATGCGCCGGATGTCGCGGACCCGAGGTAACAGTTCGGCAACCAGCCGGCCCTGCCGGGCTCTGCGCCCGGCGTCGTACGAGAATCCGGTCGCGACGAGCGCCAGCCCCACCTCGGTGACCGGGGTGCAACGCAGGAACGAGACGGTGCCGTCCGCGGCCGTGAGCGTCGCTCCGGCACCGAGCGCCGCCGAGTAGGTGTCGCCGGTGGTCACGTCCACGACGGCCCCGGCGACCGAGCACCCGTCGATCTGGGCGGCCACCGACACTGCGAACGCCGGGATGCCGTACACGAAATTGACCGTGCCGTCGATGGGGTCGACGACCCACCGCACCCGATGCGCGCCCACTTCGGAATCGCCGCCGCGTTCCTCGCCGAGGAATCCGTCGCCCGGCCGCAGGTGCGTGAGCCGCCGGCGGATCAGATCCTCGCTCTCGGTGTCGGCGACCGTGACGGGATCGGTGTCGGTCGACTTCGTGCGGACCGCACCGGTCTCACCCGTGGGATCCGTCCCGAACAGCTCGGGCCTGCGGGCACGGACGTGTGCGGCGGCTTCCGTCGCGACCGCCACCGCCACTGTGCGCAGCGCGTCGCGATCGTCGGGTGCGGCCGGGACGGCGTCGTCGAGTCCCCGGGAAGCGCCGAGTCGCTGGAATTCGCTCACCCGCCCATCCGAACACACGCCACGCCTGCGCACCACTCACCTCCCCGCCCGGTTCGCACTAGTGTGACGGCACGAGCGACCCCCGACCCCATCGACGACAGGGAGTTACGAGATGACGCAGGAAACCCGCCCCGATTCGGCGAATCTCGGATTCGGCATCGACATCGGCGGAAGCGGCGTCAAAGGTGGCGTCGTCGACCTGTCCACCGGGCAGTTGGTGGGTGACCGCATCAAGATCCTCACTCCGCAGCCGTCCACACCCGCTGCCGTCGCCGAGACGGTCGCGCAGATCGTCGCCGAGGCCGGCTGGGCGGGACCCGTCGGCCTGACACTGCCGAGCGTGGTGACCGGCGGTATCGCCCGGACGGCCGCGAACATCGACCCGACGTGGATCGGGACCGACGCGCGCGCACTGTTCTCGGCGGCGCTCGGGGGGCGCGAGGTGACGGTCCTGAACGACGCGGATGCCGCCGGCATCGCCGAGGACCGCTTCGGGGCAGCGAGAAATGTGCGTGGTGTCGTCGTCCTGCTGACGTTCGGTACGGGTATCGGTTCGGCGGTGCTGAACAACGGAGTGCTGCTGCCGAACACCGAGTTCGGTCACATGGAGGTCGACGGCAAGGAAGCCGAGCACCGCGCGGCGTCGAAGGTGAAGGAGGACCGGGACTGGTCCTACAAGCGGTGGTCCGAGGAGGTCTCCCGGGTGCTGTCGCGGTTCGAGGCGCTGTTGTGGCCGGACCTGTTCGTCGTGGGCGGCGGGATCAGCCGCAAGGGCGACAAGTGGATTCCGCTGCTGACGAACGTCACGCCGGTCGTCGCGGCCGAACTGCGCAACACCGCCGGCATCGCCGGAGCCGCCTACGCTGCGGAAACCGGCATCACTCCCTGAGTCCGGCACATCGATCGTCACGGCGATCGTTACAATGGTGCACAGCCGGCCGTGAACCCGGCCCGATCCCGAAAGACCTCTCCGCCGGAGCCACTCTGGCGCGACGCCGCACTACCTCGTCACGAAAGGGCGTACGTGGCAGCCACCGACATCCACACCGCTGATTCTCCCGCCGAATCGGCACCCGTCGCGGACGCCGCGGGCACCGCCGCGGACCCTGCGACCGGTACCGCGCCCGCCACGAAGCGGCCGGCCAAGAAGGCCGCGGCGAAGAAGGCACCCGCGAAGAAGGCCGCAGCCAAGAAGGCACCCGCGAAGAAGGCCGCGAAGAAGACCACCGCCAAGAAGGCCGCGGCGAAGAAGGCGACGAAGGGCGCCGGCGAAGACGACTTCGACGGCGACGACACCCAGCTCGAAGACCTCGACATCGGTGACGAGGACCTCGCGGGCACCGAAGAGGTCGTGGTCGAGGACGAGGACCCCGAGGCCGAAGCCGACGAGCCCAGCGAGAAGGACAAGGCGTCCGGCGACTTCGTGTGGGACGAGGAGGAGTCCGAGGCCCTGCGGCAGGCCCGCAAGGATGCCGAGCTCACCGCGTCCGCCGACTCGGTGCGTGCCTACCTCAAGCAGATCGGCAAGGTCGCGCTGCTCAACGCCGAGGAGGAGGTCGAGCTCGCCAAGCGCATCGAGGCGGGTCTGTACGCGACCTTCCGGATGCAGGAGTTCGCCGCGAAGGGCGAGAAGCTCCCGGTGGCCCAGCGCCGCGACATGAACTGGATCTGCCGCGACGGAAACCGCGCGAAGAACCATCTGCTCGAGGCGAACCTGCGTCTGGTCGTCTCGCTCGCGAAGCGCTACACCGGCCGCGGCATGGCGTTCCTGGATCTCATCCAGGAGGGCAACCTCGGTCTGATCCGTGCGGTCGAGAAGTTCGACTACACGAAGGGCTACAAGTTCTCCACCTACGCGACATGGTGGATCCGCCAGGCCATCACCCGCGCGATGGCCGACCAGGCCCGCACCATCCGTATTCCGGTGCACATGGTCGAGGTCATCAACAAGCTCGGCCGTATCCAGCGCGAGCTGCTCCAGGACCTGGGTCGCGAACCCACGCCGGAGGAACTCGCCAAGGAAATGGACATCACGCCGGAGAAGGTGCTGGAGATCCAGCAGTACGCGCGTGAACCCATCTCGCTGGATCAGACGATCGGCGACGAGGGCGACAGCCAGCTCGGCGACTTCATCGAGGACTCCGAGGCCGTCGTGGCGGTCGATGCCGTGTCCTTCACCCTGCTGCAGGACCAGTTGCAGTCGGTGCTCGAGACGTTGTCCGAGCGCGAGGCCGGTGTCGTGCGGCTGCGGTTCGGTCTCACCGACGGCCAGCCCCGCACGCTCGACGAGATCGGCCAGGTCTACGGCGTCACGCGTGAACGCATCCGCCAGATCGAGTCGAAGACGATGTCGAAGCTGCGGCACCCGTCGCGCTCGCAGGTGCTGCGCGACTACCTCGACTAGAGGTTTCCGTTCCGGAATGCGGTCAGGGCCACCCGACAGGGTGGTCCTGACCGCGTTCGGGGGTGGTCAGAGGAGATCCGGCTCGGTGCCGGGTGATGTGGCCGGCTGCCCGGACCTGCGGCTGGTGAGGGCGCGCATCAGGGGTTCGACGACGCGTGCCGCGACCGGACCGAGCACCGCCGTGATCATCACGTACGCGGAGGCGATCGCGGCGAGTTTGCTGTCGACCTGACCGGACGCGACGCCCAAACCCGCGATCACGATGGAGAACTCGCCGCGTGCGATGAGCGCGGTGCCCGCGCGGGCCCGGCCCATGACGGCGATGCCGTGCTGTCGGGCGGCGATCCACCCGGTGGCGAGTTTGGTGAGCGAGGTGACCACGGCCAGCAGGATCGCCCACCCGAGGACCGGTGGGATCGCGGTCGGATCGGTGTTGAGCCCGAAGAACACGAAGAAGATCGCGGCGAACAGGTCGCGCAACGGTTCGAGGACCCGCGACGCATTGTGTGCGGTGGAACCGGAGATGGCGATCCCCAGCAGGAACGCGCCGACTGCGGCCGAGACCTGCAGCGCCGAGGCGATCCCCGCGACGAGCAGTGCCGCACCGAGCAGCTTGAGCAGCAGTGTTTCCCGGTCGGGGCTGTCGAGAACCAGCGAGACGTAGCGGCCGTATCTCAGGACCAGCACGAGGACGACGGTGACCAGTCCGAGCGAGATCGCGACCGCCTCGAGGCCGCCGAGCAGGCTGACACCGGCGAGGATCGCGGTGAGGATCGGCAGGTACACGGCCATGGCGAGATCCTCGAAGACGAGGATCGACAACACGATCGGGGTTTCCCGGTTACCGAGCCGTCCGAGGTCGTCGAGGACTTTCGCGATGATGCCGGACGAGGAGATGTAGGTGACGCCCGCGAGCACGAACGCGCCGATCGGACCCAGCCCGAGCATCAGCGCGAGGACGGCGCCCGGGGTCGCGTTGAGGACGAGGTCGATGATTCCGGCGGTACGGGAGCGGCGGAGGCCGGTGACCAGTTCGCTGGCGGTGTATTCGAGTCCGAGCAGCAGCAGGAGCAGCACGACGCCGATCTCGCTGGCAAGGTGACTGAATTCGCTGATGTCCCCGAGCTGGATGAATCCCCCGTTGCCGAAGCACAGCCCGCCGATCAGATAGAACGGGATCGGGGACATGCCGAATCTGGCGGCGACACGCCCGAGAACTCCGAGCGCGAAGAAGACCGCACCCAGTTCGATGAGTGCGAGGTTGGTCGAATTCATGCGGTCGGATCAGCCGTTCCGCAGGATCTTGGCGGCGGCGTCGAGGCCGTCGACGGTGCCGACCGCCACGAGAATGTCACCTCCGGTGAGGACGTAGTCGGGTTTCGGGGACGGCGCCACCTGACCTGCGCGCATCACTGCGACGACCGAGACGCCGGTGCGGGTGCGCAGCGCGGTGTCGCCCAGGACGCTGCCGTCGAAACGCGAACCTTCGTGGACGTGGAGCTGGCGCGTGATGATCCCGGGCAGATCCCGGTGGTCCTCCTGGAGCTGGGCGACGAGCTGCGGTGCGCCGAGCAGATTGCTCAGCGTCGCTGCCTCCTCGACGGTCAGCGGCAGGGAGGCGGCGCACGCGTCGGGGTCGTCGGCCTTGGAGATGATCAGGTCGGAATGGCCGTCCCGGTGGGTGATGACCCCGATCCGGCGCCCCGACGCCAGCACGAAATCCTTGCGTACCCCGATACCCGGAAGTGGCGTCACATCGACGTTCATCCCGCAAGAGTAGGACTGTGCGGCCACCGTCGGCAGCCCGGGTTCACACCTGTCCGGATTGCCTGGTTATTCGCGGGCACCGGGGAATTCGGTGGATGCCCGGCGATTCACAGGGCGGTGAACCGTCCGTCGGCGTCCGGCTCGTACGGGGTCACGTCCACGACCGCCTCGACGGGCAGCGGACCGTACAGATGCGGGAAGCGCATCGATTCCGGATCGCCGGGCACACCGGGTTCGTATCGCACGGGATCCGGCAGCCGTTCCGGTGCGACGTGGAGCAGGACCAGATCGCGGCGGCCGGCGTACAAGCGGTTCGCCGGCAGATGGACCTGCTCCGGCGTGGACAGGTGGACGAACCCCACGTCCGCCAGCGAGGCCGGAGTCATCGCCCCGTCCCGCTGTGCCGCCGTCCAGTCGTCCCGGCCGCAGATGTGCAGCAGACTCCCGGTCACCGATACTCCTCCCGCTGCGCTGTGAGCGAACAAACACTCGGTATATGTCCACGTCCCGGCGTTTCCGCTGCCCATACGTGAAACACACCACGATCCGGCGCCGACGGGAACAACACATGAACGCACAACGTCTGTCAGAGTAGATCTACCGCGCCACCCCCGGTGCGGCGGACCAGACCCCAGGCGACCGTAGTGGTGGTGGCCAGTTTGGAGGAGTCATGCCCGGTACCTTGACCAGCCCGAAGTTGACCGCTGCCGACCGGTGCGACCGGTGCAGCGCCGCTGCTCGCGTCCGCGCCGTTCTGGCCACCGGTGGTGAGCTGTTGTTCTGCGGCCACCACGCCAAGGAACACACCGACCGGCTCCGCGAGATGGGCGCCACGATCCTCACCGAGGACGACGCCACCGCCACCGTCTGATCCGCCGTCCGGAGCCGCACGGCTTCCGAACCCGACCCGAAGCGGGCACCCACACCGTGGGTGCCCGCTTCGTCGTTCGCGGAGGGTGCCGACCGGTCCGACGGTCGCCCGATCACCAACTGCGCAGCACCGCGATCCGGTCGCGCAGCTGCTCGGCCGTCGCCAGGGCGGTGGGCGGGCCACCGCACTGGCGACGCAGCTCCCCGTGGATGACCCCGTGAGGCTTGCGGGTCCGATGGTGCACGACCGCCACGAGGGAATTCAGATCCCGGCGCAACTGGGCGAGCGTGTCGGCGGTCGCGACGCGCTCGACGACCTGCGGCGGCGGTTCCGGGGCCGCCTGCCGAGGCTTGCCGAGTTGTTCCTCCTGCCGCTGGCGCAGCAGTGCGCGCATCTGATCGGCGTCGAGCAGTCCGGGAAGCCCCAGGTAGTCGGCCTCCTCGTCGCTGCCGGAGAAGGTGGCCGTCCCGAACGAGGATCCGTCGTAGATCACCTGGTCGAGTTCGGCATCCGCACCGAGCGAGGTGAACGCCTTCTCCTCCTCGCCCGGCTCGTCCTTGCGCCGGTTCGCGTCGGCGAGCAGTTCGTCGTCGAAGCCTTCCTTCTCCCGGTGCGGTTTGCCGAGCACGTGGTCGCGTTGGGCTTCGAGCTGGGCCGCCAGGTCCAGGAGCACCGGCACCGACGGCAGGAACACGCTGGCCGTCTCCCCCTTGCGCCGCGACCGCACGAACCGGCCGATGGCCTGGGCGAAGAACAGCGGGGTGGAGGCACTCGTCGCGTACACACCGACCGCGAGGCGCGGCACGTCGACGCCTTCGGACACCATGCGCACCGCGACCATCCAGCGCTGGTCTCCGTCGCTGAACCGGGAGATGCGCTCGGAGGCGGTCGGATCGTCGGACAGCACGACGGCGGGCATCTCGCCGGTGAGGCGTTCGAGGATCTTCGCGTAGGCACGCGCCACCGTCTGATCGGTCGCGATCACCAGTCCGCCCGCGTCGGGCATGCCGCCCGCGCGCAACTGTTCGAGCCGGGTGTTCGCGGCGCCGAGGACGGCGGGGATCCAGTCGCCGTCGGGGTCGAGGGCGGTGCGCCACGCCCGGGCTGTCTGCTCGGCACTGAGCGGCTCACCGAGCCGCGCGGTGAACTCCTCCCCCGCGCTCGTCCGCCACCGCGCCTCGCCGGAATAGGCGAGGAACACGACCGGGCGGACGACGCCGTCGGCGAGGGCGTCGGAGTACCCGTACGAGTGGTCCGCCCTGGACTGCATCAGCCCTTCCTCGTTCGGCTCGTACACCACGAACGGGATGGCGCTGTCGTCGCTGCGGAAGGGCGTTCCGGTCAGGGCGAGACGGCGCGTCGCGTCACCGTAGGCCTCGAGGATGCCCTCACCCCAGCTCTTCGCGTCTCCGCCGTGGTGGATCTCGTCGAGGATGACCAGCGTCCGTCGCGCTTCGGTCCGGACGCGGTGCTTGAACGGGTGCGACGCCACCTGTGCGTAGGTGACGACGACGCCCTGGTAGTCGCTGGACGTCTGGCCGGTCGAGTTCGTGAAGTTCGAGTCGAGGGCGATGCCACTGCGTGCCGCCGACGCCGCCCACTGGTGCTTGAGGTGCTCGGTGGGCGCGACCACGGTGATCTGGTCGACGGTGCGGTCGCGCAGCAACTCGGCCGCGACACGCAGCGCGAAGGTGGTCTTTCCTGCGCCCGGTGTCGCGACGGCGAGGAAGTCCCGCGGTCCGGTTGCGAGGTACTTGGTCAGGGCGCGCCGCTGCCATGCGCGGAGCTGGCCCGCCGGGGCGGAAGTTGTGGCCGTGCCTACGGTTTCGGTGCTCACCGGTTGCTTGTGCTCCTTCTCCGCTCACGATCGGCCGGCTCCCGCTGCGTCGTCCCGACCTTCCGCCGACCGTGTGGCAGCCTATCGTCTCCGGCGGCCGTTCCCTGCCGCGAACCGCCCGGCCGCCGAGGTTTCGCACGCGATCGTGGCAGAATTCGACCCGCACACACCGACCGCGGCCGCACGTCCCCGCGGGTCGTCAGGAATGCTGGAAGTACATGAGCGAGACATCCCGAACCCCCGCACCTCGGACTCCTCACCGGCGCGTCCCGCGGCCGGTGCGGACCGTGCTGCGAGTGATCGGCCGGACCGCGGCCAAGGCGTGGGGCGACTCGATCTTCAGCAAGGCGGCGACCGCCGCGTTCTGGCAGACGCTGTCGCTGCCGCCCCTCGTGCTGGGGCTGATCGGAAGTCTCGGTTACGTGGGCGGATGGTTCGGACCCGACACCGTCGACATCATCCTGTCCAAGACCATCACCTTCAGCCGCACGGTGTTCAGCGAGAACGTCGTCGACGGCATCATCAGCCCGACCGCCACCGACGTGCTGGGCCGGGGGCGTCCCGAATTGATGTCGCTGGGATTCCTGCTGTCGCTCTGGGCGGGCTCGTCCGCGATCTCCACCTTCGTCGATTCGATCGTCGAAGCGCACGGCCAGCAGGAGCACCGCCACCCGGTGTGGCAGCGCGTGTTCGCGTTGCTGCTGTACGTGATGTTTCTCATCCTGGCGGTGTTCACGCTGCCGCTGGTGGCGCTCGGGCCGAACCTCATCGGACGGGCACTGCCCGAGTCCTGGTACGACCTCGGGTCCCGGATCGTCGACACGTTCTATTACCCGGCGGTGGGCCTGCTGCTTCTGGTGGGGCTGACCACGCTGTACAAGGTGGCGCTGCCCAAGTCGCTGCCGTGGCACCGGCTGCTGGGCGGCGCCGTCGTCGCGGGCGCGTTCTTCCTCGCCGCCAGCGAGGGACTGCGCTGGTATCTGAGCTGGCTGGCCGGCACCGGCTACACCTACGGCGCGCTGGCCACCCCCATCGCCTTCCTGCTGTTCACGTTCTTCCTCGGCTTCGCGGTGGTGCTCGGCGCCGAGTTCAACGCGACCGTGCAGGAATTCTGGCCGGCGCGGGCCACCCGACTCGAGCAGTGGCGCGAATGGCTGGCCCAGCAGGCCGCGCAGCAGCCGTCACCGGAACTGGGGCCGGTGACCAACCTGACCCGGCGGCTGACGACGAGTCAGGTACGGCTGTCGGATCTGATCCGCCCGGGCGATCGGGAGCCGGAATCGTGCCCGATCGAGAGCCGGCCGGAGGACACCGGCCCGGAGAACTTCCCCGAGGACACGACCGATCGACCGGAGTCGACGGACACGGTCACGGACGAGGAGAAGGCGGCGGGTCCCGACCCGATCATCCGGGCCGGGACTCCCCCGGCTCGTTCGTCCGACTCGGTGGCTCAGTCGCCCTTGCGCAGGCCGTCGTAGACCTTCTTGCATTCCGGGCACACGGGCGAACCCGGCTTCGGCGACCGGGTGACCGGGAACACCTCGCCGCAGAGCGCGACGACGTGCGTACCCATGACCGCGCTCTCGGCGATCTTGTTCTTCTTCACGTAGTGGAAGAACTTCGGAGTGTCGTCGTCGGTCGACTCGTCGGTGGTGGTGTCGGGCCGTTCCTTGATCTGGGTGCTCACCGTTCCATGATGCCGCACCGCGTGTGCATTCGAAACGGCGGAGTGAGACAGTAGGAATATGGCGAGAACTTCAGGTTTCGGTGGATCCCCCGAGAGTGGATCACCCGACAACCCGGTTCTGATCACCGAGGCCGCCACGTCTCTCGAGGACCAGCACCGGGCACGGGTCCGCAAGTACATGACGATCATGGCATTCCGCATCCCGGCGCTGATCGTGGCGGCGCTGGCCTACGGCGCGTTCGAGAATCCCTGGATCTCCATGGCGATCATCGGTGTGTCCGTTCCACTCCCCTGGATCGCCGTGCTCATCGCCAACGACCGGCCGCCCCGCTCCAAGGACGAACCGAGCCGGTGGGACGGCCGCCGTGCGGACATCGCCGCGACGCAGGCGCTGGAGCCTCCCAAACCCCACGTCATCGACGGATAGCCGACCACCTCGCCGCCGTCGGCCCGCCGGCGGGCTGCGAGAATGCAGGACGTGGACCGTGACCTGCTGCTGTCGATCTGCTCACCGCTGCGCACTGCGCTGCTCCGTTGCCGCTACGACACCGACACCATGCTCGAGCTTCTCGGGCCCGACGCGCATGCCGCGCTCGGCCGCAGCGAGCCCGTACCGGTTCGTCGCGCGGCCGTCCGCGGCGGCGAACTCGGGACGCTGATCCGGTTGTTCCTGCTCGGCGACACCTGCGGCGTCGACGAGGTCGCGGCGGCGTTGGCTCCGCTCGCGGTCGATGCCGCGGTCGCGGCGGGCCTGCTCGAGCAGGACGGTGCCGGAGTGCGCGCCGCCCTGGACCTGCGGCCCCTCGACGCCGGCACCGGCACCCGGTGGATGCTGTCCGATCTCGACGGCGCGATCCGTCCGGTCCCCACGCGGCCGGACCATGTCCTCGGTGTCGGACAGGCATCGCTGTCGCTGCTCCGGGCCATCCCGGCCGATCCGGTCCGGACCGTCCTGGATCTGGGTACGGGCTGCGGTGTGCAGGCGGTGCGGGCCACCGACTTCGCCGGAACGGTCACCGCGACCGACGTCAATCCCCGGTGCCTGGCGCTGGCGGAGGCCACCGCCGCCCTCAACGAGGTCGAACTGGAGTTGCTCGAAGGATCGTGGTTCGAGCCGGTCGCCGGTCGCCGCTTCGATCGGATCGTCGCCAATCCTCCGTTCGTGGTGAGCGCCGGACGCGTCGAGCACAGTTACCGCGATTCCGGTCTGGATCTGGACGGCGCGAGCAAGCTGATGCTGTCGCAGGCCGTCGACCATCTCGAACCCGGCGGGACCGCGGCGATCCTCGCGTCGTGGGTGCACGTGGAGGACGAGGATTGGCGTGCCCGGGTGGCGTCGTGGTTGCCCGCGCACGGGGTGGACGCGTGGATCGTGCAGCGCGATGTCGCCGACCCGGCCCTGTACGTCGGGACGTGGCTGCAGGACGGAGATGCCGACCCGCGCGATCCCGCCGTCGCCGATCGGGCCGAGGCGTGGCTCGATCATTTCGACAGCCACCGCGTCGAAGGCGTCGGCTTCGGTTTCGTGTACCTGCGTCGCACCGACGCACCGTCGGATGTTCTGGCCGAGGATCTGCGGCACGGTTTCACCGATCCGCTCGGCGCGGAGGCGATCGCCTACTTCGAGCGGCTCGCGTGGCTGCGCGACCACGATGTCCTCGGGGCACGGTTCGCGGTACGCGCCGACACCGCCCTCGAGCGGGTGTTCCTGCCCGGTGAGGACGGCTGGCGGCAGGTCGTCGCACGAGTGCACCGCGGTGACGGGCCCGCCTGGCAGCACGAGATCGACGATCTCGCCGCGGCGCTGCTCGCCGGTATGCGTCCGGACGGCCTGGTGCTCGAGGAATTGATCGCGTTGCTCGCGGTCGCCCACGACGAGGACGAGGAAGCCCTCGTCGAACAGGCGGTACCGCTCGTCCACGGCCTGGTACGGCACGGACTGATCGAGCCGGTGTGACCCCGAAGCGGTGACCGGACGGAGATCCGGCGGCAGTTCCCGCGGGTTCCCTCGGCGGATCTTCTCAGCAACTTCTCAGGACGGGCGCGCCATCGGCGCAGGTCAACGCCATCGCCTCTCGGGAACCTCGGGAACTTCCGAGCGGACCGGAGCGTTGAACGCTGTGAGACACCACCGATGAGGAGGCACGTCATGGCACGCCCCGACACCTACGCTCGAGTCGATTCCGACCTCGATTCCCAGAGCCCGGCTGCGGACCTGGTCCGCGTCTATCTGAACGGCATCGGCCGCACGGCCCTGCTGACCGCCGCGGACGAGGTGGAACTGGCCAAGCGGATCGAGGCCGGCCTGTACGCGCAGCATCTGCTGGAGACCAAGAAGCGGCTGGGTCCCGCCAAGAAGCAGAATCTGGCGATCCTGGTGCGCGACGGGAAGGCCGCGCGCAGCCACCTGCTCGAGGCGAACCTGCGTCTGGTCGTGTCGCTGGCGAAGCGCTACACCGGACGCGGCATGCCGCTCCTCGACCTGATCCAGGAGGGCAACCTCGGCCTGATCCGCGCCATGGAGAAGTTCGACTACGCGAAGGGCTTCAAGTTCTCGACGTACGCGACCTGGTGGATCCGGCAGGCCATCACCCGCGGCATGGCCGATCAGTCCCGCACGATCCGGCTGCCCGTCCACCTCGTCGAACAGGTGAACAAGCTTGCGCGGATCAAGCGTGAACTGCATCAGCAGCTCGGCCGGGAGGCCACCGACGAAGAGTTGTCGGCCGAGTCGGGTATCCCGGTGGAAAAGATCTCCGATCTGCTCGACCACAGCCGCGACCCGGTGAGCCTCGACATGCCGGTCGGCAACGACGAGGAAGCGCCGCTCGGCGATTTCATCGAGGATGCCGAGGCGACCTCTGCCGAGAACGCCGTGATCGCGGGCCTGCTGCACAGCGACGTCCGCAGCGTGCTGGCCACCCTCGACGAGCGCGAACAGCAGGTGATCCGCCTGCGGTACGGCCTCGACGACGGTCAGCCGCGCACCCTCGACCAGATCGGCAAGCTGTTCGGCCTGTCCCGTGAGCGGGTGCGGCAGATCGAACGCGAAGTGATGGGCAAGCTCCGCGAGGGCGACCGCGCAGAACGCCTCCGCGCCTACGCCAGCTGACCGGGCACGTCAGCGCCTACGATCCCCGAGAACCGGGCTGGGTTCTCGGGGATCGTGGTGTCTGCAGCGGCTCACCGTCCTCCCCCGGGTGACGGGGCGAGGGCGGGTTCAGCGCAACCGGCGTGGGCCGAGGTCCAGCGGGTGCGGTTCGGGGCCGATCCTCACGTGCGCATCGGTCAGATCGGCGCCGGTCGCCGATGCGAGAACCGGTTCGCACGCCATCTCCCGTACCTCGGGCAGATCGTCCGCGAGCGCCGAGATGCGCTGGACGAAATCGACGAGTGCAGCCTTGCTGACCGGAGCGGCGTTGCGGTATCCGGACAGCAGCGGGGCGGCTTTGGGGGCGTCGATCAGCTCGGCCGCCTCGTCCTCGGTGAGCGGCAGCACCCGATAGGCACGGTCGCCGAGCAGATCGGAGATGACACCCGCGAGTCCGAAGGAGATCAGCGACCCGAACGACGGGTCGTCCTGGACCCGCACCACACAGCCGATGCCCTTGGTGGCCATCTTCTGCACGTGCATGAGCGGCTCGCCGGACGCCGACGACAGCGCGCGGTAGGCGACTCGGACTGCTTCGGCGTCGAGCAGGTCCAGACGCACACCGCTCAGATCCGGTCGGTGCCGCCACTGGGCTCCGGTGGCCTTCACCGCGACCGGGAACCCGATGTCCTCGGCGGCCGCGACGGCTTCGTCCGCGGTGGTCACGGTCCGGAAGTCGGCGACATGCACCCCGTAGCAGGACAGCAGCAGCGCGGCTTCGGCATCCGACAGCCATCGACCCTCGGGAGAATTGGCGAGCCAGCCGGCGACGAGTGTGCGGGCGCGTTCCGGCTCGATACCGGACGGACGGACCACCTGGGAGGTGGGGCGGCTGCGCCATTTCGCGTACCGCCACGCCCGCGCCAGCGCCCGGACGGCGCGTTCCGGTCCCGGATACGACGGCACAGATCCGCGGATCGGGTTGCCGTCGGTGTCACGGACGGCCAGCACGTCCGGGATGCCTTCGGTGGCGAGGAACGTGCTGACCACCGGCTTGTCGGAACCGGCGACGACGTCGCGCAGGGCCTGCGCGTACGGTTCGACGGTCACGGCGACGGGGGGAACGAACACGGCGATCACCGCGTCGATGTCGGCGGCGTGCACGGCCCGCGCGACGGCGTCGGCGAAATCCTGCGGGCTCGCCTGCGCACCCAGATCGATGGGGGCGCCCGGATGCAGTCCCTCACTGCGGGCGGCGTCGACCGCCAGCAGTCCGAGGGCGGTCGAGTTCCCCACGACCGCGACCCGTGGGCCGGCCGGCAGCGGCTGGTAGCCGAACAACAGAGCGGAGTCGAACAACTGCGCGATCGATTCGACCTGAACGACACCGGCCTGTTCGAACAGATCCTTGACGATCGTGTCGTCCATCTCGCCGGTGCGGGCGGCCAGCGCCGGAGGCACCGCATGCCGGCCACTCTTGACCGCGACGATCGGTTTGCTGCGGGCGACCCGGCGGGCGATGCGCGAGAACTTCCGCGGGTTGCCGAAGCTCTCCAGATACAACAGCACGACCTCGGTCACCGGATCGCTGTCCCAATACTGCAGCAGGTCGTTGCCGGACAGGTCGGCGCGGTTGCCGGCCGAGACGAACGACGACAGACCGACGCCGGTCTTGGCGGCCTCGTCCAGGATCGCGATGCCCAGGGCGCCGGACTGGCAGAAGAATCCGACGTTGCCCGCCGCCGGCAGTACCGGTGCCAGCGTCGCGTTGAGCCGCACGGCCGGATCGTTGTTCGCGACGCCCAGGGCGTTCGGTCCGATCAGCCGCATGCCGTGTGCCCGTGCGGCGTGCGCGAGGCGGCGTTCCGAATCGCGGCCCTCCGGGCCGGTCTCGCCGAACCCGGACGACACGACGAGCAGCGCCTTGACGCCCTTGGCGAGACAGTCGTCGAGTACGGCGTCGATCGCGTCGGCGGGCACCGCGGCGATCGCGAGGTCCACCTCGTCGGGAATGTCGCGCACGGTCGGGTAGGCACGCACGCCGCGCACCGAGCGATGTTCGGCGTTGACCGGGTAGACGGGTCCGCTGAACCCGCTGCGCAGCATGTTCACCAGCACCGCGTTGCCGACCTTCCGGCTGTCGGTGGAGGCGCCGATGACCGCGACACTGCCGGGGCTGAGCAGGTTGCGGACGCTGCGGGCCTCGGCGGCGCGTTCGCGGGCGTTGCGGACCGAGACCAGCGCCTCGGTCGGGTCGATCGCGAACTCGAGCCGTACCACCCCGCCGTCGAAGCTGCGGCTGACCTGGTATCCGGCTTCCCGGAAGACGGTGATCATGTTGCGGTTCTCGGCGAGGACTTCCGCGACGAACCGGTGCAGTCCGTTCTCCGCGGCCGCACCGGCGAGGTGTTCGAGCAGGATCGGCCCGAGGCCGCGTCCCTGGTGCGCGTCCGCGACCGTGAACGCCACTTCGGCGGACTTTCCGTCCCCTTCACCGGGCAGGCCTTCGTACCGGCCGACAGCGATGATCTCGTCCCCGAGGACCGCGACGAAGGCGACACGCTTGTGGTGGTCGACGACGGTGAAGTTGAACAGATCCTTCTTCGAGATCGTCGGGTAGGGGCCGAAATAGCGCAGGTACCGGGTGCGGTCGGACAGTTTGCTGTGGAACTCGAGGAGCCGTTCGGCGTCGTCCGGGACGATGGGCCGCAGGTGCACGGCACCCCCGTCGGACGCCAGGACATCGGCGACCCAGTGACGCGGGAAGTTTCGCGCGACCTCGACCGCGCGCTCCTGGGCGGCTTTCTTCTCCGCTTCGGCCGCTGCCTTCGCCGAGTCCGCGGCCGAAGCGGCGGGTGTGCTGTCGGAATCAGTCACGAGGATCCTCCGGGTCCAGTCCGAGCAGCGGGAAGCTGGCACGTCGTGTGGCGATGATCGCGGAATCGATCCGGGTCAGGGCCCGGTCCATGGAGGCGACGCCGGTCTCCGGAGTTCCACCGGGGCCGTCCCACGTCAGATAGGACACATCGCCGCCCTCCCCCATCGTGCTCGGCAGGTCCACTCCGGGCGCCATCGTCGCGACGCGCTCGCGCCAGTCCTCGGGAACGGCGGTGGACGGATCGATCTCGCGGTCGAGTGCCGCGGCGATCAGGTGGGTCCAGGCGCGGGGCACGACGCGCACGAGCCCGTATCCACCGCCGCCGACGGCGAGCCAGCGGCCCTCGCAGTACCGGTCCGCGAGGTCGCGCATCGCCAGGTACGACGCGCGTTGACCGTCGACGGTCAGCGACAGGTCCGCGAGCGGGTCCTCGCGGTGACTGTCCGCGCCGCACTGGCTGATCAGGATCTGCGGCCGGAACGCGGCGATCGCACCGGGGACGACGGCGTGGAATGCGCGCAGCCACAGGGAATCCACCGTGCCGGGCAGTACCGGAATGTTGATGGCCGTGCCCTCGGCGGCGCCGGATCCGATCTCGCTGGACCATCCGGTGTTCGGCCACAGCGTGGCCGGATGCTGGTGGATGGACACGGTCAGGACCCGGGGGTCGCCGAGGAAGGCGTGCTGGACGCCGTCACCGTGGTGGGCGTCGACATCGATGTAGGCGATACGGTCGTAGCCCTGATCGAGCAGCCACGAGATGGCGATCGCGGCGTCGTTGTAGACGCAGAACCCGGCCGCCCAGTCGGCCATGGCGTGATGCATGCCACCTCCGATGCTCACCGCGCGCCGCGCGCGGCCGGCGGCGATCTCCCGGGCAGCGGCGAGCGTGCCGCCCGCGAGGATCGCGCCGGCCTCGTGCATGTGCGGGAAGATCGGGTTGTCCTCGGTACCGAGCCCGTGCTCGGCATCGGGTTCGGCCTGCCCGGCGTCGGGCTGCGCCCCGGCCCGTTTGACCGCGTCGACGTATCCCGCGGTGTGGATCCGCAGCAGGTCGGCATCGGTTGCGGCAGTGGGACGGACGGTTTCGACGCCGTCGAGCAGCCCGATGCTCCGGGACAGCGCCATCGTCAGATCGAGCCGGGTCGGGTTCATCGGATGGGTCGGTCCCCAGCGGTAGCCGAGATAGTCGGGACTCCACACCACGACGCGATCGCCGCGCAGATGTGCCGAACTGCCGGTCGCGGCGGATGTGGTGCTCATGCCTGCAGACGCTACTGCGCGGCCCTTGTCGGCGCGAGCACCGCGCGCGCCCCCACCATACGTTTCGTCCGGCTAGAATCGGCCCCAGACGAAGGGGTGTGAGAGTGAAGGACCTGGTCGATACAACGGAGATGTATCTCCGGACGATCTACGACCTGGAGGAGGAAGGCGTCGTGCCCCTGCGGGCGCGCATCGCCGAACGCCTCGAGCAAAGCGGACCGACCGTCAGCCAGACCGTTGCGCGGATGGAGCGCGACGGTCTCCTGCGTGTCGCCGGCGACCGGCATCTGCAGTTGACCGAGAAGGGCCGCGATCTCGCGGTGTCGGTCATGCGCAAGCACCGGCTCGCCGAGCGGCTCCTCGTCGACGTGATCGGCCTGGACTGGGAGAATGTGCACGCCGAGGCGTGCCGCTGGGAACACGTCATGAGCGAAGAGGTCGAGCGCCGTCTGGTGGAGGTGCTCAACAACCCGACGACCTCCCCGTACGGCAACCCGATCCCGGGGCTGGCCCAGCTCGGGTTGAGCCGTCCAGCGCCGACGGACGAGAAGCTGGTGCGCCTGACCGAGATCCCCAGCGGCAAGCCGACCGCGGTGGTCGTGCGCCGCCTGGCCGAGTACGTACAGTCCGACCCCGACGTGATCGCGCGGCTGCGGGAGGCGGGAGTCGTTCCGGACGCGCGCGTTACAGTCGAGACGAAGCCCGGGTCGGTGATCATCAGCGTGGGTGGTCACGACGGCTTCGAACTGTCCGATGAAATGGCTCACGCCGTTCAGGTGAAGCAGGTCTGACCGAGGTCCTCTTCGCCGGCGGTACGGGCCGGCGAAGAGGAGTCGACGATCGTGAAGCTTCTGGTGACCGGCGGTGCCGGATACGTGGGCAGCGTCTGCAGCACCGTTCTGCTCGAGCAGGGCCACGAGGTGGTGATCGTCGACGACCTGTCGACCGGCAACGCCGACGCGGTGCCCGCGGGCGCCGAGTTCGTCGAGGGCGACATCGCGAAGGTCGCCGACGACGTCCTGGGGGTCGGCGGGGATACGCCCCGGTTCGACGGCGTCCTGCATTTCGGCGCGCAGTCGCTGGTCGGCGAGTCGGTCGAGGTACCCGAGAAGTACTGGCACGGCAACGTCGTCACCACGCTCGCCCTGCTCGAGGCCATCCGGCTCTCGGGAACGCCGCGCCTGGTGTTCTCGTCGACCGCCGCGACCTACGGTGAGCCCGAACAGGTTCCGATCACCGAGGACGCTCCGACCCGGCCCACCAACCCGTACGGCGCGTCCAAACTCGCCATCGACCATGCGATTTCGTCGTACGCCCGGGCACACGGACTGGCCGCGACGAGCCTGCGCTACTTCAATGTGGCCGGCGCCTACCATGGCGCGGGCGAAAACCGCGTCGTCGAAACCCATCTCATTCCGCTCGTGCTGCAGGTGGCACTGAAGCAGCGCGACCGCATGTCGGTGTTCGGCACCGACTGGCCCACCAAGGACGGCACCGCGGTCCGCGACTACATCCACGTCAAGGACCTCGCAGACGCGCACCTGCTGGCTCTGACCTCGGCGCGGCCGGGCACACACTCGATCTACAACCTCGGCAGCGGCGAGGGATTCACCGTCCGCGAGGTCATCTCGGCCTGCGAACGCGTCACCGGCCTGCCGATCCCCACGGTGGACGCGCCGCGCCGCGCCGGCGATCCGGCCGTCCTCATCGCGTCGAGCCGTCGTGCGATCGACGAACTCGGATGGCAGCCCGAGCACACCGATCTCGACGAAATCGTCTCGGATGCATGGGATTACCTCCGCGATCTCGGCGACCGCTCGCACGCCGCGCGACGCTGAGTCAGACGACGGGATCCGGTGGCGGCAGCGGAACACCGAGCCGCGCCGCGATCTCGTATCCGGTGTCGGCGAGGCCGCGCACGGTGTGCGGGCGCAGTCCCGCCTGCAGCGCCTGATCGAGCAGGTCCGCGAGCCGATGTCGCGGGTTCGACTCGAGAGCCACGCCGAGCGCGACCCCGGCGAACGGCCCGTCGCCGCGGACGTATGCTCCGAACCCGACGAGGGCGGCCGCCTCGGCACGCTCGGGATCGGGCAGGGTCCGCGTCAGTGTGATCCACAACCGTTCGGCCGCATCCGCGTACGGGCCGGCGGCGAGCGCCAGCAGTGCATCGCGGACCGTCGGGTTCGACAGCAGCACGGCGAGCTCCGCCGATTCCGGGGCGAGCAGCTCGATCCCGTTGTCGAGATCGGCGATCCGGTCGAGGACCGATTCGAGTTCCAGCCGGTCCGCGTGATCCCGGCCTCCGGCACGCACCGCAAGTTCGTAGGCCAGGTCGCGGGAATCGACGGCGTCGTCGATATACCCGGCGACGCGACTGCGCACCGGCATCGACAGCGGCTCGAGCACCCCCGCGAGTTCGGTGCGTGATCGCCGGATGAGGCCACCTTCGTAGACGCGGGCGGCGGCGACCGGTGATGCGTTCGGATCCGGCACCGTCCCGCGGCTCGCGTCGTCGCACGCGGAGTCGCCGCACAACGTGAACCATTCCCGTCCGGTGTCGATCTCCGGCACCGCGTGCACCCCGGCGACGTCGACACCGTGGCGGGCGAGTTCCTCGACCAGGTCGTCGACGATCCGGCGGGCCGCGCCCACCGCCGGCCCGCCCGGACGTTCGAGTCCGGCATCGACCAGGACGACGAGAACCGCGTCGGCGCCGTCCCGCGCGCAGACGGTGCCGAATCGGGTGAACGCGGCGCCCATCACGTCGGGAACCGGGTCGCCGACGTCCGGCAGCAGCAGGTCGTGTCTCATGACGGCGCCGATCGTGGCGCTGCCCGGGGTGTCGTGGGACGGGGTCAGGCTCACGACGATCAACGAGCGGGTCGGGGTGAAGCCGAGCAGCGCGGGGACGGCGGCGATCAGTTCGCCGGGTTCGGTCAGCCGCAGGGGCCGGGAGGACGAAGCGAATGTGGTCATGCGCCGACCTTCCCCGATGCGCACCGTGTCCGAGCGGCCCGAGGACCGGATTCGCCGAATCTGGGGATGGATCGGGCGCCTGTGGACAACGCTCGTCGCACCGAGGTTCCCCGGAGGCGGGCGCGCCCGGGTTGTCGGACCCGGCCGATAGTGTTCCGCGGCCCGCTACCGGTCACCCCGCGAGGACCCGGGCGACCGCGGCGTCGTAGACGGTTCCGAGGTTGTCCAGATCCGGGTCGCCGTCCCCGAACGACATGTAGGTGACGAGCACGCGGAGATCGCCGACCTGTGCGATGCGGGTCCGCATCGACTGCGTGACCGCGTCCCCGCCCTCCCCGGACCGCACCGTGCGGGACAGTTCGAGGGTGTCGACACCCGGCGTCGGAGCAGGCGGCGCCGATTCCGGAACCGTCGTCACCGTCGCGGTGGCGCCGCGATGGGTGGTCTCGACGCTCGGGCAGTCCGCGAGGCGGGTTCGCAGATCCCCGAGCGCGGCCGCCCCGGCGACGAGTTCGACGGTGATGGTGGCCCGGCGGCCGTTGTCGGTGCCCACTGCCATCGCGGTTCCGTCCGGCCCGTAGTCCTGCGCCGGGGGCAGGCACCCCGCCGGGTCGACCTTCGCACCGACCGGGATGCCGGTCAGATCGGGCGCGGCCTGGGCGACCGCCTGCGGCGGCAGCACGACCGCCGCGTACGGCTCGGGGAAGTTCTCGGCCGGCAACAGGAGCTCCGCGAGCGGCCGCGTCGGCGTGGCCACCGGTCCGGTCGCGGCGAGACCGTCGACCGTCGGCCCCTGCGGGACGGGCGTCCCGGGGACCGAGGTCGCGCACGCGGTGACGACGAGAAACGCCGGCAGCGTCGACACCACTGCCGCGCGGGCTCCCCGGAACCGGTCCCGCGAGTGGGGTTCTCGACGATCGTGCGCTACCACTGGGACCTCCGACGTTCGACGACCCGGTCCCGTGCCCGGGCATGAGCCGTTCACCGGTTCAACTAGACTTGTTGTCCACCATGCCACGTCGCGTCCCTCGGGGTACCGCGGCTGGTTCAGACGATCGGAGTGGTTTGCATGGACGAGCAGTCCCGCATGTACGAGCTGGAGTTCCCCGCTCCGCGCCTGACGTCGCCGGACGGTCAGGGGCCTGTGCTCGTGCACGGACTGGAAGGGTTCGCCGACGCCGGGCATGCGGTGCGGCTGGCGACGACGCACCTGCGGGAGAGCCTGGAGACCGAACTGGTCGCCTCGTTCTCCGTCGACGAGCTGATCGACTACCGGTCCCGGCGGCCGCTGATGACGTTCAAGTCCGATCACTTCTCCGACTACGCCGCGCCCGAGCTGAATCTGTACGCGATCGTCGACGCGGACGGAACGCCGTTCCTGCTGCTCGCGGGGGTGGAACCGGACCTCAAATGGGAGCGGTTCATCACCGCGGTGCGGTTGCTGGCCGAGCAGTTCGGGGTGCGGCGCACCGTCGGGATCAACGCGATTCCGATGGCGATCCCGCACACCCGCCCGCTGGGGGTCACGGCCCATTCGACGAACAAGGACCTGATCACCGATCACCATCGCTGGTCCGGCGAACTGCAGGTTCCGGCCGGTGCGTCGTCGCTGCTCGAGCTGCGTATGGCCCAGCACGGTCACGAAGCGGTCGGGTTCTCGGTGCACGTTCCCCACTACCTCGCGCAGACGGACTATCCGGCCGCCGCCGAGACACTCCTCGAGCAGGTCGCGGAGGTCTCGGATCTGAAGCTGCCGCTGGATGCGCTCGGCGAGGCCGCAGCGCGGGTGCGCGAGCAGGTCGACGAGCACATCGGCGACAACGAGGAGGTGCAGACCGTGGTCCGCGCCCTCGAACGGCAGTACGACAGCTACGTGGCCGCGCAGGAGCAGCAGGCCTCCCCGCTGCCCGCCGACGAGAGCCTGCCGACCGGCGACGAACTGGGCGCGGAGTTCGAGCGGTTCCTAGCCGAGTACGAGCGTCGCGACGACGATCCGGGCACGGCGCCGTAGGTCAAGTTACGGTCCGGCCGCAGCCCCACCTGCGGCGATTACCCAACGGTTACTCTGCCGTTACTCTTCGTGTTGTGTGGCCCACATACAGTCGGTACGCTCAGCGAAGCATGCAACAGCGGTCCAGCGGGTAAGCACACACCGGCCGGCCTTCCGGCGGTCCCCCGGGACCTCGGATTCTTGCGACGTCGTCAGGAGACGTTCATGGGTACAGCGCGCACACGGAAACTCCGCCCGGTTCCCGACTCGGAACCGCGCATGGTGTTCCGCACGATCCACGGGTACCGCCGCGCCTTCCGGCTCGCCGGCAGCGGTCCCGCACTGCTGCTGATCCACGGCATCGGCGACAACTCGTCGACGTGGCAGGAGATCATCCCGCATCTCGCGCAGAACTACACCGTGATCGCTCCTGACCTGCTCGGCCACGGCCGTTCCGACAAGCCGCGCGCCGACTATTCGGTCGCCGCGTACGCCAACGGCATGCGCGATCTGCTGTCCGTCCTGAACATCGACAAGGTCACCGTGATCGGGCATTCCCTCGGCGGCGGTGTCGCGATGCAGTTCACCTACCAGTTCCCGCACCTCGTCGACCGGCTCATCCTCGTCTCCGCCGGCGGCGTCACCAAGGACGTGCACCCGGTGTTGCGCCTGGCGTCGATGCCGGTGTTCAGCGAAGTACTCAAGCTGCTGCGACTGCCCGGTGCGATGCCCGCGATCCGGCTCACCGGCAGCCTGCTGAACAAGCTCCACGGCACCCCGCTGCGCCCTGGCGCTCTCCTGCACGACACGTCCGACCTGGTCCGGGTGCTCGGTGAACTCCCCGATCCCACCGCCTACGAGGCGTACCTGCGCACGCTGCGCGCGGTCGTCGACTGGCGCGGGCAGGTCGTGACCATGCTCGACCGATGTTATCTGACCGAGAACCTGCCGGTGCAGCTCATCTGGGGCGACCACGATTCCGTCATCCCCGTCGGACACGGCTATCTCGCGCACTCGGCGATGCCCGGTTCGCGACTCGACGTCTTCCGCGGAGCCGGACACTTCCCGTTCCGGGACGATCCGATCCGCTTCCTGCGGGTCGTCGAGGAATTCCTCGGCACGACTCCTCCGCTCGAGTTCGACGCCGACCGATGGCGGCAGTTGCTCATCGCCGGAGTCAGCGAAAGCCAGATCAGCGGCGGGCCCGCCACCCGCATGGCCGTCCTCGACGCGATGGGTGCCGACGAGCGCAGCGCCACCTGATTCCCCTGCGACGCCCGGGCGGACGTGGACCGTGGCTCGGGTGGGTGCGGGAGCCGACTAGCCTGTAACGGTGCTGCTGCCGGATCTGATCCCCGACCCCGTCGACGAGGACTCGCTGTTCGACGCCTTCACCTCCTGGACGAGCGACCGGGGCCTGACGCTCTATCCGGCGCAGGAGGAAGCGTTGATGGAGCTCGTCGCCGGCTCGAACGTCATCCTGGCGACGCCCACGGGTTCGGGAAAGTCGATGGTGGCGCTCGGCGCGCACTTCTTCGCGCTCGCCACCGGCAAGCGCACGTTCTACACCGCCCCCATCAAGGCACTGGTCAGCGAGAAGTTCTTCGCGCTGTGCGAGGTGTTCGGCGCCGACCTCGTCGGGATGATGACCGGTGACGCCTCGGTGAATTCCGGGGCGCCGATCATCTGCGCGACCGCCGAGATCGTCGCGAACCTGGCGTTGCGCGAGGGCGCCGACTCGGACATCGGTCAGGTGATCATGGACGAGTTCCACTTCTACTCCGAGCCGGACCGCGGCTGGGCGTGGCAGGTGCCGCTGATCGAGCTTCCGCACGCCCAGTTCCTGCTGATGTCGGCGACCCTCGGCGACGTCGGCCGGTTCCGGGAGGATCTGACGCGGCGCACCGGCCGGCCCACCACCGAGGTCTCGGGCGCCGAACGGCCGGTGCCGCTGACTTACTCGTATTCGCTCGCGCCGATCGGCGAGGCCATCGAGGAGCTGGTCACCACGCATCAGGCTCCGGTCTACGTCGTGCACTTCACGCAGGCCGCGGCCCTCGAACGCGCTCAGGCACTGACGAGCGTCAACATGTGCAGCAAGGCGGAGAAGGAGGCGATCGCCGAGGCCATCGGCGCGTTCCGGTTCTCGACGGGCTTCGGCAGGACACTGTCGCGGCTGGTGCGGCACGGCATCGGCGTGCACCACGCCGGGATGCTGCCGAAGTACCGGCGGCTCGTCGAGCGTCTCGCGCAGGACGGACTGCTCAAGGTCATCTGCGGGACCGACACACTGGGTGTCGGGATCAACGTGCCGATCCGCACGGTTCTGCTGACGGGTCTGACGAAGTTCGACGGCACCCGCATGCGCCAGCTCAAGGCCCGCGAGTTCCATCAGATCGCGGGTCGCGCCGGGCGTGCCGGGTTCGACACGATGGGCACGGTCGTCGTGCAGGCCCCCGAGCACGAGATCGAGAACCACCGCGCGCTCGCCAAGGCCGGCGACGATCCGAAGAAGAAGCGGAAGGTCCAGCGCAAGAAGGCGCCCGAGGGTTTCGTGTCGTGGGGCGAAGCGACGTTCGAGAAGATCGTGGCCGCGGCGCCGGAGCCGATGGTCTCGCGGTTCCACGTCACCAATTCGATGCTGCTGAACGTCATTGCCCGGCCCGGCAACTGCTTCGACGCCATGCGGCACCTGCTCGAGGACAATCACGAGCCCCGCAAGGCGCAGCGCCGGCACATCCTGCGGGCCGTCGAGCTGTACCGGGGCCTGCTCCAGGCGGGCATCGTCGAACGCCTCGACGCCCCCGACGAGGACGGTCGCTGGGCACGGCTGACCGTCGACCTGCAACGCGATTTCGCGTTGAACCAGCCGCTGTCACCCTTCGCGCTGGCGGTCCTCGAACTGCTCGACATCGAGTCCCCCACCTACGCGCTCGACGTCGTGTCGGTGATCGAATCGACGCTCGACGACCCGCGCCAGGTCCTGTTCGCGCAACAGCACGCCGCGCGCGGTGAAGCCGTCGCCCAGATGAAGGCGGACGGGATCGAATACGACGAGCGCATGGAGCTGCTCGAGGAGGTCACCTGGCCCAAGCCGCTCGTGGAACTGCTCGAGCCGGCGTTCGAGACGTACCGGGCGGGGCATCCGTGGGTGTCCGAGACGCCGCTCTCACCCAAGTCGGTGGTGCGGGACATGGTCGAGAAGTCGATGACCTTCGCCGAACTGGTCTCCCACTACGGGCTCGCCCGGTCGGAGGGGCTCGTACTGCGCTACCTCGCGGACGCGTACCGGGCACTGCGCCAGACCGTGCCGGACTCGGCACGCACCGAGGAGCTCGAGGATCTCACCGAGTGGCTCGGTGAGCTGATCCGCCAGGTCGATTCGTCGCTGCTCGACGAATGGGAACAGCTCGCCAACCCGGGTGTCGAATCCGACGATCAGCAGCTCGCGTTCGGCGCGGACACCCCCCGTCCGATCTCGGCGAACACCCGCGCGTTCAAGGTGATGATCCGTAACGCGATGTTCAAGCGTGTCGAGCTGGCGTCGCGGAAACGGTGGGACGATCTGGCGGCGCTCGGTGACGGCCTCGAGGCCGAGGACTGGGCGGACCTGCTCGAGCTGTACTTCGACGAGTACGACGAGATCGGCACCGGCCCCGACGCGCGCGGTCCGGGTCTGTTCTCCGTCGTGCAGGAACCGGCCCTGTGGCGGGTGCGCCAGACGCTCGCGGATCCCGCCGGGGACCACGGCTGGGCGCTGATCGGCGAGGTGAACCTGTCCGAGTCGGATGCGGCCGGAGAAGTCGTGTTCGACGAGTTCGAGATCGTCGAGGGCTGAGCGTTGCTCCTTCGTCGGGCCCGCTTGACTCCCGGCGCGGATCCGGTCGACCTGTCGATCCGTCACGGCCGGATCGGTGGCGACGGCAGCGCCACACACGACGACAGCGGCGAGGTGGTCGACCTCGCAGGCCGCCTGGTACTGCCGGGATTGTGGGATTCGCACGTCCACTTCGATCAGTGGGCGCTGTCGCAGGCCGCGCTCGACCTGTCGGGCGCGCGCTCGGCCGCAGAAGCGGTCACCCTGTTCGCGGCACACCTCGAGCACCCGCAGCCGGATGTGGTTGTGGCGCACGGCTTCCGGGACGGTCTGTGGCCGGACGCGCCGACCGCCGCGCTGCTCGATGCGATCGCCCCGCACCGGCCCCTCGTCGCGATCAGCGCCGACCTGCACAGTGGGTGGTTCAATTCCGCTGCACTACGGCACTTCTCGCTCGCGGGAGATCCGACGGGCCTGCTGCGCGAAGCCGAGTTCATGCCGCTGATGAACGAGATCCAGCGCAGCGAGGTTGCGGTGCTCGACCGGTGGGTGGACGAGGCGACCCGAGTGGCCGCCGCCCGAGGGGTGGTCGGAATCGTCGATTTCGAGATCTCCGACAACGTCGCCGCGTGGTCGCGGCGAATCGCGGCGGGAACCGACCGGTTGCGGGTGCGCTGCGGAATCTGGCCGCAGTGGCTCGATGCCGCGATCGACGCCGGGTTGCGCACCGGCGGCGAGATCCCCGGCACCGCCGGCCTGGCCACGGTCGGCCCGATGAAGGTGATCGTCGACGGCTCCCTCGGCACACGCACCGCGTACTGCCACGATCCGTATCCCGGCGGCGACCACGGCGTACTGACCGTGCCGCCGGAGGAACTCGCGCAGTGGATGTCGCGGGCACGCGACCACGGCATCGATTCCGCGATCCACGCGATCGGCGACCGTGCCTGCGAGCACGTGCTGGACTGCTTCGAGTCGACGGGCGCACGAGGCAGCATCGAGCACGCGCAGCTGGTCGCCGACGCGGATTTCGCCCGCTTCGCGCAACTCGGGGTCGCTGCGAGCATCCAGCCCGCGCACGTGCACGACGATGCCGATCTCGCCGACCGGTACTGGGCGGGTCGCACCGGCCGCGCGTTCCCGTACGGCACGCTCCTCGGCGCGAACGCGACGCTCGCGCTCGGTTCGGATGCCCCGGTCGCGCGGCTGGACCCGTGGCTGACCCTGGCGGCCGCCGTCGATCGCACGCTCCCCGACGGACGGGGATGGCACCGCGAACACGAGCTACCGTGGCCGGTCGCACTCGCCGCCTCCACCGGCGGCCGGGACCGGATCACGACCGGTGATGTCGCCGATCTGGTGGTGCTGGACACCGACGTGCTTCCGTCGGCCGGCGCGGCACTCGCCGAGACCGCCGTGTGGGGAACGATGGTGGGCGGGCACTGGACTCACGGACCTCTCGCCGGGAGCTGAGTCCTTCGCCTGCTCGCCGCGTGCGGCCGGTGACGGGGTCACTCCCGCGAGGTCGCCGCGGTGACGAGACCACGAGCACGCGTACCGGTGGGGTCACCTGCAGCAGTTCGGATCCAACACGACACGCAGCGCATCGAGGGCGTCGCCGCGAGCGCGATGGAAGACGTTCATCCCTCGGCGCTCCGATTCGACCATCCCGGCCTTGCGGAGCTGACCGAGGTGGTGACTGACGGTCGATTCGGCGAGGTCGACACCATCGGCGAGATCGCATGTGCACACCGCACCATCGGGAGCAGTGAGCAGGATCGACATCAGCTTGATCCGGACCGGGTCGGCCAGGGCCTTGAGCCGCAGGGCAACCTCGAGCGCGGCGTCGTCGGTCATGGGTGCGGCCGAGACCGGCGCGCAGCAGATCGGTGCGGTGACATCGAGGACCGGAAGCGCCTTGGGCATGCCGAAGATCCTACCGGCTATCTTGACTTATGTCGAAAAGGTGGCATTCTGAAATCGGAAGTATTTCGATATAAGCCACACAGGTGGAGGCTGACATGTCACGCGCACAACTCGCCCTCGACGTCGACGACCTGCACGCAGCCGTCACGTTCTACACGAAGCTGTTCGGAACCGAACCGGCCAAGCTCGAACCCGGGTACGCGAACTTCGCGATAGCGGATCCGCCATTGAAGCTCGTCCTGTTCGAGAACCCCGGCAAGGGCGGCACCATCAACCATCTCGGGGTCGAGGTCGAGTCGAGCGAAAAGGTTCACTCCGAGATCGCCCGCCTGACCGGCGAAGGACTGTTCACCGACGAGGAGATCGGTACCACCTGTTGCTTCGCCACCCAGGACAAGGTGTGGGTCACCGGACCGGCCGGGGAGAAATGGGAGGTCTACACCGTCCTCGCCGACTCCGCGACGTTCGGATCGAGCCCCCGGCACCTCGACGACCCGGCCACCGCCGAGGGCGGTGTGTGCTGCGGCACCGCCGGACCGGCAGAGGACCGCACGGTCGCCGCGAAGTCCTGCTGCTGACCGGCCGGAACGTCGCTGGGGACGACCTTCCGGCACCACCCGGCGGCATCACGACCGCGAGGCGGGTGCCAGCTCGGCGATCAGGGCTTCCACCTCGGCGCGGATCTCGTCGCGGATCAGGCGTACCGCGTCGATGCCCTGACCTGCGGGGTCGTCGAGGACCCAGTCGCGGTAGGACTTTCCGGGGAATACCGGGCAGGTGTCGCCGCAACCCATGGTGATCACCACATCCGATGCCCGCACGGCGTCGACAGTGAGAATCTTCGGGTTCTGTGCGGAGATGTCGATGCCGACTTCGGCCATCACCACGACCGCGGCGGGGTTGACCTGCCCGGCGGGTGCGCTGCCGGCGGAACGGACTTCGATCCGGCCATCGGCGAGAGCGGTGAGGAACCCGGCGGCCATCTGGGAGCGGCCGGCGTTGTGGACGCAGACGAACAGAACGGACGGTGTGGCCACGATGGTCAGGACTCCTTCACTGCCGCCGGGGCGACGGTGGTCGTGGTTGCAGGTGGTGTGAAGCGTTTGCGCAGGGCGAGCGAGACGTAGACCAGGGCGACGAGGACCGGCACCTCGATCAGCGGGCCGACGACCCCGGCGAGGGCCTGCCCGGAGGTGGCGCCGTAGGTGGCGATCGCGACGGCGATCGCGAGTTCGAAGTTGTTGCCCGCGGCGGTGAACGCGAGGGTGGTGGTGCGTTCGTATCCGAGGCCCACGACGGCTCCGAGGAGGTAGCCGCCACCCCACATGATTGCGAAGTACGCCAGCAGCGGGATCGCGATGCGCACCACGTCGACCGGGTGCGAGGTGATCTGCTCCCCCTGCAGGGCGAACAGGATCACGATCGTGAACAGCAGGCCGTACAGCGCCCACGGCCCGATCCGCGGCAGGAACTTCTGTTCGTACCAGGAGCGTCCCTTGACCTTCTCCCCGTAGTGGTGAGTGAGGAACCCGGCGAGCAGGGGGATGCCGAGAAAGATCAGCACCGATTTCGCGATCTGCCACGGTGAGGTGTCGATGGTGGTCTGCTCGAGGCCCAGCCAGCCGGGCAGCACGGAGAGGTAGAACCAGCCGAGCCCGGCGAACATGACGACTTGGAAGACCGAGTTGATCGCCACCAGGACGGCGGCGGCTTCGCGGTCGCCGCAGGCAAGGTCGTTCCAGATGATCACCATCGCGATGCACCGGGCGAGGCCGACGATGATCAGCCCGGTCCGGTACTCGGGCAGATCCGGAAGGAAGATCCAGGCGAGCGCGAACATCAGCGCCGGGCCGACCATCCAGTTCAGCACCAGCGATCCGGCGAGCATCCTACGATCGCCGGTGACGGTGTCGAGGCGGTCGTAGCGGACCTTCGCCAGGACCGGGTACATCATGATCAACAGGCCGAGGGCGATCGGCAGCGAGATGCCGTCGATCTCCACCGCGGACAGGACGTCACCGATGCCGGGGATCATCCGCCCGAGCACCAGGCCGGCGGCCATCGCGACGCCGATCCACACCGGAAGGAATCGGTCCAGCGTCGAGAGTTTCCCGACCACGGCCGGATGCTCGATCGCGGTCGTCCCGCTCATGCCGTGATCTCCGCGCATCGGGACACCGGGACCGCGGGCTCACCCTCGACGAGCAGCATCGCCGAGAGCTGCTGCAGCGCAGTCGGAATCACCCAGTAGTACACCCAGGTGCCGCGGCGTTCGCAGTCGAGCAGTCCGGCCTCGCGCAACACCTTCAGATGGTGCGAGATCGTCGGCTGCGACAGATCGAACGAGTCGGAGATGTCACACACGCACGCCTCACCCCCGGCGTGGGAGGCGACGAGCGAGAGCAGGCGCAGCCGAACCGGATCGCCCAACGCTCTGAACATTCGAGCCAGGTCACCGGCACGGTCCTCGGTCAGCGGCTCACGCGCCAGCGGAGAACAACACAGGTCTCCGCCGGGAGCATGTTGATTCGACATACATCTATATTGACACATTTCGAATCAGAGACTTCGGGAGGTTCACCCGTCCGGCTCAACCATTCAGACTTTTCTGAATACAGAAAACGCTGTACTATTTGGTCCATGGAGACAGCCGGCCATCGCGACGCACTCGCACGATTCGGCAACGCCCTGTCCGACACGACCCGGACGCAGATCCTGCTGATCCTGAGGTCGGGTCCGGGATACCCGTCGGAACTGGCCGAGCAGATCGGCGTGTCGCGTCAGATCCTGTCCAATCACCTTGCGTGCCTGCGGGGTTGCGGCCTGGTGGTGGCAGTTCCGGAGGGACGACGCAGCCGCTACGAGCTGGCGGATCCGCGGATCGGTCACGCCCTCGACGACCTGGTCGGGCTGGTCCTCGCGGTCGACCCGAATTGTTGCCCCGACACCGATGCCGACGGATGCTGCCCCCGAGCACTGACGAGACGAGAGGTTCGACGATGCCACGGATGACCCCGGCCGCCCGCCGCGTGTACCGGCAGGAGATGGCGGCCGCGAAGACCGCCACAAGCGAACAGTTGCGGTGGCATCACCTCGAACGCGCCCACATCGCCTCCCAGCCGAACCCGTGGCTGCACACCTGCAACCACGCGGCGATGCTGAGGGCGGCGCTGCGCCAACGGGACCGGCGCGAAGCAGTCGGCCAGGTGCTGCGTATCGTCGTCGCCGCACCGGGGTCGCTCACCGGCCGGTACCCCGACGGCAACACCGGCCGTGTCGCCGCCGGTCTCACAACCCCGATGCCGATCCCGGAGGATCTCGCCGCCGCCCTGTCCCGCTGATCGCGGGACGAGCACCGCGCCGAGACGTGGCCGTTCGACGGAACGCGACGGCCGATGTCGGACCGGTACGCTGACCGGGTGAGTGACGAGTCTCCGCAGGTGTTCCGGCTGGCCTATGTTCCGGGGGTCACCCCCGCCAAATGGGTGCGCGTGTGGAGCGAGCGGATGCCCGATGTCCCGATCGAACTGGTCCCGGTGCCGTCCACGTCCGGCGCGGCGTGCATCCGGGAGGACCTGGCCGACGCCGCGCTGCTGCGGCTGCCGCTCGAACGCGACGGCCTGTCGGTCATCGGTCTGTACACCGAGGTCTCGGTCGTCGTCGTGCCGAACGAGCATGCGATCGCCGCGGTAGAAGAGGTGGCGGTGGCCGACCTCGAAGAGGAGACCGTCCTGCACCCGCTCGACGACGTGCTGGATTGGGCGCAGCTTCCCGGCGAGGACGCGTTCGAACGTCCGGAGACCACCGAGGGCGCGATCTCGCACGTCGCTTCCGAGGTCGGGGTCCTGATCACCCCGCAGTCGCTGGCCCGCCTGCATCATCGCAAGGATCTGACCTACCGCCCGGTGGTGGACGCCCCGCAGTCGCAGGTCGGCCTCGTATGGCTCACCGACCGCACGACCGATCTCGTCGACGAGTTCGTCGGGATCGTCCGTGGCCGCACCGCGAACAGTTCGCGAGGGCGGCAGGAGGATTCCGACAAGAAGACGAAACGGCGCGGGGAGCGCCAGGGTTCGCAGCCCCGGAAGGTCGTGGGCGACAAGAAGCCGAAGACGCGGCGCGGCAACGCCGGCCAGCCCAAGAGCGCCGGCCGAGTCCGGAAGCGGCGCGGCTGAGTCGCGTCCGGGACCCGAGCGTGTTCCCGGCTCAGTGCGGGATCATGTCCTGCCACGAGGCGGGTGCGGCGCCTGCGGCCAGGTCACCCTGGCGGTACAACTGCCCGTCCGGCCCGAAGTACCGGCCCGTGCGCGGATCATATTGTGCAGAAGCAGGTTCCGTTCCGGCCGGTGCGCCACCGATTCCGTGCGCGCTCGGGATCGGCGGCAGGGTGGTCTCGGGCGGCACGAGGGAACCGTCGGGGTTGTACCGCGAGTCCTGCGGCAGGCCCTGGGCCTCGAGGTTCGGATCGTGGGGGTAAGGACCGACGACCGGTTGCTCGGTGGCGAGCGGCACGAACTCCTGGTCGCTGTTGCACAGCGCGGCGGTCGCCGCGCGCTTGGCGGGGTCGTTGGCGCACGGGATGTTGCGGGCGCCGCGAACGGCGATCTGGGAATCCTGCGGGAGTTTGCAGTACAGATCCTCCGGGGTGTCGACGGTATCCGTCTCGTACGGCGGCCGCCACTGCGACGGTGGCAGGAACCCGACGGTGCACGCCGGAGGATCGGAGATCCCGCCGATCCGGAAGTCCCCGAGTCCCAGCCCCGACGCGTTCTTCGACGGCTGCACGGCCTGGATCATGGACACCGCCGGAGGCAGCAACACCAGCAGCTGCTCGAGGCCGGCGTTGTAGGTGACGGCGAGTTGCCCGACGGTCGTGAGGTTCGCGAGCATCACCGGCAATGTCAGATCGACCGTGTCGAACAACGCGGCGGTCTCCTGCGCGAAACCCGGGCCGGTCCGCAGCACCGTGCGCAACTGCGGGTCGTCCGACACGAGCTGTCCGGTCACTCCGGCGAGACTGCGGGTCCACACGTCGATCGCGTCGAGGCTCCGGACCTGTGAATCGAGCAGGGGCACGGTGTCCTCGATCAGCGTCCGGGTGCGGTCCGCGACGGAGTTCGCGTCCGCCGCGAGCGTCGACGACGAATCCAGCAGCGAACCCAGATCGTAGCCGGCACCACTCACACCGGCGTACATCTCGTCGAGCAGATCGTCGAGTTTGTCGGTGGGGATGCTCCCGACGAGGGCGCTCAGATTGTCGAGCATGGGACCGACGGGTTGCGGCACGGTCGTGTCGGTCGCGGCGATCGCGGCCCCGTCCTCGAGGAAGGGCGCTCCGTCGCTTCGCGGTCGCAGGTCGACGTACTGCTCCCCCACCGCGGACACACTCCGGACGTGGGCTTCCAGGTCTGCCGGGATGTCGTGGTCGTCGTCGATCGAGAGTGTGGCCTGCACGCCGTCCGGGGTGAGGTCGACGGCGGTGACCTTTCCGACCTCGACGCCGCGGTAGGTCACGTTCGCGAACCGGTACAGACCGCCGGCGGTGGGTAGATCGACGGTGACGCGGATGCGTCCGACGCCGACGAGCGACTGGACCTGGATGTAGACGAACGTCGTGACGAGCAGCCCCACGAGCCCGAGGACCGCGAACGCGACCAGCTGGAAGCGGACGAAGCGCGACAGGATCATCGGGTACCTCCCACCCCGGCGCCGAGCGGGTCGCGGGTCGGCTGCGCGTAGCCGGGATCGCCGACCGCAGCCTGCACGACCGCATTCGGATCGCCCCACGGGGTGCCGAGCAGCAATTCGCGCTGGAGCCGGGGCACGGTGAGGTCGACCGTCGCGAAGAGGTTCAGATAGTCTCCGCGCACCGCCCGGTCGATGACGGACTGCCCGTACGGATAGACCGTCGCATACGCGAGTGCCTTGTCGAGATCGGTTCCCACGTCGGCGAGGGCACGCAGTGTCGGTTCGAGGTGTTCGAGGTTGGTCACCAGATCCTGCCGGGTGTCGGTGACGACGGCGGTGGCGGTGTCGCTGAACGTCCGGAGCCGGTCGAGCGCCGTGGTGAACGCGGGTCGTTCCTGCAGCAGCACTTCGAGGGCGGCAGGCAGCCGGTCCAGCACGTCCGCGACGACGTCCCGTTGGCCGGACACGGTGCCGGCGAGCCGGTTGAGCCCGTCGATGGTCTCGACGATGTCTGCGCGCTGGGTGTCGAGTGTGCCGACGAACGTGTCGAGGCGGGTGAGCAGGTCGCGTACCGCGTCCTCGCGCCCGCCGAGGGCGTCGTTGAGGTTGGTGACGATGTCGCCGATCTGGCCGAGACCACCGCGGTTGAGGACCACCGCCGCGGCCGCGAGGGTTCGTTCGGTCGACGGGTACGTGGAGGAGCGATCGAGGCCGATCGTGGCTCCGGGAACCAGTCGGCCCTCGGGCGGAAAACCGGCCGGGGGGTTCAGCGCCAGGTGACTCGATCCGAGCAGGCTGGTCTGCCCGATGGTGGCGACCACGTTCGCGGGGACGGTGACGTCCCTCTCCACGGACACTTCGATGTCGGCGTGCCAGCCGTCGACGACCATGCGTCCGACGCTGCCGACGACGACGTCGTCGATCATCACAGGGGAATTCGACTCGAGAGTGCCGACATCGGCCATCTCGACGGTGAAGGTGTAGGAGCCCTCGCCCCGGCCCGGTGTTCCCGGAAGGGGCAGCGAGTTCACCCCGTCCCAAGTACAGCCGGTCACCGTCAGTGCCAGGCATGCGGTCGAAGCGAGCGTCACGGCGCGGCGACGCCGGACGGCGGATGTTCGGGGTCTCGTCACCGCGGTGCCCCTCCCCCGGGAAGCAGCATGTCGAGCAGAGTCGACGCGGGCGCCCCCGGCACGGGTTCGTCCGCGCCGACGACCGCCGGAACCAGATGAGGTTCGGTGTAGATGAGGTTCTCCGGCCGCGCGGACGGCCCCTTCACCGGGTTGATCGGCGTCGGAAGGTAATTGAACGTCAGCTGATTGAGCAGCGGACCGAGGTAGCGCACACACTTGTCCGCCGATTCCTGCGAGGTCGAGTTCTCGACGCTGGCGATGCCGGCGCAGACGAACTGGATCGGGTTCGAGAAGTTGTTGACCACGAAAACCCCTGCTTCGGTGGCGGTGTCGGGGTTGTAGATGTTGTAGAAGTTGGCCATGCTCGTCGGGAAGATGTGCAGCAACTGTTCGAGATCGTCCTTGTTCTCCACGAGATTCCCGGTCACGTTCACCAAGCGCTGGATCTGTTCACCGGCACGGTCGCGGTTGTTCGCGACGAACCGCTGCACGTCCCCCACCGCGACGGACAGGTTCGTCACCGCCGCGTCGAGGTCGGTGGTGCTGTCGTCGAGCACGCTCGTCAGGGTGGCGAGCCGGTTCTCGAACTGGACGATCTGCACATTGCTGTCCCGCAGTGTCGTCACGAACGTCTGCAGTGCCGCGACGATGTCGACAAGGTCACCGCTGCCGTCGGCGAGAGTCCTTCCGACGCCGGACAATTGCTCGATGGTGTCACGAAGCTTGACACCGTTGCCGTCGAGCGCGTCCGCGGTGCTGTCGACGAATCGTCCCACCGCACTGGACGAGAGGTCGCCGTCCGGACCGAGTTCGGCCGCGAGGCGGGTGAGCTGGGTCTTGACCTCGTCCCATTCGACGGGGACCGCGGTGCGTTCGACGGGGATCGTGGCACCGTCGGCCATCGTCTCACCGGAGCTGCGGTAGGCGGGTGTCAACTGGACGTAGCGGGCCGAGACCAGGCTCTGCGCCACGATCACCGCACTCGCGTCCACGGGGATCGGCACGTGCCGATCGACGGCCATGACGATCTCGGCGTCGGTCCCGCGAGGTTCGATCGAGACGATGTGCCCCACTTCGACCCCCGAGACGCGTACCTGGTCGCCCTCGTAGATCGCGGTTGCTGTGGTGAACACCGCACGGATGGTTCTGGGACCGAACATCTCCCGGTATCCGATGACCGAGGCGACAACGGCGAGGCCGCAGATCAGTACCGCCGCGATCGGTCGCGCGATTACGCCGCGTGTCATCTGGGCTCCTGACCGGGGACGGGGAACACGGCCGGCGGATCGACACCGAGGGCCTGGTCGACGAACGGCTGGATCATGTGCCCGTCGATGAGGTTCGCGACGAACGCGTTGTAGAAGGGGCCGCCGGAGACCGCCTCGCCCTGGGTCAACGCGACCTTCGCCAGTCCGGGAAGCGCCGCGGCGATGTTGTCCCGGTTCTCCTCGAGCATCGTCGCGATGGAGTTCAACCGGTCGAGCGTCGGCGCCAGTTCGGCTTCGTTGTCGGCGACCAGGCCCGACAGTTCCCGGGAGACCGCGGCCGTGTTCGCGAGGAGGTCGACGATCGCCTGACGACGTTCGGCGAGGACACCGACCAGGGCATTCGCATCGAGGATCAGTGTGTTCACCTGCGCGCTGCGGTCGGCCAGGATGCCGGTGACGTCGCTCGTCGCGGTGAGCAGGTCGCGCAGAGACTCGTTGCGGCCGTTGAGCGAGCGGGACACTTCGGTCAGTCCGTCGAAGGTCGGGCCGAGCTGCGGCGCGACGCGGTCGAGCGTCGTCGACAGCACGTCCAGGGATCGGTTCACCGCGTCGGTGTCGATTCCGGAGACGTTCGTCGTCAGGTCCCCGACCGCGTCGGTGAGCGAGTACGGCGACGACGTGCGGTCGGTGGGGATCACCTCGTTCGGGCGCAGGAGACCCGATCCGTCCGACACCAGCGTCAGGATTCGTTTGCCGAGCAGCGAACCGGTCTTGATGTGGGCGGAGGTGGCCGCGCCGAGTCGCACCGACGAATCGACCGAGAACTCGACCAGCGCATCGCCGTGGAGCAGCGACACTTTCGACACGGTGCCGACCTCGACACCGGAGACGATGACGTCGTCACCGGCCTGGAGGCCGCCCGCCTCGACGAAGGTCGCGCGATAGGGCAGCGTGGTCGCCGCGGTGATGAACGCCTGCGCCTGCAGACCGACGAGCAGGATGCACGCGATCAGGACGGTTCCGACGATGCCGTTCCGGATCAGGCTGGTACCTCGATAGCGCAGCATGTCAGGGAGCGCACCTTCCCGTGTCCTGTTCGATCCACGGCAGCTGGACCGTCTCGCCGGTCTCGTCCGTCACCCGTACCGAGATGGCGCAGATGTAGTACTGGATGAAGTTTCCGTACGCGCCCACCCGCACCAGCTTGCGGAAGTTCTCGGGGGCCCTCTCCAGCGCGGAATCGAGGCGTTGCTTGTCGTCGTCGAGAAGTGGTGCCAGCCGGGCGAGTTCGTCGACCGTGCCGGCGAGCGGCGGCCGCGCCTGTGTGAGCAGGTCCGTCATCGACGCAGTGCCGGCGTCGAGTGCTTCGACGGCCGCGCCGATGGGATCTCGTTCCGCCGACAACTGGCCGACGAGCTGTTCGAGGCGGTCGACGGTCGCGGTGAAATCGTCTCCGCTGTCGGACAGTGTGGTCATCACCCGTTCGAGATTGTCGGTCAGGCTCTCGACGATCTCGCTGTTCGCGGCGAGTTCGTTCGTGAACGAGGAGGTCCGGGTCAGGAGTGAATCGACGGTGCCTTCCTGTCCCTGCAGGATCTGCAGCAGCGACGACGTGAGCGCGTTGACCTCGGTCGGATCGACGGAGTCGATGACCGGCTTGAAGCCGCCGAGCAACAGGTCGAGGTCGAGCGCCGGGTCGGTCTGCTCGACCGGGATCTCGGCCCCGCTGGTGAGGATCTGCGTGGAACCCGGTCCTTCGCCGAGAGCCAGATAGCGGTCTCCCACCAGGTTCAGATACCGTACCGCCGCAGTCGTCCCGGTGGTGAGCACCAGGTCGCGGTTCGCGTCGAACGTCACCGCGACCGAATGGTCGTCGCGCAGCGACACGGCGCCGACGGTGCCGACGCGAATCCCGGCGATCCGCACCGGGTCGCCGGAGCGCAGACCCGACGAATCCTCGAACACCGCCGAGTAGGTCGTCGTCGAGCCGGTGCGGTATTCCCCGAACACCAGGACGAGAAACGCGGACAGCACCAGCATGACGGCGGCGAAGGCCCCGAATCTGAGGATCGGGCCGTTGCGGGCGTTCATCACGGACCCCGATTCGGCAGTGCCGGAATCAGATTCGGAAGTCCGGGGAGACCGAACGGTACTGCGGGCGCCTCGCCCGAGGCCACCGGTCCCACATCGGGCAGCGCGGGCGATACGGCGGGGGCGGCGATCGGCCCGAACAGAGCCTGTGACAGTCCCTCCACGGTGACCGACTGCCGTCCGGAATCGAACGGGTTGGCTCCGACATCGGCGACGACGAACGGCGGGCGCCCTTCGTAGGGCACCGGCAGAACCGAACACTGGGGTCCACCGGAGGCCGCGACCTTGGGCAGATCCTCCGGGTACCGGTACGGATCCGTGCCCCACAGGAAGTTCGCGGACAGACCGAGACCTTCCACGTCCACGGGTTTCGAATCGGCAAGGTCGGCCAGCCCGGTCAGCGAGCAGGTCAACGCCTCGTTGTACTCGTCGGTCAGGGCCGTGGTCGGCACCAGCAGATCGAGCAGAGTCGTCAGCCCCTCCCGGTTGTCGGCGAGTACGGGCTGTCCGGCATCGGACAGTCCGATCAGCCCGACGAGGAAGGCATCGAGATTGTGCTGCTCGTCGACGACGGTGTCACCGATGGATGCGGAATTCGCGCCGGTGGTGATCAGGTCGGGTGCGGTGTCGGCATAGGTGGAGACCACCGCCGGCGCCGATGCCAGGTCCGTGGTCAGGGCGGGCAGCGCCGGTTCGACCGTACCGAGGAACGAGTCGAGGTCGACGAGCATCTGCCCGAAACGGTCTCCGCGACCGTTCATCGCGGCCGCGACCGCCCCGAGCGTCTCGTTCAGCTTCTCCGGCCGGATCCGGTCCAGGACGTTGACGAGTTGCTCGAAGACGGTGTTGATCTCGACGGTGACGTGGTCCGATTCGAGTACCCGTCCCGCTTGCAGGGGCACCGGGGACGGGTCGTCCGGCGGAAGGAACTGCACGAACTTGGCCCCGAACACCGTCGTCGACGCGATCTCGACGGAGATGTTCGACGGAATCGCCGACAGCTGAGCGGGATCGAGCGCGAGCGCGATCTCGGCCAGGCCGTCCGGCCGGGCGGTGATCGAGTCCACCCTGCCCACCGTGACGTCGCGCATCTTCACCTTCGCATCGGGATACATCACCAACCCGGCGCGGGGCGAGAGCACGGTGACCCGCACGCTGTCGGTGAATCGGCCGTCGAACAGGGCGGCCGCACCGGCGACGATCGCGGCGAGCACCGCGATCGCCGCCAGCCCCGCGAGGGGGCGGAGCACGTTCGGTCCCATTCCCACCTCGCTATCCGGACAGGTTGAAGTTGCCGTTGGCGCCGTATACCGCCAGCGAGACGAGCAAGGTGACCGAGACCACCGCGATGAGCGATGTGCGGACCGCGTTCCCGACGGCGGTGCCGACCCCCGAAGGCCCACCGGCGGCGAAGAACCCGAAGTACGTGTGGATCAACAAGATCGTCAACGCCATGAGGAATGCCTGCAGGAACGACCACAGCAGATCGATCGGGTTCAGGAACGTCGCGAAATAGTGGTCGTAGAGTCCGGCGGACTGACCGAGCAGGAACACGGTCGTGAATCGGCTCGCGAGGAACGACGCGACGACGGCCAGCGCGTAGAGCGGCGTGATGGCGATCAGGCCCGCGACGATGCGGGTGCCGACGAGGTAGGCGATCGGTTCGATGCCGAGCGATTCGAGTGCGTCGATTTCTTCGTTGATCCGCATCGCGCCGAGCTGCGCGGTTGCGCCGGCGCCGAAGGTAGCTGCGAGACCGATCCCGGCGACGACCGGAGCCGAGATCCGCACGTTGATGAAGGCGGAGAGGAAACCGGTGAGTGCTTCGATGCCGATGTTCCCGAGCGAGCTGTAGCCTTGCACCGCAAGTGTGCCGCCGGTCGCCAGCGTGAGAAATCCGACGATCACGACCGTCCCGCCGATGACCGCGAGAGTTCCTGCGCCCATGCTGGTTTCGGCTATGAGCCGCAGGGTTTCCCTTCGATAGCGCCAGGCGGCGACGGGGGCGCCGACAAGGGCACGGACGTAGAAGATCGCATGGTCGCCGACTCGGCCGAGTCCGTCGACGGGACGGCGCAGAATACCGACCGTTCGCGCATACTCGTAACTCGGGGGCACGTGTCCTCACCTGGCCGTCAGCTGGATGCCGATGGCAGTCACCACGACGTTGACGACGAACAGGGCCATGAACGCGTACACCACCGTTTCGTTCACGGCGTTTCCCACCGCTTTCGCACCGCCCGAGACGGTCAGCCCGCGATAACACGCGACGAGTCCCGCGATGAGACCGAACAGCAGCGCCTTGATCGAGGAAATGATCACCTCGTCGATGCCGGTGAGCAGGGTGATTCCGGCCGCGAACGCTCCGGGGTTGACGTCCTGGACGAACACCGAGAAGGTGTAGCCGCCCATGACCCCGATGATGCACACCAGTCCGTTGAGCAGCATCGCCACGAGACCGGACGCGAGCATCCGCGGCGTGACCAACCGCTGCACGGGGTCGATTCCGAGGACCTCCATCGCGTCGATCTCCTCCCGGATGGTGCGTGAGCCGAGATCCGCGCACATTGCGGTCGCTCCGGCTCCTGCGACGATCAGCACCGTCACCATCGGACCGACCTGGGTGACAGCACCGAATGCCGCCCCCGCCCCGCTGAGGTCCGCGGCGCCGAGTTCGCGCAGGAGGATGTTGAGAGTGAAGCTGACGAGCACCGTGAACGGGATGGCCACGAGCAATGTCGGCAGCAGCGACACCCGCACGACGAACCAGGATTGTTCGAGGAACTCGCGCGCCTGGAAAGGCCTGCGGAACAGGAACTTCACTGCGTCGGCCGACATTGCGAACAATCCGCCGACCGCACGAACCGGTTCGGACCAGTTGCCCGACAGCAGGCCGTTCACCCATCCCCCCGGCACAGGCCACTCACGCGGCGCACCGGAGACACCCCGACTCCAGTTCGATTCTCTCGCTTCGGATCGCATCTTTGCCCCATCTGCGAACGGCATTCTCGCCTACCGTGAAGCTTACAGCCGATTCTCCAGAACTCAAGGACTAAGGTCCCGCAGATTCACGAGGAACGCTACTGGCGCACAATCGATCCCACGAATTGCACTGCTGCAAGAACGGGTCAGATCCTCACTTCACCCCCACAGCGGCGAGATCCCGCTCGAGCGAACGGGAGTACTCGGCGAAGACGTCACCGAGCGAGATCGACCGATCGAGCAACCACGAGATCTCCATTCCGTTGATGAACGCGACAATCTCGACCGCACGCACCGACGCATCGACATCCTTCCGGTACCGGCCCGAACGTTGTTGGGAGCGAATCGACTCGGCAACGATCTCGACGGACAGACGCCACCGGTCGAGGAGGCGGCCGTGCAGGGGTGCGTCCGGCATCAGATTCTCGACCAGCATCACCACGAACGTCCCCACCAGACCCGGTGACTGTTCGATTCGGCACGCGGCCTTCCGGATCTCCTCGGCGAGATCTCCCGTCCGGTCGGCTCGCTCGTCGTCGTCCGCATCACGTGCGTCGAGCACGGCGTGCAGCAGTTGCTCCTTGGAGGAGAAGTGGTACAGCAGGCCGGCGGGGGTGACCCCCACCTCCTGCGCGATCTGCGCGATCGTCGTACCACGCCACCCGTTGCGAGTGAGCATTCGCTGGGCGGCTGCGACGATCTGCTGCCGGCGATCCTCCCCCTTGGACAGGAGAGTGTCGTAGGACCTCGTGACCTGCACAGCACCCTCCAAGTCGATCATCGGATTCGCGGGGGACCACGCCGGGATGCCGCAACAGGATGGTTCTCGATACCCGTCCGCGAGCGAGAACCGGGCGCTTCCCGCCGCACTCGTGGCGCGAGCCAACGCGCGCCGCGGCGACTCCCCGCACTGCCCGAGAAGGCCTCGGGACGCATTCGCCGGTGCATTCCGAAAACGTTGCCACCTCGCGCCTTTCGAATTCCCCCCGCCCCACCCCGGGACGCACCGAGAACTCTACTCTCGAAAACAGAGAATAATGCTTGCATCGCGACACTCGGGGCCCGACACTGGTAGCAGTCGATGACATCGCTCCGACTGCAATCCTGCACAGCGCGCACGCGAATCCGAATCCTCCGAAAGGTGGCAGACCTGTGACGATCAGCGCGGCCAACGACGTTCGATACGACCCGTACGACGTCGAGATCAATGCCGATCCCTACCCGATGTTCAAACGCCTTCGCGAAGAAGCACCGCTCTACTACAACGAGACTCACGACTTCTACGCCCTGAGCCGCTTCGCGGACGTCAACCAGGGACTGATCGACTACGAGACGTTCAGCTCCGCCCGAGGTGCGATTCTCGAACTCATCAAGGCGAACATCCCGATCCCTCCGGGCGTACTGATCTTCGAAGACCCGCCGATCCACGACATTCACCGAAAACTGCTGGCGCGGATGTTCACTCCGCGTAAAATCCAGGCTCTCGAGCCGAAGATCCGCCAGTTCTGCGCCGAGGCCCTCGACCCCCACGTCGGATCGGGCCGACTCGATTTCGTCGCCGACATCGGTGCACAGATGCCGATGCGGACGATCGGCATGCTCCTGGGAATTCCGGAGAAGGACCAGGAATCGATCCGGGATTTCGCGAACGAGCAGATGCGGACGGAGGAAGGCGGTCGGATGAAGGCGGCGTCCGACGGCATGGTCAGCGGCGACATATTCGGCGCCTACATCGACTGGCGCGCCGAACATCCGTCGGACGACATCATGACCGAGCTGCTCGAGGTCGAGTTCGAGGACGAGACCGGTACGGTCCGCCGGTTGACCCGAGAGGAGCTGCTGACCTACGTCAATGTCGTCTCCGGTGCAGGCAACGAAACCACCACGCGGCTCATCGGCTGGGCGGGAAAGGTACTCGCCGAGCATCCCGACCAGCGCCGACAGCTCGTCGAGAACCCGGCGCTGATTCCCAGGGCGGTCGAGGAACTGCTCCGGTTCGAGCCTCCCGCGCCGCACGTTGCGCGGTACGTGACCAGGGACGTCGAGTACCACGGAACCACGGTTCCCGAAGGCAGTGTGATGATGTTCCTGATCGCCGCCGCGAACCGGGATCCTCGCCAGTTCGGTACCGACAGCGATGCATTCGACATTCATCGCGCGCCTCACCAGCATCTGACGTTCAGCGTCGGCACGCACTTCTGCCTCGGGTCGGCACTGGCCCGCCTCGAGGGTCGTGTCGCACTCGAGGAGATCCTGAAGCGTTTCCCCGAGTGGCAGGTCGATACGGCGAACGCGGCCCTGTCGCCGACGTCGACCGTGCGGGGGTGGGACACGCTGCCGACCTTCGTTCCCTGACGACACGGAGCGAAACGCCGCCGGTTCCGGCGGCGTTTCGTCGTATCCGGCGTTCACGGGCTCGTCACCACACGGGTGTTCGCCCGAGGACGCCGTCGTCTTCGAGTTCGGCGATCTCTCTGTCGTCCAATCCGAGTTCGGCGAGGATCTCGCGATTGTGCTCGCCGAGCAGCGGCGCACGGCGAGTGTGGACGACGGCCGGCGCTTCGGAGAACCGCGCCGCCATCGTGCTGTGCCGTGCCCGCCCGAAGACCGGATGGTCGAGTTCTTCGAAGAAGCCCCGGTGGGCGAGCTGCGGTATCTCGGTCTGCCGGTGTGGCTGCATCACCTTCGCCACCGGCACACCGGCATCCCACAACACCCCCACGATCTCGTCCGCGGTCCGGCCACGGCACCACCTCGCCAGCTGCTCGTCGAGAAGATCGTGGTGGCGTCGGCGGCCCGCAGCGGTCCCGAGTTCGGGGTCCGCTGCCCATCCGGGATCGCCCAGTGCGGACCGCAGGAACAACCATTGCTCGTCGGTCTCGACCGCGACGGCCACCCAGCAGTCGGGACGTCCGAACTCGTCGAGTTCGTCGGTCCGGTACAGGTTCTGGGGCGCGGCGACAGGACCGCGATTCCCGTCACGCTGGAGAATCGTTCCGTACGCGGAATACTCGATCACCTGTTCCGCCGCGATGTTGAGCGCCGCGTCGACCATGGGGGCCTCCACCAAAGCACCCACACCCGTGCGGCGCCGCTGTTCGAGCGCCACGAGCAGGCCCACGAGCGCATGGACACCGGCATTCGGATCGCCGACCGAGTACGGCTCCACGGGATTCTGATCGGGATGACCGGTCAGCCAACTCAGGCCCGCACTGTCCTCGATGACATATGCGAACGCCGGATTGTCCCGCCACGGGCCGTCGAGGCCGAACCCCGGCATCCGGACCAGGATCGCGTCGGGACGCAGGGCGCGGACGGTGCCGAAATCCAGTCCGAGCTGGTCGAGTACGCGCGGAGTGTAGTTCTCGACGATCACGTCGCACGTCGCGATCAGCCGGCGGAGCACCTCGCGACCACGCTCGGTGCGGAAATCCAGTGCCAAGCTTCGCTTGCCGGTGTTCAGACCGGAGAAGATCGGGGACTTCTCCCACCAGTCGTCCTCGGACACCGGCACACCCGCGATCAGCCGGGTACCGTCCGGCCGAGACGCCGATTCGAGATGGATGACATCGGCACCGAGCATCGCGAGGGCGTGCGTGCAGGACGGACCTGCCCAGAAGCTCGTCATGTCCAGTACGCGCAGGCCGCCGAACGGCCGGACGGACCGAGATCCGGCCCCGGAGGGGGCTCGGTCCCTCACCGGGCGCGGCGTCTCGCTGCGGCGGCGACAGTCGTGCGTGTGTTCCCCGAGGGCGGGTGACGGCTGCGGGTCGGGCAGGGTGCCGGGTTCGATGCGGTACGGGCGGCCCGGTTGGACGAAATCTCCCCGGGGATTGACCGTGAACGACCCTCTGCTGCGGTACTGATCGAATCCGGTGACATTCCCTCCGTTTCCCACCGGACCGTTGGGAATGCGCAAGGCACTGGCCAGATCGAGGATCTCCTCGGTGGTCCGCTCGGCGATCCACGCCCGGATCTCCGGGGCCATCTTGTTGGCCTGCTCGGTGATCGACAACGGCGAATCCTCGTCGATCCATTCGGGGTGCCCCACCATGACACACAGGTCGAACCACTGCTGAGCCGTTCCGCATCCCAGCGCCACCAGACCGTCCTGCGCGGTCGCGACTCCCGGGACCGTGAGCCGCCGCTCGGTACGGAACGGACGTCCCAGGCCCTCGAAGAACGAGACCGGATGGTAGGTGAGGGAGAGGACCTGAGTTTCCAGCATGGACACGTCGACGAGCTCTCCGTCGCCGGTCACCAAGGTGCGCGCTCGCGAGGCCAGGACGGCTGCCGCGGCCGTCGCACCGGTCAGCCACTCCCCCACCCGGCCCCCGATGTGGACCGGTGCCCGGTCGGGAGCGCCGCGGCCGAGGCCGATGATCCCACCGGACCACGCCTGGACCGTGAACTCGGTGGCCGGCCGGTCACTCCACGGGCCGTCGAGGCCGAACGGGGTGATCGCAGTGACGGTCAGATGCGGATGGGTCCGCCGGATCTGCTCCGGATGCAGCGACGGGTGCTCGGCGACGGCCGATCCACGCGACCACACCACCGCGTCCGCGGTGCGGAGGAGAGCGTGCACCGCACCGAGATCCGCACCGATGCCCGGATCTGCGAGGACACCGGACTTGCCTCCTGCCAGAAACGTGAACAGCGCTCCGTCACTGCCGGGTTCGATCCGGGCGCCGGAGGCACTCCAGAGCCTCAGCGGATCACCGCGGGGTGGTTCGACCTTCACCACGTCGGCACCGGCGTCGCTGAGCATCTTCGTGCAGTACGCACCGGCGATGCCCGTCGACAACTCCACCACGACGTATCCGCTCAGCGGTGCCGAGCCGGGCCCCGCCGAATCGTCCCTGTCCACGAAACCTCCCGTTCCGGTCGCACGCACGCCGATCCCGATGCCTCGGGACGGGCCCGTCCCGAGGCCCTCCCCGTCCACGGGCTCCTTCGTCCTCGGAGCTCGAGCATCGTCACAGGCCGAGGAAATCGATCACGTTCCCGCTGACGACGCGGGCCGCGGCATCCGGACCGACGGCGTCGACGACCGCTGCGAGAGACTTCTCCGAGTACCCGAACGTGCTCTCGTTGTGGGGATAGTCGGACGACCACATGATCTTGTCGATGCCGATCTCGTCTGCCATCGACAAACCCAGCGGATCCACCATGAACGAAGCCCACATGTGTTCGTCCCAGTAGTGCCGGATGTCGTGTTCGACGGGTCGATCGAGCATGTGCCGGAACGAGGCGAGCAGATGCTCGGCGTCCTGGATGGCGGCCGGCACCCAGTTGATCCCGCCTTCGAACCAGCCGATCCGCAGGCCCGGATGCCGGTCGATGATTCCGCTGAAGATGTACTTGGCGAACATCTCCCGGAACGGTGCGACATTGTGCATCATGCCGACCGCAACGCTGTTGACCTCGCACGGACTCGACAGTGGTGCTTCTCCGATGTGGTGCGAGAGCGGGACCCCGGAGGCCTCGATCTCGTCCCAGACCGGAATCATCGCCGAGCTGCCGTAATCGATCTGGTTGCCGTCGTTGTCCTTGCCCGCCGAGAGCGGAAGCAGGAAGGTCTTCAAACCGAGCGACTTCAGTTCCGCGAGCGTACGCCGGGCACCGTCCGCGTCCCACCAATTGATCAGGCCGACGCCGTAGAACCGGCCGTCGGAATTTTCCTGGAGTTCCGCGATGTACTCGTTGTAGACGCGGAAGGAGAGTTCTCGAATTTCCTTGTCCGGGTAGAACAGCAGGGCAAGCAATGCATTGGGAAACGCGAGTTCGACGTCGATTCCGTCTTCGGCGAGATCCCGAATTCGGGCGTCGAGGTGTGTACTGCCCGACCCTTCCAGCGGGTCGTACTGCATGAGCACGTGGCTGAAATCGCCGGGCAGGAAGGACTTGCCCTTCCGTCCGAGCTGATATGCACCCTCCTCGTACCAGACGCGGGGAGCACGGTCCTTCAACTCTTCCGGAAATCGCTCGAAGAAGATGTCGTCCGCCAGCGAAATGTGGTTGTCGGCAGAGAACACTTTCGTACCTGCGGGCAACCCCAGCCCGCCTGCGGCGTGCCCTCGCCGGTCCTTCGGGGGACCGAAGCCCCCGGGCGGATACAGCGACGGGGTCGAATTCGGAACCGGCATCTTGACTCTCCAGATCGGATCGATTGGTTCACACATGTCGGACGCGACATCGGTTCGATGTCCGTCGAATTCTGTTCGAAACCCGAAACTGCTGCATTACAACATATTCGGAGTTCGCCCCTCCGGTTGCCCGATCGGAACCGAGCGCGGAAGGACCGTACGGGAGGATCGGAGGTCTCCCCGACCCGGTGATCACCACACGACGGGCAGCGCGTAGACACCGAACGCGAGCCGGTCGTGCTTGAACTCGACTTCTTCGAACGGAATCGCCAGGCGCAGAGTCGGAATACGGCGAAGCAGAGTGCTGTAGACGATCTGCAGCTCCACCCGCGCGAGCTGCTGTCCGACGCACTGGTGCGGCCCGAAGCCGAAACCGACGTGCAGACGGGCCGGCCGGTGCACATCCAGTTTCTCCGGTTCGGGAAACGCTTTGGCGTCCCAGTTGGCCGGGGCGAGATCGACGATGATGCCCTCACCCGCGCGGATCGTCTCGCCGGCGATGTCGATGTCCTCCACCGCGACGCGGCGCTGACCGTTCTGGATGATGCTCAGGTAGCGCAGCAACTCCTCGACCGCGTTGGCCAGGACCTTCTTGTCGTCGGTGTCGCGGACAACGGCGAGCTGCTCGGGGTGTCGCAACAGCGCCAGAGTTCCGAGCGCGATCATGTTGGCGCTGGTCTCGTGGCCGGCGATGAGCAGGCCCGTACCGAGCTGCGCGGCTTCCTTCATGCTGATCTCACCGGTTCGGACGCGTTCGCCCAGTGCGGACACGACATCCTCGGCCGGTTCGTCGATCTTCGATTCGATCAACTTGATCAGGTACTTCGCCAGGCCGGTCCGGCCTTCGGCGGCCTGCTCGGCGGTTGCGTACCGGTCGACGCCGATCGTGGCGTGCGACTGGAAGAACTCGTGGTCCTCATAGGGCACACCGAGCATCTCACTGATGACCAGGGACGGAACCGGGAGCGCGAGGGTTTCGACGAGATCCGCGGGCTGCGGTCCGGCGAGAATCGCGTCGATGTGCTCGTCGGTGATCCGCTGGACCGCCGGGCGCAGCGCGTCGACCCGCTTGAGGGTGAACGGCTTGGTGAGCATCCGCCGGAACCGGGTGTGTTCCTCCCCGTCGGAGGTGAACACCGAGCGCGGGCGCTTGTGCACCGTCGAGAGCATGCCCTCGTTCCAGTGCGGGAACCCCGGCTTGCGGTCGTCGACGCTGACCCGCGGGTCGGACATCAGTTCCTTGAGTTCGGCATAGCCGGTGACCAACCACGGAGTGCTGCCGTCCCAGATGCGAACCCGGCTGAGCGGACGCTGCGCGCCCATGTCCCGCACCTGCGGCGGTGGAGCGAACGGGCATTCCGCGTCCCGGTCCATCGGGTACTCGGGAACGTCTGCAGCGGTGAAACTTTCGGGTCCTGACAGCGTGTCGGACATCTTGCTCCTCGTGATGGGTCGCGGGGTCATTCCTCGATACGGACAGCCAGTGCGGGGCACATCGCCGCGGCCTCGCGAACACCGTCGGCGAGGTCCTCCGATGGGCTGTCGTCGAGCAGCACGACGATGCCGTCGTCGTCTCGCTGGTCGAAAACCTCGTCGGCGTGCGCGACACACTGCCCTGCGGCGATGCATCTGTCCTGGTCCACGTAGACCTTCATGGCGTCTTCCTTCTGGGTGCGTGAGGGGCCGCTGCGCCGGGAACCGCTGGTCAGCCGGTCGTGGCAGGTGCCAGCAACAGACCGGTGATCGCGTCGATCAGGCTGGTGCCCGTCGCGGTCCAATCGGATCCGTTGCCGCCGTCCGCGAGCGTGCGCTCGAGCTGGGCGCTCGTGTGCACGATGAGCAATCGGGCCATCGCGAAGCGTTCGCGGCGAACATCGGCCGGCAGGTCGGGCAACGACCGTTCCAATCCTTCGATGATGGTCATCAGTGACGGGGAGGTCAGCGACTCCCCCGACACCACGTCGCGGAACGTGGGATCGGGCATGAGCTGTGCGCTGAATCGCGCGTACCACGTGGGGTTTCCGAGTGAATCGAGATGCTCGGTCAGCGGACGCACCAGGCAGGTCACCCAGTCCCGGACATCGGTGGAGTCGCCGACCTGCGCGACCATCTGGTGGCACAGTCGTTCGACGTGCGCGTTGTGTTTACGCACGATGGCCCGGACCAGATCGATCTTGGTTCCGAAGTGGTATCCGACGGCAGCGTTGTTTCCCTGGCCGGCTTCTTCGCTGACCTGCCGGTTGGAGACGGACGCGATGCCCCGCTCGGCGAACAGCCGCTCGGCGGCAGCGAGAATCGCCCCCCGGGTCGCGCTGACACGCTCGGCGCGAGCTGTTCGATGTGCGGTGGTCATCGCATCCGCTCCTTGTGTGCCCCACCCAGCGAGGCATCGGTCCTCGTTTCGGGTGGGGACGTTCCGATCGGGGGTGGCCACCCGAGCCTTCACCCGGGCGGCCTCCTCGACCCCATCCCCCGTGATCCCCATCACAGTAGAACCCACCGCTGACGTTAAGTCAAGCAGTTGATTTAAATTGTCGGCCTGCGAAACCACACGGTCGGGCTCCCTCCCTCAGGACGACGGCGCAGCTACGGACTGCGTGGGAACAACCTTCCTGCGCAACGGCTTTCCGGCGGTCGTACCACCGTCGACGGGCAGCACCGTACCGGTGAGATAGCGCGCCCGATCCCCCGCGAAGTACAGCGCCGCTTCTGCGACATCCTCCGGGGTCCCGTCCCGTTCGAGCGGCCGGTCGGTCTGCATCGATGCGCGGACCGCACGCGTGAGCCGGTCGCTGCGCTCGTCGGCCATCGTCGTCATGGACGTCGCGAGCAGGGCCGTGGGAATGCTGCCCGGCGCAATGCAGTTGACGCGGATGTCGTACTGCGCCAACTCGATCGCCGCCGACTTCGTGAACTGGACGATCGCGGCCTTCGACGCCCGGTAGGTCATCACGCCGCCGCCGGCCTGAACACCGCCGATCGAGGACATGTTGACTATCGACCCACCCCCGTGCTCGGCCATGTGCAAGGCCGCGTGCCGGGTGCCCGCCATGACACCGAGCAGGTTGACCGCCATGACCTTTCCGAAGTCGGCGAGATCGTCGTGGAGGAAGCTCTTGTGCATCTTTCCCGGAATCCCGGCGTTGTTGCACATGACGTCGAGTCCGCCGAAGCGATCGACCGCGAATTCGACCGTGGCCGCGACCTGCTCGATCTCCCCGACGTCGGTGTACCGGAACACCGACGCCGGGCCGCAGGCCCGGACCAGATCCTCTCCACGCTCACGTTCCACATCCGCCACGACCACCCGAGCACCCTCGGCGATGTACCGCTCGACGATCGCTCGGCCGATCCCCGATGCTCCACCGGTGACGACGGCGACCTTGCCGGACAGTTCGTTGACCATCGATTCCATTTCCTTTCGATTCGGAGACCGCTCACGGGACGCATCTTCGTCTCGACCGGTCTGACGTTTGCCGGAGCGCCGCCGGAAGCCGACGTCGTGCGCACCGGAAACGTGGTGTACATCGGAGAAACCGCGCAACGGTCGGACGCCAGGCCACGGAGCTTCGAGCTGCACGCACCGCGCCGTCGGCCGTGGCCGCGTGCACCCCCCGATGCGCTGCAGTTCTCGTGCCGCGGCACCCGGGCGGCGCTGTCGGAATGCACCGACGCAGGAACGGCGAGTTCCGCCTCCTTCGATCCCCGAACTCGACGCAAGGTCCCGCCGGTCGCGAGCGTACGGGAAAGGACGTTCCGGAGGACAGAGAATCCCTTGTTCTTCACCGTTCGACGAGACCATTTCGCTGCGCGAACGAACATAGAATCGGCGACATCCCGGCTCCGCCAACGACTCCCGGCGGGGTGAATGTCCGAATCCTTGCCCGAACCCTCGGTGAAGAGTATGATTCTCGCCACGGGAAATGACCATTCCAATTTGGGGGCAATGGCGATTCGCCGGGGATCCACCCCACGCACAGCTCCCTTTCACCGACCACGCGCGGGCCCCGCCCCGAGTACCCCGAGGTGCCCGACCGACAGCCGAGACTCCCGGTTCGCCCGGTACCCGGCCGACGGCCCGAGCGACAACAGACACAGGAGGGAAACATCGTGGGACGAGTTGAAGGCAAGGTTGCTTTCGTCACCGGCGCTGCGCGTGGGCAGGGACGGAGTCACGCAGTTCGCCTGGCCGAGGAGGGTGCGGACATCATCGCGATCGACCTGTGCCAGGACATCTCGACGATCGGGTACGCGATGGCCCGCCCGGAGGATCTCGAGGAAACGGCCCGGTTGGTCGAGAAGACCGGACGCCGGATCGTGACGGCACAGGCGGATGTACGTGACGTCGCGCAGTTGCGGGCGGCGGTGGAGGCGGGGATCGCCGAGTTCGGGAAACTCGACATCGTTGTCGCCCAGGCCGGCGTCGCCGGAATGAAGGGCGAACCGCAGATCCAGGCCTGGTGCGATGTCATCGACACGAACCTGATCGGCACGATCAACGCCATCCAGGTGTCGCTGCCGCACCTCGGCGACGGCGCCGCGATCGTCGCAACCGGCTCGACGGCCGCACTGATGGACACCTCGAAGGTCGACAATCCGGGTTCCGATCTCGGCGGCATGGCCTACGTGCATTCCAAGCGGGCGCTGACCCACTACGTCTACGACCTCGCCACTCACCTCGCGCCGCGCGGCATCCGCGCCAACGTCGTTCATCCGACCAACTGCAACACCGCGATGCTGCAGAGCGAACCGATGTACCGATCCTTCCGCCCCGATCTCGAGCATCCGACCCGCGCGGATGCCGAGCCTGCGTTCGGGGTACAGCAGGCGATGCGCATTCCCTACATCGAGCCCGAGGACATCAGCAACGCGATCGTCTACCTCGTCTCCGAGGAGGCCCGCTACGTCACCGGCGTGCAGCTGCGCGTGGACGGCGGTGGCTACCTCAAGTGGTACGACTACCACGTCTGATCCCCCGACGTGCACGGATTCACGACAACGCGAAGGAACAGTCAATGAAGGTCGAAGTCAATTCGCAACGGTGCCAGGGGCATACACTCTGCGCGATGAGCGCCCCGGGCGCCTTCGAGCTGAGCGAGATCGACGGTCACGCGTCGGCGGTGTTCGACCGGGTCCCGGCCGATCAGGAAGAACAGGTGCGGGAGGCAGCGCGATCGTGCCCCGAACAAGCCGTGTCCATCTTCTGATCACACCCGACCAGCCGAGCATCGTGCACCGCGACCAGCCGAGGGGAACTTCATCGTGACGACCGACAACATCATCACCGACGAGGATCGCAAGAAGAATCGATACCACTTCGACCGCCACACACCCGAATACCGGCATCGGTTCGAGTCGATCACCGAGGAGATGCACGAAACGTGTCCGGTCGCGTGGTCGGACACCTACGAAGGCCACTGGGTCGCCAGCAGCAGTGCCGCGGTCTTCGAACTGGCCCGGTGTCCGCATATTTCGAACGACCACGACATCAACAACGAACGCAAGGGCTACAAGGGCATCTCGATCCCGACGGCCCAGCGGGCGTCGCTCGTGCGGGGCGGCATTCTGGAAATGGACGATCCGGAACACCGGGACTACCGACAGGCACTCAATCCCTATCTGTCGCCGGCAGCGGTGCAGCGCTGGAAGCCGTTCATCGACGAGGTCGTCCGCGCGAGTCTCGACGAAAAGATCGAGCAGGGCCGAATCGACTTCGTCGACGACCTCGCCAACGTGGTGCCCGCGGTACTGACCCTGGCGATGCTGGGAATCCCGCTGAAGCAGTGGTCGATCTACAGCGAACCGGTCCACGCGTCGGTGTACACACCGGAGAGCTCTCCCGACGCCGCACGGGTCGCCGAGATGCACCGGGCGATGGGGCTGGATCTGCTGACCAACATGCACGAGATCCGTCAGAACCCACGGCCGGGGCTGGTCAACGCGCTCATCGACCTGCGCATCGACGGTGAACCCGCCCCGGACCTCGAGCTGCTGGGAATGCTGGGGCTGATCATCGGTGGCGGCTTCGACACCACGACGGCGCTGACCGCGCACGCCCTCGAATGGCTTTCGGAGAATCCCGAACAACGCGACGAACTCAGCCGCGAACGCGACACCCTGCTCGACTCCGCGACCGAGGAATTCCTCCGCTACTTCACGCCCGCACCCGGTGACGGACGCACGATCGCGACGGATTTCGAGGCAGGAGGTACCGAGTTCAAGGAAGGCGAGCGTCTTTGGCTGTCCTGGGCGATGGCGAACCGCGACCCTTCCCTGTTCCCCGATCCGAACCGGATCATCATGGACCGCAAGGCCAATCGCCACTTCAGCTTCGGACTCGGAATACACCGGTGCATCGGATCGAACGTGGCGCGCACGGTGTTCAAGTCGATGCTCACCGCCGTCCTGGACCGTATGCCCGACTACCGGTGCGATCCGGAAGGCACCGTTCACTACGAGACGATCGGTGTCATCCAGGGTATGCGCAATCTGCCGGCGACCTTCACTCCTGGGAAGCGACTCGGCCCCGGACTCGACGAAACGCTCGACAAGCTCCAACGTCTGTGCGACGAGCAGGATCTCGCGGCCCCGGTGACGGTGCGCCGCGACGCGGCACAGATCGGGGACCTGCAGTGATCACACCTGTGGACTGAACACACCATCGATCGGCGCGAACGTGCCTGTGCGCGCACCATCGCCTCGACCACCTTCCCGGAGGCGGTCGAGGCGATGGTGCGCATGGCAGGGGTCGCGCGTGCGCTCGCGCACGACGACAGACGGATGCGTTCACCAGCCGGAGATCGGGTGCGGGCCACGACGCCGCAGCCGTCCCACTCGTGATCGAAATAACTTTCGATACAAGCCATTCCGGTCGGAGAGCAGCCGAGTCGCCATGACCGCGCCGCCTCCGCGGGGAGTCACCCGGCGGGCAGGAGGTCCGATCGCACCCGAGGCCGCGACAGGCGGCCGGTACAGAAGGTCTCGGCGGCCGCCACGTCGGGTTCCGTCGCCCCCGCCGCGACGAGGGCCTGGGCCTTGAACGCCCTCGCGGCCAGACTCAGGCGGTGCTGCACGAGTCGTACGTCACTGTCGAGTTCGGGCGGAATCCGATCGCCCCACAGGGTCACTTCCGTGGGGTGGTGCCCCAGCGCGGCGTGGACGCCGTCCCGTACTCGAATATCCGAGCTGTACAGGTCCGACTCGACCGCCACGGTGTGCGGATACATCCCGTTGCGGCGCGACTCCAGGACGGATTCCAGATCGCCCGTGCCCACCCCCAGGATCCGCAGCGGGCGCAGATCGGATGCATCCTGCACGAAGACCGTGACGTTCCAGCCGGCCATGACGCGATCGAACAGCCAGCCACCGGCGAACCGGACGACATCCGCGGTGTTCAGCGCGACGACGTCGAGTCGGTACCGGGAGTCGAAGGGGTCGGATTCCGCGATCGACCCCGTATCCCCCGAGTCCTTCCGGTTCGCCGTGTCCAACTGCCGAGCGGTCATGGAAAGTTCCTTTCTGCCTGACGAGACCGAATTACCCTGACGATCGACCGGTCCGGCGCCGGCCGGCAAGCGCGGTGCGCTTCGTCGGCCGTGGCGTACCGGGTTCTTTCGAACTGCATTCCCCTCGAATCCCCGGCAACGCGTGCACCCGTGTGCGCGTCGCACGGCAACGATGTGTCACGGCAACCCCCTGCGAACCGAGAACCTAGTAAACACACAGTAGGTTGGTTTGCCAGATGTGACAAGGGTCTCATTTGAAACAGGTTCAGCCACCCGCCACACCCGCGGTCGAGCTGACCCGCCTCACGCACCGGCCGGCACGCCGAGGCACGAACGACATGCGAACCATCGTTCACACCAACACATTACGAGCTTTCGGCAACAACGCCCGGGCGGCGCGGCAACGTCCGGCCCGGAAGACCGGCGGCCCCCGGGTGGCGATTACACGTTACGCTCGGTTCAACCTCAGGCACCGAAGCATCGAGGTCGGCGCTCGTCCCGAGATCGGCGTACGCCGCCGAACAGCGCTCCGCAAGCGCAAAGGCAATGTCCGGGCGCTGCCACAGATCCCTCGATATTCCTCGACCAGGTCACGCTCGGCGCGCCGACGGTCCTCGACCGTCGGCGCCCCTGCAGAAGCAACCGAGATCGAGCGACCAGTTCCCTTTCCGAACTACCTGCGAGTCGAGAAAATCCCACGTCGCCGTCCGGCAGCACATAGGTGTTTCCGATATGCGGGTGGACAAGGGTGCGCGTCGAACGGGTCAGGGTGCGGATGTCCCGAGTCCGGATGTCGTCGATCAGGCGACCGATCGTGAGCGTCCGAACCTCCGGAGACGCCGCCGCTCCCAGCCGCTCGAGGCCGGCCGGGAGCGGCGCGATCTCCATTCCTCCCCACGGCGAAGAGCCGCGGCTCATGAAACAAACCGCGCGTCGCACGAATGAGTTCCTCGGGCCGGATCGCCCGCTTTCAGAATGACAGTGGCCGGACCCTCGCCCTCGAAAATTGCTCAGCGCGAGCCCGACACGGCGGTTCGTCCCGTCGTCGCGACATCGGCATCCACCCGTTGACACGGACCTCCGGATGCGTTGCGCCAGAGCCGCCGTCATCCATTCCGGCGTGATGCCGCTCCACTCCCCGGGCACCGACAGTCCTGTACACGCGGCGGGATATTCGTTGGGCATTCGCCCACCTTCCGAGAGTTCGATGGACAGCACTCGGACAGGGACGGATCACGATGTCTCCACGGCGGCGACAACCCTCATCGTCCCGCGAACAAAACTCTGGCAGTGACACTTTCGGCCCCCGGGGAGTCACCCCACAGTCCCGGACCGCCCCGGTTGCCGATCGTCGCGAACCCAACTCCCCCGGACCCTCCCGCCGCGACCACCTCCAACTGTGGCACATCACAGCGTTTGTCCGATTCTCCCTGTGTTCCGGATCATTTCGGACTATCACGGCACAGGGCGGCAAGACACATTTCGTCGGGCCGAACGTTGACGCCGAACCCGAAGATGCGGAAGTGTACGGGCGGAGCGCCCGTGCCGGGTCGAGGTTCGCTCGGTGCTCGAACCAAGGAGGTGCCCATGCCGGACCGTGCGCCGTCGCCGACAGACGCCGAGTCGCTACTTCTCGCCGCGGAGGAAGCCGAAGCCGAAGCGGTCGCCGCCGACGCCCGCGCTCGCGCCGCGCGGCTGCGTCTGCAGGCACGCTCGGCCGACGCGGGAGATTCCGGCGAGCTGTCCGACAGCACCGCAGCGGCCGACAGCACCGCCCACACGGACGGGAACGCCGAATCGCCGCGGGCAGTCGTCTCCGGCGCGGACACTCGACCCGAAGCCACCGCGACGGAAGCGACCGACCCGGAGGGCGCAGCGGCGGGTGGCCGTCGAAGGATGCTCGCGGGTGCGGCTGCCATCGCAGTGATCTGTGCGGCCGTCGCATCCTGTGCCTACATGGTGTGGCATCACGTCGACGCGCGCGATCGAGACCGCCGCGCGGCGGAGTTCGAAGCGGCGGCACGGCAGGGTGTCGTGACGCTGACGACGCTGGATTTCAGCGACGCCGACGCCGATGTCCAGCGGGTTCTCGACAACTCGACCGGCGAGTTCCACGACGACTTCCGAAGCCGGGCCGAGGAGGTCGTCGGCATCGTCCAGGAGTCGAACGTCGCGACCGAGGGAACGATCGATGCGGCCGCCGTGGAATCGATGACGGACGACTCCGCGGTGGTGCTGGTGTCCGCGACCTCGAAGGTGACGAATGCCGCGGGTGCCGACCAGGAACCACGGGTGTGGCGGCTCAGCGTGACCGTCACCCGTGACGGTGAGCAGGCGAAGATGTCGAAAGTGGAGTTCGTGCCGTGACGATCGAATCCGAGAAGATGCCGGTGGACGCCGGGCAGGTGGAAGCGGATACCGACGAGGCGACCGCCACGGCCGGTCCCCGGCGGCTGATGTCCGCGCGGATACTGCTGCCGTTGCTGACCCTCGTGTCCGTTGCGGTGGCGTCCGGGGTGTACTTCGGCCTGTACCGGGACGACCTCCGCACCGATGATGACGCGGCACACGCGGCACTCGACGCCGCCACCAGCGGAACGACAGCGCTGCTGTCCTACGCTCCCGACACGATCGACGAGGATCTTGCGACCGCCAAGTCGTTTCTGACGGGGGATTTCCTCGCGTACTACACGGAATTCACCGATCAGGTCGTCGCGCCGGCCGCGCGCGAGAAGTCGGTCGCCACAACCGCCACGGTGGTGCGAGCTGCCGTCTCGGACCTGGAGGCGGAGGCGGCCACCGTGCTGGTCTTCACGAATCAGGTGACCACGAGCGCCGACGAACCCGACCCGACCGCGCGGTCGAGCAGTGTCCTGGTGACGCTGTCCAAGGTCGAGGGCAGATGGCTGATCTCGGCGTTCGATCCGGTCTGATCCGGCCGGGTCCGCCTCATCCGGCGACCACGAGACAGAACACGTGGCCGCCGGGATCGCGATAGGTGCGGAACGTCGGGCTCTCGTTCGGCCCGAGCACGCGGACCGCCCCGTGCCGCAGGGCCCAGCTCTCCGCGGCGACGAGGTCGGCGACGTGGAGGTCGAGGTGGGCACGCAGGGGCACCGTCTCACCGGGCCAGCTCGGAGGGACGTGCGCGGGCGCCCGCTGGAAGGCCAGCCCTCCCCCAGCCGGCGCCCGCAACTGCACCCAGCGGTCGTCGGTGGCGGCGTCGTCGAGGTCCCAGCCGAGCAGGGCCGCATAGAACGCGGCCAGCCCGTGTGGATCCGGGGTATCGAGGACGAACACCTGCAGACCGATCTCGGGACGCGACATGTCGCCATGATGCTCCCCCCGTCCGCCGGCCGCAGGATGTTCGGGTGGAGGTCCGCTAGCGAGCGCCCTCCGGCGCGACGTCCCGCAGTACATCGGCAAGCGCGCGATAGTCGTCGGCGCGACCGCTCGACGACCGGAACACCAGGCCGATGGTGCGCCCGGGGGTCGGTGCGTCGAACCGCGCGACCGCGAGATCCCCGGCCGCGCACTCCACCGCCACCGACGACGCCGGGATCAGCGTGACACCGAGTCCACCGGCGACGCATCGCACGACCGTGGCGAGGGAAGTCGCCCGGGTGTCGCCGGAGAGCGGGTGCGCATCGACCGACCGGCACAGGTCCAGAGTCTGGTCCCGAAGGCAGTGCCCTTCGTCGAGCAGCAGCAGCGGAAGTTCGTCGAGCACGGTCAGCGGTACGTCGTCGCGACCGGCGAGCGTGTGGTCCGGGGGGACGACGAGCACGAAGTCCTCTGCGTAGAGCGGGATCTCCACCAGTCCCGATGTCCCGGACGGCAGGGCGAGCACCGCGGCGTCGAGGGTTCCGCCGCGCAGCGACTCGAGCAGCCGCGCCGTCTGGTCCTCGATGACGTGCAGCGACAGCGACGGCATGCGGGTCCGCAGTTCGGGCAGCAGGGTCGGCAGCACGTAGGGCGCGACGGTGGGAATCAGGCCGAGACGCAACGGTCCGCTCAGTGGATCGGTGACGCCCGCGGCCGCGGCGACGAACCCGTCGGCGGCCTCCACGATGGCCTTGGCCTGGTTCAGCAGCCGGGCGCCGTCCGGGGTCACCAGCACACGACGCGTGCTGCGTTCGATCAACTGCACGCCGAGACCGGCCTCGAGCGACGCGAGGCCCTGCGACAGCGTCGGCTGGCTCACATTCAGGCGCGCAGCCGCCGTACCGAAATGACGGTGGGTGGCCACGGCGACGAACGCTCGGAGTTGCGACAGGGTCGGCTGATACTGCTGATCGGACACGCCTATCAGTATATCCGGACCGATCATCTTTACCTTTGGAATACCTGCGGACCGGACTCCGGCACCGCGCTAGGGTCGGTCGATGACCCTCCAGCTCGACGTCGTCCGGGTGTTCACCGACGACCGCGGACAACACGGCAATGCGCTCGGAATCGTGCTCGACGCAGATGTCGGCGCCGCCGGCGGTCGGCCCCGTGCCGGCACCGCCGAACGTCAGCGGATCGCCGCGGAACTCGGGTACAGCGAGACGATCTTCGTCGAACCGCCCCGGCCCGGTGGGACGCGTGCACGCGCGCGGATCTTCACGCCCGCGGTCGAACTTCCCTTCGCAGGACACCCCACGGTCGGACTGTCCTGGTGGCTCCGCGACCGCGGTACACCGATCGACACCCTGGAGGTCCCGGCCGGACCGGTATCGGTGCGGTACACCGGCGACATCGTCCGGGTGAGTGCGCGTGCGGAGTGGGCGCCGGCGTTCGTACTCGAACAACGACCGTCCGCGGACGACGTGGAGCGGTGCAGTCCCGGCGACCGTGCGGACACAGCGGAGTCGTACGTGTGGGCGTGGACCGACGAAGCGGCAGGCGCCGTGCGGACCCGGATGTTCGCCCCGGCCTTCGGCATTCCCGAGGACGAGGCGACCGGTGCGGCCGCGGTCCGCCTGACCGCACATCTGAGACGCGACCTCGACATCACCCAGGGTCGCGGATCACGGATCCGGACGACGTGGCTGCCGGACGGGCGCGTCGAGGTGGGCGGCCGCGTCGAGCGCTGCGCGTCACGCACCCTCGCCGGCTGATTCTCTCCCGGCCGCGAGATCTTCCTCGTCGAGGAGCACCTCGATCTCGCCGCCGAACTCGACTCCGGGTGCGAGCGGAAGCCGGTCACCGCTCCAGAACCGGCCCGGGTCGTACCAGTTGCTGCCACGCCGTCGCTGCTCGAGCAGCCCCATCTCCTCCATCGTCACGGCAACCACCTCGGCGCAGTACGCGCTCTCGATGCTCACGTCCGGCGCCTTCCGACGTCGCGGCAGGCGACCGGCGAACCAGCGGCCAGTCAATTTCGCGGTGGACGGAAACGGCGTGCCGTCGAGCCGGGCGATCGACCGCAGAAGCTGGTCCTCCTGCTCCGCGCCGACCTGCGCCGAGATCTGGCGGAGCCAGCCGCGCTGCCCGTACCGGGCGCTCCACACCCGGACCGCGCTGCGCAGATCGTGGAGCTGCACCCCGCGCTGGTGCCGTCCGGTCCACATGTCCGGCAGGCTCTTTCCGAGCTCGGCGTGCCACATCAACGGGGGCAGGTCGTCGAGAACGACCGCCATCCCCACATGATTGACCGGTGCGTTCGTCAGCGTCTGGATCGCCCGGTCGGCTCCACTGCTGCCCCGGAAGATCCACAGGTCCCCGGTGCGGGTGATCGCCACCGCCTCGTCGAGGGTGATCCGGGACCGTGCCGCGCTGTGCTCCATGCCCGACAGCCTTCCATGCCGGGACGGAAGGATCGGTGGGCCGGCTCCGCCCGGGTGGCGCGACCTGCCGCCCGGATAGGGTCAGGGCCATGGCACTTCGGGGCAGGCAGTGGTGGAAGCTGGTCGGGCTGGCCGGCGTGGTCGGGGTCGCGGCGACCGGAGCGGTCGCGGTACGCGCGGAACGCAAGCGCCGGGGATACACACCGGACCAGGTGCGCTCGGTCCTGCACGAGCGGTACGCGCAGGCGACCGCCGCACAGGACGGCTCGAACGAGGTCCCGCTGACGGAGGTCCCGCCGACGCCGGTCACCCGGATACGCCGGGCACTGCGCCGGCTGCGTCCCCGTAGCCGCTGACCCGGATCAGCCCAGCGCGGCAGCGAATCCGTCGGCGAGATCCTGGACCTGCTCGTCGGTCATGACGAACGACGGCGAGATCTGCATCGCCCCCTGCCCCGCCGCTCGACCCGAAATCCCATGCGCGCGAAGTTCCTTCACGAATCCCGGTGCTTCGCCCGGGTCGGCGAGCTGGACCGCGGCGACCGCACCGAGACCGCTCCGGACCTCCGCGACGCGCGGGTGGCCGGCGAGCGGTGCGAGCTTGGCATGCAGCGTCTTCTCCAGGCGGGCAGCCTCGTCGAGCAGCCGTTCGTCGTCGAGGATGTCGAGGTTGGCCAGTGCCGCGGCAGCCGACCCGGCGTGCCCACCGTAGGTGTAGCCGTGGCGCCACCACACCCCACCGGCGAAGAACGGCTCGGCCACGCGCGGCGCGACGAACACCGCGCCCATCGGCACGTAGCCGGAGGTCAGGCCCTTCGCGGTGGTCATGATGTCGGGCTGCAGGTCGAACCGCGACGACGCGAACCAGGAGCCGCCGATGCGCCCGAAGCCGGTCACCACCTCGTCGACTACGAACAGGATGTCGTGGTCACGGCAGATGTCACGGATCTCGGTGAGGTAGCCGTCCGGCGGCAGGTACACCCCACCGGCACCGATGATCGGTTCGGCGAAGAACGCGGCGATCGTGTCCGATCCGACCTTCTCGATGAGTTCGAGCAGCGCCTTCGCGTCGTCCCAGGGCACCGTCGCGGTGTCGTCCCACAGCTGCCCGTAGCCCTCGCCGTTGACGGGAATGCCGGCGAGCGAGGTGCCACCGATGTGCATGCCGTGGTACGCCTTCTGCCGGCCGACGAGCAGGGTCTTGCCGGGACGACCGACCTCCTGCCAGTAGCGGCGGGCGAGCTTCGCGGCGGTGTCGATCGAATCGGAGCCACCGGAGGTGAAGAAGATCTTGCTGTCCTGGACGGGTGCGATCGCGGCGAGCCGCTCGGCGAGCTCGACCGTCGGTTCGAGCGCGAGGTCCCCGAAGTTCGAGTAGTGCGCGACCTTCGCGAGCTGCGCGGCCACGGCCTCACCGATCTCGGTGCGGCCGTGCCCGATGTTCGCGAACCACAGGCCCGCGGTCGCATCGAGGTAGCGGGTGCCTGCGTCGTCCCAGATATAGGCGCCCTCACCACGAGCGACGACGAACGCGCCGTCGCGTTCGATCACACCCATGTCGGCAAATCCGTGCCACAACGCGCCCACGATCCACTCCTGTCCACGACCGACGATCCCTGCCGGCCATCGTATGCGTCGGCAACGACCCTGTATGCGTCGGCGATAATTCCGGCGCGTCTCCCGCGTACCCGTCACCCTGGGATACATGACCGACTTCCGGTTCTCCGTCAACGTCCTCGGCGTCGAATCCCCGGAAGCCTTCGCACGGTCCTGCCGGGCCGTCGAGGAAGCGGGGTTCGATGCGCTCTTCGCCGCCGACCATCTCGGCGTGCCTGCTCCGTTCCCGGTGTTGGTGGCCGCCGCGCACGCCACCGAGCGGTTGCGGGTGGGGACGCTGGTGCTGAACGCCGCGTTCTGGAATCCGTCGCTGCTCGCCCGCGAGATCGCCACAACCGATGCGCTCACCGGCGGCCGGCTCGAGGTGGGTCTCGGTGCGGGCCACATGCGGTGGGAGTTCGAGTCCGCCGGTATCGCGTGGGAGAGCTTCGGCGCCCGCGCCGACCATCTCGAAACGACCGTCACGGAATTGCGCCGGCTGTTCGCGCATCCCGCCTACGAGCAGCAGGCCGCGATGCGCGACGCCTTCGGCATGCCGGTGCTGCAGCCGGTCCAGCGGCGCGGGTTCGGCGGTGAAGGCCCGCCCCTGATCATCGGGGGCACCGGGGACCGGATCCTCGCGATCGCGGGTACCCACGCGGACATCGTCAGTGTCGCCGGCGCCTACCAGGTACCGGGCCGCCCGCCCGGGACGTTCCGGATCGGATCGGCCACCGAGGCCGACGAGCGCGTCCGGTTCACGCGGGCCTGCGCCGGACCGAGGACCGATCACATCGAGTGGCACACCCTGGTCCAGACGGTGATCGAAACGGACGACCGGGAAGCCGCGGCAGCCGTCGCCGCCGAGCGCCTCGGCTTGTCCGTGGGAGACCTGCTCGACACCCCGTTCGTGCTCATCGGGACGGTCGAGGAGATGGCCGCGCAGATCCTGGACGCCCGCGTTCGATACGGCTTCACCCACTTCACGGTCCACGCTCCGTACCGGGACGTGTTCGCGAGGGTGATCGCACGGGTTCGCGCCACCCACCGCTCCCCCACGACTTCCGCGCCGGCCGAGTGACGACTCGGCGTTCCGGAGGCGAGCCTCCCCAATGGTCCGGAGGCGAGCCTCCCCAATGGTCCGGAGGCGAGCCTCCCGATGGTCCGGAGGCGCCCCTGCGGACGGGCACGACCGTCTCGTTTCGCTAGGCTGTCTCTTCAGCATGTCCATCTCTCCCGCCCCGAACCGTCGCGACCTGAAGTCGGCCCTCGCAGAGGTGTCGCTGCGCGACGAGCAGCGGCTCCGCCGCAAGCTCGACCGCGCCCGCGGCGCCGACGCGCTCACCACGGTCGCCGCCGAGATCGACCGGGCCCGCCTGCGCCTGGCCGACCGTGCCGCCGCCGTGCCCGTGATCACCTATCCCGAGACGCTGCCGGTGTCGCAGCGCAAGGACGACATCGCCGCCGCGATCCGCGACCGGCAGGTGGTCGTCGTGGCCGGCGAGACCGGCTCCGGGAAGACCACCCAGATCCCGAAGATCTGTCTCGAACTCGGCCGCGGTGTGCGCGGGCTGATCGGACACACCCAGCCGCGCCGGATCGCCGCGCGGGCGGTCGCCGAACGCCTCGCCGAGGAACTCGACACCGAACTGGGCGAGACCGTCGGCTACACGGTGCGGTTCACCGACCAGGTCTCGGACTCGACGCTGGTCAAGCTGATGACCGACGGCATCCTGCTCGCCGAGATCCAGCGCGATCCGATGCTGCGCCGCTACGACACGCTGATCATCGACGAGGCGCACGAGCGCAGCCTCAACATCGATTTCATCCTCGGTTATCTGCAGCAGCTGCTGCCGCGCCGCCCCGACCTGAAGGTGATCATCACCTCGGCCACGATCGACCCCGAGCGGTTCGCCCGGCACTTCGCCGGCCCCGACGGGACACCCGCACCGATCGTCGAGGTGTCGGGACGGACGTTCCCGGTCGAGATCCGCTACCGGCCGCTGACCGTGGAGGTCGGCGAGCAACTCGTCGACCGGGATCCGGTCGACGCGGTGTGCGAGGCCGTGGAGGAACTGCAGGCGGCCGGGGACGGCGACATCCTGGTGTTCCTCTCCGGCGAACGCGAGATCCGTGACACCGCCGATGCCCTGCGCGACCGCAAGCTCCGCAACACCGACATCCTGCCGCTGTATGCGCGACTGTCGGCGGCCGAACAGCACAAGGTTTTCACCCCGCACACCGGACGCCGGGTCGTGCTGTCGACCAATGTGGCCGAGACGTCGCTGACCGTTCCCGGCATCCGCTACGTCGTCGACCCCGGCACCGCGCGCATCTCCCGGTATTCGGTGCGGACCAAGGTGCAGCGACTGCCGATCGAGGACATCTCGCAGGCATCGGCGCGGCAGCGGTCCGGTCGTTGCGGCCGTGTCGCCGACGGCATCTGCATCCGGCTGTACTCCGAGGAGGACTTCGAAGCCCGCCCGGAGTTCACCGAACCGGAGATCCTGCGCACCAACCTGGCGTCGGTGGTCCTGCAGATGACCGCGCTCGGTCTGGGCGACATCGCATCGTTCCCGTTCGTCGAGCCCCCGGACCCTCGCGCGATCCGCGACGGCATCGCGCTGCTCGAAGAGCTCGGTGCGCTCGAACCTGCCAAGCGCGACGAACTGCCGAAGCTCACCGCGACCGGCCGTGAGCTCGCACGGCTTCCCGTCGATCCGCGGATGGCGCGGATGATCGTCGAGGGTCACCGCAACGGGTGCCTGCGCGAGGTGCTGATCATCGTCGCGGCGCTGTCGATCCAGGACGTGCGCGAACGGCCCGCCGAGTTCCAGCAGGCGGCCGACGAGAAGCACGCCCGCTTCGCGGTCGAGGGCTCGGACTTCCTCGCATTCCTGCGTCTGTGGGACTACCTCAAGGCGCAACGGAAGGAGCTGTCCTCCAACCAGTTCCGGAAGATGTGCCGGAACGAGTTCCTGCACTGGCTGCGGATCCGCGAATGGCAGGACCTGCAGGGGCAGCTGCGCCAGATCACCCTCAACCTCGGCTGGGAGACCCGGCACCAGGTGGTCTCCGACGACGCGGTCCACCAATCATTGCTCGCCGGCCTGCTCTCCCACATCGGACTGCGCGAGGGCGACAAGCGGGACTTCCTGGGTGCCCGCGGCTCGCGGTTCGCGATCTTCCCCGGGTCGTCGTTGTTCAAGAAGCCACCGCGCTGGGTGATGGCCGCGGAGTTGGTCGAGACGTCGCGGTTGTGGGCGCGCATGGCCGCGCGGATCGAACCCGAATGGGTCGAGAAGCTGGCCCCGCACCTGGTCAAGCGCACCTATTCGGAACCGCACTGGTCGACGAGACGCGAGGCGGCGATGGCCTACGAGCGCGTCACGCTCTACGGCATCCCGCTCGTTGCACAGCGCCCGGTGCAGTACGGCGCGATCGATCGGGAGGTCTCGCGCGACCTGTTCATCCGGCACGCGCTGGTGCAGGGCGAATGGCGGACACGGCACAAGTTCTTCCACGCCAACCGCGCGTTGCTCGAGGACGTCGAGGAACTCGAGCATCGTGCCCGGCGGCGCGACATCCTCGTCGACGACGAGACGCTGTTCGCGTTCTACGACGCGCGGGTCGGACCGGATGCCGTGTCGGCCCGGCACTTCGACACATGGTGGAAGAAGGCGCGGCAGCAGGATCCCGAGCTGCTGACGTTCACACCGGAAACCGTCGTGAACCAGGACGCCGCGGCGGTGCTCGACGGGGACTATCCCGACGCGTGGCGGCAGGGCGATGTGCAGTTTCCGCTCACCTACCAGTTCGAGCCGGGGACCGAACAGGACGGCGTCACCGCCCGCATTCCCGTTGCGTTGCTCGCCGGTATCCGACCGGTCGGATTCGACTGGCTCGTCCCGGGCATGCGTCACGAGCTGGTGACGGCACTCATCAAGACGCTTCCGAAACAGCTTCGGCGCCAGGTTGTCCCGGCACCCGATTTTGCGGCGGCAGCACTCGCGTCGGTGACCCCGCGCAGTGAACCGCTCGTCAACGCGATGGCCCGGGAGCTGTCGCGGCTCGGGAACTGCCGCATCGAGCCGAGCGATTTCGACGTTGCGGCGCTGCCCGAGCATCTACGGCTGACGTTCGCGGCGGTCGACGAACGCGGGAAGGTTCTCGGGCACAGCAAGAGCCTGGCGGCCCTGCGGAAGAAGCTGGCGGTGCGGGTCGAAGCCGAGGTTGCGCGGGCCGCGTCGAGCACCGAGCGCGCTCCGGCCCTGGTGTGGACGGCCGAGACACTGGGGACACTGCCCGAGACCGTCACGCGCACGGTCGGGAACCAGCAGGTGACCGGCTATCCCGCGCTGGTGAGCGAGGGTACGGGTGTCGCGGTGCGGGTGCTGAGCACCCCGCAGGCGCAACGCGCCGCGACGCGCACCGGCCTGCGGGCGCTGCTGCTGGCAGCCGTTCCGGCCCAGGCGCGGGCGGCCACCGCGGGGCTGACCAACGCGGAACGGCTCGCGCTCGGCCGCAATCCGGACGGGTCGTTCGACGCGCTGCTCGAGGACTGCCGGGCCTGCGCGGTGGACGAGTTGGTCGCGGCCCACGGCGCGCCGATCCGCACGCCCGCCGAGTTCGAGGCGATGACCAAGACGGTGCGGGCGCACCTGCCGGGCCGGGTCTCGGCACTGCTGAAACTGGTCGTGCCGGCTCTCTCCCGGGCGCACGAGGTCGGGGTACTGCTCGATCGGGTGAGCGGCGAAGCCGCCGACGACGTGCGGGAACAACTGTCGTCCCTGCTGTTCGCCGGATTCGTGACCGAACTCGGCAGTCGCCGCCTCGCGGACCTGCCGCGCTACCTCACGGCGGCAGCGCAACGTCTCGAGGCGCTGCCGGCGAGCGCCCACCGCGACGCCCAGGGCATGGATGTACTCGACCGGGTCTACGCCGAGTACGACCGGTTGCTCGCGCGGTTGCCCGAGGAACGGCGGGCCGGCGCGGACGTCAACGACGTGTACTGGTCGATCGAGGAACTGCGAGTGAGCCTGTTCGCGCAGGGGCTGGGCACTCGAATCCCGGTGTCCGAGAAGCGAATCCTCAAGGCCATCAGCGCAATCCGCTGAGCTGCCCGCGTAGGCGGCGCGCCCGGCACGCCGGGGACGGTTCAGTCCTCGGTGGCGCCGGCGTCGGTGTCGCGACGCTCCTGATGCTCGCGCAGTTCCTTGATCTCGCGTTCGAAGTCCTCGGCGGAACTGAACGACCGGTACACGGACGCGAAGCGCAGGTAGGCGACCTCGTCGAGATCCCGGAGCGGGCCGAGGATGGCCAGACCGACCTCGTGGCTAGGAATCTCGGGAGAACCCTTGGCACGCACCGCGTCCTCGACCTGCTGCGCGAGCAGATTCAGCGCGTCGTTGTCGACGGCGCGACCCTGGCACGCGCGTGCCACGCCGCGCACGACCTTCTCGCGGCTGAACGGCTCGGTGACGCCGCTGCGCTTGACCACGGACAGGACCGCGGTTTCGACCGTGGTGAATCGGCGACCGCATTCGGGGCATGCTCGGCGCCGGCGGATCGCGGCGCCCTCATCGGCCTCGCGCGAATCGACGACCCGGGAATCCGGGTGCCGGCAGTACGGGCAATACATGTCGATTCCTTCGTCGCTGCCGTGCTGGCCGCGACGCCGGCGTCGAACCGTCCTCCCGAGGTCATCCCCGCCCTGAGGTGGAGCTGCCTCGACGCGACCACACGGGGTGGTGTTTCTGACTGGAATCGACAATACCTGCCGGCCCGATTCGTCCCGGCGGTCCGGTACCCGACCGTACATGTTCGCTCACCCGCGGCCGATCACGGGCACGATGAGCTGCTGGCCGGGACGCACGGTGGTGCCGGACAAAACGTTGAGTTCGACGATCCGCTCGACGACCTGGGCTGCGGCAGCCTCCGGAGCGATCCGGGCCGCGACGTCGGCCAGCGATTCGCCGATCCTGACGACGGCGACGTCGGTGCGCGGCACGTCCGCCGCGACCTGGCTGGTCCGCAGGTGCGCCACTCCGAGGATCGCGATCAACGCGAGCGCGGTGAGCAGCACCGTGAGCACTGTCTGCCGCGCGGCCGCTGCGAACGGCAGGGCCGCGGGCCGGGTGCGGTCGGCGCACGAGACCGGAGCCGACACCGGACGCCGGTATGCGGTGTGTCCCGCCTCCGGGCGGGGGAACGGCGGCCGAACCGGAAAACGGTGGACCCGCGCGTCCCGGCCGGGGACGGGGGTCTCGAACCGCCCCGGAGCGACCGTGAAGTGGTTTCCCTCGATTCGACGAACTGCTGCTGTACCCATCGGATCCTCCGTGCTCGATCGGTAGCGGTACTCGATCGGCGGCGCGACCTGCGCCTCTCTACGTCGATCGCTCAATCGTTCGATCGATGCCGATCCCCTGTTCGATCACAGGTTCGAAAGAACATCTGTTCGAATTTCTACCACGCCGGCATCGAGCTGTCAGCTTTTCGGGGCCGGAAATCTCGAACAGATGTTTGATAACGCGCGCGAATACGGATAGATTCGATGCACAACATCCAGCACATCCGACACTCGACGCACGGAGGTCACGACCATGACGGACGCCAACTCCGCGAGCGGCACGACCCGGACGGTGACCACCGATTCGACAGCCGGACTCACCGAGCGCCAGCGCCGCGTCCTCGAAGTCATCCGCGATTCGGTCGCCGCACGCGGCTACCCGCCGAGCATCCGGGAGATCGGCGACGCCGTCGGTCTCAACTCCACTTCCTCGGTGGCCCACCAGTTGCGCACGCTCGAACGCAAGGGCTTCCTTCGCCGCGACGCCAACCGGCCGCGCGCCGTGGACGTGCGCGGTCTCGAGGACAGCGCGGTCGTGCCCGACGCCCCCGGCGAGACCACCGTTCCCGCGACGGCGGTTCCGTCCGCCGCGATGGTGCCGGTCGTGGGCCGGATCGCGGCCGGTGGTCCGATCCTGGCCGAGGAATCCGTCGAGGACGTCTTCCCGCTCCCCCGAGAACTCGTCGGCCAGGGATCGCTGTTCCTGCTCAAGGTCGTCGGGGAATCGATGGTCGACGCCGCGATCTGCGACGGGGACTGGGTGGTGGTACGGCAGCAGAATGTCGCCGACAACGGCGACATCGTCGCGGCGATGCTCGACGGCGAGGCCACGGTCAAGACGTTCAAACGGGTGAAGAAGGACGTGTGGCTGATGCCGCACAATCCGATGTTCGAACCGATTCCCGGGAACGACGCCGTCATTCTCGGAAAGGTCGTCACCGTGATCCGGAAGATCTGAGGTCCTCCACGACGACGCCGGGGCGGTACAGCATGTGCGGTACCGCCCCGGCGTCGTTTCCGGAGGGGGCGATCAGACGTTGAGCGAACGGCCGATGACCTCCTTCATGATCTCGTTGGTGCCGCCGTAGATCTTCTGGACGCGGGAATCGAGGTACGCCTTCGCGACCGGGTACTCACGCATGTAGCCGTAGCCGCCGTGCAGCTGGAGGCACCGGTCGATGAGTTCGACCTGCTTGTCGGTGGTCCAGTACTTCGCCATCGCCGCCTCCGGCACAGTGAGAGTGCCGGCGTTCAGTTCCACGATGCACTTGTCGACGAACACGCGTGCGATCTGCGTCTCGGTGGCGAGCTCGGCCAGTTCGAATCGGGTGTTCTGGAACTTGCCGATGGGCTTGCCGAACGCCTTGCGGTCGCGGCAGTACTGCAGGGTGCTCTCGAGAACCTGCTCCATCGCCGCCGCGGCGACCACGGCGATCGACAGACGCTCCTGCGGGAGGTTCTGCATCAGGTAGATGAAGCCGAGGCCCTCCTCGCCGAGGAGGTTCGCCGCCGGCACCCGCACGTTGTCGAAGCTCAGTTCCGCCGTGTCCTGCGCGTCGAGACCGATCTTGTCGAGGTTGCGGCCACGCTCGAAGCCCGCCATGCCACGCTCGACGACGAGGAGCGAGAAGCCCTGAGCGCCCTTCTCCGGGTCCGTGCAGGCCACGACGATCACCAGGTCGGCGTTGATGCCGTTGGTGATGAACGTCTTGGAGCCGTTGAGGATCCAGTCGTCGCCGTCACGCACCGCGCGGGTCTTGATGCCCTGCAGGTCGCTACCGGTGCCGGGTTCGGTCATCGCGATGGCGGTGATGATCTCACCGGAACAGAATCCGGGCAGCCAGCGCTGCTTCTGCTCCTCGTTCGTCAGCGCGAGGAGGTAGGGAGCCACGACGTCGTTGTGCAGCATGAAACCGACACCGCTGTAGCCGCCGCGGGTGGTCTCCTCGGTGAGCACCACGTTGTACCGGAAGTCGTCGACGCCGCCTCCGCCGTACTCCTCGGGAACGGCCATGCCGAGGAAGCCCTGTGCCCCGGCCTTCTTCCAGACCTCGCGGTCGACGATCTTGTCCTTCTCCCACTGCTCGTGGAAGGGTGCCACCTCCTGCTCGAGGAACTTCCGGTACGACTCGCGGAAGAGTTCGTGTTCGGGCTCGAAGAGGGTGCGTTCCATGTGCGCTCCTGTAGGTCGCGGCGTACGTCACGATTACCGTAGGCAAGGACGACAGGCTGTGACGCTGACAGGAGCGAGCACGTTTTGTGACCGTTCTCGCCCGCGTCAGCGCCGGAGACCGGCCAGCTTCCGCAGGATCGGGTACGCGACGAGGATCCCGATCGATCCCCACGCGATGCCGCCGAGTTCGACCGATCCGATCGACAGCGTCAGGTCGCCGATACCGGCGACCAGTGCCGCCGCCACGACCGTGAGGTTCACCGGATCGGTGAAGTCGACCTTCGCGTCCATCCAGATGCGGACGCCGAGGATGCCGATCAGGCCGTAGAGCACCAGGGTCGCGCCGCCGAGCACGCCGTCGGGAACGGTGAAGACGAGCGCACCGAACTTCGGGGAGAACGCCAGGACGACGGCGGTCGCCGCAGCCACCCAGTACGCGGCGGTCGAGTAGACGCGGGTGGCGGCCATGACACCGATGTTCTCCGCGTAGGTGGTGGTGCCCGAGCCGCCGCCGAATCCGGCGAGCGTCGTGGCCAGGCCGTCGGCGAACAGCGCGTCGCCGGCGACGTCGTCGAGGTTGCGCCCGGTCATCGCGGCAACCGCCTTGACGTGGCCGACGTTCTCCGCGATGAGCACGATCACCACCGGCAACGCCACCAGCACCACCGACAGTTCGAATGTCGGCCCCCGCAGTTCGGGGACACCGAACCAGGCGGCCTCACGCAACGCCGCGACCCGATCGTCGGCCAGCCCGCCGGTGACGGCGGCGAACACCCAGCCGATCACCACACCGACGAGAATGCCGAGCCGTCCCAGAAGCCCGGGGCCGAGCACAGTGACCACGAGGATGGAGACGAGCGTGATCGCCGCGATCAGCGGCTGGGCTTCGAACGAACCGGCTGCGGTCGGCGCCAGGTTCAGCCCGATGAGGGCGACGATCGCACCGGTCACCACAGGGGGCATCACGGCGTCGATCACGCGCGCGCCGAGCGCTTTGACCACCAGTCCGACGACAACGAGCAGCAGGCCCACCGCGGCGATACCACCGAGCTGGGCGGCTGGTCCGTCGGCGGCCGATGCGGTGAGCGGCGCGATGAACGCGAACGACGAACCGAGGTAGCTCGGCACGCGGCCGCGCGTGATCAGCAGGAACAGCGCGGTGCCGATTCCGGAGAACAGCAGGGTGGTGGTGACCGGGAACCCGGTGATCGTCGGCACCAGCAGGGTGGCCCCGAACATCGCGATGACGTGCTGCATGCCGATGCCGATCGTGCGTGGCCACGACAGCCGTTCGTCCGGGGCGACGACCCCACCCGCGGCGATGCGCCGGCCGTCTCCGTGCAGGGTCCAGCCCACGCCGACGCGGGTCCTCTTCGTGGTCTTCACCGGTTCGTTCACGACAGGGAATCGTATGCCTCGACGGGCGGCGCCGCGCAGCCGTCACCCCGGATCATCCCAGGACGCGGGCAACCGCCTCGCGCGCGGCGGCCGGATCCGATGCGGCCAGGGCGGCATCGGCGGCCGAGCGGCACCGATCGAGGGTGACGGTCGCGAGACGGGCACCGACCGCGGCGACCGCGGCCGCCGCGCAGGACAACGACGTGACACCCAGCCCGGTGAGGACACACGCGAGCAGGGGATCCGCCGCAGCCTCCCCGCACACTCCGACCGGTTTGCCGGCTGCGCGACCGGCGTCCGCGGTCCGGGCGACGAGTGCGAGCACCGCGGGCTGCCAGGGGTCGGTCAGCGTCGCGAGCTGCGGGGACATGCGGTCGGCGGCCATCGTGTACTGGCCGAGGTCGTTCGTGCCGATGGACAGGAACTCCACGTGCTCGAGGATCCGGTCGGCGAGCAGCGCCGCGGCCGGCACTTCCACCATGACACCCGGGACCAGGTCCCTGGCCCGGACCTGTGCGGCGAAGTCCGCCGCCTCCGCCACGGTCGAGATCATCGGTGCCATCACCCACGGCGATTGGCCGGTACGCGCAGCGGCTTCGGCGACCGCGTCGAGTTGCCGCCCGAGGATCCCCGGAGCGGTGGCCCCGATCCGGATACCGCGCACACCGAGTGCGGGATTGTGCTCGTCGGGGTGGGTGACGAACCGGAGCGGCTTGTCGGATCCCGCGTCGAGGGTCCGCACGACGACCTTCCGGCCGGCATAGGCGGTGAGCACTTCCGCGTAGATGCCGGCCTGATCGGCGACCGACGGTTCGATGTCCCGGTCCAGGAAGCACAGTTCGGTGCGGAAGAGGCCGACACCTTCGGCGGGGGTCTGCCGGGCCGCGCGCGCTCCGGCACCGTCCTGCACATTCGCGAGGATCGCGATCGGATGTCCGTCGGCGGTGGCACCCGGCCCGGTCCAGGCGGCCGCTCGGGCGCGTTCCTGCCGGTCCGTCGCGACGGCCGCGTTCGCGGCGTTCGGGTCGGGGTCGGTGCGGATCTCACCGGTCGAACCGTCGAGGAGGACCGGGGTTCCCGCCGGGACGGCGTCGAGCCCTGTGGTCGCGACGACACACGGTATGCCCAGCTGGCGCGCGATGATCGCGGTGTGGCTGGTAGGGCCGCCCAGTGTGGTGGCCAGGCCGACGATGCGGGTGGGGTCCAGTCCGGCGGTGTCGGCCGGAGCGAGGTCCTCCGCGAGGAGCACCGAGGGCACATCGGGCAGTTCGATCCCGGGTTCCGGATGCCCGCTCAGTTCCGCCACGACGCGGTCGCGGATGTCGCGCAGGTCCGTCACGCGTTCCGCCATGAGCCCGCCCAGCCGGGTGAACATGGTCGCGAACTGCTCGGTGGTCGCGATTGCCGCGGCGACGGCGTCGGATCCGCCGCGGATCCTGCCGGTGGCGGCGCCGATCCAGCCGCGATCCTCGGCGAGACCGGCATTGGCGAGCAGCACTTCGGAGGCGGCACCGGACGCGGCGGACGCGCGGTCCCGGAGCCGCTTCGCGACGGCACCGGCCGCGGTGACGAACCGCTCGGCCTCCGCTTCGCGGGCGGTGTCGGGAACGGTGGCGTGTTCGGTCGGCAGATCGGGCCGGGGTGCAGGCCGGATCACGGGTCCGTAGGCCACACCCGGCACCACGGGCGTTCCCCGGAGCTCGCTCGGCGCCCCCGTGGTCGTCGGCCGGTGCAGCGAATCGTCCGTCAGGGGCATCGCGTCCTCCATGCTTCCTCCTCGTCACAGTCCGGGGTCGATGTGATCGAGATTACTCCGACCCATTGACATGTCAACACATACGGGCGTAAAACAACATGAAACCACATTCGACGAGGAGCACCGTGTACGCAGAAGAACGGCAGCAGGCGATCGGCGAGCTGATCGACCGCCGCGGTCGCATGTCCGTCGCCGACCTCGCGACCCGCTACGGCGTGACCACCGAAACCGTCCGGCGCGATCTCGCACTGCTCGAACGGCTCGGTCACGTGCGGCGCGTCCACGGCGGCGCCGTGCCGGCCGCAGCCCTCACCGTCACCGAACCGGGGCTGACCGAACGCGAACACACCCGCGCCGACTTCAAGGACCGCATCGCCGCGGCCGCGGCACAGTTCCTTCCGAGCTCCGGCGGGAGCGTCGTCTTCGACGCGGGCACCACGACCGGCCGGATGGTCTCGGCTCTGCCCACCGACGTCGACCTCACCGTCGTGACGAATTCGGTGCCCATCGCGGCACGGCTCGCCGGGCTCGGCTCCGTTCGACTGCATCTGCTCGGCGGCCGCGTCCGCGGAATCACCCAGGCCACCGTCGGCGACGACGCGTTGCGCTACCTCGGCATGCTGCACGTCGATGTCGCGTTCGTCGGCACCAACGCCCTGTCCGTCGATCACGGCCTGTCGACACCCGACGCGGACGAAGCCGCCGTCAAACGCCGGATGGTCGAATCAGCCGACCGTGTCGTGGTGGTGGCCGACTCCTCCAAGATCGGCCGCCGCCACCTGCTGAGCTTCGCGCCCCTCTCCGCCGTGGACGTCCTCGTCACCGACTGCGAGATCGACGAAACCGACCGCACACAGCTCATCGACCAGGGAATCGAGGTGGTGACGGCGTGATCGTCACACTGACCGCCAATCCGAGTCTGGACCGCACCGTCACGCTGTCCGGTCCGCTCGTCCGCGGAGCCGTGCACCGCACCGCCGAGGTGCTCGTCGACCCCGGAGGCAAGGGCATCAACGTGGCACGGGTCCTGCACGCGTCCGGCCACCCGGTGCTCGCGATCCTCCCGGGCAACGCCGGAGACCCCCTCCTCGCCGCCCTCGGCGAACACGGAATCGATTGTCTTGCAATCGAAACCGCGGCTCTCGCGCGGACCAACACCACCGTCGCCGAACCCGACGGCACCACCACGAAGCTCAACGAACCCGGCAGTGCGTACGCCCCCCGGACACGCACCGAACTGCAGGCCGCCGTGGTCGCACGGGCGGCCGGCGCGGACTGGACCGTGCTCTCCGGATCGTTGCCGCCGAGTGTTCCGGACGACTGGTACGCCGATCTGGTCCGAGCGCTGCGTGCCACCGGCACCCGGATCGCGGTGGACACGTCGGAGGCGCCGCTCCTGGCTCTCGCTGCCCGGTTCCCGGAGGCCGCACCGGACCTGGTGAAACCGAACTCCGACGAACTCGCCCAGTTGACCGGCACGGACCCCGCGGCGCTCGAGGCCGCAGCCGCCGCGGGCGACACCGCCCCGGTGGTCTCGGCCGGCCGCAGCCTCGTCGCCCGCGGCGTCGGTGCGGTCCTGGCGACGCTGGGCGCGGCCGGCGCGGTGCTGGTCACCGCGGACGGGGCGTGGCGGGCCGTAGCACCCGCGGTCACAGCCCGCAGCACCGTCGGCGCCGGCGATTCGTCGCTCGCCGGCTACCTCGTCGCCGAACGCGCGGGCCTCGGCCCGGCCGAACGGCTCCGGCACGCGGTGGCCTACGGATGCGCCGCCGTCACCCTGCCCGGAACAGAACTGCCGGGACCCGACTCGGTCGATCCGGCGGCCGTCCGCATCACCGACCTGGATCCCCGATCCCCGGCACTGCCCCACCACCTGTAAGGACCTGTCATGCCAGACATCGCATCCCGACCCGACCGCGGACCCGCGATCATCGCCGCGGACCTCATCACGCTCGACGCGGACCTCGGCACCGACAAGGCAGCCGTGATCACCGCGCTGTCGGAGCGGCTGACCGCCGCGGGCCGGGCGTCCGACGCCGAGGCCCTCGCCGCCGCCGCCCTGGCCCGCGAGGACAAGTCGGCGACCGGTCTTCCGGGCGGACTCGCGATCCCGCACTGCCGGTCGGAGGCCGTCACCGCCGCGTCGCTCGGGTTCGCGCGGCTGTCCCCCAAGGTCGACTTCGGTGCCCCGGACGGCCCGGCCGACCTGGTGTTCCTCATCGCCGCGCCGGAGGGCGCCGGCGCCGAACACATGAAACTGCTGTCCTCGCTGGCCCGGGCCCTGGTCCGGCCCGAGTTCGTCTCGTCGCTGCGTGCCGCCGCCACCGAGACCGACGTCATCGCACTCGTCGAGGGTGTGCTGCCGCCACCACCCGAGCCGTCACCGGAATCACAGCCGCAACCGCGGCCGGAGAGCCCGCCGGCGAGCACGGCCCCGGCCGGCACTCCCGCGGCGGGCACCACCGAACGGACGATCGTCGCGGTCACCGCATGCCCGACCGGGATCGCCCACACCTATATGGCGGCCGACGCGCTCACCGCCGCCGGTGAGCGGGCGGGAGTCACCGTTCGCGTCGAGACCCAGGGATCGAGCGGCAGCACTCCCCTTCCCCCCGCCGCCATCGCCGCCGCGGATGCGGTCATCTTCGCGACCGACGTCGGCGTCAAGGACCGCGAACGCTTCGCCGGAAAACCCGTCGTCGCGTCCGGCGTCAAACGCGCCATCAACGAACCCGACACCATGATCGCCGAGGCTGTCCGCGCTGCGGCCGATCCGTCGACGGCAACCGTCGAGGCGGGCACGGCCCCCACGGAGTCCGACGAGGCCGCGGCGGCGGAACTCGGCTGGGGCACACGCATCCGGCAGATCCTGCTCACCGGCGTGAGCTACATGATCCCGTTCGTCGCAGCGGGTGGTCTGCTCATCGCACTGGGCTTCCTGCTCGGCGGATACGACATCTCCGATTCGGCCGCCGACATCGTCGTGGACAACACGTTGTGGAATCTGCCCGCCGGCGGGCTCGGCACCTATCTCGGCGCGGTGCTGTTCCAGCTCGGATCGCTGGCGTTCTCGTTCCTGGTCCCCGCGCTCGCCGGCTACATCGCCTTCGCGATCGCCGACCGGCCCGGTCTCGCACCCGGATTCACGGCGGGCGCGGTGGCGGTGTTCGTCGGGGCCGGCTTCATCGGCGGTCTCGTCGGCGGCATCATCGCCGGTTTCGCCGCCTTGTGGGTGGGCCGGATTCCGCTCCCGGTGTGGGCGCGCGGACTCAAGCCGGTCGTGATCATCCCGCTGCTCGCCACGCTCATCGTCGGTGCCCTGATGTTCCTGGTACTCGGCCGGCCGCTGGCCGCGATCACCACCGGGCTCACCGACTGGCTCAACAGCCTGTCCGGCGGCTCCGCGGTGATCCTCGGCATGATCCTCGGCCTGATGATGTGCTTCGACCTCGGGGGCCCGGTCAACAAGGCCGCCTATGCGTTCGCCGTCGCCGGCCTGGCCGTCGACAACCACGCGTCGCTGCAGATCATGGCCGCGGTCATGGCCGCAGGCATGGTGCCGCCGCTGGCGATGGCCCTGTCGTCGACCCTGCGGCCGACGCTCTACAGCCCCGCGGAACGCGAGAACGGCAAGGCAGCCTGGCTGCTGGGCGCCTCGTTCATCTCCGAGGGCGCCATCCCGTTCGCCGCAGCCGACCCGTTCCGGGTGATTCCGTCGATGATGATCGGCGGAGCCGTGACCGGTGCGATCGTGATGGCGACGGACGTCACCCTCACCGCGCCCCACGGTGGTGTGTTCGTGATCTTCGCGATGGACCGCGTCCTGTGGTTCTTCGTCGCGCTGGCCGCGGGCACCGTCATCGGCGCCCTGTGCGTCACGCTCGCCAAGGAAGTCAAACGCCCCGCCCACCTGACCGCCACCGCGCCGGCCGCCCGGCCGGTCGCCGCCTGACCCGCCGAACCCGTTCGACCGATCGAAGGAGAACCCATGTCCAGCACCACCGTCGCCGTCGGCTCGTCCATCGGCCTCCACGCCCGTCCCGCCGGAATCATCGCCGATGCCGTCGTCGAGGCCGGTGTTCCGGTCACCCTCGCCGTGGACGGCGGCGAACCCGTCGACGCGGGCTCCGCGCTGATGATCATGACGCTCGGCGCCACCCAGGGCACGGCCGTCACCGTCACCTGTGACGACGACGCCGTACTCGCGAAGATCGCCGAACTCGTGGTCGCCGACCTCGACGCCTGACCGGTATCAGCGACCCGCCGACGCCCGGCCCCGAGCCGGGCGTCGGCGTCTGCGCCACCACCAACCCGCCGCGACGGCCACGACCAGCGCCGCCGCGGCCGCGGCCACCGACACTTCGGCGACCGCGACGCCGCGCGTCCCGGATGCGGTGGTCTCCGGGGGCTCGAACAAACCGGTCACACCGCGCCACACCCGGATCTGCGGCAACGGCCCCCCGTCGGCCTCGGAGGCCGTGAGCAGATCACCGTCCGGGGTGAACGCGATCGCCTCGCCCTGCGGCTCGCCGACGACCGGGATCCGCAGTTGCGGGCCGGCGGCGAGTGCCGCGGCGAGGTCGCCGTCCGGCGCGTGGAACAGGTACACATCGGTGTAGGTGCGCACGGCCGCGACCGTGCCCTCGCCACCGAGCGCGCCCCCGGTGATCAGGGTCGACGAGCCCCCGGCGAGCGGTCCGCCCGGCGTGTCGGTGGGTCCGAGCCGGAGGGTGCCGACCTCTTCGAGCGGATTCGGGCCGGGCGACGCGAGGTCCCCCAGGGTCTTTCCACCTGCAGGCCGGTACACGGTGCTCGCCCCGAACAGTGCCTTGGACACGATCAGCGGCACACCGTCGCGGCCGATCAGCACGGTCTCGGCATCCCGGGCACCGGACGGGTATGTCAGGCGGTAGAGCTCACCGGCCCCGGTGTCGGGATCGAGGGAGATCAGCGCCACCGTCTCCCGTCGCGCGGCGTTGTCGCCGATGTCGGCCAGCCACAACCGCTGATCGGGACCGGCAGCGAGGTCCTCCACGTCGTACGGGTCGACGGGTGCGGAGATCCGCCGCACCGTCGAGCAGTCCCCGGCCAGTTCGACAACCGATTCGTCGGCTCCGGCATCGGGTACCGCGAACAGGCGGCCGTCGAGCATCACCAGTCCGGACAGTTCCGTGAGGCCGGCGTCGGAGGGGGTGCACAGCACCCCCTCCTGCACATCCGCGACCGGCACATCCCCGGGGTCGGCCACTGCAGGAGTCGCGGCGCCGAGCGCAGCCGCCAGCACGATCGTCACCGCGACCGGCGCGGCCCCCGGCACCCGCACTAGCCGGCGTATTCGACCAACGCCGAGGCCAGCGCCTTCGATACCCGGGCATGGACGCGCGTGCCGTCTTCCTGATGCGCGGATTCGAGGATCTGCCCGTCCGTGTGGATACGTGCCAGAAGGTCGCCGCGCGTGTACGGCAGCATGACCTCGACCTCGACGTCCGGGTCCTCCAGCAGGTGCGCGAGCCGGTCACGCAGTTCGTCCAGGCCTTCGCCGGTGTGCGCCGACACGAAAACCGCGTCGGGAAGCAACCCGCGCAGCTGCATCAGCATCACCGGATCGGCGGCGTCGACCTTGTTCACGACGATCAGTTCCGGCGGGGCGGGCGCATCCGATTCGCGCAGTACCTCGGTGACGACCTCGCGGACCGCCTTGATCTGCTCGGTGGGCAACGGATCGGATCCGTCGACGACGTGCATCAGCAGGTCCGCGTCCGCGACCTCTTCGAGCGTGGAGCGGAACGCCTCGACGAGCTGGGTCGGGAGGTGCCGCACGAATCCGACGGTGTCGGTCAGCACGAACTCGCGTCCGTCCGGAAGAGCCGCGCGCCGGGTGGTCGGATCGAGCGTCGCGAACAGCGCGTTCTGCACAAGGACCCCGGAACCGGTCAGGGTGTTGAGCAGACTCGACTTGCCCGCGTTGGTGTAGCCGACGATCGCGACCGACGGGATGCGATTGCGCAGCCGCCGGGTCCTCTTGGTGTCGCGTGCCGCTTTCATCGCCTTGATCTCGCGGCGGAGCTTGGCCATCCGTTCGCGGATGCGACGCCGATCGGTCTCGATCTTCGTCTCGCCGGGACCGCGCAGGCCCACACCGCCGTTGCTGCCGGCGCGGCCACCGGCCTGCCGGGACATCGATTCACCCCAGCCGCGCAGACGCGGCAGCATGTATTCCATCTGTGCGAGGGAGACCTGCGCCTTGCCCTCTCGCGAGGTCGCGTGCTGGGCGAAGATGTCGAGGATGAGCGCAGTCCGGTCGATGACCTTGACCTTGACGACCTTCTCCAGTGCGGTGAGCTGGGCGGGGGTGAGCTCGCCGTCGCAGATCACGGTGTCCGCGCCGGTCGCGATGACGACCTGGCGCAGCTCGTCGGCCTTGCCGGATCCGATGTAGGTCGCGGCGTCCGGCTTGTCGCGGCGCTGGACGAGGCCCTCCAGGACCTCGGAGCCCGCGGTTTCGGCGAGGGCGGCGAGTTCGGCGAGGCTCGCCTCGGCCTGCGCGGCCGTCCCGCCGGTCCACACGCCGACGAGCACCACCCGCTCCAGGCGGAGCTGGCGGTACTCGACTTCGGTGATGTCTTCGAGTTCGGTGGACAGGCCCGCGACGCGGCGCAGTGCGCTGCGATCCTCGAGCTGCATCTCGCCGACCGACGGGTCGTCGGTGGTCCATCCGTCGTATTCGGTGCGGTCCTCGGTCACGGACTCCCCGTTGCGCGGTGTCTTCGTCATACGCTGTGTGTTCGTCATACAGGATCCATGGTCCCACGCCACCGGAGTCCGTGCATTCGAGTTTTTCCCGGCATCCCGGACATACCGGGATTCAGGAGAGCGCCGACCACCACGCGTCCGAGATCGTCCCGGTCGCGACCAGCACGGACGGGCCGCGCAGGGACGCCCGCGCATCCTCGATCCGCACCTCCACCGCCCCGCCGGGTATCCGGACCTGAACGACGCCGGAGTCGGCTCCGTCGAAGCGCAGCGCGGCCGTCGCCGCGGCCACGGTCCCGGTGCCGCACGACCTGGTCTCCCCCACACCCCGCTCGTGGACGCGCATCTCGACCGCTCCCGACGTGATCGGGGTGAGGAACTCGATGTTCACCCCGTGCGGGAAGAAGCCGGGATCGAAACCGGGAGCGGACAGGTCCAGCGCGGCCAGACCGGTTCCCGCGAACTGCGGGTCGACGCACGCCAGGTGCGGGTTTCCGACGTCGACGCCCAGGCCCTTGTACACGCGGCCCTCGACGGTCGCGGCGGACTCCCCCAGCTCCCGCACGACACCCATGTCGACGGTGACCTCGCCGTCGACCGGTCCGGCGGCGTGCACCTGTACGGGCTTACCCCCGGCGCGGCTGCCGACCACGAACTCGGTGCGGTTCTCGAAACCCTGGGCGCACAGGTAGTGCGCGAAGACGCGGACACCGTTGCCGCACATCTCGGCGATCGAGCCGTCGCCGTTGCGGTAGTCCATGAACCAATCGTCGGCGCCCGTGCCGTCGGGCAGTGCCGCGAGCACACCCCGATCCACGAGCGCGCCGGCCCGCGCGACCCGCAGGATGCCGTCGGCGCCGAGACCGCGGCGACGGTCGCACAACGCGGCGACGCGCTCGGGCGCGAGGTCCAGCCGGGCGTCGGGATCGGGAAGAATCACGAAATCGTTCTCGGTGCCGTGCCCTTTGCTGAACTCCATGCCGCTCAGCTTATCGAGCCGCTCGACGCGGCCACGATGCGCAGGGCCGTGGCCGTCAGGTCCGGATCGGCGCCGTCGAGCCAGTTGACGCGCGGATCGCGCCGGAACCACGATCGCTGCCGCCGGACGTAGCGGCGGGTGCCGATGAACGTGCGCTCCCGCGCGTGATCGAGATCGCAGTCGCCGTCCAGGTATTCGAGGACCTGGGCGTACCCGATGGCCCGTTTGGCGGTCACCCCGTCGCGCAGGCCGTGGTCGAGCAGGCCCCGCACCTCGTCCACGAGTCCGCGCTCGAACATCAGGTCGGTTCGCCGCGCGATGCGCTCGTCGAGTTCGGCGGTGTCCCGGTCCACGCCGAGGATCACCGTGCCCCAGCGGGGCTCGCCGCGCTGCGGCTGCGACGCGGCGAACGGCCGGCCGGTCAGTTCGACCACCTCGAGCGCCCGCACCATGCGGCGGCCGTCGGTCGGCAGGATCGTGGCGGCCGCGACCGGGTCGGCCTGCTGCAGCGCCGCGTGCACCGCCGCCGGTCCCCCGTCCGCCAGCACCGCCTCCCATTTGGCGCGGACCTGCGGGTCCGTCGCCGGGAACTCCCATTCGTCGAGCAGCGACTGCACGTACATCATCGACCCGCCGACGACGACGGGGACGGAGCCGCGTGCGCGGATCGCCTCGATGTCCGCGATGGCGGCCTCCTGATAACGGGCGACCGTGGCGGTGTCGACGACGTCGAGCACATCGAGCTGATGGTGCGCGATGCCCCGGCGTTCGGCGACGGTCAGCTTCGCGGTGCCGATGTCCATGCCGCGGTACTGCTGCATCGCGTCGATGTTGACGATCTCGCCACCGAGTGCGCACGCCAGGTCCAGACCCAGATCGGATTTGCCGGTGGCGGTCGGGCCGACGACCGCGACGGGGACCGGCGCGGTCACGGCCGCCAGGTCCCGACGTGATAGCCGACGCCGTACGGTGCGCCGCTGTAGGCGATCTTCACCGCGCTCGGGGCCGCGCCGAACGCGCCGGCGAGCACCTGCCATGCGGCGCGACCGTCGAGGACGATCTCGGCGCAGTGGTCGGGGTCGAGCGAGGTCAGTGCCGGCGGGTCCCCGGCCGCGAGCGCGGCGGTCAGGTCCGTCTCGACGGCCTCGGCGCGCGCGTCGAACGCGCCCGGCGCCTTCGCGGTGAGGGTCGCGGCACCGTCGGCGATCACCAGCAACCCACGCGGGGTTTCGCCCTCGTCCAGCCCGGCGCGCAGCCGCCGGCCGAGCGCCGTGCACTCGTCGCGGGCCGCATCGGCCGGCACGACGTGGACGTCCGCGCGGACGGCGGGGGCGACACGGTCGCGCAACCAGCCCGCGATCAGCGCGGGCAACGGCAGCCCGGGGTCGGCGTCGCCGGTCGCCTCCGGTCCGAGCTCGGCCCGGACGTCCGCACCGTAGCCGCGGAAGGACCCGGAGGCGGTGGGTGTGACCCGTGCCGGGGCCGGACCGGTTCCGACGACGGTCCAGTCCGCACAGTCCGCGATCTCGGACACCGCGGTGAGCGCGGCGGCACGCAGCTCGTCGGTCTCGTCTGCGGCGAGGCCGTTCAGCTCGGGCACGAGGAGAGGCGGGGACGGCACGAATACCGCAGCGATCAGCACACGAGCCACGGTAGTCGACCGGACCCGCCGCCCCGCGAGGGTGCGACCTGTTTCAATAGTGGACGGACGTCGTCGCGGGTGGACCCGCGGCGGACCTACGGATGAGCCATGCGACCAGGCAGCCGTGCCGCGCGGCAGAGATGAGGACCCGATGACCGACCCCAACGCACAGGACACGAGCGCAACTCGAGAATCCGGTGCCGTGCCGGCACCCGCGGCTCCGAAACCGGCCGCCCCCACACCCGGGGGTCCGCGCCCGGGCGCCCCGCGCCCCGGTGCCGAGCCCGCCCCGAAACCGCACCCGGTGGCCTCGCACGTGCATGCTGCGGCTCCGGCGGTGCCCGCGAGCGACCCGAGCCTGTACGGCCGGGTCGACGAGGACGGCACCGCGTGGGTGATCACCGCCGAGGGTGAGCGGTGCATCGGTTCGTGGCAGGCCGGTGACGCGGCCGAAGGCCTCGCACACTTCGGGCGGCGTTTCGACGATCTCGCAACCGAGGTCGCGATCCTCGAGTCCCGGCTGACCTCGGGTTCCGGCGACGCGAAGAAGACGCGGGCCGCCGCGGAGGCACTGGCCGAGTCGCTGCCGACGGCTGCGGTGATCGGCGACCTCGACGGGTTGGCCGCACGGCTCGCAACGATCGTCGCGGACTCGGAGAAGGCCGCCACCGCCGCCAAGCACGAGAAGGAACACCAGCGGGCGGAGAACACCGCCCGCAAGGAGGCGCTCGCCGCGGAGGCCGAGCAGATCGGCGCCGAATCCACCCAGTGGAAGTCCGCCGGAGACCGGCTGCGGGAGATCCTCGACGAGTGGAAGACCATCCGCGGGGTGGACCGCAAGGTCGACGACGCGCTGTGGCGGCGTTACTCGAAGGCCCGGGAGGCGTTCAATCGTCGCCGCGGTGCGCACTTCGCCGAACTCGACCGCGAACGGGCCGCCGCGAAGGGCCGCAAGGAGGAACTCGTCGCGCGCGCGGAGGCGCTGCAGGATTCGGCCGATTGGGGGGCGACCGCTGCTGCGTTCCGCGATCTGCTGACCGAGTGGAAGGCTGCCGGCCGGGCACCCCGCGAGGCGGACGACCAGCTGTGGAAGCGCTTCAAGGGCGCCCAGGACGTGTTCTTCGCGGCCCGCAACGCCGCGACCGCGGAACGCGACGCGGAGTTCGAGGACAACGCCCGAGCGAAGGAGGCGCTGCTCGCGGCCACCACGATCGATCCGGAGGGTGACATCGACGTCGCCCGCACGCAGTTGCGGGAGCTGCAGGACCGGTGGGAGGCGATCGGGAAGGTTCCGCGCGAGCGGGTGCACGACCTCGAGGGCCGGCTCCGGGCGATCGAGAAGCAGGTGCGCGAAGCGGCCGAGTCCGAATGGCGGCGTACCGACCCCGAAGCGCTGGCCCGTGCCGCGCAGTTCCGTGAGCGGGTGCGCCAGTTCGAGGAACAGGCCGCGAAGGCGACTGCCGCGGGACGCGCGAAGGATGCGGAAAAGGCACTGGCGCAGGCGCAGCAGTGGCGTGAATGGGCCGACGCGGCCGAAGGCGCCGTCGGCGAGCGCTGACCCGGGGCTCGGACGGAAAACCCCGCATCACCGGAACCGGTGATGCGGGGTTTCGCTGTGCCGGACTCGCTACGGGCGGTTCGTCACCGGTCGTCGCCGAACAGTCCCTTCCGTTCCTCCTCGGCGGCGGCCCGGCGGAGTTCCTCCTCCGCGGCCAGCTGCAGCGAGGTGCGCGCCCACACGACACGCGTCCAGTGGAAGGTCAGGACCATCACGGCGAACCAGCCGAGGACGAGGCCGAACCCGGGGCCGGACGCCGTCGATTCGACCGGCAGCGTCTGCCGGCTCCAGATCGAGAGCATGCCGAAGACGATGGAGACCGCGGATCCCGCCAGGGCCAGCCACGCGAGCACCCACTTGCGGGTGAGCAACGCCAGGATCGAGCACACACCACCGAAGACCAGCGCCAGCCACACGAAGATGCGGGAGGGCAGCGCGATGTCCTCGGCGACGGCATCCTGCCCGAACGACAGGATCTCCCATCCGTTGGCCGCCCCGGCGTGCGGGAGGCTGAAGGATCCGAGCAGCACCAGCACCGCGACGGCGACGACCAGCGCCCGCGCGCCGGGATCGATCTCGCTCGCGATCTTGCGTTCCGCCTGCTCGAGGTCTGCGCGGACCTCGTTCATCGGGTCGTTCACGCCGTCGTCGTGTGCGGCGCTCATGCGTCACATCCCATCTGTGTCGGAAGGGGTTCGGGAACCCCGATCTTCGGCAGCCCCAACCCGACGCCGATCGGCGGGGTCTTGGGCATGCGTCCCTGCTCGAAATGGTCGCCCGCCCGCGTGCGGCGGTGCGTCAGGATCGGGGTGTCGGCCACCAGGTGGTGCGGTGCCGCATCGCTGATCACGATCGTGACGATGTCGCCGGGACGAACGGCACCGTCGACGTTTCCGTCCGGGCGGAAGTGCACCAGGCGGCCGTCCCGGGCGCGGCCGCTCATCCGCGCGGTCTCGGCGTCCTTGCGGCCTTCGCCCGCGGCGACCAGCAACTCGACCTCGGTGCCGACGAGCTTGCGGTTCTCCTCGAGGGTGATCCGTTCCTGCAGCGCGATCAGCCGCTCGTAGCGTTCCTGCACGACCGCCTTGGGGAGCTGGCCGTCCATGTCCGCGGCGGGGGTGCCGGGGCGCTTGGAGTACTGGAAGGTGAACGCGCTGGTGAAGCGGGCCTTCTCGACGACGTCGAGCGTGTCCTGGAAGTCCTCTTCGGTCTCGCCGGGGAACCCGACGATGATGTCGGTGGTGATCGCCGCGTGCGGCATCGCGGCCCGCACCCGCTCGATGATCCCGAGGAACTTCTCCTTGCGGTAGGACCGGCGCATCGCGCGCAGAACCCGGTCGCTGCCGGATTGCAGCGGCATGTGCAACTGCGGGCACACGTTGGGGGTCTGCGCCATCGCCTCGATCACGTCGTCGGTGAACTCCGCCGGATGCGGCGACGTGAACCGGACGCGTTCGAGACCCTCGATCTGCCCGCACGCGCGCAGCAGCGCGGCGAACGCGCCGCGGTCGCGGGGCTGATCGGGATCGGCGAAGGACCGGCCGTAGGAGTTCACGTTCTGCCCGAGCAGCGTCACCTCGAGCACGCCCTCGTCGACGAGGGCCTGCACCTCGGCGAGGATGTCTCCGGGCCGCCGGTCGACCTCCTTGCCGCGCAGCGACGGCACGATGCAGAAGGTGCAGGTGTTGTTGCAGCCGACGGAGATCGACACCCATCCGGCGTAGGCGGACTCACGTTTGGCAGGCAGGGTCGACGGAAACGCGTCGAGGGATTCGAGAATCTCCACCTCGGCCCTGCGATTGTGCCGGGCGCGGTCGAGCAGCGCCGGCAGGTTGCCGATGTTGTGGGTGCCGAACACCACATCGACCCAGGGCGCCTTCTTCACGACGACGTCGCGGTCCTTCTGGGCGAGGCATCCACCGACGGCGATCTGCATGTTCGGGTTCTCGTCCTTGACCGGACGCAGATGGCTGAGGTTGCCGTACAGCTTGTTGTCGGCGTTCTCCCGCACCGCGCAGGTGTTGAAGACGACCAGGTCCGGAGAGCCCCCGGGGGCGACCTTCGCGAAGCCCGCCTCCTCCAGCAGACCCGAGAGCCGCTCCGAGTCGTGCACGTTCATCTGGCAGCCGTACGTGCGAACCTCGTAGGTTCGGGCGTCGGCCGGGGAGTCGGAGATGGTTTCATCGTCGATCAATGACACGTCTCAGGGTAGCTCAGGCCCGGGACTGCGCCGCATCTGCCCTGGTCGGGCGACCACACCTGCCCCTGTCGCAAAAGTTCCGTTTCCCGCCGCGCGTCGCGCCGCGAAATCCGGTCCTGTGCGGCTGCCACGGCATAGGGTCCCACCATGGCACCAGAGGCTGTCGCTCCGGAGAATGCTCCCCGCGGGGAGACACCGTCGTCGATGATCTCGATGACGGACGTGAACAAGCATTTCGGATCCCTGCACGTGCTGCAGGACATCGATCTGGAGATCCCGCGCGGGCAGGTGGTGATCGTGCTGGGGCCGTCGGGTTCTGGCAAGTCCACCCTGTGCCGCACCATCAACCGACTCGAACCGATCGATTCCGGGCGGATCGAGGTCGACGGCAAGGTTCTGCCCGCCGAGGGCAAAGCCCTGGCTGCCCTACGCGCCGACGTGGGCATGGTGTTCCAGTCCTTCAACCTGTTCGCCCACAAGACGATCCTCGAGAACGTCATGCTCGCACCGCTCAAGGTCCGCGGGAAGAAGAAGGAACAGGCGAAGAAGGACGCACTCGCACTGCTCGAGCGGGTCGGGATCGCCAACCAGGCGGAGAAGTATCCGGCCCAGTTGTCGGGCGGCCAGCAGCAGCGCGTCGCCATCGCCCGGGCCCTGGCGATGAACCCCAAGGTGATGCTGTTCGACGAGCCGACATCCGCACTGGACCCCGAGATGGTCCAGGAGGTGCTCGACGTGATGACCTCGCTCGCGAAGGAAGGCATGACGATGCTGGTCGTCACCCACGAGATGGGTTTCGCCCGCAAGGCCGGCGACCGCGTGCTGTTCATGGCGGACGGTCAGATCGTCGAGGACACCGATCCGACCACGTTCTTCACCGCCCCCGAGTCCGATCGGGCGAAGGACTTCCTCGGCAAGATCCTCAGCCACTGATCTCCCGGAGTCGCCGGCGCCGCCGACCCGTCCGACGAACAGCCCACCCAGCCCCCGACCACTGGAGGTAGTCCGAATGAAACTGTCCCGCTCCATCCGCCTGGGCATCGGAGCGATCGCCGTAGCGCTCGCCGCCACCGCATGTGGCGGCGACGAACAGCGCAGCGCCCTCGAATCCGCCGAGGCCGGGAACCTCACCATCGGCATCAAGTTCGATCAGCCCGGCCTCGGGCTGCGGAACCCGGACGGCACCTTCACCGGATTCGACGTCGACGTCGCCAAGTACGTCGCCGATCAGCTCGGCGTCACCGAGGAGAACATCACGTTCAAGGAGGCGCCGTCCGCCCAGCGCGAGACGCTCATCCAGAACGGTGAGGTCGACTACATCGTGGGCACCTACTCGATCACCGACACCCGCAAGGAGAAGGTGGACTTCGCCGGTCCCTACTTCATCGCCGGTCAGTCGCTGCTGGTGCGTTCCGACAACACCGACATCACCGGCCCCGAATCGCTGAACAACAACAAGAAGCTGTGCTCGGTGAAGGGCTCGACTCCCGCACAGAACGTCAAGGACAAGTTCGCGCAGCAGGTGCAGCTGCAGGAGGTCGACACCTACTCGGCGTGCGTGGAACTGCTCCGCAACGGCAGCGTCGACGCCCTGACCACCGACGACATCATTCTCGCCGGATACGCCGCGCAGTACCCCGGTGAACTCAAGGTCGTCGGTGAGCCGTTCACGACCGAGCGTTACGGCATCGGCCTGGCCAAGGGCGACGAGGCGTCCCGCACCGCGATCAACGAGGCCATCACCGAGATGATCGCGAGCGGCGCGTGGCAGGCCGCCTTCGACGCCAACTTCGGCGATTCCGGCTACCAGCCCTCGCCCGAGAACCCGCCGACCGTCGAGTGACCCTTCCGATCCGGCCGGCCCGGGGAACGACGGACCGGCCGGATCGGCGACGACCGTCCCCGGCCCCGCCGAGGGCACTGCCCGGTGTCGAACCGAGACCTGGAGCTGATCTGTGGATCTGTTGAACAAGTACGGCAGCCAACTACTCGACGCGTTCTGGACGACCATCCAGCTGACGGTGTTGTCCGCGATCGGTGCGCTCGTCCTCGGGACGATCCTCGCCGCGATGCGTGTGTCACCGATTCCGGTGGCACGCGGGTTCGCCGCCTCGTACGTGACGATCTTCCGCAACACCCCGCTCACGCTGATCATCATCTTCTGCCTGTTCGGCCTGTCCCAGGTCCTCGGCGTGAATCTGGCGCCCGCATCCTCACCGACGTTCATCATCGACAACAACTTCCGTCTCGCGGTGCTCGGCCTCAGCGTCTACACCGCGTCGTTCGTGTGCGAATCGCTGCGCTCGGGCATCAACACAGTCCATGTCGGGCAATCGGAGGCGGGACGGTCGCTGGGGCTGACGTTCATCCAGAATCTGCGGCTGATCGTGCTTCCCCAGGCGTTCCGCGCGGTGATCGCTCCGCTCGGCAGTGTCCTGATCGCACTGACGAAGAACACCACGATCGCCTCCGTGATCGGCGTGGCCGAGGCATCGCTGCTGATGTCGGAGATGATCGAGACCGAAGCGGCGATCTTCCTCATCGGTGGCATCTTCGCCCTCGGCTTCGTCATCCTCACCCTCCCGATGGGCCTGCTGTTCGGCTGGCTCGGAAAGCGCTACGAGGTGGCCCGATGAGCGCCCGCGCAACCGTCCTCTACGACGCTCCCGGCCCGCGGGCCCGGGCGACCTACCATGCGATCTCCGCGCTGGCCGTGGTCCTGCTCGTCGCAGCCGGATACTTCGTGTACCGCGCGCTGGACGACAAGGGGCAGCTCACCGCCGACAAGTGGGAACCGTTCCTCGAGTCCACGTCGTGGACGACCTATCTGCTTCCCGGTATCCGAGGCACCTTGATCGCGGCGGCGCTGTCCATCGTGCTCGCGCTGATCCTCGGATTCGTCCTCGGCATCGGCCGGTTGTCCGATCACCGGCCGGTGCGCATGGTGTCCGGTTTCATCGTCGAACTGTTCCGCGCCGTACCGGTGCTGATCCTGATGATCTTCATGTATCAGGTGTTCGCCGAATACAAGGTGTTCAAGTCCTCGTATCTCGCGCTGGCCGCTGTGGTGACCGGCCTGACGCTCTACAACGGGTCGGTGATCGCGGAGCTCGTCCGCGCCGGCATTCGCTCGCTGCCCCGCGGGCAGTCCGAGGCCGCTGCCGCGCTGGGCATGCGCAAGAACCAGGTGATGCGCCTGATTCTGCTTCCGCAGGCGGTGACGGTGATGCTGCCGGCGATCATTTCGCAGATGGTGGTGGCGCTGAAGGACTCGGCGCTCGGTTACCTCATCGGCTACGTCGAGGTCGTGCGCTCCGGACAGCAGCTCGGCGCGTTCTACGGCAACTATCTGCCGTCGCTGCTGGTGGTCGCGGCGATCATGATCGTGTTGAACAGTTCGCTGACCGTGCTCGCCACCCGGGTGGAACGGCGCCTGCGCAAGGGCACCAAGCGCCGCCCGCCCGCCGCGGCGCCGGAGGACGGCGCGCCCGACAATGTGTTGTCCGGGTTGACGGTTCCGGGGCTCGACATCACCGGGAACGAGAAGAAGTCCGTGACGTGAACGGTGGCGGTGCGCTCGCTTTCGGGCGGCGCACCGCCACCGCGCGTTCTCTGGCCGTCGGCCGTGACCGGACTGCCGGGTCTCACCCCGATTGTGATTCGATTCCCGCGTGGATCGCCGCGACGGTGAATTCCGGGCAGAACACGAACGACGCTCCTTCACCGGGTCTCATCCATCGCGGGGGCACCCGGGGGACGGTCCTGCCGTCGACCGCAGTGCAGGTCACGACGGCACGGAACTGGCCGCCGCCGCTGTAGCACGTCGCAGTGGCGCCCAGATCGATCGTGTTGTAGGTGCAGTCGGTCGGCCACCCCGCCGCCGACGCCCTCCCGGCATCGCGACGGCGACTCCACCACCGGCAGTGAGACATCCGATGAGCCCCGCTGCCTCTGTGGCCGAAACCGCCACGCCGCGCCGAATTTTCGACTGCACGACATTTCCCCCCGATCTCGATTCAGTCGACCTCGACGGCTGGATCACACGCGCCGCGCCGTCACAAGTTCCCGCCTCTCGACCGCGTCGACGACACTGCGTGAAGGCCGAGTCCGGCGAGATCAGCTGTCCGCGAAACCTTCTGTTTCCGAACCGAATTCGGCGAGTTCGCTGCGCACCACGTCGAACGCCATTCCCTGGGAATAGCCACGTCGCGCCAGCATCCCGACGAGGCGGCGCACGAGTTTGTCCCGCTCGGCCGCGATCTCGCGTCGATCACCCTCGGTGGGAAGCGGCGGTTGAGTGCGCAGTTTCTTGCGGACCAGTTCGACAGCACGGTCGCGTTCGTCGTTGCTGTCGATCCGGTCCAGCGCGTCGGCCGCTTCCTGTTGCCCGATTCCTTTGCGGCGCAGTTCGAGTGCGATTGCGCGTTTACCCTTGCCCGCGTACAGGTGCCGCGACCGCACCCACTGCTGGGCGAAGTCCGCGTCGTCGATCAGGCCCACCGCCGCGAGCCGGTCCAGGGTCCGCTCGGCGATCTCCGCAGTGAACCCCTTCTGTTCGAGCTTCGTGGCGAGTTCGGCACGGCTGCGCGCCCGGTCGGTCAGCAGACGCAGGCACACGTCCTTGGCCTGGGTTTCGGTGCCTCCCCCGGGCTCCGGGCGCGTGCGCCGGCGACCCCGCCCGGACGAGGAGGTCGCATGCGGGTCCGGAGTCGTGGAATCGTCCATGGCCGGCACGTTATCGGAACCCACCGACAGCATCGACCGAGCCGATCCACGTGACCCACGCGTCGAGGACGATGTCGGCGAGATCCCGGTACCCCTGTACGGACGGGTGCGCCCCGTCCCCCGCTGCCGCTTCCCGGATCCACGCGGTGTCGCCGTCGAGGTGCTCGAAGACCGGACGGTACGGCACGTTCCGGACGGCGCACGCCTCGGCGAACAGGCCGTCGAGGCGTTCAATCCGCGCGTTCTGCCGGTCGTCGGCGACCGGCGGTGGCCCCACGACGAGAACGGGCCATCCCCACGCGAGGGCCTCGTCGAGGATCGCGGTGAGGTTGGTCACCGATTCCTCGGGCAGTACCCGCGTCGAATCTCCCTGCTGTGTCGTGTCGTTGACACCGAACGAGAAGACGAGCCGGTTGTCGCACCCGTCCGGGAAGCGGCGGCGGGCCTCGTCGAACCAGCGGACCCGGACGTCGGCGGTCGTGTCGCGGCGGACACCGAGGTTGTAGACGGTGAAATCGATGTCGCCGAGCGCCGGCCGGGCGCGTTCGGCGAGCAGACCCGTCCAGCCGCGGTGGGCGGGGTCGCCGACTCCTGCCACGAACGAATCACCGAAGAAACACAAACGAATCGGCTGCGCGGTCATGGCGACCATGATGACAGGGTGGCGGGTACGGCCGTGGACCGTACCCACCACCCGACGCAGTCGTGCGTCAGAAGTCGGCGGCTTCCTCGCCCTCGTCGGTGACGACGGCACCGATGCCGAGCTTCTCCTTGATCTTCTTCTCGATCTCGTCGCGGATGTCGGTGTTCTCGAGCAGGAACTTGCGGGCGTTCTCCTTGCCCTGACCGAGCTGATCGCCCTCGTACGTGTACCAGGATCCGGACTTGCGGACGATGCCCTGCTCGACACCCATGTCGATGAGCGAGCCCTCCTTGGAGATGCCCTGGCCGTAGAGGATGTCGAACTCCGCCTGCTTGAACGGCGGCGAAACCTTGTTCTTGACGACCTTGACGCGAGTGCGGTTGCCGACGGCGTCGCCGCCGTCCTTGAGCGTCTCGATCCGCCGCACGTCCAGCCGGACGGAGGCGTAGAACTTCAGAGCCTTACCGCCCGTGGTGGTTTCGGGAGAACCGAACATGACGCCGATCTTCTCGCGCAACTGGTTGATGAAGATCGCGGTGGTGCCGGAGTTGTTGAGCGCACCGGTCATCTTGCGCAGCGCCTGGCTCATGAGCCGGGCCTGCAGACCGACATGGCTGTCGCCCATCTCGCCCTCGATCTCGGCGCGAGGCACGAGCGCCGCGACCGAGTCCACGACGATGATGTCGAGCGCGCCGGAGCGGATCAGCATGTCCGCGATCTCGAGTGCCTGTTCACCGGTGTCCGGCTGGGACACCAGCAGCGCGTCGGTGTCGACACCGAGCTTGCGGGCGTACTCGGGATCGAGCGCGTGCTCGGCGTCGATGAACGCGGCGATGCCCCCGCTGGCCTGCGCATTGGCGACCGCGTGCAGCGCCACCGTGGTCTTACCGGAGGATTCCGGTCCGTAGATCTCGACGACGCGGCCCCGCGGCAGACCGCCGATACCGAGTGCGACGTCGAGTGCGATCGATCCCGTCGGGATCACCGCGATCGGCTGGTGGGCTTCCTCCCCCAGTCGCATCACGGAGCCCTTGCCGAAGCTCTTGTCGATCTGTGCGAGGGCGAGCTCGAGTGCCTTCTCGCGGTCGTGTGCCTGTGCTGCCATCGTGGTCCCCTTCATCGAATCTCGTCCTGCTTGTCGACGACGTTAGAGCCCGGCACCGACAAGTTCGTCGTGGCGACCGGTGAGCCGCCGGATCTGTGGATCGATCCGCCGCCTGTGGACAACTACGCCACCGTGCACGACACCAGCATAGGCGAACAATTGTTCGAACGGTGCGTTCCGGCTCGTCCCGTCAACGACGGGAGGGTGGCACGTCGAACTCCTCGCACAGGGCCCGCCACACCTCCCGCGGCTCCTGACCTGCTTCGATCGCCTCGGCCGGCGTGAGACCACCGAGCGAGAGGATCACGTGGTCGCGGAGCAACGCGTCGCCGTGGAGCTGCCCGAATTCGATCCGGACGAGCTCGTGGAATTCCGTCAATCGCACCCCGCCCACGGTAGTGGGCGGCGGCGCCTCACGTCGAAACGGTGGGGCAACGTCCCCACCGGCGGGTTCAGGCCGCGGCCACGGTCCGGCAGACCTGCACCGGATCCTCGACCCGGCCCGCGGTCGCGGCGGCGCTGCGGGCCGCCGCCGCGAAACGCTTCTCGCTCAGGATCGTCTCGATCGCGGTGCGCACCGCGGCCGGATCGAGCGGGCGCACCACCAGCGCACTACCCTGCCGGGCCGCCCGATTGGCCAGTTCCCACTGGTCACCGCCGCCGGGCACGATCACCGCCGGCACTCCGGCACCCAACGCCTTGGCGAGCATCCCGTGGCCACCGCCGCACACGACGACGTCGGCCTGCCCGAGCAGGGCGTCCTGACGGCCCCGTCCCGCGACCGCCCAGTCCGGCAGTACCCCGTCCGCTCCGTCGAGCATGGTCGCCGCGACGCGCATCCCCGTCCCGTCCAGCGCGGTGCACACGGCGTCGAGCATGCCCACCACCCCCGTGGTCGCCGTGGACGGGGCGACCATCACCAGCGGCCCGGGGCCGGGTGGCGGGGTGAGCACCGTCTCCGTCGGTTCCCACAGCAGCGGACCCACCAGGTGCGCGTTGCCGGGCCAATCGGGTCTCGGTACCTCGAGGGCGGGCAGGGTCGCGATCAGGCGCGCTGCGGGCCCCGGGTCCTGTTCGGGCAGCCCGATGCCCAGCCGTGCGACGCCGCGTTCGCGGTCTCCCCGGCGCACCGAACGCGCGGTCATGCGGCGCAGCAGCGCGTCCCTGGCCCGGCCACGAATCCCGCGGCCGGGCGCGAGACCGCTGCCGATCGGCGGCAGACCCCGGGAGGGCAGGTACAGCGGGTGCGGGGACAGCTCGATCCAGGGGATGCCGAGCCGTTCGGCGGCCATTCCCCCGCCGGCGGTGATGACATCGGAGACGACCAGGTCCGGTAGCAGCGCACTCAGATCCGGCAGGAGTTCGGTCGCGATGTGCGCGGCGCGGGCGTGGAGCTTGGCCCCGGCGTCGCTGTCGTCGTCGCCGGGCCTCGGATCGAGTCCCGCGAGCAGCGCGAACGTGACGCCGGGCAACTCCGTGCCCAGCCAGCGCTCACCGGTGAACAGGATCGGATCGTCTCCGGCGTCCGCCAGCCGCCGGCACAGTTCGATCGCCGGGATCGCATGTCCGGCATCCGGTCCGGCCACCACCGCAACTCGCATCGGCACAGCCTGCCACATCACGCGGCCCGGCCCACCGTCCCCGGTCAGTCGGTTCGCGGACTAATGGTCGAGTGCTCACGACCGTGGCCGGGCACGACATCCCATCAGCGATGCAGACCTCCTGGTGCGCCGGTGGAGGCACGGTCTGACGTCAGGACTCGGCACTCGGTCCGGTCGAGAAGAGTGCTCATCCACCAGCGGTTACCAGGTGCCCAAGTCTGCCGGACGGCCAGGCTTGGTACCTCCCATTAGTCGAGTCCGTGGTCGGCGAGCACGGACAGCGCCGCCTCGTGCGCCGCCTCCCGGTCGGCGGGGACGAGGCCGATGCGGGTGCGGCGGTCGAGGATGTCGCCGGCGTCGAGCGCCCCTTCGTGCGTGATCGCGAAGTCGAATTCGGCGCGGCACACATCGAGTCCGGGTACGACGGGATGCAGTCGCCCGGGGTCGGCGGCGAGCAGCGCGGCCTCGGTCCCGTGACGACGCACCAGGGATTCCGGCGCGGTGAGCCGCGACAGCGCCGTGCGGTCCGCGGCACCGACCAGCGGGATCCGGTGGGTGTTGCAGGGACCGGCGGGCAGCCCGGTGGTGGCGACGGCCGCGTCCACCGCGTCCTGCGCCATCTTCCGGTAGGTGGTCAGCTTGCCGCCGACGATGCCGATCGGACGGCCTTCGGCGCGGACGACCGCGTGCTGCCGGGACAGGTCCGCGGTGGCGCCGCCCCCGGCCTGCTGAAGCAACGGGCGCAGCCCGGAATAGGTGGCGAGTACATCGGCCCGTGTCAGCTCGGTGGCGAGTGCCGTGTTGACGGTGTCGAGCAGGAACTCCACCTCGGTGTCGGTCGCGTGCGGGACGTCCGGAATCTCGCCGGGTGCGTCCTCGTCGGTGAGACCGAGATAGACGCGGCCGAGCTGAGCGGGCAGGGCGAACACGAACCGGTTCGTCGCGCCGGGAATCGGGACGGTGAGCGCTGCGGTGGGATGCCCGAGGGCGGCCGCGTCGAGGACCAGATGGGTGCCCCTGCTGGGGCGCAGCGTGATCGAGGGATCGACGTGGCCCGCCCACACTCCCGCCGCGTTGATCACCGCGCGGGCACGCACCGTGAACTCGCCGCCGGTGATCTCGTCGCGCAGGACGGCCGTCTCGGCGGTGGCAGCATGCGCGGACACGCGGGTGAGGATGCGGGCACCGAAGGTCGCGGCGGTGCGGGCGAGCGCGACGACGAGCCGCGCGTCGTCGACGAGCTGCCCGTCGTGGGCGAGCAGGCCCCCGCGGAGGCCGTCGCGCCGCACCGCGGGGACGAGGGCGGCGGCACGGCCGGCGGCCACCCGGCGGGACCGCGGCAGCAGCGCGGCGGGAGTGCGGGCGACCGCGCGCAGTGCGTCGCCGGCGAGGAAACCGGTGCGGACCAGCGCGGATTCGCCGCGTCCGACGGACGGGAGCAACGGGACCAGTTGAGGCATGGGCCGGATCAGGTGTGGCGCTGTGACGGTCATGAGGATGCCGCGTTCGACGGCACTCTCGTGTGCGATCCCCACGTTGCCGGTCGCGAGGTACCGCAGTCCGCCGTGGACGAGTTTCGAACTCCACCGACTGGTCCCGAACGCGAGATCGTGCCGTTCGACCAGGACGGTGCTCAGGCCCCGGGCGGCGGCGTCGAGGGCGACTCCGGCGCCGGTGACCCCGCCGCCGATCACCAGGACGTCGACGGCGGGGTCGTCGGCGAGCCGCTCGAGTTCGCGGTGTCGGCGCGGCGCGGACAGCGCGGCGGATCCGGGTCCGGTCACGGTGTTCCTTCGGGGTTGGGGGCCAGGTAGGCGTCCACGGCGTAACCGAGTTCCGTCAGCATGTCGTCGCGGGGCGCGGTGTCGGCGACCGCACGCGCCGACTGGACCACCGATTGCGCGGTGAGCAGCACCATCACGGCGATCCGGCGAGGGTCGCCGGGGCGGATCGAGCCGTCGCGCTGCCCCTCGCCGATGCCGGCGGTCAGGGTGTCGAGCAGCATGCGCTGGCTCGTGCCGAGCCGGTCGACGATGTAGGTGGTCAGTACTTCGGGGTCGGTGTTCACGATCTTCTCGAACAGCGGGTGGGCGCCGATGGCGCCGGCGGTGGTCACCACTGCGTGAACGAGTCGCTGCCGGGTAGGGCCGGTTCCGGACGACTCGGGGGCGAGCCGGCGGATCTCGCGGGTGAGCAGGTCGGCAACGATCGCGCGGGTGTCCGGCCAGCGGCGATAGACGGTCGGGCGGCTGACCCCGGCACGCCGGGCGACCTCGGCGAGCGTGGTGCGGCGCAGCCCGAAATCGAGCATGCAGGTGTAGGCGGCGTCGAGGATCTGGTCCTCGATCGTGGGCGCTTCGCGCGGGCCGGTGGTTCTCGAATCATCGTTACGGATCGACATTGTATGTAAAACTGTAACTCATGAGCTCCCAGTTCGTCCCGCAATACCCCGACCAAGCCCCGCCGATGGCGTGGGACGCGTGGGGAACCGAGGACCGCCGCACCGACCTGCCCGCGCCGGTACGCGACCTGCTCGAGCAGGCGCTCGGCATCGACACCACCCGCGAGCGCGACCTTCCCGAGGCCGAGGTACGGCTCACCGCTGGCCGGCTGAGGGCCGAACACCTCGAGGGGCTCGCCCGCGTCGTCGGCGCCGATCACCTCGCCGGGGACGACCGGACCCGGCTGCGGCACGCCGGAGGCAAGAGCACCCTCGACCTGCTGCGGCGCCGCAGCCGCGACGAGCAGGACGCTCCCGATGCCGTGCTGTTCCCGGGCAGTCACGACGAGGTCCTCGCGGTGCTCGCCTACTGCTCGGCCGAGGCGATCGCGGTGGTTCCGTTCGGCGGCGGCACCAGCGTCGTCGGCGGGGTCGATCCGGTGCGAGGCCCGTTCGAGGCGGTGGTCGCGGTCGATCTGCGCCGGCTGACGGCCCTGACCGACCTCGATCCGGTGTCCGGGCTGGCGACCCTGCAGGCCGGCGCGACCGGACCACAGGCCGAGCAGCTGCTGGCCGCTCACGGTTTCTCGCTCGGGCACTTTCCTCAGAGCTACCGGCACGCCACCCTCGGCGGGTTCGCGGTCACCCGATCGGCGGGCCAGGCATCGGCCGGGTACGGGCGGTTCGAGGACATGGTCGATCACCTCGTCGTCGCGACTCCCCGCGGCACCGTGCGGGCCGGCCGGGCGCCGGCGTCCGCCGCCGGTCCCGACCTGCGCCGGATGTTCCTCGGCTCGGAGGGCACGCTCGGCATCGTCACCGCGGTGGGGGTGCGCATTCGTCCCGTGCCGGCGACCACCGAGTTCCGCGCGTGGTCGTTCCCCGACTTCGCGACCGGCGCCGCCGCATTGCGCGTCCTCGCGCAGACCGATGCGCTGCCGACGGTCCTGCGACTGTCGGACGAAACCGAAACCGGCATGAATCTCGCGCTGCACGAGAACATCGGCGGTGACGCTCCCGGCGGCTGCCTCGCCGTCACCACCGTCGAGGGCGGCGAAGCGCACGTGCGGGCCCGCGCCGCAGAGGTCGCGGCACTGCTTGCGTCGTCCGGCGGCACCGATCTCGGCGCCGCACCGGCCCGCGCGTGGCAGCACGGCCGGTTCGACGCGCCGCATCTGCGCGATGCCCTGCTGCGGGTCGGGGCGCTCGCCGAAACCCTCGAGACCGCGACGACCTGGTCCCGCCTGCCCGCACTCCGCAGCGCCGTGACCGACGCGCTCGTCTCGGACCTGACCGCGCAGGGCACGCCCCCGCTGGTGATGTGCCACATCTCCCACACCTATCCGACCGGCGCATCGCTGTACTTCACGGTGGTGTGCGCGCAATCGGAGGATCCGATCGCGCAGTGGTCGCAGGCCAAACGCGCCGCGGGCGACGCGATCGTCACCGCGGGCGGCACCATCACCCATCACCATGCGATCGGCCGCGATCACCTGCCGTGGCTCGACGCGGAGGTCGGCGGTCTCGGGCTCGACCTGCTCGGTGCGGTGAAGCACGCGATCGACCCCCGCGGAATCCTCAATCCTGGGAAGCTGATCGGGTGACCGGCTCCGTCACCGTCCTCACCAATCCGGCCGCTCCCGGCCGCAGGGCCGCCGCGGTGCGCGCCACGGCCCTGCGTCGCCTGCGCGACCGCGGCTTCGACGTCACCGAGATCGCAGGCACCTCCGCCGCCGAAACCGCGGAACTGGCCGTCCGCGCGGTCGCGGACGGCGCCAGGGCACTCGTCGCGATCGGCGGCGACGGCCTGGTGTTCCTGGCCTGGCAGGCGCTGGCGGGCACCGGGATTCCGCTCGGCATCGTTCCGGCCGGAACCGGCAACGACCACGCCCGGGTCCTGGGCATCCCCGCCGACCCCGTCGCCGCCGTCGATGTGATCGCCGGCGGCCGGATCCGCACGATCGACCTCGGCCGGGCAACCCCGACGGGACTGCGGCCGCTGTGGTTCGGCACGGTACTCGCCAGCGGGTTCGATTCCCTCGTCACCGACCGCGCGAATCGGATGCGGTGGCCGCGCGGCCACCTGCGCTACAACGCCGCCACGCTCGCCGAACTCGCCGATCTACGCCTGCTCCCCTACCGGATCACCATGGACGGCAAGACCTTCGAGGCCGAAGCGACGATGGTGTCGGTGGGCAATTCGACGACCTATGGCGGCGGGATGCGGATCGCGCCGGACGCGCTGCTCGACGACGGGATGCTCGACGTGATCGTGGTGACCTCGGCGAGCCGATCACGGCTGCTGCGACTGTTTCCGACCGTTTACCGCGGCACCCACGTCGACCTCGACGAGGTGTCGGTGTACCGGGCGCGATCGGTGCAGCTCGACTGCCCCGGCATCACCGCGTATGCCGACGGTGAACGCATCGGGCCGCTGCCCCTCGACCTCGAGGCGGTGCCCGGCGCCGGACGCGTTTTCGTTCCCGAGCCTCACGGGTGACCGCGGCGCCGCGGTGGTCACCGCGCTGTCGATCGTGGCCGGGATCCGGATGCACCCGACATGACGATCGGCGACCGATATTTCGGTACACCGACCGTCGTATCGGGCACAAACGCGAAGCCCTTGTCAGCCGGCGAACGTGTACAGCTCGAACCCGGCGGCACGGTCCGCGTCGAACCCCGGCAGCGGTCCCGACGCCATCGTCACCTGGGCCCGCGCCTGCTCCTCGACGGGCACATCGCTGAGCGCCTCGAGATAACGCCGGTGCGCGGACAGGGATGCGACCGCCACGTCGACCGTGTCGGTCACGTCCACGGCGTGCGTCGGTGCGGTGGTGTTGACCGCGACCCACCGCACCCCGGCCCACGGTTCGAGTCCCTGTTCGGTCAGTTCCGGGAAGATCCACTCGTTGGCGGCGTCGGAGACCGCGTCAAGCACGCTGAGCCCGAGCGCGCGGTGATCGGCACTGTTGAGGATCCCGGGGAACCAGGTGAGCCCGAAGTTGCCGGTGACCACCAGGTGCGGGCGGTGCCGCCGGATCGCGGCCGCGATGTCGCGGCGCAGGTCCGGGCCGGCGACGAGGGTGCCGTCGCGGTGTCCGAGGAACTCGACCTGCTCGACCCCGACGATCCGCGCGGACTCTCGTTCCTCCGCTTCGCGCAGCGGCCCGCACTGCCCGGGTGCCAACCCGGCGATTCCCGCCTCGCCGCTGGTGGCCAGCACGTACCGGATGTCCTTGCCCTGGCCGGTCCATCGCGCGACCGCAGCAGCCGCGCCGTACTCGATGTCGTCGGGATGCGCGGCGATCACCAGTCCGCGTCCCCAGTCCTCCGGTATCGCTTCCATAACGTCCACTATCTGCGATAACGGCTCAGTGCGCGGGTGCTCGCGCATACTTGTGCTCATGTCGTGGTCCGGTGTCGCCGATGCGGTCCTCGGCATACGGTTGATCACCACGGCCGCCGCGGTGACGTTCTGGTGCCTGACCGCGCTCGGGCTCGCGGTGCTCCTGGCCCGCCGCCACCGGCGCTGGCCGCCTCTCGGTGTTCCCGCGGCGCTCGCGATCGCCCTCGTGGTGACCGGGCTCGCGGCCGTCCTGATCGAGAAGGTGTGGCGTCCGTTTCCGGATCCGTTGCCGCATTCGGTGTACTGGTGGTCGGCGACGGGGATGCTCGCCCTCGCGCTGCTGGCCCTCCGATGGCCGTTCCGGCGGCGCGACCGCCGTCGCATTCCGTTCGCGATCGCGCTGATCGTCGCCGCGTGCGCCGTGGTCGCGGCTGCGGGCGGCCAGATCAACCTCGTCTTCGATGCTTATCCGACGATCCGCTCCGCGCTCGGCCTCTCCGAGTTCCGAACCGTTCCCCTCACCGAAGCGCAGGCCCGCACCGCGACGACCGTCGACGGGACACCGTTGTCGGCGCAGTGGTCCGCACCGCCGGACATGCCGGCGTCGGGCGCGGTCGTCTCCGCCCCGATACCCGCGGCGACCTCCGGATTCCCGGCGCGCGAGGCACGCATCTACCTACCCCCGGCCTATTTCACCGATCCGCGTCCAGCCCTGCCCGTGCTGGTCCTGCTGGCGGGTCAGCCCGGAAGCACCGAGGACTGGCTCGTCGGTGGACGTCTGACGCAGACCATGGATGCGTTCGCCGCCGAACACGACGGGCTCGCCCCGGTGGTGGTGCTCGCCGACGGGACCGGCGGCCAGTTCGCCAACCCGCTGTGCATGGATTCGCACCTGGGCAATGCGGCGACCTATCTGACCGTGGACGTTCCGGCCTGGGTGAAACAGAATCTCCAGGTCGACGAGGATCCCCGGGCCTGGGCGATCGGCGGTCTCTCCTACGGCGGCACGTGCGCGCTGCAACTGGCGACCGTCCGGCCCGATGTGTACCCCACCTTCCTCGACATCTCGGGTCAGGCCGAACCCACCCTCGGCAGCCGCGACCGGACGGTGCAGGAGGCGTTCGGCGGGGACGCCGCCGCCTTCGCACGCAACAATCCGGCGGACCTGCTCGCCCGAAACCGTTTTCCCGACAGCGCGGGCGCGTTCGTCGTCGGTCTCGACGATCGCGAATACCGTTCCGGCATCGAGCAGCTCACGGACGCGGCGCGCAACGCCGGCATGGACGTGCACTTGACGGAACTGCCCGGGGGACACACCTTTTCGCTGTGGTCCGCCGCCCTCGAGAAGGAGATGCCGTGGCTGAGCCACCGACTCGGTCTCACCTCGTGAGCGCACGGCCCGCGCTCGCGGCACCGGCGAGGCGGGCGACGACCGCGCTGCGTCACGCACCGGCGTCGCTCGTCCTGCTCGCCGCACTGTGGGTGCTCGGGATCGCCACCGGCTCGCTCCGGCACGGGCCGTCCCACGACCTCGCGCGGTGGGTGTCCTCGGGGGTCGCGAGCTTCGGGGACGGGCACCCCTGGGTGCTGTGGTCGTCCGGCCTGTTCGCTTCCGGCCTCACCGAATACGTCCTGGCGACCGTGGTGATCCTGTCGGTGGCGGTCCCCGTCGAACGCCGGATCGGCACGGGCCGGTTCGTCGTGACCGCGATCGTCACGCAGGGCCTCGGTGCGGCACTGGCGCTGCTCGTCGCGTGGATCGCCTCGACCGTCCCGAACACCTGGGGCATCGACCTGCACGGACACGTGATCGAGGATCCGCTCCCCTGGGTGCTGGGCACGCTGCTGGCGTCGACCGCGGTGATGGACACCCTGTGGCGGCGCCGGATCCGGACGCTGGTGCTGGTGTTCCTGGTGACGGCCGCACTGTTCGCCGGGCACCTGCAGGATGTGACGCGACTGTGCGCCGCCGCGGTCGGTGTGGTTCTCGGACCGTGGTTGTGTGGACGCTCGGCGCGGGGCCCGGCACTGGGCGGCACCGTCCGCGAACGGCGAACGCTCGTTGCGCTGGTGGTGGCCGCGAGTGTGCTCGGTCCGGCGCTGGCGGCATTCTCGCCGCACGCCATCGGCCCGCTGTCAGCACTGCGGATGCTGTTCGACCAGGTTCCCTATTCCGCGCGCGAGCTGGTGGACGTGTGTGCGGACCCGGCTCTGCACGACGAATGCCGCAAGGGCCAGCAGGCGCTCCGGCTGTCCGGGCTGGGGCCGCTCGTGATGAACCTGATGCCGTCGATCGTGCTGCTCGTGTCCGCGGAGGGGCTGCGCCGCGGGCGGCGCGCCGGGTGGCTGCTGTCGGTGTGGGCGCACGTCGCGCTGATCGGCGTCGCCGCCGCGAGCCTCGTCGCCGAGGCCACAGAACAGGACGAGACCCGGTCGTTGCTGTACGGGCAGCACCGGCACAGTTCGGTGTACATGGAACTGGCCCCGCTCCTGGCCCTCGTCGCGATCCTCGTGCTCCTGCTGGCGAGCCGGCGGCTGTTCGAGGTCCGCGCGCCCCGCGGCACCTATCCCCCGGTGTGGCTGGGAACCCTCGGCGCCCTGGCGGCGGCCACCGTCGTCTACGTCGGTGCCGGTTCACTGCTGTCCGACGGCTTCGATCGCGATCCGGGGACGTGGACCCTGCTGCGGGACATGCCACGGCGCCTGGTCCCCCCGGTCTACCTCCAGTTGTTCGAGCCCCCGGTGCTGCCCCTGACCTCCGCAGCGACACTGCTCTTCGAGTGGGCGGGTGTGCTGGTGTGGCTCGTGTTCTGCGTGCTGATGCTGCGCAGCTTCCGGGTTCCCGCGCTCGGTCACGACGTCGACGCGCAGCGACGGGTCCGCGAGCTGCTGCACGTCCCCGGCGGTTCGTCCCTGTCGTGGATGACGACCTGGAACGGCAACCACTACTGGTTCTCGTCCGACGGCCGGCACGCCGTGGCGTACCGCGTGCATTCGGGCGTCGCACTCACGACCTGCGATCCGATCGGTGACCGTGACACGCTCCTGGCTGCGATCGACGAGTTCGCCGCGTACTGCGCCGAGAACGGCTGGACGCCGTGCCTGTACTCGGTCGGCGAGCCGACCGCCGTCATCGCCCGCGAGCACGGCTGGACGTGCCTGCAGGTGGCCGAGGAAACCGTGATCCGGCTCGACGGTCTGGCGTTCACCGGCAAGAAGTTCCAGGACGTGCGTACCGCCCTCAACCGTGCCCGCAAGGACGGTGTCACGGCCGAGTGGACAAGCATGCACGACGCCCCGCTCGCCGTCACCGAGCAGATCGTGGCGATCTCCGAAGAATGGGTCGCCGACAAGGGTCTTCCCGAGATGGGTTTCACACTCGGCGGCCTCGAGGAACTCCACGACCCCGAGGTCCGGCTGCTGCTCGCGATCGACGACGATCGGCACGTCCACGCGGTCACCTCCTGGATGCCCGTCCATCGCGACGGTGTGCTCGTCGCGCTGACCCTCGACTTCATGCGGCGCCGATCCGACGGCTTCCGCCCGTCGATGGAGTTCCTCATCGCGTCGGCCGCCTTGTCCGCCCAGGAGAAGGGCCTCGAATACCTGAGCCTGTCCGGGGCTCCCCTGGCCGCCGCCGGCCGGCCGGGCTCGGTGGACCGGACCGCGCTCGACACCCTGCTGGAGATGCTCGGACGCACCCTCGAACCGGTCTACGGGTTCCGGTCGCTGCTCGCGTTCAAGTCCAAGTTCCAGCCGGAGTACCGGCCCGTGTACATGGTCTTCCCGGACCCCGCGGCACTACCGGCGATCGGCGTCGCCGTCGGCCACGCGTACCTCCCCGATGTGTCGCTCGGACAGGGGCGACGCCTGCTGGCCCAGTTGCTGCGGAGGTGAGAACGATCCGGACCTCGGTGCTCAGACCTTCATGATGTCGTCGTGCTTGTCACCCGCGATCGCCTTGTAGAGCAGGTATCCGCCGAAGATGATCGCGCTGACCACCAGGATCCCGAACAGGTGCTCGAACAGGGCACCGAACAGCGCCAGCGCGACCCACACCAGCGCCACCACACCCACGATCTTCCAGAACATCGTCACTCTCCCGTCTCGCTCGGTGTACCAGTTGCGGCACACAGTCGATCCTGACAGCAAAATCAGCGGAAAACACCAGGTCAGCCCGTAAATCAGGGAAAGATGGGTGGATACCCGCAGCTTGTGGGCCGGGGCCTCGGGGTCCCGCCCGGACCGGGGTGGTGACGCGCAGCACGTCGGCGGCGCCTAGGCTCGACGGGTTCGCATCCCTCGTCAGAAGGCTGAGAAATCGTGTCGTCGACCCGCCGCACCCCCGCTCGCGACCTGGCGCAGATCGCCGTGTTCGCGGCCCTGATCATCGCGCTGGGGCTTCCCGGGCAGATCACCATCGGCTCGTCGGGCGTGCCGATCACGCTGCAGACCCTCGGGGTGATGCTCGCCGGCGCGCTGCTCGGCGCCCGCAAGGGTGTGCTCTCGGTCGCGACGGTCATCGTCCTCGGGCTCGCGCTGCCCGTCCTGGCGGGTGGCCGCACGACGCTCACCTCGCTTGCGTCCCCCACCGCCGGATTCCTGATCGGCTGGATTCCCGCCGTCGCCGTCATCGGCTGGTTGACCGCGCGGATGCTGCCCCGTTACCGGGTGGTTCCGGGCGTCGCGATCAACGTCCTGGGCGGAATCGTCGTGCTGTACGCCTTCGGTATCGCCGGGATGCTGCTGCGCACCGACCTGACTCTGTGGGCCGCGCTGAGCGCGAACGTGGCGTTCCTGCCCGGCGACCTGCTCAAGGCCGTGGTGGCGGCTGCGGTCGCCGCGCAGGTGCACCGCGCCTACCCGGGACTGATCTCGACACGTGTGACGCCGAAGCCCGCCGGCGACTTCGCGCACTGACCGTCCGCCGATGAGTGAGATCCGCTTCGCTTCGGTTCGGCACGCCTACGGCGAACGGGTCGTGCTCGACGGCATCGACGTGACCCTCACCGAACGCCGGGTCGGCATCGTCGGTGCCAACGGCAGCGGGAAATCGACGCTGGCCCGCATGATCAACGGTCTCGTCGTTCCGAGCTCCGGGACGGTCACCGTCGACGGGCTCGACACCGCGCGCAAGGGCCGGGAGGTGCGGCGCCGCGTGGGCTTCGTGTTCACCGATCCCGACCATCAGATCGTCATGCCGACGGTCGCCGAGGACGTCGACTTCTCGTTGCGCCGCAGCGGGCTCGGCAAACCCGAACGCGCCGAACGAGTCCGGCGGGTCCTGGACGACTTCGGGCTCGGTGGCCATCACGACCATCCCAGCCATCTGCTGTCCGGCGGCCAGAAGCAGCTGCTGGCGCTGGCCTCGATCATGGTCACCGACCCGCAGATCCTCGTCGCGGACGAGCCGACCACCCTGCTGGACCTCCGCAACGCCCGGCGCATCGCGCACACGTTCGCGAACCTCGATCAGCAGTTGATCGTCGTGACCCACCAGCTCGATCTGCTCGCCGACTTCGACCGGGTGCTCGTCGTCGACGGCGGCCGAATCGTCGCTGACGACGCGCCCGGCCCCGCCGTCGACTTCTACCGGTCGCTGGTCGCATGACGACGCTCGGGCTCTACCATCCGGCGGCCACGCCGATGCATCGGGCTCCCGCCGGCCCCAAGCTCGCCGTCACCGCGGTGGCGATCGTCGCTCTGACGCTGTGGATCGACCGTCCCTGGCAGGTGCTGCCCGTCGCAGCGGTCGTGGCGGGGCTGTATGCCGTGGCGCGGATTCCGGTCCGGCTCGCCCTCGTCCAGCTACGTCCGCTGCTGTGGATGCTCGCGTTCATCGCCGTGTTCCAGCTCGTGGTGGCCGGTTGGGAACGCACGGTGGTGGTGTGCGGTTCGCTGCTGCTCGCCGTCGCGCTCGCGGCGCTGGTGACCCTCACGACCCGGGTGACGGACATGCTCGACGCGATCGTGACCGGCCTGGGGCCGCTGCGCCGGGTCGGCGTGAATCCGGAACGCGTGGGTTTGGTGCTGGTCATGACCATTCGCTGCATTCCCCTGCTCGGTGAGCTGGTCACGCAGGTGAGCGACGCGCGCAAGGCTCGGGGCCTGGGCTTCTCCGTGCGCGCCCTGGTGGTGCCGGTGGTCGTGGGAGCGCTGCGGTCCGCGGACGCGATGGGTGAAGCGCTCTCCGCGCGCGGGGTCGACGACTAACCGATGCCCGGGACCGTCCGGTCGCCTCGGCGCGCCCGCCGCGGCCGGTATTCGACGACGGTGAAGGCGATCGCGACGTACCGCTCGACGACCTCGTCGAGGGAGACGCCGCCGTCCGGGTCGAACCATTCGGCGATCGCGTTGCACATCGCGATGATGGTGCGGCGCGCTTCGTCGGGATACGGCGTCCGGAATTGGCCGTCCGCGATTCCCTGTTCGATGATCGCCCTGAACCGCTCGGTGCCGCGCACCTCGTGATCGCGATAGGCCTGCTGGTGCTCCGGGTCGAGGCTGCGCCGCTCCGTCCGCCCGATGGTGCTCTTCGCGGGATGGGTCGCCCGGAACCGGACCGTTGCCTCGACCAGTGCGTCGAGCCGGTCCGCGGCGCCGGACCCGGCCTTTGCGAGGGCCTGCTCGCACGCCTCGGTGTAGGCGGCGAGACCGTCCTCGAGGAGCGCGACGAGCACCTCGTGTTTGCTCCGGTAGTAGTAGTACAACGCCGAGAGGCTCAGACCGGCGCGCTGTGCGATGTTCCGGATGGTGGCGGCGGCGTAACCCCGCTCGGCGAATTCGGCACGAGCCGCCTCGAGAATGGCGCCGTGCCCCGGCGGTTGTGCGCTCATCGTGTTCCGTTCGGTCGGGGACGGGTTCGGCTCGGCACCGATACTCACTGAACAAGCGTATAGCCACAGGCCGAAGTTCCCCGACACCACACCGCAGAAGGTCGCATTTTCGGGAAAATCGGACCTTCCCCACTGAACATTCGTAAGGTAGCCTCGGCAACGATCGGCCGCTCTATGACGCCGATCACAGCGCACCGCACTTCGCTCGGGACAAGGACATCCGTGACTGCTCTGCGACTTCCCGTCGGCATGCCCGACGGTCTGACCTATCCGCCGGTCGGCATCGACGCCCTGCTCTCCGGGGCGGCGCGGCGATACCGCGACCGCGTGGCCCTCCTGGACGGCGACCTCTCGCTGACGTATGCCCAGTTGCACGACCACGCGCTGCGGGTCGCCCACGGTCTGCGCCGGCACGGAATCCGACGCGGCGACGCCGTCGCTCTGTGCCAGCCCAACTCCGCATGGTTCACGGTGACCTACTTCGGATCACTGCTCGCCGGAGCCGTGGTCGCGCCGATCAACCCGACGCTTCCCCCCGCTGCGATCCGGGATCAGCTCGACGAGGTCGGAGCAACCGCCGCGATCGTGCACGCTTCGACGGCCCCGCTGATCGAGGCGGCGGCGGCCCCCACCGTGGGCCTGGTGGTCGCGGTGCCCGCGACGGCGGCCGCCCCCGCTCCCGGAGAACCCACGTCGCCGACCGTCCCGCTCGACGAGCTGTTGACATTCGAACCCGAACCGGCACAACCGATCTCACCGGACGATCTGGCTCATCTGTCCTTCACCGGCGGCACCACCGGACGATCCAAGGCAGTCCGTGTCCTGCACCGGAACGTCGTCGCCAACGCGCTGCAGATGGCGACGTGGCGTTCCGGCACGGTGCCCGTCGTCGACGACGGGGCAGTGCACCTCGAGGAGGTCCCTGGTGCACGGACCGGCTTCATGTCACCACTCGGGCAGGCGTGCGCCGTCACCGTCGCACCGCTGTTCCACGCGATGGGCCTGGTCACCCAGAACCTCAACGTGATCATCGGCGGCACCTCGGTCATCATGGGCCGCTTCGACCCCGCGCGGTTCCTCGACCTCGTCGAGGAGCACCGGGCGACGCAACTCTCCGGCTCGCCGGCCTTCTTCCACGCGCTGCTCGCGTCACCGGCACTGGCCGGCCGCGAGTTCACGTCCGTTCGTTCGCTGACCTCCGGCGCGGCGCCGATCGACACCTCCACGCTCGAGGCGCTGCGCGCCCCCTTCCCCCATGCGATCGTGGTGGAGTCCTACGGTCTCACCGAAGCGACCATGGGTTTGTGCTCTGGACTCCTCGATGCCGGCGACCCCACGCCGGTCGGATCGGTCGGGGTGCCGGTCTTCGACACCGAGATCGAGATCCGCGACCCCTCGGACCCCGGCGCAATCGTTCCGACCGGCGAAGTCGGTGAACTCTACGCACGCGGACCGCAGATCGCCGACGGCTACCTCGGCCATCCCGAGCTGACCGCAGCGCAGTTCCGGGACGGGTGGCTCCTCACCGGCGATCTCGCCCGCAGGGACGAGCGCGGCAACATCTACATCGTCGGCCGCGCGAAGGACATGCTGATCTACAAGGGCTACAACGTCTATCCCGGGCAGCTCGAAGAAATCCTGGCGACCCATCCGTCCGTCGCCCAGTCCGCGGTGATCGGGGTTCCGGCCGGTGACGCCGGGGAGATCCCGGTCGCCTATGTCGTTCCCACCACGGGCACGGTCCCGGACGCCGACACCGCCGAGCAACTCCTCGACCACGTGGCGGCACAGGTCGCGCCGTATCAGAAGGTGCGCGAGGTGCACTTCACCGATGCGCTCCCCACGTCGGCGGCGGGGAAGATCCTCAAGACCGAACTCCGGCGGAACCATCGGCCGGCGGTGAGCCGCTGATCGCCCCCGACCTCGCGGAAGCCCGATCGCTCCGGCGACCCCGGTGATCGCCCGTCGGGTGGCGCCCGTCAGGAACGGAAGCGGTGTTCGATCCGGTCGACCTCGCGCCACGACTGCGCCCAGCCCTCCAGGCGGTCGGACGCGGAGATCAGCTCGGCACGCTGCTGTTCGAGCACGGCCATGGGGCGGCTGCCCTCGGGTGCACCCGCGAACCGCGCGGCCGCGGCCACCAGCTCCTCGAACTGGTCGACACCGGTCTCGAGCCGGTGCCCGGCCGCGGTGAGTGCCTGGCCGAGCTGCGCCCCGGCCGCCGCGCTCCCGCGGGCGGCCGATTCGAGTGCGACGACGTCGACCGCGACGGCCTCGAGCGCCGACGACGCGGCGCGGGCTGCATCACCGATCTCGTCGAGATCCTCGGCGACGACCGCCTGGGACCGGGCGAGGACACCGAGCAGATGCGCGAGGCTCTGCTCGTTGCTGGCCAGCCGGGCCATCGGTGCGCGGGCGACGGAACCGTCCGGCGGCAGGACGCGACGCCGTGGAGGCTCAGGTGGCAGGGGCACCGCGTCGAGGCGTCGCATCTTGCGGACCGCCAGGACCGCGGGGACCGCGAGCGCGGCGGTGGTGCCGCCGGTCGCGACGATCGTCCAGTCGGGCGCGGACGCGGCGACGAGCGTGGCGGTGCCGATCCCCCACATGCCGGAAGCGGCACCGAAGATCCGGACCCGACGGCGGGCCCGCCGCTTCTTCCGGCGCAACCTGGCCGCCGGATCATGCCAGCGACGCGCCGCGTCGACGACGCCGTCGGCGGCCTCCCTGAACGCGGCGACGGCCGGGGCGGGAAGGTTCCCGACCCGGCCGTCTCCCGGAGTACTCATCTCTGGATCACGTTCCGAGGGCCGATTACTGCGTTCCCGCGGCGCCGGCGGCCGGCGGTTCCTTCGCGGTGTTCACGGCGGGAGCGGAGGTGCCCGTGGCGCCGCCCGGCAGGGCCTCACCCTTCATCGACGCGCGGATCTGCTCCAGGCGGCTGTGTCCGGCCATCTGGACGGTCGCCTGCTGGACCTCGAGCATGCGGCCCTGCACCGAGTTCTGTGCAAGCTCGGCCGAGCCCAGGGCGTCGGCGTAGCGCCGCTCGATCTTCTCGCGCACGGCGTCGAGGCTCGGGGTGGTGCCGGGAGCGGACAGAGTCGAATCCATCGAGCGAAGCGACTCGCTGACGCGCTCCTGCATCTTGGCCTGTTCGAGCTGGCTGAGCAGCTTGGTGCGCTCGGCGACCTTCTGCTGGAGCGCCATCGCGTTCTGCTCCACGGCCTTCTTCGCCTGGGCGGCGGCCTGCAACGACTGGTCGTGCAGCACCTTGAGGTCCTCGACGGACTGCTCGGCGGTCACGAGCTGGGCCGCGAACGCCTCGGCGGCGTTCGTGTACTGGATGGCCTTCTCGGTGTCGCCGGAGGCGTTGGCCTGGTCGGCCATGAGTACGGCCTGCCGCGCGCTGGCGTTGAGCTTCTCGACCTCGTCCAGCTGGCGGTTGAGCTTCATCTCCAGCTGCCGCTGATTGCCGATGACGGACGCAGCCTGCTGGGACAGGGCCTGGTGCTGACGCTGAGCGTCCTCGATCGCCTGCTGAATCTGGACCTTCGGATCGGCCTTCTCATCGATCTTGGAGTTGAAAAGCGCCATGAGGTACTTCCAACCCTTGACGAACGGATTAGCCATGGGTGTGATCCTGCCTCCATCTGGTACGCCGCGCCGAACGCGACCCGATGCGCGGCCCTCGCGCACCGGTTCGGACCGCCGCACCTTCACCGTTCACCGGGCGGTCCCACCTGTCGGGTCCGGGTCACCCCCCGATGGTGACCCGAAAAAATTTGTCGCTTTCGTCCGCATCCGGCAAGCCGTCGCGGTCGTGATCCATGTTAGGCGGCAGCCAGCGCGCGCGTCGCAGGTGCGGGAATCACCACGCGGGTGTCCTGGGCGATTCGTGCGGCAGCAGGATCGCCGGCAGGGCCGTGCACGGCCACACCGGAATCGAGCGTCGCCGCAGCTGCGGCGTCCTTCCGGCCGCGATGCGGTGTCGCATCCGCCAGCGACTCGCTGACGTCGAACAGCACGTCGGACAACGGCACCTCGAGAGCGTCGCAGATCGCCGCGAGGAGTTCGCTGGACGCTTCCTTGCGTCCGCGTTCGATCTCCGAGAGGTAGCCGAGACTGACCCGCGCGCTGCTGGACACCTCGCGCAATGTGCGGCTCTGCGACACCCGGGTGCGCCGAAGGCTGTCACCGATTGCCTCACGCAACAACAGTGCCATCGCGTCCTCCTTCGTCCGTCGTGCCTTATCCCGGACAACGCGCGAACACGCTGCCGGGTTCCCGCGGTCGCGACAGCCTGCGCCGAAACCGCGGTGAGCAGACACTACAACGCCGAGTCCGATGTCAGGCGCGCGAGTAGCCCCGACACGGCGGCATCGACCGCACCGGCTCGGATGGACCATCGGTCCCCGCGCACCGCGGGACACGTCACCACGGTGCCGTCCGGGCCGCAGATCCCGAGGAAAACGGTTCCCGGCGGGTGCCCGTCCTGGTCGTCGGGGCCGGCGACCCCGGTCAGTCCGACACCCCACGTCGCCCCGCAGCGCACGGCAGCCCCCTCCGCGAGTGCAGCGGCGGTCGACTCGGCGACCGGGCCGTCGCGCCCGAGACGATCGGCGTCGACACCGGCCAGCGATGCCTTCAGGTCGGTGGCATACACGACGAGTCCGCCACGCAGCACCGCGCTGGCTCCGGGCACCCCCGCGATCGTCGCCGACAACAGGCCTGCGGTGAGCGACTCGGCGGTCGCGACGGTCTGCCCCCGTTCGGTGAGGGCCTGTACGAGTTCTGCGGCGCGGGTGGCGGCGACGAGAGGATCCGGTGCCGAGTCCATCTAGGCTTCGGCTCCGCCCGGTTCGGCGCGGTGATGCTGCGCTTCCGTGCGCACCCCCGCCCGCAGTCGCACCGCCTGGACGACGTAGTCGATACCGGTGCCGATGGTCAGCAGAACCGCCAGGGCCATCAACGCGACCGCAACGGGCATCACCGCGTCCGGCAGCGGCAACAGATACACCCCGATCGCGAGCGTCTGGACCAGCGTTTTCGCCTTACCGCCGCGGCTCGCCGGGATCACCGCGTGCCGCAGCACCGCGAATCGCAGTGCCGTGATGCCCAGCTCGCGCGCGGCGATGATGCCGGTCACCCACCACGACAGATCGCCGAGAACGGACAGGCCGACCAGCGCGGCTCCGATCAGCGCCTTGTCCGCGATCGGGTCGGCGAGCTTGCCGAAGTCCGTGACCAGGCCGCGGCGGCGGGCGAGCTGGCCGTCGATGCGGTCGGTGATCGCCGCGACCGCGAACACCGCCGTGGCCGCGATACGCCACCCGGTCTCGTGGCCGTCGCCGACGAACAGCAGGACCAGGAAGACCGGCACCAGCGCGATCCGCAGCATGGTGAGGATGTTCGCGATGTTCCACAGCGGCACGGGCTCGTGCGCGGCACCAGCATTCGGTCCCGGGGCGGCGGCGCTGCCGGCCCCGGCGGCGACATGGGGACGGGGCGTGCTCATGCGGACCTCCGGATGCAGCGTGGTGAAGTACCGGAAGTCGGCACAGCGCGAACCGGTGGACGCAGCTCTCCCGGAATCAGGGATGAACTCGACAATCCGACCGGCACGTGACCCACAATATCGTTCCGAGCACCCGCTACTGTTCACCGCATGACTTCTCCGACGCCCGATCACGAACCCGACGACCGGATCATCGTGCGCCGGGCGCGAACGTCGGACGTTCCGGAGATCAAGCGCCTCATCGACATCTACGCCGGTCGGATCCTTCTCGAGAAGAACCTCGTGACCCTGTACGAGGCTGTGCAGGAGTTCTGGGTGGCCGAGGCGGGCGGCGAGGTCATCGGCTGCGGCGCGCTGCACGTGCTGTGGTCGGACCTGGGCGAAGTGCGCACGGTCGCGGTCGATCCGAGGGTCAAGGGCCGCGGTGCCGGACACCTCGTGGTGGCCAAGCTCATCGAGGTCGCGCGGGAACTCGAACTCGACCGGCTGTTCGTGCTCACCTTCGAGGTGGACTTCTTCGGCCGGCACGGTTTCGCCGAGATCGAGGGCACCCCGGTCACCGCCGAGGTCTACGCCGAAATGTGCCGGTCGTACGATACCGGCGTCGCCGAGTTCCTGGATCTGAGCTACGTCAAACCCAACACTCTCGGCAACACCCGGATGCTGCTCACCCTGTGAGGGGGTCCGGATCACGCCCCGAAGGACAACCCCCGAACGTCAGCGAGGAACCATGGCCCTGTTCGCCGTCGAGTACACCTACTCCGAAGCCACCGTCGCCGCGCGCGACGAACACCGCCCGAAGCATCGCGGCTGGCTGAGCGACCTCGTCGACGCGGGCACGGTCCGGGCGACGGGCCCGTGGGTGGACGGCTCCGGCGCCCTGATCCTCATCGAGGTCGCAGACGAGGCCGCGGCGCGCGAACTGATGGCCCAGGACCCGTTCGCGCAACGCGACCTCGTCGACGCCGTCCGCATCACCGCATGGCAGCCGGTGATGGGCGTGTTCAACTCCTGACGATCAGCGCGCGTCCTCGGTTTCGGCGCGCTTGGCGTCGCTGCGGTTCTTGAGCAGGCTCAGAACCGTCGTCACGACGAGCACACCGATGATCACGACCAGCGACGTGACGGTGGAGATCTCCGGGACCGCGACGTGCTCACCGCCGTTGACGAACGGCAGCGTGTTCTCGTGCAGCGCGTGCAGCACCAGCTTGACGCCGATGAACGCCAGGATGATCGACAGGCCGTACGACAGGTACACCAGGCGGTCCAGCAGGCCGCCGATGAGGAAGAAGAGCTGGCGCAGGCCCATCAGGGCGAAGGCGTTGGCAGTGAACACCAGGTACGGCTCCTGGGTCAGACCGTAGATCGCGGGGATCGAGTCGAGCGCGAACAGCACGTCGGCGAATCCGATGGCGAGCAGCGCGAGCATCAGCGGGGTGATCATGCGCTTGCCGTCGATCCGGGTGATCAGGCGATCGCCGTCGTAGTGGTCGGTGGTGGGCACCACCTTGCGCACGAGCTTCACGACACGGCCCTCGTCGGGCTTGGCGTCCTCGTCCTGGTTGTGGTCGATGATCAGCTTGATCGCCGTGTACAGCAGGAAGACGCCGAACAGGTAGAACACCCAGCTGTAGGCGTTGATGGCGGCGGCACCGACCGCGATGAACGCACCGCGCATCACGAGAGCGAGCACGATGCCGATGGTCAGCACCTTCTGCTGGTATTCGCGGGGAATCGCGAAGGTCGCCATGATCACCACGAACACGAACAGGTTGTCGACCGACAACGCCTTCTCGGTGACGTAGCCGGCGAAGTACTCACCGCCGTACTGAGGTCCCCACAGCGCGAACACCACGAGACCGAACACGATCGCGATGCCGATGAACACCGCGGACCAGAATCCGGATTCGCGCAAGGTGGGTGCGTGGGGTTTGCGGACGTGCGAGACGAAGTCGAACACGAACAGCGCGGCGATCACCACGATCGTGACGAGCCAGACCAGGGGGGTCACATGCATGGACGTTCATTTCCTCCGGTAGACCTGAAAGGGCACCGGAGGTCTCTCCCGCCTGCGCGAGCGCAGACCGACAGTCCCGGGACGGCAACGCTGCCGCACGTGTTGACGGAACTGCCGCGGAAACGGGGATACTCCCCTCCACAACGAGGTCCATTCAACCACACCGGCGGGCGTAATCCGTATCAGGCCTGGTCGGCGACCGTGTCGTCGTCCCCGCCGCCTCCGCGGATCGAGTAGAGCAGGCCGTCGAGTTCGTCCGGTTTGACCAGGACCTCGCGGGCCTTCGACCCCTCGCTCGGACCGACTACACCGCGGGTCTCCATCAGGTCCATGAGCCGGCCGGCCTTCGCGAAACCGACGCGCAGCTTGCGCTGCAGCATCGAGGTGGATCCGAACTGGCTCGACACCACCAGTTCCACGGCCTGGAGGAACACGTCGAGGTCGTCACCGATGTCGGGATCGACGTCCTTCTTCTCCCCGGCCTTCTGAGTCGTGACGCCCTCGGTGTACTCCGGCTCGGCCTGGTTCTTCGTGAAGTCGACGACGGCGGCGATCTCTTCATCGGTGATGAAGGCGCCCTGCATACGCTGCGGCTTGCCCGCCCCCATCGGCAGGAACAACCCGTCTCCCATACCGATGAGCTTCTCGGCGCCCGGCTGGTCGAGGATGACGCGTGAGTCGGTGAGCGACGAGGTCGCGAAGGCCAGCCGCGACGGAACGTTCGTCTTGATCAGGCCGGTGACGACGTCCACCGACGGTCGCTGGGTGGCCAGCACGAGATGGATACCCGCGGCGCGGGCCTTCTGCGTGATCCGCACGATCGATTCCTCGACTTCACGGGGCGCGGTCATCATCAGGTCGGCGAGCTCGTCGACGATTGCCAGGATGTACGGGTACGGCCGGTACACCCGTTCGCTGCCGAGCGGCGCGGTGATCTCCCCCGAACGCACCTTGGTGTTGAAGTCGTCGATGTGCCGGACCCGGTTGGCCTGCATGTCCTGGTATCGCTGCTCCATCTCCTCGACGAGCCATGCCAGCGCCGCCGCGGCCTTCTTCGGCTGCGTGATGATCGGAGTGATGAGGTGCGGGATGCCCTCGTAGGGAGTCAGCTCGACCATCTTCGGGTCGATGAGGATCATCCGCACGTCCTCGGGTGTCGCCCGGATCAGCAGCGACACCAGCATCGAGTTGACGAAGCTGGACTTACCGGAACCGGTGGACCCCGCGACGAGCAGATGCGGCATCTTCGCGAGATTGGCGTGCACGAAATCGCCCTCGATGTCCTTGCCGAGACCGATCACCAAGGGATGCTGATCCTTGCGGGTGCTCGGCGCGGCGAGCACGTCGGCCAGGCGGACCAGCTCGCGGTCGGAGTTGGGAACCTCGATGCCGACCGCGGACTTTCCGGGGATCGGGGCCAGCAGGCGCACGTTGTCCGTCGCGACCGCGTAGGCGATGTTGCGGGCCAGCGCGGTGATCTTCTCGACCTTGACGCCGGGGCCGAGTTCGACCTCGTAGCGGGTGACGGTCGGGCCGCGGGTGAAACCGGTGACCGCCGCGTCGATCTTGAACTGTTCGAGGACCTCGGTGATCGAGTCGATCATCTGGTCGTTCGCCGACGATCGGGTCTTCGGCGGATCGCCCTTCTGGAGCAACCCGACGGACGGCAGCGTGTAGTCGCCGTCGACGACCCGTTCCGGCACCATCGCGTCGAGTTCGTCGGCCTCGTCGACGGCCGGCGTCGGCGGAGGTGCGGGCTTCGGAGTGGGCTTGGGCCGGGCTCGTTGCCGGGGCGGTTCGGGTACGGGTTCGGGTTCCGGAGCGGGCGGTGCCTCGAACGGCTTGGTCGGCGGCGAATCCCACAGGGGCAGCACCTCGGTGCGGGCATTGCCGTCGAATTCGTCGGTCGGATAGTTCTCGGCCGGCGTGCGGCGACGCCGCGAGCGGCGTTCGGTGGGGTACCCGTCGGCGTCGAACAATGCCGGATCGTGGTCGTCGTACAGCGGCTCGTCGTGATCGTCGTACTCGTCGAAGTCGCCGTACTCGTCGTCTGCGCGGTAGGACAGCCCGAAGTAGTCGCGGAACAGGCCGGGCAGTTCACGGACGGTGGTGCCGGTGACGAGCAGGATGCCGAAACCGGCCGCCAGCACCATCAGCGGCACCGACAACCAGACGGTCAGGCCCGAGGTGAGGGGTCCCCCCACCGCCGCGCCGACGAATCCGGCTCCCTGCGAGCGGCCCTCCGGGCTGGTGGGCGACCCGGAGGCGATGTGCCAGAGGCCGAGAGCGGGCAACCCGACGAGCAGGCCGCCGAGGATCAGACGCGGGCGGATCTCGGGGCGCGGCTCGGTGCGCATGAGAACCACGGCGATGCCGATGGCGACCAGGGGCAGAACGGCGCTGGCGCCGCCGGTGACCGCGCGTACCCCCGATTCGATCCAGCCGCCGACCGGACCACCGACGCCGAACCACACGCTGCCGGCGACGACGACGCCGAGCGCGATCAGTCCGAGTCCAATGCCGTCGCGGCGGTGACCGTGTTCGATATCACCCGCCTTGCCCATCGTGCGGACGGTGGCGCCGAGACCGCGGGCGATCATGAACCATCCGGCCCCGATCCCCCTGCCGATGGAATCGAGCACGCTGGGGCCGCGGCGGCCGGAGGCGGAGGTCGCAGCCGCGCGTGCCGGGCGCGTGGACGCGGCGGACCGACGTGCCGGGGCGCGCCCGGAGGACGGTGCGGACCGGCGTTTGGCCGCACCGTTCTTCGCGGCACCCGACTTCGCGGTGCCGCCCTTGGCCGCGCCGCCCTTGGCGGTGGAATTCCTCGACGTTCCGCTCTTCGTGGAACCACCGGCGGACCGGCTCGCGGCGGCGGACCGGCTGGAGGTCCCGGCCGAGCCGCGCGTTGTCGACCTCGACCGGGAGGTCGTGGACGATCCGCGACTGCTCGACTTTCCTGCCATACCCGTCAGGTTAGCCGCTCGAACCCCATCGGAACCATCCGCAACACCGGTACCGGATCGCGGCTCGCGTCACAGCCACAGCCGTGACCTGCTGTTTCCTACGGTCACACGCCACGTTGCGACGCAGTGAGTTCGTCGATGTCGGACTGTTCGCCGTCTGTCTCCAACCGAACCCGGTCGCGTCCGAAGGCGTGCAGCAGCAGCTCGGCCGGTTCTCCCCGCAGCACGACCGTGCGGGGTCCGCGTTTCCGGACGGTGACCCGCGAGCCGTCGGGGCGTTCGAAGACGACGGTCACGTCGCTGCCGCGGTAGCTGCGCCGCCCGATCTGCCGGGCCAGCCGCCACAGGTGGTCCTGATCCTCGGCGGGCAGGTGCCGGGGTTCCCAGCCCTCGCCGGCACGCCGGACATCCTCGTGATGGACGAACATCTCCCCCGCGTTCGCGACGGCGTCGACCAGGAACAGCGGCGACCACTTCGGCGGCCCGGACTCGATGTCGGCGAGCAGGTACGCCCACGGCCGGTCGGTGGCCGCGCGACGGACCTTCTCGGTGTGGTCGGCGAGCTGCGGCAGGACGATGCCGGGCATCGAATCGATCCGGCGCTCACGCACCAGCAGGTGCGCGGCGAGGTCCCGGGTCGTCCAGTCACCGCAGAGGGTCGGCGCGTCCGGCCCGACCTCCGACATCGTGCGGATCAGTGCTGCGCGTTCACGTTTGGCCAGGGTCACCGCGCCGACGGTACACGGCACAACACCCACCGTCACCACCGCGGCGGCGCCGCCGCGGTGGTCACTCCGGGGGTGTCACCGCAATGACGGTCGGCACGATCATCGGCCGGCGACGGTAGGTCTCCGACACCCAGCGACCGACCACACGCCGCACGGCCTGTGCGATGCGATGGGTCTCGGTGATGCCTTCCGCGGCGAGTTCGTCGAGCGTCTTGTCGACGAGGCGGGCGGCTTCGGACAGTGCCGACGGGTCGTCGGAGAATCCACGGCCCGACACCTCGGGGGAACTGACGGCACGACCGGTGGTCGCGTCGACGGCGAGGGAGATCGAGATGAATCCGCCTTCGCCGAGGATGAGCCGGTCCGAGAGCGTCGATTCGCCGACATCGCCGACGGACAGGCCGTCGACGTAGACGTGGCCGACCGGGACCTGCCCGACGATCTCGGCGAGACCGTCGACCATGTCGACGACGACACCGTCCTCCGCGAGCACGATCCGCTCGGGCGGCACACCGGTCGCCTCGGCGAGTTTCGCGTTGGCGCGCAGGTGCCGCCATTCGCCGTGGACGGGCATCGCGTTGGTCGGGCGCACCGCGTTGTACAGGTACAGCAGCTCGCCCGCGGACGCGTGTCCGGAGACGTGCACCTTGGCGTTCTGCTGGGTGACGACGGTAGCGCCGCGCTTGGAGAGCCCGTTGACGACGGCGAAGACGGAGTTCTCGTTGCCGGGGATCAGCGAGGACGCCAGCACGACGAGGTCGTCGGCGCGGATGTTGATCTGGCGGTGCTCGCCGCGGGCCATGCGCGACAGCGCCGAGAGCGGTTCGCCCTGCGATCCGGTGGAGACGAGCACGAGCCGGTCGCCGGGCAGGCTCGCCGCGGTGTCGATGTCGACGACCAGCCCGTCGGGGACGCGGAGGTATCCGAGGTCCTGGGCGATCTGCATGTTGCGGACCATGGACCGGCCGACGAACGCGACCCGCCGGTTGTACCGGACGGCGACGTCGACGACCTGCTGGATGCGGTGGACGTGGCTGGCGAACGACGCGACGATGACGCGGTTGGTTGCCTTGCCGATGACCCCGTCGAGGACGGCGCCGATCTCCCGTTCGGGAGTGACGAAGCCCGGCACCTCCGCATTGGTGGAATCGACGAGGAACAGGTCGACGCCTTCGTCGCCGAGCCGGGAGAACCCGGCCAGGTCGGTGAGCCGGTTGTCCAGGGGCAACTGGTCGAGCTTGATGTCGCCGGTGTGCAGGACGAGACCGGCGTCGGTGCGGATCGCGACGGCGATGGCGTCGGGGATCGAGTGGTTGACTGCGAAGTACTCGCATTCGAACGGGCCGTGCGTGGTGCTCTCGCCCTCGGTGACCTCGACGAGCACGGGCCGCTGCCGGTGCTCGCGGCACTTCGCTGCGACCAGCGCCAATGTGAACTTGGAGCCGACGACCGGGATGTCGGGTCGCAGCCGCAGCAGGAACGGCACCGCGCCGATGTGGTCTTCGTGACCGTGCGTCAGCACGATCGCCTCGATGTCGTCCATCCGGTCCTCGATGTACCGGAAGTCGGGGAGGATCAGGTCGACGCCGGGCTGCTGGTCCTCGGGGAACAGCACGCCGCAGTCGACGATCAGGATCCTGCCCTGGTGCTCGAAGACGGTCATGTTGCGGCCGATCTCACCGATACCGCCGAGCGCGACGACGCGCAGGCCCTTCGCTGGTGCCTTGGGCGGTGTGCCCAGACGCGCTGTCGGATCGACGGGCTGCCGCCGGTCGGGTCGCTGCGTCGCCGCGGAGTTCTGCGGGGTGCGGCGCGGACGGGTGGCCGGGGGGCCGGCGCTGCGGGTGGCCCGGCCGCGGCCGCGCGACGGGCGGCTCACGACAGCACCCCCGCGGCGTGCAGGTCGGCGGCGAGTGCGTCGATCTGCGCGGTGGTCGGGGGTACCTGCGGAAGTCGCGGTTCCCCGACGTCGATGCCCATCAGCCGGAGCCCTGCCTTCGACGCGCTCACCCCACCGAGGCGGGCGACGGCACGCAGGATCGGGACGAGTTCGAGGTTGATCGCGCGGGCGCGGGCGAGGTCGCCGGCTCCGAACGCGGTGTGCAGTTCGCGCAGCCGGCCGGGAACGAGGTGGCCGATGACGCTGACGAAGCCGACCGCGCCGACCGCGAGCCACGGGAGGTTCAGCGGGTCGTCGCCCGAATAGAACTCGAGGTCGGTGGTTCCGATGAGCTCGGCACCGGCGTTGAGATCGCCCTTGGCGTCCTTGACCGCGACGATCCGCGGGTGCTCGGCGAGCCGGCGCAACGTTTCGGTCTCGATGGGCACCACCGATCGGGGCGGAATGTCGTAGAGCATCACCGGCAGGTCGGTGGCGTCGGCGACGGCCGTGAAGTGCGCGTAGAGGCCGGCCTGCGGGGGCCGCGAGTAGTACGGGGTGACCACGAGCAGGCCGTGAGCACCCGCGCGCGCCGCGTCGCGGGCGAGTTCGACGCTGTGTGCGGTGTCGTTGCTGCCGGCGCCGGCGATGATCTTCGCGCGGTCGCCGACCGCGGCGAGAACCGCGCGCATCAGCTCGAGCTTTTCGTTCTCGGTCGTGGTGGGCGACTCACCGGTGGTGCCGGCGAGAACCAGTGCGTCGCAGCCGCCGTCGACCAGATAGGTCGCCAGACGCACTCCCGCATCGACATCGAGCTTGCCGTCGGCAGTGAACGGGGTCACCATCGCCGTGGCGATGGTGCCGAACGGAAGCTCGACAGCTGAAGCGGAATCACCGTTGGTCATGGTCAGAAGGCTACCGCGTGCAGAAGACGCTGCGACACACGCCCGCCCACCCGAGTTGCGGCTCAGCCGTCGGTCGTGAACTGGGTGGCCGCGACCTCGGTGCCGTCGGGCAGGGTCGTGACGGTGAAGTCGCCGAAGACGTTCGGCGCGACCTCCTGCAGACGACGCAGGCATTCCACCGCGAGACGCCGGATCTCGACGTCGGCGTGCTCGGTGGCGCGCATCGCGATGAAGTGCCGCCATGCCCGGTAGTTGCCGGTGACCACGACGCGTGTCTCGGTCGCGTTGGGCAGCACGGCGCGGGCGGCCTCACGGACCCGTTTGGCACGCAGTGGGCCTGCGGGAACGTGCGACAACTTCTCGTCGAGAGCCCCGAGCAGTTCGGTGTAGGCCGCCCGGCTGGTTTCGGCGGCGGCGAGGAACAACCGCTCGAGTTCCTCGTCACCCTCGATCGCGGGTGGCACCACGACGGGCGTGTCGCCGCCGGGCACGAACCGCTGGGAGAGCTGGGAGTAGGAGAAGTGCCGGTGTCGGATCAGCTCGTGGGTGCACGACCGGGAGATACCGGTGATGTAGAAGCTCGCCGAGCTGTGTTCGAGGACGGACAGGTGACCGACATCGAGCAGATGCCTGATGTAGCCGGCGTTCGTCGCGGTGCGGGGGTTGGGCTTGGACCAGCTCTGATAGCACGCACGGCCGGCGAATTCGACGAGCGCTTCGCCACCGTCGGCGTCGGTGTCCCACGGTACGTCGTCGGGGGCGACGAATTCGGTTCGGGCGACGAGCCTGACCTCGGGTGTGACAACTTCGGGCGCCATCGCATTCTCCTGCCTTCGCTCACGACCTCTGGTGCGAACGGTAGCGGTGACGCGCCGGCCCCACCGAGGCGAAGCCACGGTGATGTCACCGCGATGCTTGACCGATGTCAAAAATGACATCACGATGGCGTCATGAACATCGACACCTATACAGCCGCCGTGACCGACGCCGTGCTCGCCGCGGCCGAACTCGGTGACGAACAGACCCGCCGCACCGCGGCCGCCCTGGCCACCGCGATCGCCGCGCCCGTCCGGCTCGCGATGCTCGACGCGCTCTCCGATCTCGCCACCGAGGTCTCCGATCAGCTCGGGGACCGCCGCGTGACGGTCCGCCTGGACGGGCGCGACGCGGTGGTCGAGGTCCACCACGGCCCCGACCCGGAGGCCGAGACCCAGCCCCCGACCTTCGAGGAGGTCACCGGGGACATCAGCCGCGTGACGCTGCGACTCGTCGAGCAGATCAAATCCCGCGCCGAGGAAGCCGCCGCGCAGAACGGGCTCTCGCTCAACACGTGGGTCGCGCAGGCCGTACAGGGCGCGCTGCGTGACCAGATGCGCTACCAGTCCTCCGGATTCGACCGGAACCGCTGGCCGCACGGCCCGTATCGGCGCCCCGGCACGCCCGGGCCCGGCACCTCGGACACCCGGAAGGACTCCGGTCCCGCAGGTCCCGGCCCCGAGCGATCCGGACCCGCTCCCGACAGCGGCGACACCGATCGCGACGACACGTGAGTGCCGATCGGGTGCGGTAGATTGCCGTCGCACCGCACCTGGAACAAGGAGTGAAACCGGATGGCCGTCAGCAGTTCCCTCACCTCGGAGATCAAGGCGACCCCGGAGCAGGTGATGGCCGCGATCGCAGCGGTGGACCGCCTTCCCGAGTGGTCCTCGGCCCACAAGTCCGTGACGATCGAGAGCACCCATCCGGACGGTCGCCCGCATCGGGTGCGCATGACCGTGTCGATCATCGGCATCACCGACGAGCAGGTCGTCGACTACGCGTGGAACGGCGACGAATCGATGTCGTGGACGCTCGTCGAGAGCAGCCAGCAGAAGCAGCAGGACGGCGCGTACACCCTCACACCGTCGGCCGACGGCACTCGCGTCGAGTTCTCGCTCACCGTCGACCCGAAGATCCCGCTGCCCGGTTTCCTCGTCAAGAAGGCCCAGAAGATGGCGGTCGAGACGGCCAGCAAGGGCCTGGCCGGATTCGTCGCCAAGACGGTCTGACCGCGATGCGGAAGCCGTTCGCGGTGGTGGCCGCCGCCGTCCTCGCGACCGTACTCGCCGGCTGCGGATCCGAGACCGACGGGAACGCACACCCCGATGCCGCGGCCGGAACCGATCCGGCGGCCGAGATCCAGGGGATCGAGATCGTCGACTATCCGGCGGGCGATCACGTCGGAGCGTCCCAGCGGGTCGCGTACGAATACAGTCCCCCGTTCGGTGGTCCCCACGACGCGGTGTGGGCGACCTGCACGGGCATCGTCTACCCGGCGCCGATCCGCAGCGAGAACGCGGTGCACTCGCTCGAGCACGGTGCGGTGTGGATCGCCTACGACCCCGAGCGCGTCTCCGGCGAGCAGCGGAATCTGCTCGCCGCACGAGTGGACGGTGTGACCTACATGCTCATGTCTCCGTATCCGGATCTCGCACAGCCGATCTCGCTGCAGTCGTGGGGACATCGGCTGTTCGTCGACGATGCCGACGATCCGCGCATCGATCGGTTCATCGACGCACTGCGCCTGAACCCGAACACCTACCCGGAGCCGGGTGCCACGTGCGCGACACTGCCGACGAGTTTCGACCCGGCGAATCCCCCGCCCTTCGAACCGGTTCCCGACCCGTCGGAACCCGGGGTCGTCCCCGAACGGTGAGAGGATGCGGTCGCGGCGGCCCTACCCGTCCGCGACCGTCACCGCCACGGTGGCCCCCAGTTCGTAGCACTTCTCCCGCACCGCGCCGTCGATCGGTCCGGTGATCTCGACATCCGCGGCGGCCTGGACCAGTTCCAGGCCGGTGACGATCTTCCGTACCGACGTCACGGCACCGGACGTGTCGTTGTTGCCGTGGACCCACAGTCCGTACGGGCGGCCGGCGACCGCGTCGAGGCACGGGTAGTACACGGTGTCGAAGAAATGTTTGAGGGCTCCGGACATGTATCCGAAGTTCGCCGAGGTACCGAACACGTAGCCGTCGGCGCCGAGGACGTCGGGCACGGTCGCGCCGAGCGCCGGAACCGAATGCACGCGCACGCCGGTGATCTCGGGGTCGTTCGCCCCGGCAAGCACCGCCTCGAGCAGCTCCCGGGTGGGCGGCGACGGCGTGTGGTGGACGACGAGCAGGACGCGCTCGCGCGGTTCGGTCGGGGCGTCGAGGTCGGTCACACGGTGCAGACTACGACGGGTTTCCGTCGCGTTCGAGCTTCTCGAGTGCCACCGCGCGGCGCATGGTCTCGCGGGCGCGGGACCGGTCGCCGGCATGGTCGTACGCGCGGGCCAGCCGGTACGAGTTGCGCCAGTTGTCGGGATCCGCTTCCCACTCCTGCTTGACCTGCTGGAAAAGGGCGTCGGCGGCGTCCCGGTCGACGCGCCCGGACGGCATCCGCGGGAGGCCGCTGACGTCGAGGTCCAGACCCTCGTCGTGGATGCGACGCGCGAGATGCTGATGCTGGAGTCCCGCCCGGATCGTGGCGTAGACGATCCACACGCCGATGAGCGGCAGCAGCAGCACGCCGATGCCGAGACCGACCGCCGCCACCTCGCCGGTACCGACCAGTTCGATCCCCACCCTGCCGAGCAGCACGAAGTAGAAGACGAGCGCGACCACGATGAACGCGATCGGCACGAGGACCTTGGTCAGTTCGTTCTTCACGGCCCGATTGTCGCAGGCCGTGTCCCGGTGCCCGCGCTCGAGCGCCGCCGAGGTGAGCGCGCCCACGTGCGCGCACCCTTGACGGTCCTGCGGCCACAGCGTCCACTGGTCTCATGCAGTTCGCCGCCCCCGCCGAGCAGTACGACCGGTTCATGGGCCGCTACGCCCCCACACTCGCGACCGCGCTCTCGGACGCCGCAGGAGTGACCTCCGGGCTCCGGGTGTGCGATGTCGGTTGCGGCCCGGGAGGTCTGACCGCGGAGATGGTGTCCCGGGTGGGACCGAACCGCGTCGCCGCGATCGATCCGGCGCCGCAGTTCGCCGCGGCGTGCCGGGAACGCAATGCCGGGGTCGACGTGCGCGTGGGTGTGGCCGAGGATCTGCCGTGGCCGGACGATACGTTCGACGTCACGGCGGCGTCGCTGGTGATCGGATTCATGTCCGACCCCGACCTCGGAGTACGGGAGATGGCCCGGGTCACCCGGCCCGGCGGCACCGTCGCAGCGTGCATGTGGGACATCGCCTCCGGCGGCATGACGATGCTGCGGGTGTTCTGGTCGGCGGTGCGCAGCGTCGTCCCCGATGCCACCGGAGAGACCGCGATGGCCGGAACCACCGAGGGCGACATCGCCGAGCGATTCCGTCGCGCCGGACTCGACGAGGTGATCGCGGGGAAACTGATCGCCCGCGCGGACTACGCCGATTTCGACGATTTCTGGGAGCCGTTCACCTTCGCGGTCGGACCGGCCGGCAGCTACCTCCGGACCCTGACCGCCGACCAGCGGACCGCAGTCCGCGAGGCGTGCCGGGCGGATCTTCCGGCGTCCGGGGCTTTCTCGCTCGACGCCCGCGCCTGGTATGCGCGGGCCACGATTCCCCGTGGCGCCGGCCGCCGCCCCGCCACCCCGTGAGCCGCCCTGTCAGAGATCGAGGAGCGGATCGATCCCGACGGTCAGGCCGGGCCGAGCGCCGATCTCCCGGACACCGAGCAGCACGCCCGGCACGAACGAGGTCCGGTCGATCGAGTCGTGGCGGATGGTGAGGGTCTCCCCCTCGGTGCCGAGCAGAACTTCCTGGTGCGCGACCAGGCCCGCGAGCCGCACCGAATGCACGCGCACCCCGTCGACGTCGGCGCCGCGCGCACCGTCGAGTTCGGTGGCGGTGGCGTCCGGGCTGCGGCCCACACCGGCAGCGGCACGAGCCTCGGCGATGAGGGCGGCGGTGCGGTAGGCGGTGCCGGACGGCGCGTCCAGCTTGTTCGGGTGGTGCAGTTCGACGACCTCGACGGAGTCGAAGAACCGCGCGGCGGCCTGCGCGAACCGCATCGACAGGACCGCGCCGATCGCGAAGTTCGGCGCGATGAGCACACCAGTTCCGGGCGACTCGGCGACCCAGCCGCGCACCTGCCCGAGTCGCTCGTCGTCGAAGCCGGTGGTGCCGACGACGGCGTGGATGCCGTTGCGCACCAGGAACTCCAGGTTGCCCATGACGACATCGGGGTTGGTGAAGTCGACGACGACCTGCGTGCCCGAAGCGACGAACGCGTCGAGGCTGTCGTCCTTGTCGACGGTCGCGACCAGCTCGAGATCGGCCGCGTCCTCGACGCCCTTGCAGATCGCCTGCCCGACCTTGCCCTTGGCTCCGAGCACACCCACCCGGATAGCTGCTGCGTTCACTGTTCTCGTCACGCCCTTCCGTCACGTCCGTCGCACAAGAGCGTACGCAACCAGGTTGCCCCGCCGGTCAGGCGGTCGCGCACGCCCGGTCGTGCCTCATCCGACGATGCCGCGCACCGATGCGGGGAGATCGCGGGCACGACGGTAGGGCCCGACGACGGCGGCGGCGAACGGCCGGTTCAGCAGTTCCGCCGCCACGGCGCGCACCTCGTCGGAGGTGACCCCGGCGATGCGTTCGAGGGTGGAGCTGACGCTCCAGTGGGTGCCGTAGCTGAGTTCGCTGCGCCCGATCCGGTGCATCCGGGCCCCGGTGTCCTCGAGTCCGAGCACCAGGCCGCCGCGCAGCGAGCCCTTCGCCCGCGCACATTCGGCGTCGGTGATGCCGTGCTCGGCGACGTCGCGCAGCACTTCCCGGACGACGGTCGTGACCTCGCGCAGGTTCTCCGGCTGGCAGCCGGCGTAGATCGAGAACGCGCCGGTGTCGGCGAACGTATCGACCCCGGAGTAGACGGAGTACGCGAGCCCGCGCTTCTCGCGCACCTCCTGGAACAGCCGCGAGCTGAGGCCACCGCCGATCGCGGCGTTGAGCACCGACAGCGCCCAGCGGCGTCCGTCGTGCCGCCCGAACGCGCGCACCCCGAGCGACAGGTGCGTCTGCTCCCCGTCGTGTTCGGTGATGCTCAGTGCCGGTGCCGTGCGCAGCCGCGCCTGCCCCTCCCGGCGCGGCGCCGGCTCGGCCCCCTGGTGGAGGTGGTCGGAGAAGGCGCGGCGCACGAGCTCGACGGTGTGGTCGTGGTCGACGTTGCCGGCGACCGCCACGACCATCCGCTCGGGGGTGTAGCGCCGGACATGGAACGAGTGGAGCTGGCTGCGGCGCATCGACTCGATCGACTCGACCGAGCCGATGACGGGGCGGCCGATGGGATGCTCTCCGTAGAGGGCGGTGAGGAAGCTGTCGCCGAGCAGGTCCTCGGGGTCGTCGTCGCGCATCGCGATCTCCTCGAGCACCACCTGCCGTTCGACGTCGACGTCGACGCTGCGGCACAGTCCGCGCAGCACCACATCGGCGACGACATCGACGGCGAGCGGGAGGTCGTCGTCGAGGACGTGTGCGTAGAAGCACGTGTGTTCCTTGGACGTGAATGCGTTGAGTTCACCGCCGACCCCGTCGACGAGTTCGGCGATGTCGAGCGCGGTGCGCGTCGGGGTGGCCTTGAAGAGCAGGTGCTCGAGGAAGTGGGCGGCACCGGCGACGGACGGCTGCTCGTCGCGGGACCCGACCCCGACCCAGATGCCGACGGCGGCGGACCGCACGCCCGGTACGTGCTCGGTGACGACACGGACACCGCCGGGCAGGACGGTGCGCCGCACACCGGAATCCGCAACGGCTGCGGCAAGGTCGGCGGTGGTGGCGGAGGGGGTACGGCGGTTGGAAGCCATGGAAGTGTTCTGCGGTCCTGAGGCGATCGGCACGTGGGTACGAAGTGGGAAAAGCACACCCTACACGCGGCGCCGCCGGGCCGACGAGCTCACCGGCTCGCCGGCCCGGCCGTGCCGTGGCCTCACCAGCCGCGGCGGCGCGGCTGTGACCCCACGAGCTGTCCCTTCCCCGCCACGTCCCGGCTGCGGTACACGACGTACGGCCGGAACAGGTAGCCGATCGGGGCGCTGAACGCATGGACGAGCCGGGTGAACGGCCACAACGCGAACAGGGCGAGCCCGATGAGCACGTGGATGTGGAAGTACAGCGGCGCCTGCGCCATGAGGTCACCGCGCGGCTGCAGGATCCAGATCGAGCGGAACCACGGCGAGACGGTCTCGCGGTAGTTGTGTTCCTCACCGACCACACCGGAGCCGAGCAGGGTCGCCGCCAGACCGGCGACGATCGCCGCGACCAGCACGATGTACATGAGCTTGTCGTTCGCGGTCGTCGCGAGGAACACCGGACCGCGGGTGCGGCGCCGGTAGATCAGCAGCACGATGCCGACGAGCGTCGCGATTCCGGCGATCGAACCGAGCGTGACCGCCTGGACGTGGTAGGCGTGCTGGCTCAGCCCGATCGCGTCGGTCCACGACTCCGGGATCACCAGGCCGATGATGTGCCCGATGATCACCACGAGAATCCCGAAGTGGAACATCGGGCTCGCGATGCGCAGCAACCGGGACTCGTACAGCTGCGACGAGCGGGTGGTCCAGCCGAACTTGTCGTAGCGGTAGCGCCACCAGGTCCCGACGACGACGATCGCCAGCGTCACGTACGGCACGACATCCCAGAAGATCTCCCCTGCGGACATCTCACCGGTCTCCTTCGTCTCGTCGGGGTGGAACGGTCAGCGTGAACGGCTGCAGTCCGATGGCCTCGGCGGGCGGCCCGTCCTGCGCGAGCCGCGCCGCGCGCCGCAGTTCCTGGTCGGTCGCCGCCGGCAGCGTCCCGCACACCGCATCGACGGTGTGCGCGTAGGGCGAACCCGCCTCCGTCAGTGCCTCGCGGAGCACATCGATCGGCACCCGGTGTTCGACGAGCAGTCGCCGGCCGGCCTCGGGATCGACCGTCGCGGCGAATTCGAGGACGACCGGCAGGTGGTCGGGCATCTCCCCCACGGGCGGTTCGGCGCCCGCGGCGCGGTACACCTGCGCGAACGCGTGGATCTCGGAGCCCCGGTTGCGGGTGTCGCCCCCGGTCCAGTAGGTCAGGTACATCGTGGATCGGCGCCGCAGATCGAACACGTCGACGTAGGAGGTCGCCGCAGCCACCGGGTCGGCCTCGCGCAGCGCGGCGGCGGTGCGGCCGAGCAGGTCGGACGCACGGCCGGTCACGTGTGCGCGCAACTGCTCGACCGTGTCGAGACGCTGCGTCAGCGCCTCGTCCGGGTAGGCGAGCAGCAGCGACGCCGCCTGCCACACCAGCCGGTCCTGCAGGCTCGCCCCCGGGGCGGGCCGGATTCGCGACAGCAGTCTCATCATCGCTCTCCCTCCGGTTCGCCGCCGGGGTGCGCGCCGGGGAACATGCCCGCCGGTACCCCTTTTCCGTCCCAGTTGAGCAGGTTGACCCGCGACGGGCGGCTGGCGTTGGCGGCCATGCCCTCGCTGGTCTGGCGTTGTTTCAGCGCGTGGAAGGTTTCCACCGCCACCGGTACCGGACCGCCGCTGGCCTCGCCGAACGGTCCCGACTCGTACATGCCCGGTCCCCCGTCGAACGACAGAGCGCAGTCGGTCACCGACTCCTCGAGCCGGTGCCCCTCGGCGGCATAGGCGGACGGAATGACATATCGCTCTTCGTATTTGGCGATAGCCAGCAACCGGTACATGCCGTAGATCTGTTCCTCGGTCATCCCCACGGCCTCGGGGATGTGCGGCTGGGTTTCGCGCCCGAGATTGATGTCGCGCATGTACGAGCGCATCGCGGCGAGCCTGCGCAACACCGCCTCGACGGGCGCGACGTCACCGGCGGTGAACAGTTCCGCGAGGTACTGCAGCGGGATACGCAGGGCGTCGAGCGCCCCGAACAGGTTGCCGAGGTCCTCGCCGTCGTGCCCGTCACGGCTGACGGCGTCGACCACCGGCGACAACGGCGGGATGTACCAGACCATCGGCATCGTGCGGTACTCCGGATGCAGCGGCAACGCGACCTTGTAGGTGTGGATCAGCGTGTACACCGGGGACCGCTGCGCCGCTTCGATCCACTCGTCGGAGATTCCCTCCGCGCGCGCCCCGGCGATCACCTCGGGGTCGTGCGGGTCGAGGATGAGATCGCGCTGCGCCTCGTACAGGTCGGTCTCGTCCTCGACCGAGGCGGCCTCGAGGACCCGGTCGACGTCGTAGAGCACCAACCCGAGGTACCGCAGACGGCCGACGCAGGTTTCCGAGCACACGGTCGGCAGGCCCACCTCGATGCGCGGATAGCAGAACGTGCACTTCTCGGCCTTGCCGGTCTTGTGGTTGAAATACACCTTCTTGTACGGACACCCGGACACACACATCCGCCAGCCGCGGCACTGGTCCTGATCGACCAGCACGATGCCGTCCTCGACGCGCTTGTACATCGCCCCGGACGGGCACGACGACACGCACGAGGGATTGAGGCAGTGCTCGCAGATCCGCGGAAGGTAGAACATGAACGTCTGCTCGAGTTCGAGCTTCACCCGGTCGCCGACCTTCTTCAGGATCGGATCGTCGGGCACGATCTCCGGTGACCCGCCCAGATCGTCGTCCCAGTTCGCCGACCACGACACCTTCATCGGCTTGCCGCTGATGAGGCTGCGCGGCGGAGCGACGGGCATGTGCTCACCCAGCGGCGCCGATGTCAGGTTCTCGTAGTCGTACGTCCACGGCTCGTAGTAGTCGTCGATGGACGGCAGCTTGGGATTCGAGAAGATCCGGGACAGCTTGTGCAGGCGGCCGCCGTCCCGCAGCCGCAGCCGGCCCTTGCGGTCTCGTACCCACCCGCCCCGCCATCGTTCCTGATCCTCGTAGGTTCGTGGATATCCTTGTCCGGGACGGGTTTCGACGTTGTTGAACCACACGTACTCGGTGCCGGCCCGGTTCGTCCACGCTTGCTTGCACGTGACCGAACAGGTGTGACAGCCGATGCACTTGTCGAGGTTCATCACCATCGCCATCTGTGCCATGACCTTCATGATTTCCTCGCTCCGCAGGCTCCGCTCACGTCCCTCACATTCATGTCAGTAGGTCACCTCCTGCGACCGGCGACGCACCACGGTCACCTCGTCGCGCTGGTTGCCGGTCGGACCGAGATAGTTGAACGCGAAGGCGTTCTGGGCGTAGCCACCCGCCAGATGCGTGGGCTTGATCAGCAGCCGGGTCAGCGAATTGTGGATTCCGCCGCGGGTGCCCGTGGTTTCGGTGAGCGGGGTGTCGATGGTCCGTTCCTGAGCGTGGTAGACGTACACGACCCCTTCCGGCATGCGGTGGGAGACGATCGCCCGGCACACCACGACACCGTTGCGGTTGACGGCCTCGACCCAGTCGTTGTCGCGCACCGAGATCTTCTCGGCGTCCACCGGACTCATCCACATGGTCGGGCCGCCCCGCGAGAGCGACAGCATGAACAGGTTGTCCTGATACTCGGAGTGGATCGACCATTTCGAATGCGGCGTCAGGTAACGCACACTGAGCCCGATTCCGTCCCGGCCGCTCTCCCCGACCGCGGGCTCACCGAACAACCGGGTCATGTCCAGCGGCGGACGATAGGTGGGCAGTTGTTCGCCGACCTCCTCGATCCAGTCGTGGTCGACGTAGAAGTGCATCCTGCCGGTGAGGGTGTGGAACGGCTTGAGTTCCTCGATGTTCACCGTGAACGGGGCATAGCGCCTGCCCCCGGTCTCGCTGCCGGACCACTCCGGGCTGGTGATCACCGGCACCGGGCGGGCCTGGGTGTCGGCGTAGGTGATGCGCCGTTCCTCGCTGCCCTCGGCGAGATGCACGAGACGGCGCCCGGTGCGTTTCTCGAGTTCCCGGAAACCCTCGACGGCAAGCCTGCCGTTGGAGGTTCCGGACAGGGCGAGGATCACGTCGGCCATCCGTTCGGCCGTCGTGATCGCCGGGCGACCTTCCGCCGCACCGGAATTCATCACGCCGAACTTCGCAGCGAGCTCGGCGACCTCCGCGGTCGGGCGAGTGGTGACGCCCTTGGTGGTCAGGCCGAGGGTGTCGACGAGCGGGCCGAGCGTCGACCACTTGTCGGCGATCGCGGCGTAGTCGCGTTCGACGACGGCGACGGGCCCCATCGTCTTCCCCGGCACCGGCACCTCGCCCGTGGTCCGCCAGTCGTTCTCGGTGCCACCGGGATACGCCATCGCACCGGGGGTGTCGTGCTGCAACGTGCCGAGCACGACGTCGGTGCGGGTACCCAGATGCCGCGCCGCCAGTGCGCTGAACGCGCGGGCGATCGCACCGAAAGCCTCGTAGTCCGAGCGGGTTTCCCACGGGGGGTCGATCGCGGGGCTGAACGCGTGCAGATAGGGGTGCATGTCGGTGCTCGACAGGTCGCCCTTCTCGTACCAGGTGGCGGCGGGCAGCACCACGTCGGACAGCAGGGTCGTCGACGTCATCCGGAAGTCGATCGACATGAGCAGGTCCAGCTTGCCCTCGGGGATGTCGTCGGGCCAGGCGACACCGTTCGGGCGCAGATTCTCCGGGGTCGGCTCGGCCTGCACGGTGGAGGTGGTGCCGAGCAGATGGCGCAGGAAGTACTCGTTGCCCTTGCTCGACGAACCGAGCAGATTCGCCCGCCAGATGCTCAGCACGCGCGGCCAGTTGCGCGGGTTGTCCGGATCGGTGACCGCCAGTTTCAGATCGCCCGTCGCGAGCCGGCTCGCGACGTAGGCGGGGATCTCCTCACCGGCGGCGCGGGCCTCGTCGGCGACGTCGAGACTCGACCGGTCGAACTGCGGGAAGAACGGACTCCAGCCCATCGCGTTCGCTGCGGCCAGCACGTCCATCGTGTGTTTGCCCGCGAACCTGCCGCGGCCGAGCGGACTCGCCAGCGCATCGGCCCGGTACCCGTCGTAACGCCACTGGCCGGTGTGTGCGTACCAGTAGGAGGTGCCCGCCATCTGCCGCGGCGGACGCGACCAATCGGTGCCCATGGCCATGGCGGCCCAACCGGTGACGGGGCGGCACTTCTCCTGACCGACGTAGTGCGCCCAGCCGCCACCGTTGCGTCCCATCGAACCGGTGAGCAGCAGCAGCGCGAGCACCGCCCGGTAGGTCGCGTCGCCGTGGAACCACTGGCAGATGCCGGCACCCATGATGATCATGGACCGTCCACCGGATTCCTCGGCGCTGCGCGCGAACTCCTTCGCGACGCGGATGGCCTGCGCCGCGGACACCCCGGTGATCGATTCCTGCCAGGCCGGGGTGTAGGGCTCGGCCGGGTCGTCGTAACCGGAGGGCCACGTACCGGGCAGTCCCGGCCGGACCACACCGTACTGCGCGAGCATCAGGTCGAACACCGTACACACGCGGTGTTCGCCGACGCGCCGCACCGGGACACCGCGTTCGAGGGTCTCGCCGTGCCCGTCGAGGGTGTCGAAGCGCGGCAGATGGATCAGGGCGCTCTCCCCCACCGCGTCGTCGTGCGGTGCGACGGTCAGCGCCGGCACGAGATCGCCGAGTTCGAGGTTCCATTTGCCGACCCCGTCGTCGCCGTACCGGAAGCCGAGCGAACCGTGCGGCACCGCGACCGAGTCGGTGGCACCGTCGAGCAGCACCGGTTTGAACGCGGCGTTCTCCACGTCCTGCCCGAGGTCGGCGGCGGTCAGGTTCTTGCCCGGCACCCACCGGCCGTCGCGTTCCTCGAGTTTCACCAGGAACGGCAGGTCGGTGTAGCGGCGCACGTAGTCGACGAAGAACGGCACCCGGTTCCGCACGAAACACTCGGTGAGGATCACGTGACCCATCGCCATGGCGAGAGCGCCGTCGGTGCCCGCCGCACACGGCATCCACTCGTCGGCGAATTTCGTGTTGTCGGCGTAGTCGGGGCTGACGGTGACGACCTTGGTGCCGCGGTACCGGACCTCCGCCATCCAGTGCGCGTCCGGGGTGCGGGTGACGGGCACGTTCGATCCCCACATCATGAGGTATGCCGCATCCCACCAATCCCCCGACTCAGGGACGTCGGTCTGGTCGCCGAACACCTGCGGCGAGGCGACCGGCAGATCGGCGTACCAGTCGTAGAACGACGTCATCACCCCGCCGAGCAGTTCCACGAATCGGGAACCGGCGGCGAACGACACCATCGACATCGCAGGAATCGGAGAGAACCCGGCGACCCGGTCCGGGCCGTACTCCTTGATGGTGTGGACGTGGGCGGCGGCGATCATCTCGGTGGCCTCGGCCCAGGTCACCCGCACCAGTCCGCCCTTACCGCGGGCCCCCTGATAGCGCCGGCGGCGTTCGGGATCGGCCTGGATGTCCGCCCAGGCGAGGACCGGGTCGCCGAGACGGGCCTTCGCCTCGCGGTACATCTCCACGAGGACCCCGCGGGCATACGGGTAGCGCACCCGCGTCGGCGAGTAGGTGTACCAGGAGAACGCGGCACCGCGCGGACAGCCCCGCGGCTCGTACTCGGGACGGTCCGGTCCGACGGACGGATAATCCGTCTGCTGGGTTTCCCAGGTGATGATGCCGTCCTTGACGTAGATCTTCCACGAGCACGATCCGGTGCAGTTGACGCCGTGCGTCGAGCGCACCACCTTGTCGTGACTCCAGCGGTCGCGGTAGAAGACGTCTCCCTCACGACCGCCCTGACGGGTCACGGTGCGGCCGTCGGCGGAGATCTCACCCCGGGTGAAGAAGCGTCCGCTGCGTTGCAGCAGTTCGTCGACGGGTCCGCCGATCTGGGGGGCATTCACGGTGGCTCCTTTCGGGAGGGAAGTCAGGCGGCGGGGTCGCGTGCGGGTTCGCGGGCGTGCAACCGCAACGCGGTGTAGGCCAGGGCGATCAGGGCGGTGGCCACCAGGAGCAGCAGGCCGACGGTGTAGTCGTTGTCGACGCTGTCGTAGGTCGCGCCCATCACGAGCGGCGGGAAATAGCCGCCGAGGCCACCTGCCGCGGCGACGATGCCGGTGACCGATCCGACCGACTGCGCGGGCGAACGGCGGGAGACCCAGGCGAACACACCGCCGGTGCCGATGCCGAGGAAGATCGCGAGGGCGATGAAGGTCTCGGCGGACCAGATGTCCGGCGGCGGCTGGAAGGTGGCGATGAAGGCCATGGCCGCCGTCCCGGCGAGCGAGGCGAGCACCACGTACTTCGGGGGGATGCGGTCGGAGAGCGCGCCGCCGATCGGGCGGGCGATCACCGCGGCGAGGGCGAACGCGGCGGTGCGGGTACCGGCGTCGACGGCGGAGAATCCGTAGATGGTCTTGATGTAGGTCGGCAGGTAGTTGCTGAACGCGACGAAACCGCCGAAGACGATCGCGTAGAGGAACGACATCTCCCACGTGACGCCGAGCTTGAGCGCGGCCGTCAGCTTCGGCACCACCGGATCGGTGTTGGGCACGAATTCGGGAGAGTTGCGCATCGACAGGATGCACACGCCGGCGGTGACCGCGAGCGCGACCGCGATGATCACGTGGGTGGTCAGGAGACCGAACCAGTTCACGAACCGCGGCGTGAAGAACGCCGAGAGCGCGGTGCCGACCATGCCCGCACCGAACACGCCGGTCGCGAAACCGCGGCGGGCCGGTTCGTACCAGGCGTTGGCGAACGGGATACCGACGGCGAAGATGGTGCCGGCGATGCCGAGGAAGAAGCCGAACACCAGGAGCAGCGGATATGAACCGGCGACGCCGGCGACGCCGACCGCCAGGACCGGCAGGATCGACGCCAGCGAGATGCCGATGAACATGATCCGGCCGCCGTATCGGTCGGTGAGTGATCCGACCACGATCCGGCCGAGCGCACCGACCAGAATCGGGGTGGCGACGAGCAGCGAAGCCTGCGTGCTGGTGAGCGACAGGTCGTGGGCGTAGGTCGTGGACAGCGGGCCGATCATGTTCCAGGCCCAGAAGTTGATCGCGGATACCCAGGTGGCGAGCGCGAGGTTGAAACCACGTCCCGTACCGGTACCCGGTGTCGTTGCCGTGTTCACACCATCACGAAACCACCGGCGGGTGATCTTGGCGGAACTTTGGGGGAAACGTTACATCGCCGGGGGATTGTGAATTCGGGATCGGTTCGCCGCGATCCGTTCCCTTCGGCCTCGAACCGGCCTATTCTTGTGAATTACGTTGTGGCACAGGACAGCACAAAGTAGGCACCGGAACGGGCCGAAGGGCCGCGTCGGCCTCGGCACAACGAACCCCGCCCCGGAAGGACCGAAGTCCTTCCGGGGCGGGGCGGCACGAGCCGCGTGGTGTCGTACCGGCGCGGGCGCCGATCAGACCGGCGCGGGCGCCGATCAGCCCTCGGCGTTCTCCGCGCCCTCGGCCGGCGCGGCAGCCGCGTCGTCCTCGGCGACCGGAACGAGGCTGATCTTGCCGCGGTTGTCGATGTCGGCGATCTCGACGCGGATCTTCGAGCCGACGTTCACGACGTCCTCGACCTTCGCGATGCGCTTGCCGTTGCCCAGCTTGCTGATGTGCACCAGGCCGTCGCGGCCCGGGAGCAGCGAGACGAACGCACCGAACGCCGTGGTCTTGACCACGGTGCCGAGGAAACGCTCGCCGACCTTGGGCAGCTGCGGGTTGGCGATGGCATTGATCTTGTCGATCGCGGCCTGCGCGGACGGGCCGTCCGCCGCACCGACGTAGACGGTGCCGTCGTCCTCGATGGAGATGTTGGCGCCGGTCTCCTCGGTGATCGAGTTGATCATCTTGCCCTTGGGGCCGATGACCTCGCCGATCTTGTCCACCGGAACCTTGATGGTGGTGATGCGCGGAGCGAACGGGCTCATCTCGTCCGGCGAGTCGATGGCCTCGGCCATGACCTCGAGGATCGTGGCGCGAGCGTCGTGGGCCTGCGAGAGCGCACCCGCCAGCACCTGCGACGGAATACCGTCGAGCTTGGTGTCGAGCTGCAGGGCGGTCACGAAGTCCTTCGTGCCGGCGACCTTGAAGTCCATGTCGCCGAACGCATCCTCGGCGCCGAGGATGTCGGTCAGCGCCACGTACCGGGTTTCACCGTCGACCTCGTCGGAGACCAGGCCCATGGCGATGCCCGCAACCGGAGCCTTCAGCGGCACACCGGCGTTGAGCAGCGACAGCGTCGAAGCGCAGACCGAGCCCATGGACGTCGAACCGTTGGAGCCGAGAGCCTCGGACACCTGACGGATCGCGTACGGGAACTCCTCCTGGCTCGGCAGCACCGGCACGAGGGCGCGCTCGGCGAGAGCGCCGTGGCCGATCTCGCGACGCTTGGGCGAACCGACGCGGCCGGTCTCACCGGTCGAGTACGGCGGGAAGTTGTAGTGGTGCATGTACCGCTTGGTGGTCTCGGGACCGAGCGAGTCGACCTGCTGCGCCATCTTGACCATGTCGAGGGTGGTGACACCCATGATCTGGGTCTCGCCGCGCTCGAACAGCGCCGAACCGTGGGCGCGCGGCACGACCGCGACCTCGGCCGAGAGCGCCCGGATGTCGGTGATGCCGCGGCCGTCGATGCGGAACTGGTCGCGCAGGATGCGCTGACGCACCAGCTTCTTGGTCAGCGAGCGGAACGCCGCGCCGATCTCCTTCTCGCGCCCCTCGAAACTCGGGGCGACCTGCTCGAGGATCTCGACCTTGATCTCGTCGGTGCGGTCGTCGCGCTCCTGCTTGCCGGCGATGGTCAGCGCCTCGGCCAGCTTCGCGGAGGCGGCGGTCTCGACGGCGGCGTACACGTCGTCGGCGTACGCCGGGAACAGCGGGAAGTCGCCGGTGGGCTTCGCGGCGGCGGCGGCGAGCTGCTGCTGCGCGATGCACAGGCGGGCGATGAACGGCTTGGCGGCCTCGAGGCCCTGCGCGACGATCGCCTCGGTCGGCGCCTGCGCGCCCCCGTCGACGAGCGCGATGACGTTCTCGGTGGCCTCGGCCTCGACCATCATGATCGCGACGTCGGCGGTGTCCGGGTTGTCGCCCCCGGCGACGATGCGGCCCGCGACGACCATGTCGAACACGGCGTTCTCGAGCTGCTCGACCGTCGGGAACGCGACCCACTGGCCGGCCTTGTTCTCGTCCGAGGTGATCAGCGCGACGCGCACGCCGCCGACCGGGCCGGAGAACGGCAGACCCGCGATCTGGGTGGACGCGGACGCGGCGTTGATCGCTACGACGTCGTAAAGGTCGTTCGGGTTCAGGCTCAGGACCGTCACGACGACCTGGATCTCGTTGCGCAGGCCGTCGACGAACGACGGGCGCAGCGGGCGGTCGATGAGACGGCAGGTCAGGATCGCGTCGGTGGAGGGGCGGCCCTCACGACGGAAGAACGAGCCGGGGATACGGCCCGCGGCGTACATGCGCTCTTCGACATCCACCGTCAGCGGGAAGAAGTCGAAGTGCTCCTTGGGCTGCTTGGAGGCGCTGGTGGCCGACAGCAGCATGGTCTCGTCGTCGAGGTAGGCGACGACGGAACCGGCGGCCTGCTGGGCGAGGCGGCCGGTCTCGAAACGAATGGTGCGGGTACCGAAGGCCCCGTTGTCGATGGTCGCGGCGGTCTCGAACACGCCCTCGTCGACCTCGACTGCAGTATTGCTGGTCATCTCTGTGTCTTCTCTTCCCTCTTCGTCTTCGCCGTACCCGCGTGGGCGCCGCGGCCCCCTTGGCCGCGGCTGCGCACCGACTTGCGGAGGCGGTCGTCGATCGAAACCCACCGGTCCCGGATCACCGGATTCGGAAGGTCACTACCGAGGACCGACACCGTCGGCGCATACGGTCCGCCGCCTACCGAGGCGGCGTTGCGCGCCGGGCTTCCGGCGCAAACACCGGTAGCCGACGAGGCCCAGTGTAGAGGCATTCCCGTCGGCTACCGGCAAAGATCAGCGTAGGCAGATCGTCGTGCTCGGGGTCCGCGTCAGCGACGCAGGCCCAGACGCTGGATGAGCGAGCGGTAACGCTCGACGTCGACCTTCTCGACGTACTTGAGGAGGCGGCGACGACGACCGACCAGCAGCAGCAGGCCGCGGCGGGAGTGGTGGTCGTGCTTGTGCTTCTTCAGGTGCTCGGTCAGATCGACGATGCGCTTGGTGAGCAGTGCCACCTGCGCCTCCGGCGAACCGGTGTCGGTCTCGTGGAGGCCGTACTCGCCGAGGATCTGCTTCTTCTGCTCGGTGGTCAATGCCACTGGGATACTCCTGATCACTGACGTCCGCGTGATACGAAAACGGGCACGAACCCGTCGGTGCGGCCACCGCGAACCGCAGCACACACCAAGAATCCAGGCTACCAGAGCCCGCGAGCCCTCCCCGACCGGGTGGCGTCAGGCGGGGTCGTCGACGATGCGGGCGAGGATGTCGCGGGCGCGGTCGGCGTCCCCGTGCATCGCCGAGATCAGCGCCTCGATCGAGTCGAACTTCTCCATGCCTCGCAGCCGCTCGACGAAGTCGACCGCGACGTGCTGGCCGTAGAGGTCGGCCTCGTGGTCGAGCACGAACGCCTCGACCGTGCGGGTGCGCCCGGAGAACGTGGGATTGGTGCCGACCGACACGGCCGCGCCGTAGCGTTCGCCGGGCGTCACGGTGCCCAGGCTCGGGCCGGGTCCCAGAACCGTGAACCACGCGGCGTACACGCCGTCCGCGGGGATCGCCGAGTGCATCGGCGGGGCGACGTTCGCGGTGGGGAACCCGAGATCGCGTCCGCGTCCGTCGCCGTGCACGACGACCCCTTCGACGCGGTGCGGCCGGCCGAGCGCGTCGGCCGCGGCGGCCACGTCGCCCGCGTCGACGCACGAGCGGATGTAGGTCGAGGAGAACGTGACCGCGTGTTCGGCGAGCAACGTCTGGCCGTCGACGGCGAATCCGAACCGTTCACCGATCGTCCGCAGCATGTCGACGGTGCCGGCAGCCTTCTTTCCGAACGTGAAGTTCTCCCCCACCACGACCTCGGCGACGTGCAGCCGTTCGACGAGAATCTCGTGGGCGTACCGCTCCGGGGTCAGCTTCATGAACTCGGGCGTGAACGGCATGACGCAGAAGACGTCGACACCGAGCTCCTCGGCGAGTTCGGCGCGGCGCGCCAGCGTCGTCAGTTGCGCCGGATGATTGCCCGGCCGCACCACTTCCATCGGGTGCGGATCGAATGTCATGAGCACACTGGGGATTCCACGTTCCTTCGCGGATTTGACCGCCCGCGTGATCAGTTGCTGATGTCCGCGGTGCACTCCGTCGAACACGCCGATCGTCAGTACACAACGACCCCAGTCCGCAGGTATTTCCTCGAGGCCTCGCCATCTCTGCACATCGGGCAGCCTACGGCCCGGGCCCGGGCCG
>NZ_LRRH01000062.1 GCF_001646785.1 Rhodococcus phenolicus
GCGGCGGTCGCGGGGGCCGGTGGGTCTGCCGGTGGTCCGTCGCGCGGCCCCGGTGCCGTCTCCGCGCAACAGGGTCGTCACGCCCGTCTCGCTCCACGTCGCGGTTTCGTCCGGCGCGCGGCGTTCCCTGCCTTCCGTCCGCCCATCGTCCAGGAGTCCGACCGGTGCTCGATGCTGCACGCAAAGTCCTGTCCTACGAGATGTCCGTCGCCGAGTTCGCCGGCCTCGTCGTTCTCGTCGCCATTCCCTACGGCTTGATCGGTGTGGTCTGGACGCTCACCCACACCTCGCACCTCGCCGACATGGAGGGCGTCGATCTGGTGATCTCGTTCCTCGGATCCGTCGTCTGCTGGCCGGTGCTGACCTTCTCCGACGTTTGTATGACCTGACGGGTATCGGCGTTCTCGTAGTGCTCCCGACGTGGATGGGAGAGGGGCCGGACCGTTTCGCGAAAACGGCTGTCGGTAGCCGGTTGTTCGCAGGTCGTGGGCATTCGCTCCCGTTCCCTCTCCGTCGGGAGCACCGTCACAACCGGTGAGAATCGCGGTTCACTTAGCTCTTGCTCTGCACCGGTGGGTGTGTCACACTTCACCTCGAATCCACGTCTGCTTCCGTACCCGATCGACGGAGCCACCCCTGTGCGAAAACCGAAGGGATGCAGTAGATGACCTATGAATTGCCGGCTCCTCGTGGGCCGGTTCGCGACGTCGCGACCGAGGGTGGTTTCCTCATCGGGTTCGCCGTTCAGTCGCTGGTCGTAACGCTCGTCGCGGTGTTGCGGCGCCGGCTGTCGCTGCACGAGACGGTCACCCAGACGCTGTTCATCGGGCGCGTGTGCACGGGTCCGTCGCTGCTGCTGATGATCCCGGTCGGTGTGTTCATCGCAGTGTCGGTCGGCGAACTCGCCGGCCGCATCGGTGCCGGTGGTTATTCGGGCGCCGTCGTCGCGTTCATCATCGTCGGCCAGGCCTCCGCGCTCGTGTGTGCGCTCATGCTCGCGGGGGTGGCAGGCTCGGCCATCTGCACCGACCTCGGTTCGCGCAAGATCCGCGAGGAGATCGACGCGATGGAGGTCATGGGACTCGACGTTCTCGAACGTCTCGTCGCGCCCCGCCTCGTCGGCGCGGTCGTCGTCTCCCTCGCGCTGTGCTCGATGGTCACCCTCGGTGGTGTCGGCGCGTGCTGGCTCTACCACATCTACGTCCAGCATCTGCCCGCCGGAACGTTCATGGCGACCTTCGCCGAATACGGCCGACCGGCGGATTTCGTGATGGCGCTGGTCAAGTCGGCCGTGTTCGGTCTGCTCTCCGCGCTCGTCGCGACGTTCAAGGGCCTGCACACCAAGGGAGGCCCGCGCGGCGTCGCCGATGCGGTCAACGAAGCGGTCGTCATCGCCTTCGCACTCGTGTTCATCGTCAACACCGCGCTCTCGGCGCTCTACACGGTCATCGTTCCGGCGGTGGGTGAGTTCCGGTGACACTGGCCACCCGCGAACCGGTTCTCACCGCGACCCGCGCGGCCACCCGTGTCGGCGACAACCTCGCGACACTCGGCATGCACGTGTCCTTCTACTTCCGCACGCTCGCGTCCATTCCCTACGCGCTCAGCAAGTTCCGCAAGCATGTGATCGCGCAGATCAGCGAGGTCAGCTTCGGCACCCAGTCCCTGCTCTCCGGAGGCGGCACGATCGGCATCGTGTTCGCGATGTCGCTCGCCGCGGCCATGATGCTCGGCGTCGAAACACAGCGCGGTCTCGAACTGGTGGGCATGACCACCATGTCGGGCATGCTGTCCGCAGTCGCGAACACCCGCGAGCTCGCCCCCGTGGTCGTCGCGATCGCCTTGTCCGCGAAGGTCGGTGTCGGCTTCACAGCGCAGATCGGTGCCATGCGGATCTCCGACGAGATCGACGCGCTCGACTCGATGGCCATCCGGTCGATCCCGTTCCTCGCGGCGACACGCGTGCTCGCGGCGATGGTCTGTGTCATCCCGATCTACATGATCGGCCTGCTCGCGAGCTACCTGTCCACACGTCTGGTCGTCGTGGTCTTCAACGGCGCGTCGGCCGGCACGTACGACTATTTCTTCCACCTCGTGCTCACCCCCCAGGATCTGCTGTACTCCGGAATAAAGGCCATGGTCTTCGCGATCGTCGTCAGCCTCGTGCACTGCGCATACGGGTACTACGCGTCGGGTGGGCCTGCGGGTGTGGGTGCCGCGGCCGGCCGGGCCCTGCGCACCGCGATCCTGTCGATCGGGGTCCTCGACGTGCTGCTGACGTTCGCGCTGTGGGGTCTGGTTCCCGAAGTTCCCGGAATGGGGGTGTGAGGTGGATCGACCCACATCACGTCAGAGAACGAAGTACATCCTGTGCGGAGCCCTGAGCCTGTGCGTCGCGGCGGGTGTCGCGGCGGGCATGGTGCTGCGCGGAACGGGAACGTTCGAGGACACGACCGACGTCTTCGTCGAGGTGCCGGCTGCCGTGGGTCTCGTCAACGGCGGTGCGCCCGTGCGTTACCACGGTGTCGAGGTCGGGCGGATCGCCTCCGTCGAGGCCGGTTCGACCGAGTCCCAGGTGCGCCTCGCGATCGACTCCGGCGCGGCGGAGCTCGTCCCGGCGGCAGTGCTCGCCCGCGTCGTGCCCCGCACGTTCTTCGGGGACATCTACGTCGAACTCGTCGACCCGGCCACCGGTACCGATCCCGCGGCCCCGGTGCCGTCCGGCAGCCAGGCCACGGCAGCCTCCGCAGCGAGCACGCTCGGGCAGGTCGACACCATCGCGGTCGACTCGGGTCCCGAAGCCGTCGCGATGTACGACGTGTTCACGAAGATGGCAGGCGTGCTCGACGAGATGCGCCCCGACCAGCTCTCGGTCGCACTGAGCGCCTTGAGCAGCGCGCTCGAGGGGAACGGCGAGACCATCGGCCGCACGATCGACCGCTTCACCGCGGTCAGTGATCAGATGGCCCCCGCCGCCGCCGAATTCCTCGACGCGACACCGCAGTTCGTCGAGGTCATGCGGTCGTTGTCGCTCGCCACCCCCGACATCGTCGGGATGGTCGCGTCCGCGGCGGAGGTGTCCGGCGCGATCGTCGAGAACCGTGACCGGCTGGCCGACACCTTCGACGCGGCGACACTGCTCGCCGCCTCGGTCGACGGATTCGCCGGTGAGCGCCGGGATGCGATGATCACCGTCACCGATTCGATCGGGACGATCCTCGCCACGACCGCTGCCAACCCGAGCGGGCTGTACAGCACCCTCGAGAACGCCGAGTTGTTCGGCAACGCCGGCGCGAGGGTCTTCGCGACCGGACGGTTCAACATCACCGCGGTGCCGTCGTTCGCCGACCCGCTGCCGTACACCTCGGCGGACTGCCCGGCCTACGGTTCGCTCACCGGACTCGAATGCAACAGTCCTGCCAACGGCACCTACAGCGCGCCAACGCGGATCGTCGGCGGGCCCGAGGAAGCAGAACCGCTGCGGCTGCTCGAGGACGCTCTCGGTGCGGCCGGGGTGACCGTTCCCGCCGGGCTCGACGCGACCGGAGCGGCGCCGAACCCCGCGACGACGTTCATCCTCGGCCCGCTCGTCCGTGGAAGCGAGGTGCAGATCCCGTGAAACTCACGCGTTCCCAGGTGGTGTCGCTCGTCGCCTACTGTGCCGTTGGCGCGGTCTGCGGATCCCTGGTGTTCAACACCCTCGCCGTCCCGGTTCGCGGCTCCACCGACCGGTACGTCCTCGAATTCACCGATGTGGAAGGCCTCAACGTCGGCAATCCCGTCACGGTGTCCGGTGTGCGCGTCGGTCGGGTCGACTCGGTCGATGTCGCCGACACGGACGGCGGGGCCGCGCTCGCGCGGGTGACCGTCGAGATCGAGGGCGATCAGGTGCTCACCGGCGACGTGCAGGCGGCCGTGCGGTACGGCGACATGCTCGGTGCCCGGTACGTGGCGATCACGATGCCCGAACCGTATGTCGACGCGCCCGGTTCGTCCGAGGTGCTCGCGCCCGGCTCGGTGGTTCCGGTCTCGCAGACGACACCTCCGGTCGACCTGACGGCGCTGATGAACGGGTTCCGGCCGTTGTTCGATTCGCTGCCGCCCGAGGAGGTCAACGTCCTCGCCCGCAACATCACCGACACGTTCAACGGACGCGGCGACGCCGTCGCCCAGTTCCTGGACCGGGTCGCGACCCTGACCGGCAGCCTCGGCGACCGCGAGGACATTCTCGGTGAGGTCGTCGACAAGACGACCCGGCTGCTCGGCACCCTCGACAACCGCAGCGACGAGCTCACCTCACTCGTGAACGGGCTTGCCGTACTCGGTGATTCCGTCGTCGGAGACGGAACGGATCTCGCCGAGTTCCTCGACACCGGCAGCGCGACGGTCGACGAACTCGCCGACATCATGGCGCAGTCCGACGGCGCCTTCACGCGCTCGCTCGCGAGCCTCGCGTCCGTCACCGACACCTGGATCGCGAACACCCCGGAGTTCGAACGCATGGTGGCGAATCTCCCGAACTTCGCGAACCAGATCAACCACACCGGCCAGTACGGAAGCTTCGTGAGCCTCTACCTGTGCAATTTCACCCTGAAAGCAGGCGACGCAGAAGTGAACATCTTCGGTCCGACCCACTCGTCGGTGTGCCGATGATCCTGTTGACACGACTCATCGACCTCGTCGTCCGCGGTGTCCACTCGCTCGGAGGCCGTAACGGACGGATCCTGCAGAGTTTCGCCTGGATGTTCGTCGTCGTCCTCGGCGCGGGTGTCACGCTCGTCGCGATCGGGGTCGCACACATCGACGATCTCGTGGACGTGCTGGAGAACTCCGCGGCATCCGTACCGGGGGAGGGGACGCCACAATGATGTTCCTGGTCAAACTGATCGACGTGTTCGTCGGTGCACTCGAGTTCCTGTTCGGGTTCGGCCGCCGGCAGAACACCTCGCACATGCCGCTGGTGCTCGGCACCATCGGCATCGTCGTCCTAGTCGTCGGCCTCGGTGCCGCGATCGGCATCCCGCGCTTCTGGTACCAGGCCCGAACAGAGGCGTACACAGCGGAATTCGCGAACGCCGCCGGTCTGGCGACCGGCGACCCCGTGTACGTCGCGGGTGTCCCCGCCGGACGGGTCGAGAACATCGTGCTCGCAGGCGACCACGTCGACGTCGAGTTCCGGCTCGACCGCAACCGCACGGTCGGCAACACCTCCACCGCGTCGGTCCGCCTCGAAACGGTGCTCGGCAAGCGCTATCTCGACGTACGCCCGGGTGGTGTCGACGACGGCGCCGACACGATCCCGCTCGATCGCACGACCGTCCCCTACTCGCTCGACGAGGTCGGTGCCGGTGCCGAGCGCGTCTCGCAGGAACTCGATCTCGACGCGATGGAACAGATGATGACCACGCTGTCGCAGGTGATGCCGTCCGACAGCGACCAGGTCGAACGCACCCTCACCGGTATCAGCGCGGCGTCGACCGCGTTCGGCCGGCACAGTGAACAGTTCGACCAGCTGCTCGAGATGTCGCGCCGGCTGTCGGTGATGGCCGTCGACCAGCAGGACTCCCTCGTCGCAACCGCGGTGGACGCACGCACTCTCGTGCAGACCATGTCGGTCCGCAAGGAGGCCCTGACCGGACTCGCGAACAACCTCCGCGCCGTCATCGCGACCCTGTCGCAGACGTTCACGGAGAACCGGGAGGAAGCGGACCGGCTCGTGGCCAACCTGACCGCCGTGACCGCGACGCTGCAGCAGAACTCGGACAACGTCGCCGCACTCATGATCCAGCTGCCGCCTGCGCTGCGCACCGTCACCGACGCCACCGGCAACGGCACCTGGGCCGACGTCACGACGCCCGCCGCGGTCCTGCCCGACAACCTTCTGTGCGCGATGGGAGTGATGCAGGAATGTCGGTGACACAGGAAATGCCGGGGAGCGAACAGGCCACCGCCGCCACCGGGCCGTCGAACCGGAAGAAGATCGTCTCGCTCCTCGTGGTCGCGCTTCTCATGATCGCTGTGCCCGCCTGGTACGTCTTCGGCCGCACCGACCGGGTCACCACCGTGCAAGCCGACTTCGAGTACGTCAACGGTATCTACACCGGCAGCAAGGTCGCCGTCCTCGGCGTCGGGGTCGGTACCGTCACGGGGATCGAACCGCAGGGCACCTCGGTCCGGGTGACGATGACCGTTCCGGAGTCGGTGAAACTGCCCGCCGACGTCTCCGCGTACGTGATGAGCCCGGCGATCATCAGCGAGCGCTACATCGAACTGGGACCGGCCTACACCGACGGCCCGCAGTTGCCCGACGGCACCGTGATCCCGATCGAGCGCACACACTCGCCGATCGACATCGACGGCATGCTCGGCAGCCTGTCGACGCTCGTCGACTTCATGGGTCCGGAGGGCGGTGACGTCGGATCGGTGCTCGCCAGCGGCGCGCAGACGTGGGAAGGCCAGGGCGAGGCGTTCAACAACGCCATCCGCGACCTCAGCGCCGCCACCGGCGTCGTCGGCGGAACCTCCGACGACTTCTCGGTGCTCGTCGAGAACCTGACGACGCTCATCGACGCGATGGACGCGCGCCAGGTGTCCCTCGACAGCATGATCGAGGACATGTCCACGCTGTCGACGGTGTGGCAGGACGCGGATCTCGACATCACCGTGCCGCTCGAGGAGCTGCAGACGGTCTTCGCCGAACTCGACAGCTTCGTCACCGAACACCAGGAGAGCTTCGGGGCGATCTCGGCGAACCTGGAGGGGCTCGGCTACGCCCTGACCGACAATCAGGCCGGGCTCGCGGAGTTCATGGATCTCGTGCCGCTGATGATGCAGAACCTCGAGAACACGGTCGGCCCGGACGGACGCAGCCGCATCCGGCTGAACGTGTCGACGAACCTGACGCAGTTCGAGGTCGCCGGCCCGCTGTGCGCGCAGTACAAACTGCCGTTGTGCACCGGCGCCGGATTCACCAACCCGATCTCGTTCCCGATCAGCGCGTCCGATCCGCTGGGAATCGTCACCGCTATCACCGGGGGGAACCCGTGACCACGCCACCGTCCCTTTCGTCCCGGCGCGGTATCCGGCTCGCCGCGCTCGCCGTCGCGGCGGCGGGCACCGTCACCGTGTCCGCCTGCGGTTACGGCATCCAGGATCTCCCGGTCGGGCGGTCCGCCGGGGCCGGCGCGTTCGACGTCGAGGTGCAGTTGCCGAGCGCCGACGGCATCGTGCTGGGCGCCGACGTCCGGTACGGGCAGCAGATCGTCGGGCGGGTCGCGTCGCTGAGCACCGCGACCACCGGCGCGAACCTGCAGGTCTCGCTGCAGCGCGAACTCGAGGTCCCGAGCAACGTCCTCGTGTCGGTGGAGATTCCGTCCGCATTGGGCAGCCCGTACCTGCGACTGGTCACCCCCGTGGACGCGGCATCGGACCGGTTGTCCGACGGAGACGTGATCGCCGTGGAGAACACCGATCTCGGCCCGCGGGTCGAGACGATGCTCGCCGCGCTCGGCAACGTCGTCAGCGGCAGCGGAATGGACCAGCTCGCGACCGTCGTCGACGAACTGAACGTCGCGTTCACCGGACGCTCCGATCGGGTTCAGTCGCTCGCCGACACCGCAACCGACCTGATGACACGGGCGATCGATCAGCAGACCGCGTTCGACGAGGCGATGACGCTGGCCGCCGACGTCACCCGGCGCATGGCCGACGAGGAGCAGGCGATGGACACCTACCTCGCGAACACCGCGGGTGCGGTGGATGTGCTCGTCGCGCAGCGCGACTCGATCTCCGCGCTCCTCGACTCGACGACGCGGCTCGCCGGGAACGTGCAAGCACTGACCGGTGCCGTGCCGCAGGGCACGGCCGGGTTCCTGATCGACGCGGAGACGGTCGCGTCCACCCTCCAGGCATTCAACGACAGGATGGGCAGCACCCTCGTGGCGATGAACGCGTTCATGGACGCCTTCGGCAGATCCGTCCGCGGCGACTACCTCGTCTTCGACGGGGCGCTCGAGATCCCGGAGAGCATCGACACCGTCCTGACCGGTGGCTACTTCACCGGAACCCCGCCCGAACCGTCACCCACGTCGCTGCAGGATCTGCTCGGAGGGGGCAACCGATGAAGAAGATCGTCCTCGTCCAGCTCGTCCTGTTCGTGCTGGCGGCCCTGGTCGTGGTGCCCTACGGGATCTACTACATCGTCGGTCCTCGCGGACTCGGCGACGAGATGCGGCTGTCCGCGTATGTCGACGATGCGCTCGGTGTCTCGGAGGGCACCGTCGTCACCTACCGCGGTGTCCAGGTCGGTACCGTCTCGGCGGTGGCGGTCGAACCGCAACGCGGCGGCGCCCGGCTCGAGCTCGAACTCGAGGGCAGCACCGAGATCCCGGCAGACTCGATCGCGAAGATCACCCAGGGCACGCTCGCCGGCATGCTCAACGTCGACATCTTTCCGCGTGTGGATCACGGGCCGTATCTCGCGAACGGCGACTCGATCGACATGCCCGCCGACGAACAGCCGGTCCAGATCGCCGAGACGCTCGCGAGCACATCCGCGCTGCTCGACACCGTCGAGCCCGGCGCCGTCGCCACCGTCGGTGCCGAACTCGGCGCGGCGTTCCAGGGCCTCGGTCCCGATCTGGCGCGTCTCATCACCGACGCCGACGACCTGTCCGGCCGGCTCGAGACCCACGCGACGGACCTCACCGGACTACTCAGCCGCACAGCCGGTCTGACGTCCACGATGGCGGACAACTCCGCGCAGTTCGTCGACGGCATGGCCGCGGCCCGCACGATCGCGGACACGTTGTACGCCAACGAGGACCGGATCGGGGAGATGATGACGACGACCCCGGACGCGATGCGCCGCGCCGACGGTGTGCTCGCCGCCAACGAGGAGTCGTTCGCGGCGGTGCTCGCCAACCTCGTCGATGTCGCACCGATCATCTCGGATCGTTCGGCCGCCCTGCAGACCGGTCTGGTCGCCATCCCCGCGGGGCTGGCCGCGCTCGAGTCCATCGTGCACGGTGACCGCGCGGACTTCGCGCTCATCGCGACGCAGGGCCCGGTGTGCGTGTACGACACACCCCGCCGTCAGCTCGGCGACGAGTCGCCGGTGACGGTGGATCTCACCCACTACTGCCCGCCCGGTGAGGATCACGGCCAGCGCGGCGCGCAGAACGCCCCGCGGCCGAACGATCTGGGCGTGACGAACCGGACGACCCCCGGCACGGTCATCGGCCCGCCGGTCGTTGCCGACCCGATCCTCATCCCTGCGGGCGAAGAACTCGCGGCCTTCTGGCGGATGCTGCTCCAGGGCATCGGCAGCGAAGGGAACTGACAGGCAGGGAACGCCCATCCCGCGCCGATCCGGCGCTACCGTCCGAACAGAACCTCAGGAGGACCCGATGCCCGCGCATTACCTCGACGAAGCTGTGGATACCGAACCCGTGCTGACTTCCGCACGCACCCGCATCAAGATCACCAGTGGCCCGAACAGGTGGAGCCGCAAGCAGCACGCTCTGTCCGATGCCATCGACTTCTGGTCGTTCGCCGGTGCCGCCGCGAACGTGATCATGCAGCTGGGCTGGCCGGAGGTCGCGTACGGCGTCATGGAGAGCCGTGTGCCGTCCGGATCGCTCGTCCACCATCCGTGGAAGCGTGCTCGCACCACCACGCAGTACCTGGCGGTCGCGATCCTGGGCACGGACGAGGAGCGCGTGGCGTTCCGCGAGGCCGTCAACGGTGCGCACCGCCAGGTTCGCTCCGACGAGAACAGCCCCGTGAAGTACAACGCGTTCAACCGCGAACTGCAGATGTGGGTCGCCGCGTGCCTCTACGTCGGCATCGAGGACAGCTACCAGTTGCTGCACGGCGCCCTCGACGACGAGCAGATCGAAGACTTCTATTCCACCGCATCGAAACTCGGGACGACTCTGCAGGTCACCGAGGAGATGTGGCCCGCCACGCGCGCCGACTTCGAGCGCTACTGGAACCGCGGGTGCGAGCGTGTCGTGTTCGACGAGACCACCAAGCAGTTCCTGCTGGATCTCGTCGGGCTGAAGATGATCAACTGGCCGATGCGGATGATGTTCCGGAACCTGCTGAAGTTCCTCACGATCGGGACGTTGCCGCCGTACTTCCGCGAACAGCTCGGGCTGAGCTGGAGCGAGGACGACCGCCGCCGTTTCGAGCACCTGTTCATCTTCGTCTCGTTCGTCAACCGGTTCATCCCCAAGTTCATCCGGCACGGCGGCAGCCTGGCGCTGATGGCCGACCTCCGCCGTCGCATCGAGTCCGGTAAGAACATCATCTGAGCGGTCGGCCGGGCTCACCGTGGTCGTGTACTCGACCGACATCGATCCGGACGGTCTGCTGCGCCGGTATCTCGGCGACCGGAGGTTCCTGCTCGCGCTGCCGCGCGCTGTGGGACTGCAGATGCTGCATCCGGCGATCGCTGCGGGAATGGAACATTCGCGAACGCCGCGACGACTGTGGCTGCACAAGAGGCATACCGTTCCGCTGTTGATCCGGATGGCCTACGACGACACCGACCTGTCGTCGATCATCCGGCGCGGACACGAGCACATCAAAGGCGTCGACGATCTCGGCCGCCGCTATCACAGCCTGAACCCGGACCTGTTCCAGTTCCAGCACGCCACCTACGTGGACACGCTCGTCACCATGATCGAGACGTTCGTGCGGCCGCTGACCGCCGGCGACCGGGAGGATCTGTACCGCGACTGCGGCGCGTGGTATCGCCGATACGGGATCAGCGACCGGGGGTTACCGGACACGTGGGCCGGGTTCGCCGCGTGGTTCGACGACACCTGCCGCGCCGTGCTGCACCGGACCGCGCGGGGCGATGCCTACCGGGATCAGGTGCTGCGTCCCCGGGACTGGGTGCAGCGACGCGTGCCCACCCGCGCCGTCCGCGGGCTGATGCATCCCGTCGCGCAGGAGCTGTGGGACATCGAGGTCACCGCGGGCGATCGGCGTGCGTTGCACCGCTACGTGCTGCGACGCAAGGCGGTCGCGGCACTGTCCCGTCGCCCTCCAGCCGTCGTCCGGCTCTGAAACGGACTACCGCGCGTAACATTCGGCTGCCATGATGTGGCGATGACTTCTGGCTTCCTCGAACTGCGGCACGTCGAGTGCGAAGGACCCGCCGAGTATCTGCCGGCGCTGGAGGAGTACGGCCCGGTGCGCACGGTCCGGTTGTGGCGGGAGCCGCTGCCCGACACGCTCGACCACCGGGCCATCGTCGTCATGGGTGGCCCGATGGGTGCGTACGACGGTGCGGTCGTCCCGTGGATCGACGACGAGATCGACTATCTGCGTTCGGCTCTCGCTGCGGGTGTCCCGGTGTGGGGGGTGTGTCTGGGTGCGCAGTTGCTGGCCGCCGCGCTGGACGCGAAGGTGTACCCGGGCGGCGCACCGGAGGTCGGGGTGTGCGATGTGGAACTGACCGACGCGGCAGCCTCGGATCCGGTGTGGGGCGAGGTGCCGGCGAGTTTCCCGACCCTGCAGTGGCACGGCGACACGTTCGATCTGCCCGTGGGGGCGACGCTGCTCGCGTCGTCGCCGGCCTACCCGAACCAGTTGTTCCGGCACGGCCGCAGCTACGGCGTGCAGTTCCACCTCGAGGCCGGCCCCGAGGTCGCCGCCGAGTGGCTCGCGATCGACGAGTATCGCGGCGCACTCGAACGCACCCTCGGAGCGGGCGCGGCCGAGGCGGTGCTCGCGGAACTCGGCTCGGTGCACTCGCAGACGTCGGCGCAGGCGCACGCGGTCATGACGCGGTGGCTCGAGTCGATCGCCTGAGCGCCGATCGCCCGTGTTGCGCACGGTGACATGCATCTGCCGCCAACGGATCTCGTGACAGTTCGCCGAGGGATCAGGGCGCGACCCGTTCGAGTGCTGCGTCGACGAGGTATTCGGCGATCGCCATCGACGACGTCGCGCCCGGGGAGGGCGCGTTGCGCAGGTGTACCAGACGTCCGTGTCCGGTGACGACGAAGTCGTCCTCGAGGCTGCCGTCCGGATTCATCGCCTGGGCGCGGATTCCGCGCGGTCCGCGCTCGACGTCGGCGGCGGTGAGACCGGGCACGTATTTCGCCGCTTCGGTGACGAATTCGCGGGTGCTCACCGCGGTCCTCAGTTCCCGCAGTGCCGCGGGCACGTTGCGGACCGCGAACCGTGCGAACCCGGGGAAGGCGAGCGCGTCCCACAGGTCCCGCGCGGATCCGGAGCGCCGGTCGTACGCCTCCCGGCCGGGGGCGAGGAAAGCGTTGGGGCCGAGCATGATCGAGCCGTCTATTCGCTTGGTCAGATGCACGCCGAGAAACGGGTAACGTGGGTCCGGCACCGGGTAGATCAGGCCGCGCACCGTCGTGGACAGTTCGGGCCGGAGCAGGAAGTAGTCGCCGAGGAACGGCACGATCCGGGGGGTCGGCGCGTCGCCGGCGCCGCGGGCGAGCCGATCCGATTGCAGTCCCGCGCAGGTGATCACGAGATCGAATGCGTCGGATGCGGTTTCGGTTCCGACGAGGACCTCGTCGCCGCGGGGGCTCAGGTCGGTGACCTCGGTGCCCGTGCGGACGGTGCCGCCGCCCGCGACGACGTCGCCCGCGAAGGCGGTGGTGATGGCGACGTAGTCGACGATCGCGGTGTGCGGGGAGTGCAGCGCGGCGATACCGCGTGCCCGCGGTTCGATCGCCTCGATCTCGCCGGGTCCGATCCGCCGGATCCCGGGCACCCCGTTCTCGGTCGCTCGTGCGCCGATGGCGTCGAGGCGGCCGAGTTCGGAGTCGTCGAGTGCGACGACGATCTTTCCGCACTCCTCGTACGGCAGGTTCCGTTCGGCCGTGTAGTCGCGCAGCAGGTCCACGCCGCGCCGGCACAGTCGTGCCTTGAGGCTGCCGGGCGTGTAGTACAGCCCGGCGTGGACGACGCCGCTGTTGTGTCCGGTCTGGTGCGCGGCGAGGTCGCGTTCCTTCTCGAACAGGGTGACGGTGGCGCCGCACTCGGTGAGCCGGCGCGCGGTTGCGGCGCCGATGATTCCGCCGCCGACGACCGCGGTCCGTAGGGCATTCATGCGCGCAATGGTAGGTGCCGCCCCGCGACAATAATGTCAGTTGTACGTAAAAGTGTTATGGTCGAGCCATGGGTTTCAAGTACGAGAACGTCGCGACCGACCTGAAGCACCGGCTGGCCTGGAAGGAATGGGCCGTAGGCGATCAGCTTCCCGGCGTGCACGAACTCGCCGCGCACTACGGGGTCTCCCCGTCCGTCGTGAAGGACGCGCAGGACGTGCTGCGGATGGAAGGCCTCATCGAGACGCGCCGCGGAAGCGGATCCTACGTCCTGGCGATCCCCGAGCCGGGGGACATGACGCTCGGGATGCACCGGCAACTCGCCGCCCTGCGCGACGACCTGGTCACCGCCCGCGAGGCACTGGCCAGTGCCGAGCGCCGCCTCGCGTCGCTCACCGGAACGGAGTGACACGAGGCGGAGTGCGCCGACGGGTGGGAATCAGCGGCGGCGGTCCGAGTTGTAGCCCCACAGCCAGTCGGTGTACTTGTAGCTGGACGTGTCGCGGATGCGGAACAACTCGTTGCGGGCTTCGCGTCCGGCCCCGTCGAGGTGCCACAGGTCGCCCCACATGCGGCCGACGGTGAGGATGCGGTTGCAGCGCGGGGCGCGCTCGGCGTTGACGTCGTGCAGGATCTTCGTCCAGTTCCGCGGGTCGCCCTGCAGGTCCTCGGCCGCGTAGTCGGCGAGGCACTTGGCATCCTCGAGGGCCATCACGGCGCCGGACGCGAGGTACTGCAGCGGCGGATGCGCGGCGTCGCCGAGCAGCATCATGCGGCCGTCGACCCAGTTGTCGACCGGGTTGCGGTCGAACATCGGCCACCACCGGTCGGTCCACAGGTACTTCAGCGCGGCCCGGACGCTCTCGTGGCAGTGATCGTAGGCGTGCGCGAGTTCCTCGGGGCTGCCCCACTTCTCCTCACCGCGCAGGAACGCCGGCGACTGGAACACGGCGACCTGGTTGAGCATGTCACCACCGCGCAGGGGGTACTGGATGAAGTGGCAGCGCGGGCCGATGTAACCGACGACGTCCTCGATCTCCTCCTCGAGTGGCACCTCGCTCATCGGGAAGGTCCCGCGGAACGCAACGTATCCGGAGCCGACCGGCTTGTCGTCGTGCAGCTTGGCCCGCAGCCGCGAATGCAGGCCGTCCATTCCGAGCGCCACGTCGCCGACGTGCTCGGAGCCGTCCGCGAGGATGACGCGGACGGTGTCACCGTCGTTGACGACGTCCTGCACGGCGGAGTCGACGCGCAGGTCGGCACCGGCCTTGCGGGCGGCCTCGACGAGCACCGAATGCAGATCGGACCGGTGCACGACGAAGTACACGCCGCCGTAGTGTTCCTGGTATTCGCGCCCGAGGTTGACCTTGGTGAGGATCTCCGCGGTCACCGCGTCGCGGAAGACGAGATTCTTGGGCAGAACCCCCTTGGCGATGACCTCGTCGTAGACACCGAGCGACTGCAGGATGCGGCTGCCGTGCGGTCCGATCTGCAAACCGGCGCCCACCTCGCCGAATTCGGCGGCCTGCTCGAACAGGGTGACGTCGGCGCCCTTCAGGGCAAGGGCGAGGGCGTTGGCGACACCGCCGATACCGCCCCCGGCGATGAGAACGCGGGCGTTCTTCAGATCGGACATGACACTCCTTGGACTCGAAAACGGTGGGGTCGGGGGCTTCGGCTCAGTGCGCGGCGACCGGGCGAGGTGCTTCGTGGCGGGGAGAGAAGGACTTCCAGATGATCGTGAGCAGCAGCGACGAGGCCAGGGCGCTGACACCGAACAGCAGGAAGTTGGAGTTCGCGCCGAATCCCGCGGCGAGCAGCCAGCCGCCGATCTGCGGGGCGGCGACCGCTCCGATCCGGCCCACGCCGAGCGCCCAGCCCAGTGCGGTGCCGCGCAGGTGATCGGGGTAGTAGGACGCGACGGCCGCGATGATCAGGGCCTGCGTGCCGTGGGTCCCGACACCGGCGAGCACGAAGATCAGGTAGACGACGGCGACCGGCGGGTTCAGCAGCAGGGCGAGCAGCGCGATACCGGCGACCAACGCCGCGACGACGCTCGTCGGCACCGAGCCGAAGCGCACCCCGCCCCAGGCCGTGATGAACGATCCGGCGACCGCGCCGAGATTCAGCGCGAGGGCGAAGGTCAGTGCGCTGCCGAGGTCGGTGCCCTCGCCCTGCATGAGCTTCGGCAGCCAGGTGCCGAGGCCGTACCAGGCCAGCAGGGTCACGACGGTGACGGCCGCGAACATGATGCTGATGACCCGGAAGTTCGGTCCGAGCAGTTCCCGGAAGCCACCGGCCGACTTGTGGTCGTTGTGCAGGACGGTGGTGTTCGGCAGCACCTTCAGCGCCAGCGGCACGAGAACGACCAGCGGAATCAGGGCGAACAGGAACATCGGGCGCCAGCCCCAGTTCGGGATCACCGGGATGCCGAGCAGCGCCGCGATCGATCCGCCGATCGGCACACCGGACATCATCATCGTCGCGACGGCGGCACGCCACTTGTCCGGAACCAATTCGGCGGCAAGGGCATTCGAGGTCGGCACCAGTCCGCCCAGGCCGATGCCCGCGATCAGGCGCAGGATCCCGAAGACGGCCGGGTTGGGCGCGAGCGCACACAGGGTGGTGAACACCGACAGCGCCACGACGCAGCCGATCACGGCCTGCTTGCGTCCGACGGCGTCGGAGAGCCGGCCCGCGAGCACGGCTCCGATCATCATGCCGACGAACGCGAGGCTGCCGAGTGTGCCGGCGGTCGAGGGGCTGATGCCCCATTCGTTCTGCAGGCTGGAGATGACGTTGCCGTAGACGATGAGGTCGTAACCGTCGAAGACGACGAACAGCCAGCACACGATGACCGCGATCATCTTGCCGCGGGGCAGAACGATGTTGCCGTCGCGCGTGGTGGCGACGTCGGGCGTGGAATGCATTCCTCCACGGTGGTGCGTGGCGCGCGTCTCATGCAATAAAGTTCTTGTGTGCAGAATAAACCGATCGGGACGATCCGGAAGCCGACGTACATGCTCGAGTCGGTGGACAACGCGCTGCGCCTGCTGCAGATGCTGCGCGACGTCGGGGCGGTCCGCCTGAAGGACGCCGCGACCGAACTGGGGATCGCGCCGTCGACGGCCCACCGGCTGCTCGCGATGCTCGTCTACCGCGGATTCGCGATGCAGGACGAGAAGCGCCTGTACCACCCCGGTCCGGCCATGGGCGTCGGCCCGGCCCGGCAGGGCTGGACCCGCCGGTTCACCGATCTGAGCCGTCCGCACATGGAAGCCCTCGCCGCGCTCGCCGGCGAGACGATCAACCTCGTGGTGCGGGTCGGTACCCAGGCGCGCTTCCTGTGGACCGCCGAGACCGAATCGATCCTGCGCGTCGGCGATCGCCAAGGTCAGGTGCTTGCTGCCGAACTGACGGCCGGGGGTCGCATCCTCCTCGCTGAGCTTCCGCGACCGGTCCTCGAACAGCTCTACCTGCGGCCGGTGGGCGAGGCGGGCGACCGCTCGCCGGCGTACGAGACGGACCGGCGGATGGCGGTCGGGGAGTTCGAGGAATTCGTGCACGAACTCGAGGCCGCGCGGCGGGTCGGTTTCGCCGTCAACGTCGAGCAGACCGAGGAGGGGGTCGCGGCGATCGGCGTCGCGATCCGCAACGGCACGGGCCGCGCGATCGGCGCGCTCACCGCCGCGGTTCCCGTCAACCGGTACCGGCAGCACCTGCGCGGTCACCTGGTGGCTCAGTTGCAGGCCGCGGTGCGCGGTATCGAGGTCGACGTCGCGGACGTCGATGAAACGGAGGCAGAGGATTCCGCAGAGCAGAATTAGATATCTTCCGGCGTGACGGCCGCCCTACCTTGGAGTCGACGACGAATCCGAGCCGGACGTTTCGCGAGGAGAACCATGACTGCGACCGAGCCCGTCGACCCGGAGCTGCAGCAGCTCTATGCCGACTTCGAGACCGAGCACCTCAACCCCCTGTGGACCCAGCTCGGCGATCTCATGCCGATGACCCCGACCTCGAAGGCCGTGCCCTTCGTGTGGAAGTGGTCGACGCTGTACCCGCTCGCGCAGCGTGCCGGTGATCTCGTGCCCGTCGGCCGCGGCGGTGAACGCCGTGCCATCGCCCTCGCGAACCCCGGCCTGGGCGGCGTTCCCTACGTCACCCCCACGTTGTGGGCGGCGATCCAATATCTCGGCCCCAAGGAAACCGCGCCCGAGCATCGCCACGCGCAGAACGCATTCCGCTTCGTCGTCGAAGGTGAAGGCGTGTGGACCGTGGTCAACGGTGACCCGGTCGCGATGCGCCGCGGCGACTTCCTGCTCACCCCGGGCTGGAACTTCCACGGCCACCACAACGAGACCGATCAGCCGATGGCGTGGATCGACGGTCTCGACATCCCGTTCGTCCACTACACGGACACCGGGTTCTTCGAGTTCGGCTCCGACGGGGTCACCGACGAAGGCACCCCGGACGTGTCGCGTTCGGAACGCCTCTGGGCACACCCCGGCCTGCGGCCGCTCGTCGGACTGGATCGCAAGACCAGTTCGCCGATCGCGTGCTACCGCTGGAAGTACACCGACGCCGCACTGAACGAGCAGCTCGCCCTCGAGGACGAGGGTTTCGCGGCCACCCCGGAACCGGGCCACGCGGCCATCCGCTACACCAATCCCACGACCGGCGGCGACGTCATGCCGACGATCCGCGCCGAGTTCCACCGGCTGCGCCCCGGCGCCCACACCCGGCCCCGGCGCGACGTCGGCTCCGTCGTGTTCCAGGTCTTCGAGGGCGAGGGCCGGTTCACCCTCGACGGCGTCGACCGGGACGTGACGAAGGGCGACATGATCGTCGTCCCGTCGTGGGTCGAATGGTCGCTGACCAGCGCCGACGGCATCGACCTGTTCGCCTTCTCCGACGCGCCGATCGTGGAGCGTCTGCACTTCAACCGCACCATCATCTCCGAAGGAGCCTGACCCCCATGCGACTCGCCACCCTCCGTCTCGACGGCGGTACCGCCGCTGTCCGCGTCGACAGCGATTCCGCCGCCACCGTGATCGACGGCTACGCCGACCTGTCCGCGCTGCTCGGCAACCCCGACTGGAAGTCCGTGGCCGAGCAGGCGTCGGGCAAGACCGTCGACCTCGCCGCCGCCGACTACGCACCGGTCGTGCCGAGCCCCGGCAAGATCGTGTGCGTCGGCCTGAACTACGCGACCCACATCAAGGAGATGGGCCGCGACCTGCCCGAGTACCCGACACTGTTCTCGAAGTTCAAGGAAGCGCTCACCGGCCCCTACGACGACGTCGTCGTCCCCGCCTACGCAGCGTCGCAGCTGGACTGGGAAGCCGAGCTCGCCGTCGTCATCGGCAAGCAGGCCTACCGGGTCGCCGAGGCGGACGCCGCCGAGTACATCGCCGGCTACTCGGTGATCAACGACTACACGATGCGCGACTACCAGTACCGGACGCTGCAGTGGGACCAGGGCAAGACCTTCGAGAAGACCAGCGGCTTCGGCCCGGTCCTCGACACCGACTACCGGCTGGGAACCGGCATCGAGACGCGTCTCGAGGGTGAGGTCATGCAGTCGTCGAACACCAGCGATCTGGTGTTCACCCCGGCGAAGCTCGTCGACTACATCTCCCACATCGTCACCCTGCAGCCGGGCGACGTCGTCATCACCGGCACCACCGGTGGTGTCGGCCACGCCCGCAAGCCCGCCCGCTACATCCAGGACGGCGAGGTGTGCGAGGTGACCATCGAGGGCCTCGGCACCGTCAAGAACAAGACCGTCGTCAAGTAGGACATCGTGGGATTCAACGATCTCGAACTGTCCGAGCGGCTGCTCGTCGCGCGGCGCGGCACCGCCTATCTGTCGCAGCGGCTCGCGGAACTGACCGACGACGAGCTCGACGGCCCCACACTGCTCGACGGGTGGACCCGCCGCCATCTCGTCGCGCACCTCGGCTACAACGCCGCGGCGCTGTGCCGCCTGATGGACTGGGCCGCCACTGGTGTCGAGACGCCGATGTACGCCTCGCCGGAACAGCGTGCGCAGGAGATCGCCGAAGGGTCGACCCTGAGCGCGGCAGCTCTGCGGAACCTGTTCGCGCACACTGTTGCCCGCCTCGACGAGAAGTGGCGGAACCTTCCGCGGTCGGCGTGGCAGGCGCAGGTCCGCACCGCGCAGGGCAGGCTCGTCCCCGCTGAGGAGACCGCGTGGATGCGCACCCGTGAGGTGTGGATCCACGCCGTCGACCTCGGCAACGGCGGCCGCTTCGGTGACTTCCCCGAGGTGGTGCTCGATTCACTGCTCGACGACATCGTGGGTATGTGGCGCAAGAAGGGTCTCGGCACCGGCCTCGTCCTCGAGGTCGACGGCCGCGAACCGCTCCGCGTCGTCGAGGACGAGGCGGTCGAGCACACCGTGCGCGGTCCGCTCGCCGGCATCGTGCGCTGGGCTGCCGGCCGGGGCGCCGTCGGTGTCACCGGGGGCGAGGCGACGCCACCGCGCTGGCTCTGACCACCGGTTGCTCCGGGGCCGCACCCCGGGGTGATGGGACCATTCACCTTGTCAGACCGGATGAATGGTCCCATCACCGTTTCTAGCGGGGATCCCGCTCGCAGGCGACACCGTCGCCGTCGCGGTCGAGCTTCGGCGCGTACCCCGCCTCGCCGCGGTAGAGCGGCGCCACACCGGCGTTCCACGCCTCGGTGCAGTTCTTGTAACCGCTGCTCGGTGCGGCCGGCGCCGGGGACGCCGGCGGTGCCGGGGGTGCGGGCGCTGCAGGAGGAGCCGGGGGAGCCGGAGGCGCCGGGGGAGCCGGCGGTGCGGGCGGTGCGGGCGGCGCGAACAGGCCCGCGGATCCGCTCGGGAAGATGTCGGCGACGCCGGTCGGCAGCAGATCGGTGAGGCTGAACGCGTTGGCGGTCGTGGGGGCGACCACGGTGAGCGAAACACAGCCGAGCGCCGCGATCGCGAAACGACGGAACTTCATTCGCGCTTGTTCCTTTCGGGAAAGGGGAGGGGACGGCCGAACGGCCGACCGAACCGGATAATCGGGAACATCCAGACCATCGTTACGAGTTGCCGCGCGGCCGGAACTGCCGAGGCCACTAGGGTGGAAAACCATGAGTGACACCGCCACCGTGCAGTTCGACGACGTCTGCCTCGAGGTCCTCGTCGACGGCACGGGCCCCACCGTCGTCCTGCTGCCCTCGCTCGGTCGCGACTCGCTGGATTTCGACGACGTCGCAGCCGATCTCGCCGCCGCCGGATTCCGGGTGCTGCGCCCGCAGCCACGCGGTGTCGGTGCGAGCGAAGGACCGCTCGAGGGGCTGGACCTGCACGACCTCGCGGCCGACGTCGCGCACGTCCTCGAGCAGCTCGACGCGGCGCCCGCCGTGCTCGCCGGTCACGCGTTCGGTCACTACGTCGCCCGTGTCCTCGCCGCGGACCGGCCCGACCTGGTGCGGGGCGTCGCCGTCCTCGCCGCCGGCGCCCGGCATTTCCCGGAGTCTCTGACCGCTCGCGTCGCCCGTTGCTCGGACCTGACCCTGCCCGACGACGAACGGCTCGAGAACCTGGCCGCGGTGTTCTTCGCCGAGGGCAACGATCCGTCGGAATGGCTCGGTGGCTGGTGGCCCGACGCCATCGTCGCCCAGCGCGCCGCGATGGCCGCGACCGACAAGGAGTCGTGGTGGTCGGTCGCGCCGTCGCCTTTGCTCGACGTCCAGGCGGGCGAGGACGTCTTCCGCCCAGCCGACACCCGCGGTGAACTCCTCGATGAGTTCGGCGCCGGCAAGGTCACCACCGCCCTGATCCCCGGCTGCGGGCACGCGTTGATCCCGGAGGCACCGCACGACGTCGCGCTGGTGGTCGTCGACTGGATCCGCTCCCTCGGCTGACCCCCGCCTCTCCCGAGCGAAGGGTACATTCGCTGGGTCTGAGGAGACGAGCCCCGCACCTGCTCGAGGTGCGGGGCCCTTCGGCGGCTGCCGGGTTACGCGAGCGTCTTCGCGACCCCTCGTTCGACGGCGGCGATGATCTGCGGGCGCAGTTCGGCGGCCGGGACGATCCGGTGCACCGAGCCGACCTGCTGGGCGCGCTGGATGTTGTGGATCGCCTCGAACTCCGCGGCGACCTCGCCGAGCTTCTCGGACCGCACGGTGGTGCGCAGCGTCGCGAGTTCGACACCGAGCCGGGCCTTTTCGCCGTCCTCGGCGGCGGCGAGCTGCGCCTCGAGTTCGACGATCCGCGCGTCGCCGGCGGTGCGCTTGTTCACGTCGCGGGTGAACACGACGGCTGCGGCCGGGGCACCACCGAGCACGGATGCGAACGATCCTTCGACGGCGAGCACCTCCATGTTCTCGTTGAGCGCTCCGGAGAACACGACGAACGCGCCGCCGTGGTAGCGGGAGACCACGACGAAGACGATCGGGCCGTCGAAATTGACGATGGCGCGGCCGATTTCGGCACCGTACTCGAGCTGCAGGTTGCGCAGCGACTCGGGGGAGCCGTCGAAGCCGGACAGGTTCGCCAGCACCACCAGCGGCCGGTTGCCGCTGGCCGCGTTGATCGCGCGGGCCGTCTTCTTCGACGACCGCGGGAACAGTGTGCCGGAGGTCCACTGGTCCGGGCCGTCGGTGGGGAACCAGCCCTTGCGGGCGATCGCCCGGGACTCGATGCCGACGACCGTGACCGCGTGGCCGCCGAGGTGTGCGTCGAACACGACGGACGTGTCGGCGTCGGCCATGTCCGCCCAGCGTTCGAGCACCGCATGGTCCTGGTCGACGACCGAGCGCATCACCGTGCGGATGTCGAACGGCTTCTTGCGATCGGGGTTGGTCTCGGAGGAGAAGATGTCGCCGACGGTGGTGAAGTCGCTCGACGGATGCACGTGCGGGTAGACGCGCACGTCGCGGTCGATCGGGTCGTTCGACTCGGCCTTGCGCGGGAACCGTTCTCCCGGTGCGAGGTACGCGTGCTCGTAGTGACCGAAGAGGATCTCGACGGCGGCCGACAGGTTCGGCGCCCAGTACTGGGCCTGACCGTTCGGGCCCATGACGCGGTCGTAGCCACCGATGCCGAAGTTGTCCTCGGCCGACACACCACCGGAGTAGTCGAGCGACTGCTTGCCGGTGAGCACCATCGCGCTGTCCGGGGTCATCACGAGGATGCCCTTGGTGTGCATGAGCATCGTCGCCTCGGCGTTCCAGTACGGCTGCGCGCCGACGTTGATGCCGGTGACGATCACGTTGATCTCGCCGCCGTTCTGCGTGAACGTGATGATGCGGCGCAGTCCGCGCGACACCCAGTCCATGTTCTCGGTGCCGGAGTCCATCGAGATGGTGGCGCCGGACGACAGCGCGAACCATTCGACGGGGGCGCCGAGCTTCTCGGCCAGGTCGATCGCGGCGACCAGGCGGGAGCATTCGGCCTCGGCGACCGTGCCGAGCGCCTTGGTCGGGTCACCGAACAGCGCGACCCGGGTCATGCCCTCGGGGTACCGGGCGGTCTTGGTTGTGATGACGCCGACGATCAGGCCCGCGGTGTTGCGTCCGTACGGACGATCCACCGGCACCAGCACGCCGGAGGCGTCGAGGTCGTATTCGACGAAGCTGCCGTCGGTCGTGGTGAGCAGCGGGATCAGCTCGTACGGATACACGGTGCCGCGTGCACGGGAGCGCTGCACCTTCTGGGTGTACTCGTCGAGCGGCTGCAGCGGCTCCTTCGGCGGCTCGGTCACCCGCGCGACGACACCGGCACCGGAACGGTACGAGAACCGCAGCGCGACTTCGCGTGCCGGAGATTCCGGGTTGTCGCGCAGCCAGCCGATGACCGTGATCTCCTCGAGGCCGGCGCCGACGGTGAGCGGTGCCGCGCCCTGCCCGACGCGCTTGAGCTCGTCGAGGGTCAGGTCGACGACCGGCCACACGAACAGCACCACGCGGTTCGAGTCGAGACGGCGGTTGCCGCGGGCGGCCTGCGCCCGGCGCATCCCGTCGAGGCAGCTGGCGAGGGCCCGCTCGAACGCGGGCAGCGCCACGATCGTGCCGGTCTCGTCACGCTGCGGGGCGATGTCGCGGACCTCGGCGAGCGCGACGAACCGCTCGTCGGACGGATTCTCGTTGGCGACAAGGTGATACAGGTACGTGTCGGGGTTCGCGGGCAGGCGCGTGCCGACGAAGTTCTTGAGCCGCCACAGATCCAGCCGCTGCCCGGTGAGCGGGTGGATGTCGCGGATGTTGTCCTCCTCCGCGTATCCGGAGGGGAACGGGCGGAACGTGAAGACGTGTTCCTCGGCGTTGTCGGTGTGGCACACCGTGACCGTGACGCGGCGGGCCGTGGCCGTCACCGGACGCGCGAGCAGTTCGGTGCGCAGCGCTTCGGCCTGTGCGTCGGCGTCGGCGGGAGCGTCGTCCCACGCCACGTACAGATCGACGACCAGGTTCTCGGTGCTCGGCAGCGGCTTCGCGGCGGCGTCGACGGCGTCGAGCATCGCCGGCAGTTCGGCGTGCCGGGACTCCCCGGAGATCAGGTACAGACGGGTGCCGCGCAGATCGAAGTTGCCGGTGACGAACTGGCGTCCGTCGGCCGTGTACGACTGCACGTCCTCGAGGGTGCGGATCTTGTACGCGCGGCGGGTGATGACCTCGAGCAGCGGTCCCGGCACCGATTCGGGGCGGGTGATCTGCTGTGCGAGCAGGTCGATCAGCGGCTCCGGGGTCGCGACGAGCGTGTCGATGCGCTGCGCGTAGTCGTCGGCCTGCGGATTGTCGGCGAGGTAGGCGAGGCTGCCGCGCACCCCGTCGTACACCTGCTCGCGAGCCTTGCGGATCACCGGCTCCTCGAAGAACCGGAACCGCAGGTTGCGGGCGGTGTCACCGATGAGCGGGTAGCGGACCTGGGTCGCGACGATCAGGCGGTCGAGGACCTCGTTGAGTTCGTGTGACAGACGCGGGGTTTCGACGTTCGCGAGCCAACGCTCGAGCAGTGCCGAGACCACCGGCACGGCCGTCTCGATGCGCTGCTGCGCAAGGAACAGCCGGTAGACGGCGTCCTCGAGTTCGGGAGTGCGGTCGAGGGAGTCGACGTCGTAGTGCCGCAGTGCGCGGGACAGCCGGGTGCGGAAGCTGTCCGGCAGGCCGCCGACCTCGACGTCGAGGGACTGGAGGTAGCCGTGGAAGTACTCGCGGGGGCTGTGCACCCGGTCGTCGCCGGACTCCTCGTCCTGCGTGGGCCGGTTGCGCGACAGCTCACACACGTCGGCGAACGTGGTGAGCAGCGACAGTTCGGCGCGGACCAGATCGCACTGCTTCCCGGCTTCGGTGCGCAGCCGGTCGTATTCGCTGAGCAGCGTCGCGGTGCGCTTGGCGGACACGTCGTAGCCGGTGATCAGCGCCTCGAGGGTGTCGATGCGCGCGAGGGCGTCGGAGCCGGCGTCGCCGGTGACGGCGGGCGCGGGCTCCGGGAACCGGACGCGTTCGACGACCGCGGTGACGGTCTCCTCGGCGACCTGGTCGACGCGCAGCAGCGGGGCGCCCGCGTCGACCTGCGAGTTCACGACCGCGAGCACTTCGCGGACCTTGCCGGCGAACGGCGCGCGGACGGCGGTTTCCATCTTCATGGATTCGAGGACGACGAGGGTCTGACCGGCCTCGACCTCGTCGCCGACGGCGACGGGCACCGCGACGACGACGGCGGGCGCGGGCGTGCGCACGACGCCGGCCTCGTCCTGGCTGATCTGGTGACTGACCCCGTCGACCTCGACGAGGAAGTGGGCGGGTCCGGCGATGGAGACGACGTGATGGCGACGTCCCGCGACCGTCACCCGCGATTCGTAGTCGCCGAGCCGGTCGACATCGACATCCTGTTCGCCGCTGCCGGTTTCGACGCGGTAGCGGTGCGGGCCGACCTGCCCGACGAACAGTTCGTAGGCCTGGCCCTGGTAGCTCAGTTCGATCTTGCGGCCGACGGTGTGACCGGCGCGGGGGCGGCCGCCGCGCGCGGAGGTGAGGAAGGCGGCGCGTTCGCGGGCTTCGTCGGCGTCGTACACGTCGATGGCGGTGGCGATCAGAGCGACGTCGGCGACGCGGCTGGGGCCGGTGGCGGTGCCGGCGCCGGTGCGGTCGAGCCAGCCGGTGTCGGCGGTGGCGTCGACGACCTCGGAGCGGTCGAGCAGTTCGAGCAGGAAGGATTTGGTGGTGGTGCCGCCGTCGAGCACGACGGTGGTTTCGCGCAGTGCGGTGCGCAGGCGGGCCAGGGCCTCGTCTCGGTCGCGGCCCCACGCGATGATCTTGGCGACCATCGAGTCGTAGTCGGGCGGGATGACGTCGCCCTGGGCGATGCCGGTGTCGACGCGCAGCCCGGAGCCGAGCGGGAACTTCAGCAGCTGCACGGTGCCGGGGGCGGGAGCGAAGCCGTTGTCGGCGTCCTCGGCGTTGAGCCGGGCCTCGACGGCGTGGCCGAACTCGGGCGGGCAGTCGCCGGGCAGGGCCTCACCGGACGCGACGAGGATCTGCAGCTTGACCAGGTCGATGCCGGTGGTGGCCTCGGTGATGGGGTGCTCGACCTGGAGGCGGGTGTTGACCTCGAGGAACGTGAAGATCTTCAGGTCGGGCTGGTACAGGTACTCGACGGTGCCGGCGCCGCTGTAACCGGCGGCGCGCACCAGATCCGCCGAGACGCTGCGCAGGTGATCGGACTGCTCCTTGGTGAGCAGCGGCGACGCGGATTCCTCGATGACCTTCTGGTTCTTGCGCTGGATCGAGCAGTCGCGCACGCCGGGTGCCCACACGTTGCCGTGGTTGTCGGCGATGACCTGCACCTCGACGTGGCGGGCGTCGGTGACGAGACGCTCGATGAACACGACGGGGTCGCCGAAGGAACGCTCCGCCTCACCCTGGGTGCGTTCGAGAGCGAGCTCGAGTTCGTCCTCCGCGTACACCTTGCGGATGCCGCGGCCGCCGCCGCCGGAGCGGGCCTTGATGATGAGCGGGTAGCCGATGGCCTGGGCGTGCCGGCGGGCGTCGGCGCGGTTCTCGACGGGGCCGCCGGACCACGGGGCGACGGGCACGCCGACCTTCTCGGCGAGGAGCTTGGCCTCGACCTTGTCGCCGAGCAGTCGCATGGCGTCGGCGGACGGTCCGATGAAGGTGATGCCGAGCTTGGCGCACAGTTCCGCGAAGGCGGGATCCTCGGCGACGAAGCCCCAGCCCACCCATACGGCGTCGGCCTTCGCTTCGATGAGGGCACGCTCGAGTTCGGCGTGGTCGAGGTAGGAGGTCGCGGCCGTGGTGGACGGCCGGAGGGTGACGCCTTCGTCGGCCTGGCGGACGAACATGGCCCGCCGTTCGGCGTCGGTGTGCAGCGCGATCGTCTTGATGTCGTAGTTGTGCTCGGAGTTGAGCTCCCGGACTGCGCGGATGAGACGGACGGCCGCCTCACCCCTGTTCACCACTGCGATCCGCTTGAACATACTCGTTGCCACCGTTCTCCAAGGTTGTGCGCGCGATGCGACGCTCGTCGAAACTCCGCCCCAATGAGGAAGACAAATTAACCGATCAGAAAACCAACGTCACGACTTGATAACGCGGACGCGTGCATGTATCGGTCTGCTCCTCACGGTGGGCACAGGCAGGTCATGGGGCCCGACGGCCGGGCTGGACCCGGTCCGGCGGACGGCACTGCGGCAGGTTTCCCGCCACTTCCGGTCATCGTCGTCGATGACCGGACCCCGCACGGGTGATCCTTCCGAGTAACAGCATGAAGGAAACATGAGGGTTTGTCACGTTTTGGATCCCGGTGTCGCCGGGTTCGGGTGTTCGGATGCGCATGTTTCGGGAAAGTGTTGCCCTGGTGCGGAATTGGATATCGGCGGGGATGCCGGCGGGGGTGGAGTGGCGACTGTCACATGCGTACTCTCGGGTAACACCGGCCGGTAACGTTGCGGTCTGCATGGTTTGCGCCCGCTACTCGTCGGTATCTCCGCGCGATCCCGGTTGACGTCGACAAAGCGCCGAATTTGTACAGTAACTCCCTGTGAGCCGCTCGAAAATCCGAAGATATTGTGACCCATCTCACCGAATTGTTCCTGTGGTTCCGGCATTTCACGAACACGAACACCGGGGTGCGCGCCGGCTCACACGCCGACCCGCGCCGCCGTGCGGCGGATTCTGGAACAGTGGAAGGGTCCGGACACCACGAGGAGGCCCTGATGTCCGACGAGCAGACCTTCGAATCGCCCGGCCTGCGCCGTGAGCGGATCGACCGCCAGGTGCGCCACTGGTGCGAGAACCGCCGCATCGACGGCCGGCACGCGCCGTTGAGCGACGCCGCGGCCCTGTGCCTGGCCGCCGGGCACCTCGACGAGGAAACCCGCGAGATCCTCGCCGCACGACGCCGCGCCGGCCGGCCCCTGCCCACGCTCGACGGCTTCGGCGAGCTGCGCCGCCTCGCCGACGAACACGCCCGCACAGCGGCGCGCGCAGCGGACCTGCGTCCGGGCGCGGCCCGGCTCGTGTTCGAGTACCGCGCACTCGAACTGGACAAGCGCCTGCGGGCCGCGCACCGTGCGTTCGTGCATTCTCCGGCGCACTACGCGCAAGGGGTGCGGGCGATGCGCCGCGACCGCCGTGACGGCGTGCACCTCGATCCGGCGCAACGAGATGCGTTGTTCGCCGCCCTGCAGCGCACACCCGTCCCACTCGCGGTACCGGTCACCTCGCAGGCGCGCGGCGCGGTGCTCGGCGTCGCCGGCGAGCGGGTCGCACGCTGGTCCGAGGGCACCCCCGCCGCAGCGGCCGGCCGTCGTGCCGCCGAGGCGCTGACCCGCCGCGTTCCCGAGGACGATGACCGTTTCGCCGACCGGTACGACACGCTGCTGTACCTCGCGGGAATGCTCTACGACCGCATCGAGACATCGGCGGCGTGGAACTCCGAACACCTCGTCGTCCAACGCGCGCAACTGGATCTGGCCGACGAGCTCACCCAGATCGCCGTCGACACCGTCGCGTTGCGCGGTCTGCTCGCGGAACTCGCCGACGCCGCGCGCGCCGCACCGGCGGCCCGCCCCGGTCTGGAGGCGAGAGCGACAGTGCTGGAGGCGGTGTGGGATCAGCTCGTCGACCGCGTCGCGGCGCTCGCGCGGATCGGTGATCTGCTCACCACGGCCGAGGAGCAGTTGCGCCTGACCCGGGTGGCCGAACGTACCGCAAGTCTCGACGAGCGCATCGACCGCCTCATCGGTCGCTCCGGTGCTCGCGAATTGTCTGCGGAGAACACGCATTTCGTTGGTGATCAGTTCGATGCTGCGGCCGGGTCGATCCGTACCCTGCAGCTCGCCCTGCACGGCGACATCGCCGAATTGACCACGCGGGACCGGCCCTCGGTCTGACCCGCGTGGACTCCTCCCCGGCCGGGTGATAGCTTTCACGCCGTCCTTGGTGGGGGAGTGACAGGAGTTGTCCGAGTGGCGTCGTGCTGGGCACGGAAGATCTGGATTCTGGGACTGGCTGCCGCGGTGGTGGCAACGGGCGCAGCGTGTGGCGGGCCGAGCACCGTCGAGATCGTCGAGGACCTCGTCCTCGAAACCGCCTTCGAAACGGTTCTGGTCAACGGGGAGACGCGCACCCTCGGCGACATCGCCGACACCGCGAGCATCGGCGGAGGGTGGGACCGCATGTATTACTTCCGGGTTCCGCTGCTGATGAGCGAAGTGAACCGCAGCATCGGCACCGCGAGCACCATCTGGAAGAACCTGCCCACCACGGGAGCCGACGGTGTCATCATCTTCCTGTCCGGCAACACCGTCGTCCGTGCGGTCGTCGACCACGCGCCGAGCCTGGATCTGCACGGCTACGCGACCGCGGAGTCGGCCGTGACCGCGAATCCCGGTGGGGTGCGCGGCACGATCGCCGTCGAGGCCAAGGGCCGATAGCGCCCGCCCCGTTCAGAAGACGCGCAGACCCAGCCGGCGGCGGGTGCGCATGTCGACGAGGTAGGTCTTCCACAGCAGTGGCCACACGCGTCCGGTCACGCGGTGGAGGCGGCGGACCGCCCGGAGGTACCGGTCGAATCGCCGCTGGTCGTCTGCCGTCCACGGGTAGTGCATCACGTCGCGGAATTCGGGTGGCAGCGCGCCGCGCGTGACCAGCTCGAACGGTGTTCCGAGCGAGCGGTGGATCGCGCGACCCACCCGGCCCAGACGCACTTCGAGGAACGCGAGATTGCACAGGGCGGTGAGGTATTCGCGTACCTCGTCGGTCATCGAGATCTCCGCGACCCCGGCCTTCCAGAGCTCCTCGTAGTCGGCGCGGGTGGTCGGCCAGGCCTCGCGGCGCACGTTCAACGTGGTCGCGAGGGTGGCGCCGTCGAGCAGGATCCGGTGGTATTCGTGCTCGTCGAGGGGTCCGTAGAGGAACTCGTGCTGGTCGATGAAGTACTTGAGCAGGCACAGCGCCACCCACCGCTGCAGGGCCGGGGAGTTCGCGCTGTAGCGCACGGCGGCGTCGGGTTCGGAGGCGACGCGGGCGTGGATCCTCCGCACGGACTCGCGCACGAAGGCGCGGTCGTCGTCGGTGCCGAACACGGCGACGGCGAGGTAGGTGCCGGTCGTGCGGGCGCGTTTGACCGGGTGCAGGTCGGCGCGGCCGGAGTCGACCTTGCTGTCCACCACGCCCTGCCCGACGCCGGGGTTCGCGAGCTGCATGATCACGTTGGCGGCGTTGATCGAGCCGCGGAGCGGCGAGACGAGGTCTCCGAGTGTGTCGATCGTGCGCATACGCCCCCTCCATCTGATTACGAGTGTGCTCAGTTGATCTCCACTGTAGTACCACCGCCGAGCGAAGGGAATCGCCCGGACTCCGGGCGCTCCTGCCACCGCGACCACCGAAGCCGTACTAGCGTGGGCGTGACCCGACGACACCGTACGGAAGGTGACAGGCCGTGAAAGCTGCTGTGTTCGAAGGAAACGCACCGACCCTCGTCGTCGAGGACATCCCACGGCCGAACCCGCGTCGCGGCGAGGTCCTGGTGAAGGTCTCCGCATGCGGGGTGTGCCACACCGATCTGCACGTCCTGCGGTCGGAGGTCGCGTTCCCGGTGCCCGCGGTTCTCGGGCACGAGGTGTCCGGCACCGTCGCCGAACTCGGTGACGACGTCGAGGGACTGGAGGTCGGCGACCCGGTCGTGTGCAGCTTCATCATGCCCTGCGGAGTGTGCCGTCACTGCGTGCGCGGCGCGGAGGACCTGTGCGAGAAGTTCTTCGCCTACAACAGGCTCGGCGGCACACTCTACGACGGTGAGACCCGGCTCTCCCGTGCCGACGGAACACCCCTGGCCATGTACTCGATGGGCGGGCTCGCCGAATACTGTGTCGTCCCGGCCACCGACGTGTTCCGCGTGCCCGAGGGGGTCGGGCTCGGCGAGGTGTCGATCCTCGGGTGCAGCTCGTTCACCGCCTACGGTGCGGTCGCGAACGTCGCGCAGATCGTCGTCGGCGATCGGGTCGCGGTGATCGCGGCCGGGGGCGTCGGCTCCAGCATCGTCCAGTTCGCGAAAGCCGCGGGCGCGACGCAGATCATCGCCGTCGACGTCGGCGACGACAAGCTCACCGCCGTCGCGGCCCTCGGCGCGACCCACACCGTGAACTCCTCGGTCACCGATCCCGTGGAGGCCATCCGGGAGATCACCGGCGGCACCGGCGTCCGTGTCGCCTTCGAAGCGCTCGGTCGGGCCGACACGTTCGCGACCGCCCTGAACGTACTCGACGACGGCGGCCGCGCGGTCGTGGTGGGTATCGCCCCTGCCGGATCGACCGGCGAGATCGACCTGGCCCGGCTGGTGCGCCGCAAGCTCGAGATCCGCGGCTCGTACGGAGCCCGGGCCCGCACCGACATGCCCGCGTTGCTCGCGATGGTCGCCGCCGGGACCGTCCGGCCGGAGAGCGTCATCACCCGGCGCTACACGATCGACGACGTGGACGAGGCGTACCGGGCGCTCGGCCGCGGAGAGATCGTGGGCCGCGCCATCGTCGAGTTCCCCTGACCTGCCCTCTGGTGAGAATCCGACCCCGCCGTATAGTTTCGCGCGCAACGAGAAGGATGTGCGGAGGGAGCGGGCCGTGGCGCGGGTCATCGCGACGATCAACCTGAAGGGCGGTGTCGGGAAGACCACGACGACCGCGGCACTGGCGGAGTTCATGGCCGCCGATTTCGGGCAGCGGGTGCTGCTGATCGACCTCGATCCGCAGACCAATCTCACCACCATGATGGTCGGCGAGGAACGCTGGCAGGAACTCAACGAACTCGGCTGGACTCTCGCCACGTTGTTCGACAAGGCCGTCAACCCGTCGGCGCCGGGCTTCGACCTCGGGAAGGCGGTGCAGCGCAACGTCTCCTCGGTCAGGTCGGTCAGGGGCGTGGACCTGCTCGCGTCGTCCCTCGACCTGATGGATGTCCAGGAAGGGCTGAGCCACCGGCAGTTCGCCGACCCGCTCTCGACGCGGCCGGTCGAGGTCCTGCGCGATGCGATCGCCCCGATCGCCGGACAGTACGACTACATCCTCGTCGACTGTCCGCCCAATCTCGGCATGCTCACCCTCAACGGTCTGCGCCTCGCCGACGGATACATCATCCCCACGATCCCGGACATCCTGTCCACCTACGGGATTCCGCAACTGCAGTCGCGGGTGGCGAAGTTCGGCGAACGCGTCGGCCATCCCATCCGGGAGATCGGGCTCGTGATCACCAAGTACCGCAGCGCGTCGAATCTGCACCGCAGCACCATCGAGCGGTTGCAGCGCGACGAGCGCATCGCCAACGTGGTGCCCGCGTGGATTCCCGAAGCAACACAGATCGCGCAGTCCGCCGAGTTCGTGCCGTACGGCACCCTCAAACGCAAGTACGGCACGAGCGGCCAGTACGACGCGCTGCGCATGCTCACCGAAGACGTCCTCATGAATGCGCAGGTACTGCTGTGACCGACATCGACCGCACCGAAGCCCAGCTGCGGCTGCACATCGGCGAGGCGGGCGCGGCCCTGCTGCGCCTGAGCGAGAGCGCACCGTCGGCCGCGACCGCGCTGGTCGCGCTCGTTCAGGCCGTCGCCGACGAGGCGGCCCGCACACCGCGGTTCGCGAAGGCGCTCACCGCGGCCATCGCCGCGTCAGGAGACCTGGTGGCCCCGACCCCACCGGCCCCGGCTCGAGCGGTGGCGGCGAAGCCGGCGGAGAAGAAGGCCGCCGCACGGCGCGGCAAGCGGTCGCCGGGCCCGTTCGACCCGTTCGCCGTGTACCGCGCCGACGGCGAGGACGGGCTGCGGGCCCGGCTGGCGCCCCTGGACCTCGAACAGCTCAAGGACATCGTCGCCGAGCACAACATGGACTACGACCGGCTGGCCATGCGATGGCGGACGGCATCGAAGCTGCACGATCGCATCGTCGAACGCGTCAAGGCTGCGTGGACGAAGGGCGACGCGTTCCGCTGAGCGTGGTCACCTCGCGCCGCGCCGGCGCCACTCGATCGCCGGGCAGGTGTCCATGACCATCGGGACACCCGCGGCGACCGTCCTGTCGAAAGCGGCCTCGTCGACGACCCCGAGCTGGAACCACACGGCCTTCGCCCCGACCTCGACGGCCTGGTCCGCGAACTCGCCCGCCGAGTCCGAACGCCGGAACACGTCCACGACGTCGATCGGGAAGGGCACGTCGGCGAGGGTTGCATAACCCTGCTCCCCGAGCACCGTCTGCGCCGACGGGTGGATCGGCACGATGCGTTTGCCCCGCGACTGCAGCAGCTCCGCGATCTCGTATGCGGTGCGGGTCGGATCACCGGACAACCCGACGACCGCCCACGTCTTGCAGTCGTCGAGCATGAAGTCGACGGCACCGGGGTCCTGCCACGAAGTACTCATACGCAGAACTACCCGGAAACGAAGCCCTGTATTCCCACGGTGCACAGCGGTGGCACCGACGGTGTGCACAGCGGTGTGATCGCGCGGGGAGCGGCCGGCTCGTCGGCGAATGCTGCGGCCACATCGGCCGAAAGCTGCCCGGCCGACCCGTAGGTCGAGGCGGCCACCACGAAATCCGATCCGAAGGAGGCGGAGGCGTGCGCGGAACTGTGATCGTCCGTCCAGCCCCACTTGGTGCCGATCACCCCCGGCAGCAGTGACGTGCCGAAGTTCTGCGGGTAGCCGTCCGCCGAGAGTTCGTGGGCCGACGCCATCGCCGCGAGCACCGGTGATCCGGGATCCGTGCGGATCTTCGTCTCCAGGTAGGTGACCATGTCGTAGGTCGACGTCGTCGCGGTGCCCCAGTATCCGGAGCCGTAGGTGTCGACGAGGCCGAACTCGGAGATCGTCGCCTCGATCGCGCCGGGGTACTTCGAGGACAACCGGTCCGCGATCACGTCGTCCGATGCTCTGATCATCTCGACCGCGGCGCCCCGATCCTCCGGATCGCCGTGCCGGACGACGTGCTCGGCGAGATAGAGCTTGACGATCGACATCGCCGTGCGGGATTCGTGTTCGTTCGCCGTTCCGGTCCGGCCGCCGGGCAGGGAGACGAACGAGATCTGGGTGCGCGCGGGCGCGCTGACGGACCCGTCGGGGCCGGGAATCGGTGTCGGGGCGGCCCACGCCGGCCCCGGCCCCAGCACGATCGCCATCAGCGCGGCAGCGGCCGCGAAAATCCTCGCTGTCCTGCGCATATGCCCGAACTCTAGTCCTTCGGCGGGCCGGATGTGGCCGTACGGGTGAACCCTGCGACAGGCCCGGCTCCGTGCGGCTCGTACCCCTGAAAGGATGTGCGCCGTGTCCGAGACCGCCACCGAGGAATCCGTTGTCGTCGAGCGTGACGGCGCCGTCGCGATCGTGCGGTTGAACCGACCCACTCGGCTCAACGCGTTCACCACCGAGATGTGCCACCGGCTCCTCGGAGTCTCCGACGAGCTCGACGCGGACGACGACGTGCGCGCGATCGTGCTGACGGGCACCGGCCGGGCGTTCTGTGCGGGCGCGGACCTCGGGGCGGGTGGCGACACGTTCGTTCTCGACGACGATCCCTCACCGGCGTCACCATGACCCTGCCGGCCGACATCCGGATCTCCTCGGACACCGCGAAATTCGGATTCGTGTTCACGCGTCGGGGATTGGTGCCGGAAGCCTGCTCGACGTGGTTCCTGCCGCGCGTTGTGGGGATCGCCACCGCGGTCGAATGGACCGTCGGCGGGAAGATGGTGCCCGCGGACGAGGCGCTCGCGCGCGGCCTGTACGCGAGATCGTTCCCGCCGGCCGGGTCCTCGACCGTGCGCTCGGGGTCGCCCGCGAACTCGTCTCCGGGACCGCACCGGTCTCGGTCGCGCTGACCCGGCAACTGATGTGGCGGATGCTCGGCGCATCCTCGCCCGAGGTCGCGCACCGCGCCGAATCCCTTGGCATCTACGTCCGCGGAACCTCCGACGATGTGCGCGAAGGCGTCGAAGCGTTCCTCGAGAAGCGCGAACCGCTGTTCCCGAACCGGGTCTCGGACGGGCTGCCGGACTTGTTCGGTCAAGTCGCCGGGATCCGTCGACGGGCGGGATCCAGTCGCGGGCCAGTGCTCAGATCAGGTAGATCACCACCACCGCCCCGATCAGGGTGACGAGCCAGCCGTCGGTCGCCCACTGCAACCAGTGTGGAGCGCCGCGAACCTCCATGAAGTTCCGGATGATCAGGCGGCACTTGACCGCGGCGAGCGCGAGCACCAGCACGGTGACGGTCACGCTCGCGCCGACCGTGCTCGACGAGTGTCCGGGCGCCAGCCACCACGAGGTGATCGTGATGGCCGTCAGCACGAGCCACGTGACGGTGATCGTGCGGGTCGAGGTGCCGGGTCGGGTGGTCGTGGTGGACATCGCTCACCTCATCACGTAGAGCAGGGCGAAGATGACCACCCAGAGAAGGTCCACCATGTGCCAGTAGACAGCTCCGGATTCGGCCATCGACACTCTGCGCCGGGCAGGATTGCGCAGTTCGCGCACGACGACCCCGAGGACGATGAGGCCGATCAGCACGTGCAGCAGGTGGACGCCGGTGATCACGTAGTAGAACGAGTAGAACAACTCGGAGTTGGTCTGCCCGCCGGTGATCTTCGTGTACCACTCGTAGAGTTTCAGCGCCGCGAACAGCACGCCGCACGCGCCCGCGGCGTACACCAGCCGGATCGCATGCCCGTGCCGGCCCTGCCGGACGGCGGGTACGCTGAGCGCGACGAACCATGAACTGGTCAGCAGCACAACGGTATTGATCACAGCGATGTCGACGTTCAGGTGCTGTTGTGCTTCGAGGAATGCTTCCGGTGTCATCGACCGGTAGATCATGAAGATGACGAAGTAGCCTCCGAAGATGACCATGTCGCCGAGCACCATGATCCACATGTCGCGATCTCCCGGCAGGTGACGGGGGGATGCGGCGGCGGGGGCGGTGGTCGTCGGCGCGGTCTGCACGGGGATGTGGGTCGAGCTCGAACGGTCCATGATGTGACCCCCTCAGTCCGGTCCGGGCGAGTCGGCGGGTTCGCGTGCGGTCGCCTGTTTCAGCAGGATCATCAGCGCGCCGAGCCACACACAGAACACGACGACGGCCAGCCAGAAGGCGATCGAGCCGTTCCACGCGAACGGTCCCGCCCGGAAGACGAACATCTGGGTCGCGATCACCTCGGTGACGATCTGCCAGATACTGACGTAGGCAAGCCATTTCGGGAAGATTCCGTTGCGGTCGTAGAGTATCGCGACCGCGAGGACCAGGTAGGCGGCGGAGAAGCAGCCGAGGGAACCGTTGTACGACAGCATGCCCAGGTCGTAGAGGAGGCCGATGAGCTCCGGGTCGCGGTCGGGACGGAACGTCGCGGTGAGGAAGCACGCGGCGACGAGCAGGAAACCGGGCAGGGCCCCGACCGCCATTCCGCCGATGTAGCCGTAGGCGAACACGGAGCCGACCGACATGCGTTTCATGTGGTAGCCGATCAGGCCGTTGGTGATGGCGGCGCCGCCGAGCAGGACCAGCAGCAGGCAGAACCCGATCTGGATCGTGGTGTGGTGCTGGGCGAAGAACTCGACCTTCTGTGCGGTCGACACGTCCGGCCGCGGCGGCGGCGTCACCCGCGTCAGCAGGCAGATGATCACGCCGAACGCGGCGTAGAAGCCGGGGAAGATCCAGTACACGAACCGGACGTCGGGTTTGCCGCCGCGCCCCGGTTCCGCGGTGACGTCGCGTTCCGGGATCAGGGTGCTCATCGGACGACGCCCTCGTCGAGGGCCTGACGCAGCACCGTCCGGCGCAGGACGAAGAACATCACGACCGTGAACAGCGCGAACGCGCCGTTGCGCAACCAGAACGAGAGCAGGCCGTCCCAGGCGAGCGGACCCGTCTGCGCGACTGCGGCGCCCGCGGCGGGGATCATCGCCACCGCCGTGGCCAGCGAGTAGTGCCCGACCCATCGGGGGAACACCGCGTCGGGGCCGTTGTCGAAGTGGACCGCGGCCGCCAGCAGCAGGAACTGGCCGACCACCATGCCGACGGGGGCGATGAACACGATCCATGCGAGGTCGTTGAGGAGCAGCACCAGCTCCGGGTCGCGTTCCGGGCGGAACGCGGCGACGAGGAAGAAGATGTTCGACAGCGCGAAGATCGTTGCGCCGCTGACGATCGCGGTGAGGTAGCAGTACGCGAACACATGACTTTGTCGCATGCGTTTCATCTGGACGACGATCACCATGAAGAACGGGAGGATCATGATCCCGCACAGGTTGAACGTGACCATGCTGAACCGGATCCATGCGGTGTTCTCGCTGTAGAACGAGGCGACCTCTCCGGCGGGCAGCGTCGGGGACATCGGCGGCCGGAAGCCGGGGAATGCCAGGCCGGCGACCAGCAACACGACCGCGGCCGCGGGACCGGTCCACAGGCTGACCCACTGGGCCTTGATGTTGCCCGCGGTAGGGGAGTCCTGGGCTTGTTCGAGTATCTGCACCACAACCTCCAAGAGACTGACTTCAGTCGATTCGTCCGCGAGCGGGCCGAGGGGCTTCGGGTGAACGCTAGCGGTCTGCAGCCGTCAGCGGAAGAACTTTTCTGAGTTGAGTCAGTTTTGTGGACGCTGTCGTAGACTCGCCGCAGGTTCGAAACGATCAGCCCGACACGGGCGGAAACGGGTTGTGGATGACGGCGAGTAAACCGCAGACGCGCGGATCGAAGGGACTCCAGACACGGGAACGGCTGCTCGGCGCCGCGATCGCCGAATTCAAGCGCGACGGGATGGCCGCGGCCGACACCGGAGCGATCGTCGCCGCCGCGGGCGTCGCACACGGCACGTTCTTCTTCCACTTCCCGACGAAGGAACACGTCCTGCTCGAGCTCGAGAAGCGCGAGGAGGAACGCATGGCCGCCGAGCTCGAGCGGTTCTTCGTGACCGAGCACAGCGTCCGCGACACCCTGGCCGAAGCCGTCCGCATCCTGAAGGCACTCGAGCGGCGCCTCGGCAACAAGTTGTTCAAAGATTTTCTGGCCCTGCATTTCTCCACGAAGCGTCCGCCCGCCGAGGAGTGGCCGCACCACCCGGTGATCGTGGCGTTCGTCGACGAATTCCGGCGCGCGCAGGAACGCGGTGAGATCCCCGCCGAGGTCGACACCTTCCACAACGCGGTCTCGTTCCTCGTCGGTCTCTACGCCCTGCTCATCTCGATGCCCGACTCGGACGACATCCGGACGCCGTTCGTCGACCAGTACCTCGTCACCTACATGTACGGGCTCAGGGCCGCGTAGGACCCCGCGTTCATCGCGCCGGGCGGTCAGCGAGCCGACGGATCGAGGCCGTAGGTGCGGATCGCCCGGTACAACGTGGTGCGGCTGATTCCGAGCTCGATCGACGCGATCACCACCCATCCGGGCTCGGCGAGATGACGGCGCAGCCCGGCTCGAGCCAGGCGCGACCCGAGCTGCGTACCACCCCCGGTGTCACTTCCCCCGACCGGATTCGGGGGTGGCGGCGATCGTGTCGGAAGGCCGGGTCAGAATGTCCCATGCGCCGGGGTGCAGCCCGGCCGGGGACGACGAGCCGGAGGCCACCGTGATCGATACTCGGACGACGACACTGCCGCGCGAGCACCGTTGGGTCGTCGTCGACGTGGAGACATCGGGGCTGCGTCCCAACGCCCACCGCGTGCTCAGTGTCGCCGCGCTGGTGCTGGGCGAGGACGGCACCGTCGAGCGCGAGTTCTCCACCCTCGTGAACCCGGACTGCGACCCCGGTCCCGTCCACGTGCACAACCTGACCCGCGAACGGCTCGCCGGCGCACCGCGATTCGAGGACATCTCCCGCGACCTCGCCGACATTCTCGACGGCGGCACCCTCGTCGCCCACAACGCCACGTTCGACTACGGCTTCCTCGACGCAGAGTTCCGCCGCACAGGAACATCGATGCCCGCACAGCAAAGGCTGTGCACGATGGCGCTGTCGCGGCGACTCGAACTCGATGTCCCCAACTTCCGGCTCGCCACCCTCGCACAGCACTGGCGGGTGCAGCAGCTACAGGAACACGACGCCTACGACGACGCGCGGGTGCTGTCCGAGGTGTTCGTACACAGCGCCGCGCTCGCGGACAGCCTGCAACTGCCGCTGCCCGTCGTGAACTGCCGCGGCCGCAAGTCCGTCCACCCGGATCCGGTGCCGCGCGTCGCGTGCGACTGGCAGAACCCGGGACGGCTCACCGACAGCGGTCTCGTGCAGGGTATGAAGATCGTCGTCAGCGGGTCGACGACCACCCCGCGCCTGACGCTCGCCTCCCGGCTGACCGACGCCGGCCTCGACGTGATGAACCAGGTCAGCCGCCAGACGAGTGTGCTGGTGTGCAACGACCCGTTCGTGCAGACCGGCAAGGTCCGCAAGGCCATGGCCCTCGACATCCCGATCATCGACGAACCGCAGCTCGAACGGCTGCTCGCCGGTGTGCGGCCAGGCGTGCCGAAGGTGGCGGCCGTCATCGATGTGGTGCCGCAGCCCGGAACACCGCTGGAGACCCCGATTGTCCTGGAACAGCCCGCACCGATCGTTCCGCCACAGACATGGGCACTGGCCGGGCAGAAGCCGAAACTGTGGTCCGGGCGGCGGGTGCTGCTGCTCGGGGGCAGCCACCTCGACGGGGTGCTGATGCGCTCGCGTATCACACAGCTCGGCGCGCGGCCCGCGCTCAACTTCACCGCCGCAGTCACCGATGTGCTCGTCCTCGACGGCGGCCACGACGACAAGCGCATGCCGCGCGTGACGGCTCGGCAATTGCCGGTCCTGACCCGAGACGACGTCGACGCCGCTCTCGACCGGGGCGTCGTGCCGCCGCACATGCGCCTCGAAGCGCAACTGTCCGCCCCCGTGCTGTCGCGCGGCGAAGTCATCGACCTGCCCTCGAAGAACACCTCGTGGGCGGTGAACGTCGCGTGGAAGGCCGAGGCCGGTGGTAGCGACGATGGCGACCAACTCGACGTCGACATCGTCGCCTTTCTGCTCGGGGACGACGGCAAGGTCGACACCGACGACGATTTCGTGTTCTACAACAACCCGCTCGTCGACGACGGAGTCGTCGAACTGACCGTCGACGGACCCAGCGAACAATGCGTGCGACTCGACCTCGCCGGTCTGCCCGAGGACTGCCGGCGCATCGCGATCGCGGCAGCCATCGACGGCGATCGCACGTTCGGCGACCTCGGTGCCGTGTCGGTGAGCGTCGACGGCGACGACGTCACCGCCGCGACGTTCGTTCTCGACGCAGGCACGACCGAACGCACCATGGTGCTCACCGAGATCTATCGCCGAGACGGCAAGTGGCGGGTGCGGGCGGTCGGGCAGGGTTACGACGACGACCTCGCCGCCCTGGTCGCCCGGTACGGCGTCGAGGTCGACGAAGACGACTGACACGGAGGAGGATCGACGCCGAGACACGATCCCTTCGACCGGCAGGACACCCATGACCCTCGTCTCCGCGGCAGCACTGACAGACCTCCTCGCGTCCGGCACACCCGTCCGGGTCCTCGACGTCCGGTGGTCGCTGACCGAACCCGACGGCCGCGCCGCGCACGAGGCCGGGCACATTCCCGGCGCCGTCTACGTCGATCTCGAAACGGACCTCAGCGACCACGGTGCGACCGGGCGCGGCCGGCATCCGCTGCCGTCCGCCGACGCCCTCGAAGCGGCGTTGCGGCGGTGGGGCGTCGACGACGGCGACACCGTCGTCGTCTACGACGACTGGAACCGTGCCGGATCGGCGCGCGCCTGGTGGCTGCTGCGCGCTGCCGGTCTCGACGACGTCCGGATCCTCGACGGGGGATGGGCGGCATGGCGTGCCGACGACCGTCCGGTCACTGCGGAACCGGAAGATCCGCGGGTCGGGTCGATCACTCTCGCGCGCAGGAACTTCGACGCAGGAGCGCTCGCAACTCTCACCGTCGCCGACGCGGCGGGCCTCGCACGCGACGGGGTGCTCCTCGACGCCCGTGCGCCCGAACGGTTCCGCGGCGACGTCGAACCGATCGACCCGGTCGCCGGGCACATCCCGGGAGCGGTGAACCTGCCGTCCACGGCACTGCTCGGGGAGGACGGCCGCTTCGCGCCCGCCGAGGACCTGCGTGCCGTGTTCGCGGCGCACGGCGTCGACGGTGACCGCAGCGCCGGCACCTACTGCGGCTCCGGTGTCACCGCGGCCGTGGTCGTCGCGGCCGCCGAGGTCGCCGGTCTCGATCTCGCGTTGTTCCCCGGATCGTGGTCCCAGTGGTCGTCGGATCCGGCCAACCCGGTCGAAACCGGGCCCGCGACCGACTGAACGGTCGCCTCGCCGCCGCCCGCCACCGGGTGATGGTTCCCATCGCCCGGTCAGGCCGAAAATTGGTTCCCATCACCGTGAGCCACCACCGAACCTCGGCGATCCCGGGATCTACGACGGGCGAAACCTCGATCACGTCCGGGCGCGTCGTCGGATGTCAGCGGCACGCCGGCGCGGGCTCGATCATCGAGATGCTGCGGGACGGACCGTCGGACGTGTAGACGATGTGCGTTTCCGGGTCGACGACGGGGCTGCGCGGAGCATCACCGACCCGATGGGTGCGCACCAGTTCCATTGATTCCAGGTCGACTTCGGACACGGTGCCGGCGCTGAAGTTCGTGATGTACAGCGTCTGCCGGGCCGGATCGATCGCCGAGTCACCGCCGCCCTCGAATTCGACGGGGTGCGGCCCGGTGACGGTGTCGGTCACGGGGTCGATGACCGAGATCGTCTCGTCGTACCGATTCACGACGTAGATCGTCGGACCGGCGGGGTCGAGGACGAGATCGGGGGATCGCCCGACGGTGATATCGGTGATCACACCGCCGGTGGCGATATCGATGACGGCGACTTTCCCTCCGGCCCAGTCGAGTTCACCGCCGATCGGAATCGGCACGTACAGTCGTCCTGCGATCACGGCGAAACCCCGGGAGACCTCCGGGTACTCGTTCTCGATCCGGAAGCGCGAGGTGACGACCCTGCGAACGGTGTCGATGACCGTGAATTCGTCCCCGGTCATCACATACAGTTCGTTCGCCGACGGATCGGCTCGGACGGCCCACGGTTCCTTCTCCACCGGGATCGTGGCCGTCACCGCCCGCGTCCGGGTGTCGACGACCGAGACGGTCTTCAGCGCGTAGTTGGCGACGTAGAGCTCGTGGTGGTCCGGTGCGATCGTCACGGCGGTCGCGTCCTCGACGCCGGGAATCGTCGCTGAAACACCGCCGCGGGCCGGATCGACGACGTCGATCGTGCTGTCGCCGCCGATACCGGCCCTCGTCACCACGTAGATCGTGTGGGTCGCGGGGTCTATCGCCATCGAGCCGGGTCTTCGATCGTGCAGCGAAATGGTCGGCTCCGACGATATTTCCCCACCTGTCACCGGTACTTCCTCCGCCCGTCATCGTATGAACGCCGGCCCCCCAGCCAGTGCTACCCGAACCAACCACATTGTGTGGTCGTGCACAGTCGGTCGAACGACCCACACGACTCGCACCCTACGGTGATCGCCTTCAACTGTCAGCGTTCGCGGCGTCGATCAGTTGCCGAAGCTTCTCGCGATCGAAGCTGTCGCCGAGGAACCCGACCATCCGGCTCAGTGGCATCGACGCGGCCATCTTCAGCACGCTCGGATCCAGCGCCGGAGCCTCGCCGTCCCCGGTGAGCGATGCGAACGCCTCCATCACCAGGCCGGCGGCCACCGGGTCCGCCAGGACCTCACCGATCGACGAATCCAGCGACAACGGAATCCGCACCTCGTCGCCGGTCACCTCGACCGTGGAGGTGGCGCGGATGTCACGGCTCGACGCCCCGATCTCGACCGTGTAGGTGCCGCCCTCGACGACCCAGGCGTCGATGCGGGTGTCCCAGTAGCCGAGGTCGGCGCGACGCACCGGGATCCGCACCTCCCGGGACTCACCGGCCGCCAGGTGCACCTTCGCGAAGCCCTTCAGCTCGCGGGGCGCCCGCGCCACCGCGGAACCGGGAAGACCGACATAGACCTGCACGACCTCTGCGCCGGCCCGGTCACCCGTATTGGTGACGGTGACTGTCACGGTCATCCCGTCGTCGCCGAACACCGTGGCGTCGCTGTACTCGAAGGTGGTGTAGGACAAGCCGAATCCGAACGGGTACGACACGTCGAGCTGCCGGGCGTCGTACCACCGGTAGCCGACGTGCAGGCCCTCGCCGTAGCGGACACGGCCGTGCTCGCCGGGGAAGTTTCCGTGCGCGGCGGTGTCCTCGATGCGCAGCGGGATGGTCTCCGCCAGTCGCGCCGACGGATTGACCACCCCGTAGAGCACGTCGGCGAGACCGCCGCCGCCCGCCTGCCCGAGCAGCCAGCCTTCCACGATCGCAGGCACCCGGTTCGCGAAACCGGACAGCCGGACCACGCCGCCGTTGGACAGCACGACGACGGTGTCCGGGTTCGCCCTGACCACCGCGTCGAGCAACTCCACCTGTGAGGCAGGCAGTTCCAGGTCGTCGCGGTCGAAACCTTCCGACTCCAGCTCGGCGGGCACTCCGAGGAACAACAACACCGTGTCCGCTGCCGAGGCCACCGCGGTCGCCTCGGCGGTCAGATCGGGTGACGCGGAGCCGTCGGACCCGTAACCCGGAGCGAACGGCACGTCGGTGGCCGCGAGTGTCCGGATCTCGTCGAGGGCGTTGTCCAGTCGCGTCGGGTTGATCCGCGACGACCCGGCGCCCTGGTAGCGCGGCGTGCGCGCGAGTTCGCCGATCACCGCGACGTTCGTATCGGCGGACAGGGGGAGTACGCCACCTTCGTTGCGCAGCAGCACGACCGACGCCGCAGCGGCCTCCCGCGCCAGCGCGTGGTGTGCGTCCGCGTCGTAGGTGGCGTCCGGCTGCGCGCCGGTGACGGCCTTGCGTACCAGTTCGACGACCCGCCCGGCCGCAGTGTCGAGCACCGACTCGTCGAGGGTGCCTGCGCGTACCGCGGCGACGATCTCGGCGTCGGTGCGGCCGCCGGTCGACGGCATCTCCAGATCCAGACCCGCCGTCAGCGCAGCGACCCGATCGGCGACCGCGCCCCAGTCGCTGACGACGACACCGTCGAATCCCCACTCGTCGCGCAGCACCTCGGTGAGCAGCCACCGGTTCTCCGACGCGTACACGCCGTTGATGCGGTTGTAGGAGCACATCACCGTCCACGGCTGCGCCTCCTCGACGACCCGCTGGAAGCCGCGCAGGTAGATCTCCCGCAGTGGTCGCGGATCGACGTCCGCCGAGACCCGCATCCGGTCGGTCTCCTGATTGTTCGCCGCGTAGTGCTTGAGCGACGCCCCCACACCCTGCGACTGCAGTCCGCGCACCAACGCGGCCCCGAGCGCCCCGGACAACACAGGATCTTCCGACAGGTACTCGAAGTTGCGTCCGCACAACGGGGTTCGCTTGATGTTGATACCCGGTCCGAGGAGGACCCCGACCTGCTCGGCACGGGCCTCGGTACCCAGCGCAACCCCGACCCGCTCCAGCAGCTCGGGATCGAACGTGCCCCCCAACGCCACCGCGGGCGGGAAGCAGGTCGCGGGCACCGCGTCGCCGAGACCCAGATGGTCGCCGCCACCGGTCTGCTTGCGGACCCCGTGCGGGCCGTCCGTCAACATGATCGACGGGATCCCGGCACGCTCGACCGGCTCGGTGAACCAGAAGTTCAGACCACTCGTCATTGACGCCTTCTCCTCCGGCGTGAGGTCGGCGACGATGTCGGCGGTCGGACGGTCGATCCATGTCTCGGTCATGTTGCTCCTCGCGTCCGGCAATTCCCCGTACGGTAACGCCGGTCGAGTCCGAAACGACAGAGCGAAATGCCGTCGGCGCATCGTGACGATGCCGTCACTGCGGTTGCGCGGGTCCGATCCATTCGGGGTATTGCTGTGCGACGGGGAGGCCTGGGGTGACCGTACCTGCCGGTATATGGACGTAACCGTCCACCGTGGTGGAGCCGGGATAGCGTTGGAGCCACCAGTCGGTGCATGCCGGTGCCGCTGTGTTCCGGTCTCGTCCACCGGTGCGGAGCTGGGTGATGCGCCAGCTGTCGAAGACGTTCCAGTCGGGGACGCGCCGTGCCCGGGGATCGGATGTTTCCGGGGAAGTGTCCGGGATGCCGGGAAGTCCGGGGGTGTCGCCGGTGTTGCGCAGGCTCACCACCCATGAGAAGCCGACCCACGATTGTTCCGATCTGGTGACCGATGTGGTTTTGTCCTCGTCGTCGCATACTTCCGCGGTGATTTCGGTGGGGGTCTCGGTGAGATCGGCGATGTGGTAGCGAGTGGTCCACGGGCCGGCGCCTCCGTTTCCGGAACCGTTCGGGACGAGGTCGGTCCAGATTTCCGAGCCGTCGATGCGGCGGCGGTCGCCGAACGACTCGAGGTAGCCGGGGAATGTGGTGCCGATCGAGTAGAGGGCGGCGTACTGACCGGCTTCGAGCGACGCGCGGACGAGTTCCGCGCCGCGGCCGAACAGGTCGATACCGGGTTCCGCGGACCACACCTGTGAGTAGGGGACGTTTTGATCCGGTGTCGGTCGGGTCGTCATCGGAACAGTAGTGTCGGAGGCTTGAGTGCAAGCGCTGGTGAGCATGCACAGTGTTACAGCAAGGATCGCTGTTCGACGTCTAGCCATCGTTGAGTACCACCGTGTCGTATCCATCCTTGATTGCAGTGCCGTGTCCGTTCTCGGGATCTCCCAACTTGTTGAACATCTCGCGAACGACCCATTCCAGTCTTCTTTCATCGCCGTTGATGCCGTCAGTCCTCAGCAGCTCGTCGTACGGTAGAAGTTTTCCGTTGCTGTCGACGTAATCGGCGTATTTCGACCCTGCCGCGAATGGGATCTCGTCGGCGGCGGCAAGCGAAAGATAGTAGTGGTCCTCGAAGTTGGGTGCGCTGAGTTCGGCTTGTTGTTCGGGCTCCGGTTCCTTGCCGATGTACATCTCCTTGAGCGGATCACCGCCCGCTGCGATTGCTGTCGAGACGATCTCGCCGATCGGGGTTTTCCCGAGCGCGTACGATCCGATTTCCTTCACCGCGTCGTAGGCGGCGGACTTCCGGTCGTAGATTTCCTTCTGTTGCTCGGCCTGATCGTGGAATCGGTCCTGGGTGGCCAGCATCAGACCGCGGTCGCTCAACCCGAGGAGGCGTCCGGCAGTCGTCAGATTTCCGGTCGTTCCGGGCGAGTACGGGTCCTGTCCGTACCGTGTCTCGGCTGCCGCAGTCTCGGCGTAGGCACGAGCGAGGAAGTGCCGTCCGGCCTCCTCGTCGGTGTTCAGTGCCGCGAAGACGTTCGCGGAGCCGCGGAAGCTGTTGTTGTCCTTCGGGTCCGCCCAGCCGGAGCTGTCGAAGCCGGGGAGGTTCTCCGGATGTGCGCCGGCAAGGGCGGGGATGTACGGGCTCATCGAATGGGAAACCGACCGAACGAGGTCCGCATTGACTTGCCCGATCGATTCCCCGTCGGTCCCCGGGATGCTCGACAACAGTTTCCACGACGACTCTTCGCTCATGGCGCGAGCCACCGCCGACATGATCGCGCCACTTCGGCCGGCATCCGCGACGTCGACAGGGTCGGCGGGGTCGCCGACCGTGCTTTCGGTTTCGTCGAACGCGAACAATGCGGACACTGCTTTCCCGTCGTCGGGCCACTGGTGAACCAGCACGTCGCGAACGAAGTCCCCGCCGTGCCCCGGATCGGTGACGACCTGTTCGACAGCGGCACGATCATCGGCGACCGCGGCGAAGATCGGTTCGGTGAGCGTGAGGTCGTCGGATCCGGAGCCGTCGGCGGTGAAGATCCGGAACTGCGCATCGGGATTCTGCAGATGCGCCACCTGGGCGTCGAGATACTGCCGGCCGACATCGAGGAGCCCGCGATCCAACGCCGACCCGTTGCGGTAGTCGGCATCGCCGGCCGCGACAATTCCGGCGATCGCCTGATTGTCCGCGACCCCGTTCAACTCGGTGCTCGCGAAGAAGCGATCCCCGGTGAACACGGTGTCCCTGACGACGAGGTCGTCGCGTGTCAGCGACTCGCGGATGCCGTCGGGAAGGAGGTCGAGGCTGCCGTGCGTGGGCACTTCGGGATCACCGCCGGTCGCGACCGTCACGGTGTCTGTGGAGATGAGCTGCAGGGTGTTGGACAGAGCGGTTCGCGCGTCCGGGGGAAGACTCGACACCAGGCGATCGATCTCCTCCGGACCGCGACCGTCGAGTGATCTGCTGATCGTGTTCAGGTACTCCATCTGCGACGCCGGGATCGCGACCGTCGCCCCGCTCTGCAGGCCGGCGAGTTGTTCGGGTGTCAACGCGCCGGCTTCGACGAGCCGCCGTACCGCTTCCGGACTCAACGTGCCCTCGGCCAGAGCGGCCGCGTCGCGCCGCCCCTGATCGGATCCGAGCGCGGCGGCCGCCGTGAACACGATCCGCAGGTCCTCGCGCGCCGCGTTCAGGTTCTGTTCGAGGTCGCGGTCGGCGGTTTCCGCTGCCCGGGCTGCGATGAGCAGATCCTCCTGCAGTGCGACCCGGATCGGTTCGCGGTCCGGGTCTTCTGCGGGATCGAGCACCGCGAGTCCGTCCGTGACCACGAAGCACTGCTCCTGTGCAGATGCGATGAGATCGCGGGCACGCCGCAACGGTCCGTCGATCGCGTAGAAGCCCTGACGCATAGTGCCTGCCAGCGCTTCGACTCGATCCGCGAGACCGATCGCGGTCTTGTGGTCGTCGGAAGCACGGTCCTGCACGGCCTCTGCCGTGGTGCCCTCCCAGTACTGGCCTTCGACCTTCACGACCGACTCCACGTACTTCCCGAACAGGCCCTCGACCGACGACGCCAACGTGCACCACGCGTCGGCGAGCGCGGTCAGCGCGCCGGGGTTCCACTCGTCGATCTGCTGCTTGGTCGGGCTCACGCGCCGGTCTCCGTGGTCCAGTCGCCCGTCGACGACAGATACGCCGCGGCCAATTCGGCGACGGCGTCGTCCTCCCGGTTGCGATACGCCTCGATGGACGACCTCATGACGTTCGAGGTTTCCTCGAACCGTTCGGTGACCGCGGGAACGAGTGCCGCGTCCAAGAGGTCGGTGGAAATGCTCGACGCGGCCAGCACCGACGGCATGATGCCGCCGGGCCCGGCGGCATGCGGCCCGGCCGCCGGTCCGACGGTCAGTGCCGCGGCGTCCTTGGCGAGAGCCCCCAACTCGCCGGCCAATACTTCCAGTCGTTCCAGATCGACCTTCAAAATGTCGCGCATCGTGCCCCCCCTGCTCAACGCCGGGGAGGACAGTAGCATTCGGGCAAAGCGGGAGTCGGCTCGACGATCTGGTCTCGGGTTGTCCGTGTCGGCGGCAGGTCGACCGGCGTGCGGCGGGACCGGACACGGACGTGTCGGTGACAGTTCCTAAGGTGGTCTTGCCCGTTTCCGTCGACGGGTGGAAGCGGGTGAGTGGAGTGGGTGCCGAGTCGAGGGAGAACGATCCCGAACTGCGGGATCGCGTGCAACGCCTGCTCGCCTTCTTGTCCGAGCTCGTCAGGGCCCGCAGCGCGCCCGTCCGAGTCCTCGGCAAGCACCGTGCCGTGTTGTCCCTGGACGAGGGGAACCTCGATGTCGGCCTCAGTGCGGATGCCGCGGCAGGCGACGTCGTCCTCCGCGCGCGGCGTGTTCAGCTCGAAGACCCACCGAGACCTCCCGAGGTGCTCGCGATGTATGTGCACGGGGCGATCGGCGATTCCACCGTCGAACCGACTCTTGACCCGCAGGCCCCGGGCGGTATCGACGGCTTCGACACCTGGCTCACGGAATGGCGGGCCTGGGCAGCCGCCGATCGCGAACGCCGCCCCGCGTCGGAGCTCTACACCTTCCTGCAGCGCGCGATGCTCGACCTCGAAGCCCAACCGGAGTCGCTGGAGCTCGTCGTCGCCTCGGGGTTGCTGCAGCTCTCCGCAGATGTGGCAGGGGAGCGGGTGTGCACTCACCTGATCACGCAGTCCACCGTCGTCGAACGCCACGCGGAGTCCGGCGACCTGCTGGTCCGGTTGAATCCCGACGCCGGCCCGTCGCTCGAAGACACCCAGCTCCTCACCGGGCTCGAGGTGTTCGAGCCCTCCACCACCCGCAACCTGCACGAATCCCTGGCAACCCAGGTCGCGTCACCGGTCGATCCCGCGGCCCGGGCGTTCTTCAAGGACTGGGCCGACCGCGCGCTCACCCTCCACGTCGACGTCGTCGACCGCGCCGACGAAACACCGTCGTCCGGCGCATTCCTGACGCCGTCGCCCGCGCTGGTGCTGCGTAAACGCGGCGCCTCTGCGCTCATCGAGTACTACACCCGCATGACCGAGGCCGTCGCCGACGAGGCGAACCCGGTGCCGCTCGGCCTGGCACAGCTCGTCGAAGCGATCGAACCGGCCGACCGTGTCGCATGGCTCGACCGCATCGGCATGTCGTCCGCCCGGCTCGCCGACGACCCGCTGTTCCCGCTGCCCGCGAACGAGGAGCAGTGCGACATCATCGACCGCTTCACCGGCGACATCGGCGTCGTGGTCGAAGGCCCCCCGGGTACCGGCAAGACCCACACCATCGCCAACCTCGTCTCCGCGTTGCTGGCGCGTGGACAACGCGTGCTGGTCACGAGCGAGAAGGCGCAGGCACTGCGCGTCCTCCGCGACATGCTGCCGCCGGAACTGCAGGAGCTGTGCGTGTCGGTGACCGATGCGGCGCGCGGCGGGTCCGAGGAGCTCAACCGCAGCGTCAGCGAGATCGCCACCCGCAAAGCGCAATTCAACCAGCGACGTGCGGCGCAGCGCATCGCCGACCTCACCACGCAACGCGACGATGCGCTGAACCGTCGAGCGATGCTGACCGAACGGATCCGGCAGAACCGCGAGCAGGAGACGGTCACCCACCCCGAGGTCGCCGCCGGCTACGGCGGGACGGTCGCGTCGATCGTCCGTCAGGTCCGGGCACAGGAATCCCGGCACGGATGGCTCCCCGTTCCGCTCCTCACCGACACACCACCGCTGACCGTCGAAGAATTCCAGGTCCTTCTCTCACATCACCAGCGGTCGGATGTCGACCGCGCCCGGCGCCGATTCCAGGTCTTCCCGGAGCTGTCTCTGCCCACCCAACGCGAACTGCAGTACGCGTGTGACGCGGTCGCGCAGGCACCGTCCGCCGCGGCGGGCAGTGACATGCCTGGACTGCTGCAGATACTCGACGGTGCGTCACCCGATGTGCTCGCCACTGTCCGTGTTCTCTGCGAACAACTGCAGGGTGCCCTGCAGGACGCGGAACGACTCGACCCGCGATTCCAGCGCGTGGCCGACGCAGTCCTGTCGGGTCGGGCACAGCACCTGTGGGGAAAGACCGCCGAGTTGGCGAACCTCGTGCAGGCCGCACAGGAGGCCGACCGGTTCGTCGGCGCCACCTCAGTGGAGACGCCGGTGACAGGGCGACAGGCCTTCGAGGCCTACGACGCGCTCGCCCGCAAGCTGGATGCGGGGGACACGTGGCGTACCGGTTTCACCCGGTTCCGGAGGAGCGACGAACAATCCGCCGTGGAGGAGCTCGGTGAGCTCGCGACCGTCGACGGGGTCCCGGCCACCACCGCCCACACCGCCCGGATCGTCGCCGAGCACCTGCGTGCCCTCGACGCGGTCCGGGTGGTGGCGATCATCCTCCACGATCTCGGCATCGACGTCCCGCTCGACGAGTCGCGCAGCCGTGCCGTCGGCACCCTGGCCTTCATCGCCCGGGACCGCGCCATTGTCGACAACCTCGTCGCCCGGGCACGGGACGTCGAGCTGGCGTTGCGGGAGATCAACCCCGGTGCACCGCGGATCGCGAGCGCCGAACAGGCGCGATTCCTGGCGCAGTCGGCGCGGGCCATCGCCGCGGCAGGCACGGCGGAAGCGAGCAGGACCTGGCTCGAATCCGTCGGCATGCACGTGCGCGGCGAGATAGCCGGGGGCGCGTCGCCCGAGGGTCGTGCGCTGGCACGGGCCTTCCACGACGCGGACTTCGACGGCATCAACACAGCGCTGGACGCCTGGGATCGTGCCGCCGGCGAACACCGTGAAGAGCTCGAACTCGTATCCCTGCACGCGCGATTGACCGAGGCCGCACCGGCACTGGCGCACGCCATCGGCGACAACCCGTCGCTACCGGAATGGCCGGCCCGACTCGCCGACATCGAGCGAGCGTGGGCGTGGCGTCGCGCCGAACAATGGGTGCGGGACTACCACGAGCACCGCGACGACGGACAGTTCGATCGCGACCTCGACGAAGTCGAGCAGGACATCGCGCGGCTCACCGCGCAGCTCGCTGCGGAGAAGTCGTGGAGCGCGTGCCTCGACCGCACGACCGCCGAGCAGGTCCAGGCGCTGCATTCGTACCGCGACCACGTCGTGAGCATCGGCAAGGGCACCGGCCGGTACGCGGAGCGCTATCGGGCCGCGGCGCGTGAAGCCATGCAGGTCGCGCAGGGTGCGGTACCGGCGTGGGTGATGCCGCTGCAGCAGGTGCTGGCTTCGATTCCGGCCGAACAGAATTCGTTCGACGTCGTCATCGTCGACGAGGCGAGCCAGGCCGACATCAGCAGCCTGTTCCTGCTGTGGCTGGCGCCGCGCGTCATCGTGGTCGGCGACGACAAGCAGTGCGCGCCGAGTGCGGTGTCGCTGGGTGCGCTCGACGGGGTGTTCAGCCGCCTCGACTCGTATCTGCCCGACATCCCGAAGTACCTGCGCGACAGTTTCACTCCGCGGTCGAGTATGTTCTCGCTGCTGCGGTCGCGGTTCGGGAGCGTCATCCGTCTGCGAGAGCATTTCCGGTCCATGCCGGAGATCATCGCGTGGTCCAGCGACCAGTTCTATGCGGACGATCCGCTGGTTCCGTTGCGGCAGTTCGGGGCCGACCGGTTACCGCCGCTGCGCACCACCTTCGTCGAGGGCGGTGTCGTCACCGGACAGAACTCGTCGTTGACCAACCGTGTCGAAGCCCGCGCTCTCGCCGACACTCTCGTACAGTGCCTCGCCGACCATGCGTACGACGGGAAAACGTTCGGTGTGGTGGTTCTGCAGGGACAGTCGCAGGTCGACGCCATCCAGAACGAACTGCTGGACAGACTCGGTCCCGAGCAGTGGGAGGAACGCCGGCTCCGCGTCGGTACGCCCCCGGATTTCCAGGGCGACGAACGGCACGTGGTGTTCCTGTCGATGGTCGTCGCGCCCGAACAGAACATCGCGGCGATGACGCGGACCGAATACCAGCGGCGGTTCAACGTCGCCGCGTCGCGGGCGCAGGACCAGTTGTGGTTGTTCCATTCGCGGACCGTCGACACGCTGCGGCCGACGGACCTCCGGCACTCGCTGCTCACCTACATGCAGTCCACCTCCCCGATGCCCGCACCGCCCATGCCGGAGGGGGTGACCCGCGACGAGCGGCACGAGGCGTTCGGCAGTCTCTTCGCGCAGGAGGTCTTCCTCGACCTCGCTGCTCGCGGATTCCACGTGAACCCGCAGGTCGAGGTGAACGGCCACTTCATCGACCTGGTGGTGACCGGCATGGCAGGCAAACTCGCGGTCGCGTGCGACGGCGACCGGTGGCACACCAGCCCCGATCGGCAGCGTCGAGAACTCGAACGGGAACGGGAACTACAGCGCTCCGGGTGGAGGTTCTGGCGGATCCGCGAATCCGACTACTACTTCGATCCGGTCGAGTCGATGTCCGGATTGTGGGACGAGCTCGAGCGGCGAGGCATCCTGCCCAGCAACGCTGTGCCCGAATCTGCGATCACCGAGCGAATCCCGGTGCTCACCGCGCCCGCGATCGGACCCGGCGGATTCACCGATGTGCCGGTACCGATATCGGCATCATCACAACTCGCGAACCTGATCGTGGAAGCACTCGGGACCGAATCGCAGCCGGTCGTCGAGCTCGCCGGCCGGCTCGACATGGACTGGACGGTCGTGCTCGCAGTGCTCGAAAGCCTCGTCGTCGCGGGGGTTGTCGACCAGATCTCCGCGCCGGGGGAGCGGACGGAATATCGGGTTGCGGGGGTAGTGCCTTCGTAGGGCGGGTTCACGCGCCGGTCAGACAGCCGCGCAGGTCCAGGATCGACGTTCATGTCCGTTGGGCGAGAGGATCTTCCGGCTGCTCGGGAGGTCACCCCAACGGGGCAGCGCGATGCGTGTGCGCGTACAGGTCGCGCAGCAACGCAACCTCGGACAGGTGATGGATCAGCTCGCGGTGGATGTGCAGCACCAGATCCGCCATCGTCAGTTCCGGATACGGTTCCTTGTCGCCGACCGGGACCAGCAACCCGTCGTTGCCCAGATCCCGGACACCGGCCAGCCACACGCCGAGCTGCGTTTCGAGCTGGTCGAGGGCGGTCGCGGCGTCGCCCGCGTACTCCCACGAGTCGTACGACGCCGGTGGGGCACCGAAGTGCGACGCATTGCGGGCAGCGAGCACGCCGACGACGACGTGCCCGAGCTGCCACGCGATCGTCGTGAACGGTGCCGGGTCGGGTTCGGCGAACGCGAAGTCGATGGTGAAGTCGCCCGAACCGGCCTGAATCGGCGCTGTCGATGTGCCCCGCGGTCGCACACTCCATGCGTCGGGCACGGGTGACCAGAAGTATTCGTCGTCGGTGAGGCCGTCGAGCCTGGTTCGGATCTGGTGGTTCCAAAGGAATTCCCACTGCTCGCGCAGCGAACGGTTCAGGTCGAATGGGTTCATGAACCCACTGTCCCGGAAGGTCGTCGGGTTCGGGCGCCGATCGGACACCCGTTCACGTCCAGGACGGAGGTTTGTGTCCATCCGGCAAGCGGATCCCGAGGGACCGCGTGTGGGTGTGACGGCGGTTACCTGGCGGAGGTGGCAGCGCGCGCCGCGATCGCCGCGCAAACGCGCAGGTCAGGACCTGCAGCGAAAAGTGTTGCACTGGCGTAACAGTGCAGACCCGTGCAGCGGTGGAAATCCGGCCGCGACCGGCGCACCTTTCCCTCATCCAACTGGGAGGTGAAGATGGCCGGAAAACCTGGAATCGACGAGATCATCGAAGTCGCGGAGCGCCTGGGAATCGGAATCACGTCAACAGAGGCGGAGGTGTACCAGAGCCATCTGGGGAATCTTCTCGAGGAGTTCGACGAGTTTCTCGGTTCGGACCTGCCCGAGGATCCGGCGCCGCAGTTCGCGACGGCACGACCCGCCGGGTATCGGCCGAGCGAAACGGAGGATCCGCTCAATGCCTGGATGTGGAAGGCACGGATCGAAGGCGCCGCGGACGGCCTGCTCCACGGAACCACCGTCAGCTTCAAGGACCACATCGCAGTGGCCGGGACGCCGACGGCATACGGACTGCAGGCCCTCGAAGGCAACATCGCGGACTACGACGCCACGATCGTGTCGCGCAGCCTGGCGGCCGGCGCAACGATCGTCGGGAAGAACGTCATGGACGGACTCGGCGGCGGATTCGGCTTCGGCGGAGGGATCGGCGACTTCGGACGAGTTCTGAATCCCCACGACCACAAACATCTTTCGGGAGGCTCCTCGTCCGGATCGGCCGCCGCCGTGGCGATCGGAGACGTCGACATCTCGTTCGGCGGGGACCAGGGTGGTTCCATCCGCATCCCGGCGTCGTGGTCCGGCACGGTCGGCCTGAAGCCGACCTTCGGTGCGGTCTCGCACTTCGGCGCGGGGTTCGGCTCGGATCAGAGCGTCGACTACGTCGGACCCCTGACCCGGTCCGTGCGGCTGGCCGCGTCCGCATTCCAGGCCGTCGCCGGGCGTGACGGTCTCGACCCGCGGCAGTCCGCGGCGACACCCGAGTGCTTCGACGTCCTCTCCGGGCTCGAGGGCGGTGTCGAGGGTCTGCGCATCGGAATCCTGACCGACGGGTTCGCCGGAGCCGATCCCGAGGTGGCCGCATCGGTGTCGGCGGCCGCCAAGGTGCTGACCGGTCTCGGCGCCGAGGTCGTCGAAGTGTCCGTCCCCGCGTTCGCCTGGGCCTCGCGTGCGCAGACGGCGCTGATGCCCGAAGGCGCACGGGCCGTGTTCGACACCGGATTCTTCGGGGCGTTCACGCGGACGTGGTACCCGGCCGCGAACATCGAGGCGATCAACCGCATGTGGGCGAACGAGGCGGACGGGCTGGATCCCCGGATCAAACTCAACTATCTCGTCGCCGACTTCAGCCGGCGACTGTACGGCGGGCGCGTCTACGCGAAGTCGCAGAACATGCGCGGCCAGGTGATCGGCGAGTTCGATCGTGTCCTGACCGGTATCGACGCGCTGGTGATGCCGACGACCCTCACGACGGCACCCGAGTACGAAGCACCCGCGCCGGGGGAGGCGCTCGCGGTCAAACTGGGCGGCGCGGTCGTCGGAAAGGCGGTCCGGAACACCCGGCCCTTCAACTACACCGGCCATCCCGCGCTCGCGGTGCCGTGCGGAATTATCGGCGGCCTGCCCGCGAGCATGCAGCTCGTGGGACGCTTCTTCGACGAAGGAACCCTGCTTCGCATGGCATATGCCTTCGAGCAGGCGAAGCCCGACCTTCAGGAAGAGTTGGCGTCGAGCGCACGAGCGACCGTGACCGTATGAGGCGCCGGAGCGACTCCGCACGACACGAGGGGCGGGTGTTCCGGTCACTCACGGTCCCGAACTATCGCCGCTACTTCTGGGGAAGCTTCGTCAGCAATATCGGCGTGTGGATGCAGCGGACGGCCCAGGTCTGGGTCGTCATGCAACTCTCGGACCGCAACGGCGTAGCACTGGGGGTCGTTGCGTTCCTCCAGTTCGCCCCGACCCTCGTGTTCGGCTTGTACGCCGGCCTGGTGGGGGACAGGTTCAGCAGGGCGAAGATTCTGCTCGTCACGCAATGCGCCATCAGCGCGGTCAGCGCGATAATGGCGGTCCTCGATTTCGCCGGGCTGATGTCGCTTCCGATCATGTACGTGCTCGCCGCAATCGTGGGAATTGTGACGGCCTTCGATGCGCCCATTCGTCAGACTTTCGTTTCCGATCTCGTCGTGGATCCCGAATTCATCGGAAATGCAGTCGGACTGAATTCCGCGGCATTCAATTCGGCACGTTTGATCGGGCCGGCGGTGGCCGGCGGGCTCATGGTGGTTACCGCGACCTGGACCGTATTCCTGCTGCATGTCGTGGCGTCGCTGGGAATTATCGCGTCGCTGTATTCGATCGGCCGCAGTGTCCCCGGAGGTGGGCGGGTGCCGCGCGAGAAGGGGCAGCTCAGGGAAGGGATCCGGTACGTGCTTTCGTCGAGGGACCTGGTCGGGTTGCTCCTCATCGCAGGATTCATCAGTGCTCTCGGCCTCAACGGTATCCAGGTGTTCATCCCGCTCGCGGCGGGTGAGCTGTTCGGTCGCGGGGCCCTTGCATTCGGCATGCTGACGTCGGCAATGGCGATCGGTTCCGTCATCGGCGCGCTCGTGTCGAATCTTCGGTCGGGAATACCGAAGCGGCGGACCGTCTTCGGTGCTGCTGCCGCCGCGGGTGTGTGCGAGTGCGTCCTCGGTGCCATGCCGACCTACGAGCTGTTCGCGGCGATGCTGCTGCCGACCGGGATCGCCCTGATGTACTTCGTGGTCGCGGTCAACACCCGGGTCCAGATATCCAGCCCGGACTGGGTGCGAGGGCGGGTCATGTCGTTGTACATGATGGTGTTCTTCACCGGAGCCGCACTCGGATCGACCGCGACGGGCGGTCTGTCCGAGCTCCTCGGAGTTCCACTCGCTGTCGTGACCGCGGGGGCATCGATGATCGCGTGCGCGCTCCTCGTCGGTGCTGTATTGCTCGTCCGGGCCCGAAGGTGCGATTCGGCCGAAAGTGAAGACGTGGTCAGCAATTCCGATTCCGCAATTGCGACCGAGATCACGTCGGTAATTTCGACGGGCGCGAAATCCCGGGTGTAACCCCGGGCGGGCGCTCGACCGCGCAGTCTCCATCTGTCTGCCGATCGGCCCGATTGTTACGAAATGACCGGTTCTGTAACACGCGGTGCGGTTTCAAGAAACAACACTCTGGAATATTGATCCTCGAAAGGTCAAGCGGGCCCGATCATTTCACGACAAGTCGGATGCCCACGGAAGATGCATTCTTCTCCTTCGTTCGGTGCTGCGACGATGCCGGCCGCGATGAAGCGAGTGACACGGACGCGGAGACGTCCGTCATCGAGGATTCCGCCCCACATATCAGCGGCAACGTGAAAGGAAGGGTGAGTAGATGAGCCAGGCAGTCGTCAAGGAGCCGGTTGTTGCGACCGGAGATCAGTTGCGCGTCTCTGCACCGGCCCTCGAAGTTCGCGACCTCGTCACCGAGTTCCGCACGGAGAAAGGGAATCTGCGAGCGGTCAACGGTGTCTCGTTCTCGGTGCAACGCGGCGAGGTCCTCGCCGTGATCGGGGAGTCGGGTAGCGGCAAGAGCGCAATGCTCCGCTCGATTCTCGGCATCCAGCCGGCGGGAACCTTGATCGAAGGTGAAGTGCGACTGGCCGGCCGGGACCTGCTCGCGATGAGTAGCCGGGAGCGCCGGCGAGTTCGCGGACGAGACGTCGCGATGGTCTTCCAGGACCCGCTCACCGCGCTCGATCCGGTCTACACCGTGGAGCAGCAGTTGGTCGAGACGATTCTCGTCCACCAGAAGATGTCGCGTTCTCGTGCCCGGGCACGGGCACTGGAACTGCTCGAACTCGTCCAGATTCCGTCGCCGGAAACGCGATTGAAGGCATACCCGTCCGAGTTGAGCGGCGGCATGCGGCAACGCATCGTGATCGCGATGGCGATCGCGGGAACCCCGCAGGTGTTGCTTGCGGACGAACCCACCACCGCTCTGGATGTCACCGTGCAGGCCCGGATGATCCGGCTGTTCCGCCGGATTCAGATGGAAGCCGACATGGGACTCGTCGTGGTCACTCACGACCTCGGTGTCGCGGCCGAACTGGCCGACAACGTGGCGGTGATGTACGCCGGGCGGATCGTCGAATACGGCACGGCGAAGGCGGTGCTGACGAATCCGCAGCACCCTTACACCGAAGGGCTGATCGAAGCCAATGTCCGACCCGGGCAGGATTCGCGTCCGCGGGCGATCATCGGGGCGCCGCCGAGCTTGAAGCGGCTTCCGCCGGGTTGTTCGTTCGCGCCGCGATGCCCGGACGCCGTCTCGGAATGCTGGTCGGAGCTACCGGCATTGGCGGAGGTCGGCGAAGAGCGATTCAGTCGCTGTGTTTTCAGTCCACGTGCCGTGATGGCACTCAGTACCAGGGAGAACTGACGTATGCGGATAGGATTGGTGCGCCGTGGCAGCCGCGCCTCTACGCCTCGGCGGCTACGGCTTCTGGCCCTCGGCCTCGCTGGAACGATCGCACTCACCGCGTGTGGTTCCGGAAGCGGGTCCGATGGTGGGGATCAGGTTCTGCGGATCGCGATGTCGGCGGGAAACATTCCCTACCCCTCGACTCCGCCGAACGAAGGCTACGAGGGCTACCGATTCGTCGGGAACAACATCTACGATGCCTTGACCCGGCTGAATCTCGATCAGGCCGAGGAACTTCCGACGCCGCAACCGTCTCTGGCCGAATCGTGGGAGCCGAGTGAGGATCTGACCGCCTGGACGTTCAAGTTGCGACAGGGCGTCAAGTTCCACGACGGCACGGACTTCAACGCCGATGCGGTCATCTTCCAGTTCGATCGGATGCGCAAGCCGGACTTCGAATACTATTCCGCCACCGATGCAGGACGCGGCGCCGCTGCGTTCCGGTTCATCACCGGCTGGGAGAAGGTCGACGACTACACCGTCACGATCCGGACCGCGCAGCCCTACGCGTGGGTGCCGTGGGACGTCGCGTCGATCTACATTCCCAGCCCGGCCAAGGTGAAGGAAGTCGGCAACGACGCCTACAACCAGTCCGCGACGGGAACCGGACCGTTCATCATGACCGAGTACGTCGACGGCGAAGTGATGGAGCTGACCCGCAACGACGACTACTGGGGCAATGTTCCGAAGCTCGACAAGATCGTTCTCTACCCGCAGGCCGAGGCCGCGTCGCGGTTCGCCGCGCTGACCTCCGGTGAAGTGGACTGGGCCGAAGTGCCGGCACCGGATTCGCTTGCCCAGCTCGAAGCGGAAGGTTTCAACATTCAGCTCGGCAAGTACCCGCACGGAATCATGCCGCGGTTCAACCAGTTCCGGGCACCGTTCAAGGACAACGTGCCGCTCCGGCAAGCACTGAACTTCGCGCTGGACCGTGAAGGCACTGCCGCGCTGATCAACGATGTGGGCTACCCGGCCTCGCAATGGGTGTACGACGGTCATCCCGCCTTCGACGTGGACAACAACTCCGGGTACACGTACGACGTCGACAAGGCCAAGAAACTCCTGGCCGAGTCGGGAACCCAGCCGGGAACACTGAAGCTGACGATGGCCTACCCGACGGGTGGCTCCGGGAACATGTTTCCCGACGTGATGATGCAGAAGCTGCAGGCGGACTTCGCGGCGATCGGGGTCGACGTGACGCTCGAACCGATGGAGTGGAACACGCTGCTCACCGCGAGCCTCGAAGGGCTCGACAAACCGCAGTGGCAGCACATCGACATCCTGTGGGCGTCGCCGGCGGCCGGGATGATGCCGTCGCTGTATTCGACCGCCTTCATGTGTGTCCTCCCCGGCGGTTCGCCCAATGCCGCGGGCATGTGCAACCAGAAGGCCACGGACGCGCTGCTCATGGCCGCCCAGCAGCCCGATGTGGCCGAGCAGGACCGCTATCTCCAGGACATGATGGGTGCGGCCGTCGACAACGCCGACTTCTTGTTCTGGATGCACGATCTGAACCTGCGCGTGCTGTCGCCCAGGGTTCAGGGCTACGTACATCCGCAGTCCTGGTGGGTGGATTTCACCACCATCTCCATGGAATAGCTTCGAGGGGGAGTCAATGCTCTCGGTGATCTTGAGACGTACCGCGCTGGCGGTGCCCACGCTCTTCGGTGTATCCATCGTCGTCTTCCTACTCATGCAGGTCCTGCCGGGTGACCCGGTCGCGTCCTTCATGACCGAGGATTCGACCGATGCCGAACGTCAGGCAATGCGGGCCGAACTCGGCCTGGACCGTCCCCTGCCGGTCCGCTATCTCGATTGGCTGACGTCGGCCTTCCAAGGGGATCTCGGCTACTCCCTGCAACGGCGCAGAGAAGTCCTCGACCTGTTGACCCAGGCGATCGGGAACACTCTCGTCCTGGCTCTCGCCTCCGCGGTGTTCGGCATCGTCGCCGGCATCGCAATCGGATTCGTCGCAGGTGTCCGTCGCGGTTCCGTGGTGGACCGGGTGGTGTCGGTGATCAGCCTGTCCGGCCTGAGCATCCCGTCGTTCTTCCTCGCGATCGTGCTCCTGGCGGTGTTCTCCGGAGGCTTGAAGTGGTTCCCATCGGGCGGGGCGGTTCTCGACGAGGGAATCGGTACGGCGCTGCGGCACCTGACCCTTCCCGTTCTTGCCGGATCGCTGGTCACGATGGCGATCACGGCCCGGGTGACCCGGGCGAGTGTCGTCGACGTGTACAGCTCGGACTTCATCGAGACCCTTCGAGCGAAGGGCCTGAGTTCCACCCAGATCAACCGGCACGTGATGCGGAACGCGATCTCCCCGGTGCTCACCACATCCGGTGTTCAGATCGGTGCGCTGCTCGGCGGTTCGGTTCTGGTGGAGACGATTTTCCGCTGGCCCGGTATGGGAATGCTCGTATTCAATGCGATCTCGTCGCGTGACCTGCTCGTCGTCCAGGGCGCGACCCTCGTGATCGCACTGTGCTTCGTCCTGATCAACCTGGCGGTCGATCTCGCACAGGCGGCCATCGATCCCCGAGTGAGAGCTGGTGTCGCATGACCACACTTCTCCTGCAACAAGGTCCACTCGCCGGCAGCGCGCCGACGACCGAATCGAAGGTGGAGGCGGAGCGACTCCGCGAAGCATGGCTGGCCGAGGAAGAGAGCGTCCGCAGCCAGTCGTTCTGGAAGGAGACGGGCCGGCGGTTCCTCTCCAACAAGGTCGGGGTCAGCGCGGCGGGCGTCGTGCTGCTCCTGGTCCTCGCGGCGATCTTCGCGCCGCTGATCACGAGCTACGACCCGCTCGTCGGTAACCCCGCCGACCGCCTGCTCGGGGTGTTCAGCGGAGGGCACGTGCTCGGTACCGACGAACAGGGCCGGGACATGTTCGCCCGCATCGTCTACGGCGGACGGCTGTCACTGGTGGCCGGCTTCGTGCCCACCCTCGTCGCGGCACTGATCGGCACCGCGATCGGCGTCACGGCCGGCATGATCAGTGGGCTGATCGGCAGCGCCCTGATGCGCGCAATGGATGTGCTGTATGCATTCCCGGCCATCCTGCTGGCCATCGCGGTCGGTGCCTCCCTCGGACCCGGCCTGACGAACACGGTGATCGCGGTGACGATCGTGTTCATCCCCCCGGTCGCACGTGTCGCGGAGTCCGCGACCCGGCGGGTGGTCTCCCGCGAGTACATCGAGGCCGCCCGCCTGACCGGAGCATCGCGCATCCGGATCGCCCGCAGCCAGGTGCTGCCGAACGTGCTGAACGACATCATCGTCTACTCGTCCGGCCTGGTCGGCATCGCGATGATCACCGCGGCGAGCCTGAGCTTCCTCGGCCTGGGCTCCCCGCCGCCGGCGCCGGAATGGGGCTACATGCTCAACAGCATGCGCGGCGCGCTCTACGTCGAACCGCTGGTGGCCATGATTCCGGGCATCTTCATCTTCCTCGCCTCGGTCGCGTTCAACATGGCGAGCGACGCCCTTCGCGAAGCAATGGATTCGCGTCTGTGACAAGACGATCGACGGAAGGAGCGTGCAATGACCATCACGACTGAAAACCCCGATGTATCCACGCCGAAGTCGCGGCACCCGGTTCTGGAAATCCTCGACGTCTCCAAGTCGTTCCCGGTGCGGGACGGATTCAAGACTCGTTCGCTCTCGGCCGTGGACCACGTGTCGCTTTCGGTCGACGAGGGCACCACCCTCGGAATCGTCGGCGAATCGGGTTGTGGCAAATCGACACTCGCCCGGATCATCGTCGGTCTCCACACGGCGAGCAACGGAGAGATCATCTTCGACGGCAAGCAGATCTCGACCACCGGAAAGCGCGACCGCGCCGCCGTCGAGCAGATGCAGATGGTGTTCCAGGACCCGTCGTCCGCTCTCAATCCCCGGGCCACGATCAGCGAGTCGATCGCCTTCCCGCTGCGGGTACAGGGTGTCGCTGCCGACGAGATCGACCGACGCGTCGCGAAGGTCATGGCGGACGTGGGTCTGCCGAGCAACTACGCCGGCAACTACCCGCATCAACTCAGCGGCGGGCAGCGCCAGCGCGTGAACATCGCTCGTGCACTTGCACTGCAGCCCAAGCTGATCGTCCTGGACGAGGCGGTGTCGGCGCTCGACAAGTCGATTCAGGCCCAGGTCCTGAACCTCCTCGAGGACCTGCAGGAAGAGTACGGACTCACGTACGTCTTCATCAGTCACGATCTCAACGTGATCGAGTACATCAGCGATCGCATCGCGGTGATGTACCTGGGGCAGGTCGTCGAATCCGGTGCCGCGTCGGACCTCTACGAGCATCCTCTGCATCCCTACACCCAGCTGCTGTTCTCCTCCATTCCCAATCTCGATCCCGACGAGAGCCGGCGCGACGATCCGGAGGCCGTCGATGCGGGGGAGATCCCGAGCCCGCTGAACCCTCCGAGCGGGTGCCGGTTCCGGACCCGATGTTCGTTCGCCCACGACCGGTGCGCGAGCGAGGCGCCGGTGCAGGTCGAGGTGTCGAGCGGACACACCGTCGCTTGCCACCTGTACCCGGAAGGAGGTGCGCGCGACCTCGTCGAGCTTCTTCCAGGAGTTTCCCAGCAGTGAAATCGAGAAAGGGCATCAATGATGGCTGTTTCACCGAACGACATGGTCGCGGCGCTTCTGTCGGCCGCGCAGCTGACCGTGGACGCGCACGAGTTCGACACCATGGTCAGGGACTATCCGGTCATTCGGGCAGCGGCGGACTCGCTGTACCTCCCGGAACTCGAATTCGTCGAGCCGGCTGTGACCTTCGATTCGAGGACTGCATTTCTTCCCGTGTAGGCGCTGAAGCTCAGAAAGGAAAACTCCTGTGACAAGCGATATTCCGCTCACGATCAAAGAGGCCGCGGAGGCGCTGCGAACGGGCGAGACGACGTCGGTGGCGATCACCGAAGCCGTGCTCGCACGGGTCGAGCGGCTCAACGACGAACTCGGTGCCTATGTCACCGTCACCAAGGACCAGGCCCTCGAACAGGCGGCCCGCGCAGACGTCGATCTGGCTGCCGGGAAGGACACCGGCCCGCTGCAGGGAATTCCGCTTGCGGTCAAGGACATCATCGCGATGCGGGGAGCCGGTACCACGGCCAACAGCCGCATCCTCGACGGTGGCTGGTGCCCGGACCACGAGGCTCCGGTCGCGGCACGTCTGCGGGCCGCCGGGTCGGTGTTCGTGGGCAAGACGACCACGAGCGAGTTCGCGCTCGGACTTCCGGACCCGGACAAGGGCTTCCTCGTGCCGCACAACCCGTGGAACGTGGCGCACACACCCGCGGGTTCGAGTTCGGGCACCGGGATCGCCGTCGCGGCGGGGTTGGCGCTCGGTGGTCTCGGAACCGACACCGGCGGGTCGGTGCGCGGTCCGGCGGCCGCGAACGGCCACACCGGCCTGAAGGTGACCTTCGGGCGTGTGCCGAAGAGCGGGGTGGTTCCGCTCGGGTACAGCCTCGACAGCATCGGGCCGATGGCTCGCAGCGCGTACGACTGCGCTCTCATGCTCGAGGTGATGGCCGGCTTCGATCCCAGCGACCCGAACGCTGCCGACGTGCCCGTGCCGGTGTACTCCACACAGCTCGACGGGGACGTCGACGCGCTGAAGATCGCGCTCCCGATGCCGTACTTCTTCGACCACGAGATGCTCGATCCCGAGGTGCGCGACGCAGTTCTGGCAGCAGTCGGCCGGCTCGGCGAGATGGGTGCGGCCGTGGCCGAGACGAGCCTTCCCTACGCCGCAGAGGCCAAGGAAGCGAACCACATCATCCTGGTCGCGGAGGCGTTCGCCTACCACCGCAACAACCTTGTCTCCCGCTGGACCAACTACGGTGCCTTCACCCGCCCCTCACTCGCCCGAGGCGCTTTCTTCTCCTCCGCCGACGTGATGCAGGCGAACAGGCTGCGGACCGCATTCTCCGCGGAAGTTGCCTCGCTGTTCCGTGAGCACGACGTCATCGTCACGCCCGCCGCGGTCACACCGGCCGAGCGCGCCGACACGATGGACGTCAGCAAGCGACTCAGCCAGCCCAGCTACACCGGCCACTGGAATCTCACCGGCCTGCCCGCGGTCGCGATTCCGGTCGGACTCAGCGCCGACGGACTGCCCATGTCGATGCAGATCATCGGTAAGCCGTTCGCCGAAGCGACTGTCCTCAAGGTCGCCAACGCCCTGCAACGTGTCACCGACTGGCACCTGCTGGTGCCGCCGATCGCTCAGCCCGCCGCCGTGTGAGAACGGGCTCCGCCCGGTGCCCGCACACACCGGGCGGAGCTCGCAGTGCCGACCAGACCGATGAATGGAGGATCGATGGATCAAGACGTTTCGAAGGCCCGAACGCTCGAGATGCTGGCGCTCGCAGGACTGACGATCCCCGACGACGAGGTTCCGTACCTGGTCGAGGCGTTCGAGCAGTCCCGCTTTCACGCCGATCGCGTCCGGTCGATGGCCCAGACGCGCTACGAGGAGCCGACCGTCGTGCTGCGGGTCGGGACGGTGACCGCATGACCACCTACCGGACGATCGCAGGGAGCGCCGCCCAGCTGCGCAGCGGTGAGATCACGGCCGTCGAACTGGTGGAGGAATCGATCGCCAACGCCGATCGCACCGACACCGAGATCGGTGTCTACCTGAGGCGTTTCGACGACGAAGCACGCGCCGCAGCCGAGAAGACCGACGCCGCGCTGAAGGCCGGGCAGGACCCGGGACCGCTCGCGGGCATTCCCCTGGGAGTCAAGGACATCATCGCGACCGAAGGCGCCCCGACCACCGCGCAGAGCCTGGTGCTCGATGCGGAATGGTCCGCGGCACTCGGCGATGCGCCCGTGGTCGCCCGTCTGCGCTCGGCCGGCGGCATCATCACCGGCAAGAGCACCACCATGGAGTTCGCGACCGGCGTCCCCGATTCGGACAAGCCGTTCCCGATTCCCGTCAATCCCTGGGATACGACGCGTTGGGCCGGAGGTTCCAGTTCCGGCACCGGCAGCGGTGTCGTCGTCGGCGCCTTCCTCGGGGGACTGGGCACCGACACCGGCGGCAGCATCCGGATGCCGGCCGCGTTCTGTGGCATCTCGGGGCACAAGCCGACGTTCGGGCTGGTACCGAAGTCGGGATGTGTCCCGCTCGCCTACAGCCTCGACAACATCGGGCCGATGGCCCGGACGGCCGAAGACTGCGCGATCATGCTGAACGCACTGGCCGGATTCGACGCGGGTGACGCGTGCAGCGCCGATGTAGCGATTCCCGACTATGTCGGAATGCTCCAGCCCGATCTCACGGGACTGCGCATCGGAATCGACACGCTCGAGCGGTTCCCCTCCTCCTTCGACGAGCCGGAGGTCTATGCCGCGCTGCGTGCCGCCGCCGAAGTTCTCGAATCGCTGGGGGCAACCGTCGTCGAAGTTCAGGTGCCGTACTACGAGGAACTCTGCTCGGCGGCGCGGATCACGTCGCGATCCGAGTCGTTCGCGTATCACGCGGACGATCTGGCTGCACGGTGGGACGACTACTTCCGCTCGACACGCCGAGGGGTGAGCGGAGGCGCGTTCTACACCGCAGCCGAATACGTTCAGGCGCAGCGAGTCCGGCGCGTCGTCCAGCGAGCCCTCGCCGAGCTCTACACCACGGTGGACCTGGTGATCACCCCAACCGCCACGGTGTCGGCGTTCCTGATGGACAGCCTCGATTCGCTGCAGGGGGAGCGTTTCGTGGCGCTGAAGACGAACTACTGGAACGGCTCGGGCAACCCGGCGCTGTCGGTGCCGATGGGGCTCTCGGCGACCGGTATGCCGTTCGGAATGCAGATCATCGGCCGCCATTTCGAGGATGGGACCGTGCTCCGCGTCGGCGAGGCATATCAGCGTCGAACCACCTGGCACGAACGCGTTCCCGGCCAGCAACTCGTCGCTGCCGCATCGGAGGAATGACATGCCGGAAACACGAATTCCCGCGGGCACCGCGGAGAAGATCGCGGTCCTGGCTGCGGTCGCCGGGCTGGATCTGACGGCTGAGCGGATCGATGCGCTGAAGGCTTCGGTCGAGGACATGTGGCAGGCGGCAGCACGGGTGCACGCGATCGATCTGGGTGAGGTCGCGCCCGCCGCCGCGTTCGACCCGGAGTGGGTGTAGACCATGCAGCACTACGAACTCACCATCCAGGAAGCCGCGCAACGTATGGCGGAGGGTTCGCTCACCGCCGTCGAGCTCACCGAATCCAGCCTCGACCGGATCGGTGAGGTCGAGCCGGCCCTGAACGCATTCGTCGCGGTGACCGGAGAGGCCGCGCTCCGTCAGGCCGAGGAGGTGGATGCGGCACGACGCGCCGGCGTCCCGTTGGGGCCGCTCGCCGGCATCCCCATCGGCGTCAAGGATCTCTACGACATGGACGGAATCCCGACGACGTCGAGCTCCAAGGTTCGCGCCGACTACGTTCCGGATCGGGATTCGGCCGCTGTCGACAATTTGCGGCGGGCCGGATCCGTGCTGGTCGGCAAGACTCACACGCACGAATTCGCCTACGGTGGAATCACTCCCACCACGCGAAATCCGTGGAACACCGGCCACATTCCCGGTGGGTCGAGCGGGGGTTCCGCTGCCGCCGTGGCGGCGGGGGAGTGCATGGTCGGCCTCGGTAGCGACACCGGCGGATCGATCCGGATGCCCGCCGCCGCGTGCGGTGTCTTCGGGATCAAACCGACCTACGGGCTGGTGTCGCGGCGAGGCGTCACGTCGCTCTCGTGGTCGCTGGACCATCTGGGCCCGTTGACGCGCACGGCGCTCGACTCCGCGTATGTCCTGGATGCGATGGCCGGGTACGACTCCGGTGACCCGGCCTCGGCCGACCGGCCACCGGTCCCGTACGCCGACGGCGTGCTCGCCGCCGCCGGCCGAGACGTCGACCTGCGCATCGGGATCCCGCAGAACTACTTCACGGACCGGGTCCAACCCGAAGTCCAGGAGGCGGTCGAGCGCGCGGTGGAGGAACTGGTCGGGCTCGGGGCCACCACCGTCCCCGTGGAGATACCGTTCGCCGCCGAGTTCGCGGCGGTCTCGCGGCTGATCGTCGGGGCCGAGGCGGCGGCCTATCACCGGACGATGCTGCGCGACCGTGCCGACCTCTACACCGACCAGGTGCGAACAGCGATCGAAACCGGTTCGCTGGTGATGGCCACGGACTACATCGATGCTCTGCGGGTCCGTGCGTTGATCCAGGACGCGTGGAAGACCATGTTCGAGGGAATCGACTGTCTCGCAGCGCCGGTCTCACCGATCGTCGCACCACCGGTCGAGCTGGGCCCGATCGAATGGCCGGACGGCACGGTCGAGGAGTCGGCGCGCGCGATCGGCCGGTTCTCGGCACCGGCCAATCAACTGGGCCTTCCCGCCGTGGCCGTGCCCGTCGGAATCGCCGACGGCATGCCGATCGGGATGCAGCTGATCGGACGACCCTTCAGCGAACTGCCCCTGCTGTGTGCTGCTGCGGCGTACGAAAGTCTCTCTCCCGTCCGACGTCCCATCGACGTGTCCGTTCACTGAGAAAGGAGGACAGGCGTGGCGACGTCGCTTGTCGTCGAAAATGAGACACCGTCGCCGCAAGGGCTACCGATCGGCTTCCACTTCTTCTCGATGCTGGCAGGGTTGTCGCTGGGCCTCACTGCACCGCTGACAGCCGGATTCGCGATTGCTCTGGGGTCCAGTGCCTTCGAGGCGGGTCTGTCGGTGGCATCACTGACCGCCATCGTCTTCGTGATGGACATCTTCGGGACGCGACTGCTTCCATACATCGAGGCACGCCGCTCGATCAGCTTCGGGATGGCGTTGTGGAGCATCGGTTCCTTCGGTTCGGCACTGTCGCCGAACATGCCGGTCATGGCATCGTTCCGGCTGCTCCAGGGCCTCGGACTGGCGTTCTTCGCCTCGGCCGCCCCTCAGGCCGCGGTCGCGATGGCGGGTCCGGGCAATGTGGGGAAGGCCCTGGGGCGGTTCACCGCGTGCATGGCATTGGGTTCGGTGGTCGGCCCGCTGGGAGGCGGTGCGCTCGTTGCGATCGGTACCGGAGATACCGGTCTGCGCATCGCATTTCATGTGTGCGGGGTGCTGGCCGCCCTATGCGCGATCGGGGTGTGGTGGGTGATCCCCGAACACGGCGCCGGCTTCCCGTCGGTGGAGCGACCGCGGCTGAGTCTGCCGCGGTTGCCGGGCATCCTCCGTCCGCGGTCGCTGATGGGGCTCGGTCTCGGCGCGACCGGCCAGGGGGTTCGGAGTGCGCTCGCGATCACGCTGCTGCCGTTGGTGGCGGTCGAGGACTTCGGATTGTCCTCCGTGGGGATCGGTGTGGTCCTGTCGTGCATGTTCCTGCTGGAAGTGGTGATCATGTCGGTCGGCGGCTCTGCGTCCGACCGGCGGGGCAGACGGCCGATCCTGGCCGCATCCTCCACCTTGGGCGTGGGCGCGGTGATGGCGGGAGTGGCGGCGCTGTATCTCGAATCCGTGCCGTTGTTCATCGGAGCCGTCATCGTGCTGGGGGTCGCGTGTGGCGGAATGATGTCTCTGCCGCCCGCGATGGCCGTGGACCTGGCCAGCAGTCCGCAGGTCGGCCTGGCGAGTTATCGCATCTCGAAGGATTTCGGATTCACCTTCTACACGATCCTGATCGGGGGAGCGATCGGGGCGTTGGGGTCCGCCGCAGCGCTGGCCTTGTGCGCAGTATGTTTCGCGGTCGTGCTGGTATTGGCGTTGGCTGTGGGGGAGACGCTTCCGCCCCGCCCGTGACGAAAACTTCACAATCCGGACCACCATCCGCAACGCCGACGACGAAAACTGGGTGGCCGGCGGCAGTTCACGACTCCTGCCGCCGGCGTCGTCGTCTGTGTCGCAGGTGGAGGTGACTGTGTCTCCTTACAGTGGGGGAACCGCGGTGCGTTCGAAGATCGGTGCGCTTTTCTGGGTGCGCGACCTGCTGCGCGCGGAGGTCCTGTCGGGGCGCTTCGCGCACAACCCGCTTCCGGGCGAAGACCGGCTGCAAAGCAGATACGGTGTCGGACGCGCCACCATCCGCGAGGCGCTGCGCATCCTCACCGAACAAGGACTCATCGAGAGAGTTCGCGGAGCAGGCACTTTCGTCGTCTGTCCCGAAGTATTCAGGCATCGCGTCGTGAACTCTTGGGATCTGGTCCAGAATTCCGAGGCCGGCCCCAACCGGGTCGCATTCAAACTCACCCACCTCGAACTGATGCCCGCCCCTCATCACGTCGCAGCCAAACTGGAGGTCGACGACGGCGACGACGCCATCGTGTTCGAGCAACTCAGCTTCCTCGACGGAAGCCTGCTCAGCCTGCGCTGCGGGTGGTGGCCCGCGGACCTGCTGAGCGCGGCACTGACCGAAGGTGCCGACCTCGACCGCTCACCCTACGAAATCCTGGAAGGAATGGGTCGCGTACTGGTCGGCGACACCGATCTCATCGTCAGCGCGTCCGTGGCAGACGAACACATCGCGCAACTCCTAGGGGTCGCCGCCGGCGCCGCGCTGCTCGACACCGAACGGGTCATCTACAACCTCGACGGGCGGCCGGCGGAATTCAGCATGTCGCACGCGAGGGGGGATCGGATCACGATGGGGACCTCCATGCGCTCGCTGCACGAGCGGTGAGCAGCTCGTCGGCGCACAGAAAACTGGTTGAACGCGGTCTGGTGCTAATCGGTCTCCGTGGCTCTCGGCTGCGATCCAGGTGAGTGAACTTCTATTCGGTCGTGACCGGTCCTCGTGATTGTGATTACGCCCTCGGATACATCCGGTCGGTGCGGTCCGCGATGGAGACCATGTGCTCCCGAGCCTTGCGAAGTGCCCACAACGCGTCCGAGAGTTCGTCGGCGACCACCTTCAGCACATCGGCCGTGGCCGCATCCGACAGGGTGCCCAATTCCGGGTCGATCGTCTGAATCTCGGCCGGGTCGAGGGCGGCGAACTTGGGGATCGCAAATTCGACAAGTATCTCGGCGGACTCGAGCGCATCGGCGGTGACGCGCATGTTGACGGAGAGCTTGTCGATATCGACAGGTGAGGGGATGGGGTCGTCGTTCATGTCAGGTGTACTCGAATTCGTGGTGACGCGATCGGGGTGGGACTGGATGGAGCGCTGACGATCAGAGATCCCAAACCTGATCGGGGTCATCGAGAGCTGCGCGAATTTGTGCGAGATCGCCCAGGTCTGCGAGTGGGGAAGTCTTGGCGATGTCGACAATCCCTCGCAGGACCTCGCTGATCACCTGTGAATTTTCCTGCTCCAGCGCCTGATTGAGCCGGACGAACAGAGCATCGAAGGTTGCTCGTCGTTCGGCGAAGGACTGCTCGAAGTATCCCTTGACGATCGACTCGGCGGACTTGATGCGCTGAATCTCCGCGGTGGCATACGTGTGCAGTCGCGCGCGCTTCGTTTGCTCGACAGCGTGGATCTCGATGCACTCCTGCACAACCGTGACCAACTGGGAGAGTGCGGCGAAACCGTCGACAGCAGAAATCGTGCGTTTCGCGGAGCCCAGGACTTCGCCCTCGTACACCTTCCGGTCAGACTTGTTCGGCGCCACGGCCCTCTCCTTCGGTCATCAGGCGATAACGCACGGTCAGATTCGCGCTGCTCTCGGTGAGTTCGCCGCCTTCGTCGAGAATGGGAGTGGCGGCGATGTCCCGGACGGCTAAGGACAGTGCCATCGCCTTCTGGAAGCGCGAAGCGTGAGCTCGGGGATCGAACGGCTCCGATTCGAGTACGTCCAGTGCTGCGACGGCCTTGGCGGTCAATGTGCTGAGCAGAGAACTCAATTCGTCGATCCGGCGGTCGACAGCGGTCAAGAGAGTATCGGTGGTACCCAACTGGGCATTCGCGATGTCGATCTTCGCTTGGAACTCCGCCGCTTCGGTGAGCGCCTTCTGGCCCTGCCCCTTGATTACAAAGCCGCTGATGAGAAGGGCGGGCCCGATCGTCACCACATTCAGCGCGGCAGCGCCGAGTGCCACACCGCCGCCACCGGCCGATAGAGCACCTCCGCCGAGCCACGCCATTGCGGCGCTCTGCGCAGCCGCCCCCGACAGACCGGATATCGCAGCCCCTGTGCTCGCGACGCCGAAGCTGGTGGCAGCCGCCGAGACTGCAGATGCGGCGCTGGCGCCGGTCGCGACCGACGCCATGGCCCCGCCAAGCCAGCTGCCGAGATTCAAGTCGAGCCCGTTCGGGCCGTCGACCTGGGAGATGCTGGCTTGCAGGCCGTCGGCCAGCAGCCGCTCGTTCTCGCGTACTTGCCGCTCGTGGCGACGGAGGAAGTCCGCCATACGCAAGACGACGTCGTTCAGCGCCTGTTGTTATTGACCGCCCAGTCCTTCGAGCTGGGCATTGGTCCTCCCGGCGCGTTCTTCGATGGCATCACGGCGCTTGGTATACTGCTCGTACGCCTTGCGCAACTGGTCCGAGGCCTTCTTGCGGTCGGCGATACCTTTGCCGCCCAGCGCGACGCCGCTTCCGCCAGTCACGGCGCCGATGGCGATCAACGCGGCCGGTATCAGAGGTAGGACCATGGACTCTCCTTCATGTGGTCGGCACAGTGTGCCACTCGACCCGGACAAATCAATCACCACTCCCGTCTTCAGGCCGTGTGCCGACGGATCGGAGGAGGGGGATCGTTGGATCTCAGCGGCCGCAGGGACCAAATCCTCGCTACCGACAGGGCCAATTGCGACCAATATTACGTTGAGATAACGATCGCTTCACCACGCGTAACACCAGGCACATAGTCCCCGATGGATTGGCGAACAACCCGACGCCCGTCAGATGCGGCCGGCGCAGCGTCGGTCCGAAGCTAGCAACGAAAGAAGCCTGTGCAGTCACTCTCCGCCTCAATCGATTCCAGCGAATCCTTGATCTCGCGCGGCAGGACAGGCGCACAATCAAGCACCACCAGCGGATCTATGTGGGGGAGTGATACGGTCACCGCTTCCGGCCCACAACTGTCGAGTCTGTGGATGCCCTCGCCGGTATTCGCGCTGACGACCGTCGAGAGTCGAGGTGGCTTACGGTGGTCGGAGTGGTTGCCGTCTCTCGGAGAATCCGCAGATCTTTCTCTCGTTCAGAAGGGCGTTATGGTCCGGTACGTCTACTCGGCGCGTGTCTCATGGCCCTACGTGTACTCGGATCTCCGTCGGCATTCGCGATCCGAGAAGGAGATGTGCAGAGCCGTCGCCGAAGTGCGTCGGGGTGTAGGTGAAATGATCTCACCATGTCAGTCGGACTCTCTCCGCACGTTTCGGGTGCCGAATCCAACTCGGCATGCGAGAACGCCAATGACGAGCCGACGAGTGGCTATGCCTCGCGCTCTGTCTAGTGGGACGAACAAGCTCGTTGTTCCACCAATGTCCCGGAGGAGGTCACGCAAGATGCGGAAGGTGCAGCGGAGTGATATATCGTCTTCGATCAATAGGATTTGTCGCCCCCGTGCAACCTCCAGTGAGGATGTCGGTGCTCTGCAACTCGTTACCGCTCTAACGAGCTGAATCGATTCCAGACGCATCCGGAATCGATAGCGTGAACAGCGCACCTGTAAGCCGCCAATTGTGCGTAGGTATGAATTAGGAGGAAGTATGTCGAGGAAGATTTTAGATATTCCGGCCACTGCCCACTTTGACTTCTTGCATGGTAGCTACAGCTCCGTAAAGTGGGAAATCCCGTACTTTGTAACTACAGTCAGTTTGAAAGACGCGGCGGAGCACCTGCATCTCACCTCTGAGATTCCGGGTTCGGAGGACATACTCTGGAGTATCGACGAGCTCTATCAGCGCGACATAAACTGGAACCGAGTTGAGCGTCAGATCGTTCCGTATCTGAGGAACGCGGAAGTCCCGCAGTTTTTTAACGCGATTACTATTGCGCTACTTCCTCGCGACCTTTCAGCGGCAAAGATTGGTGATGGGTTTAACGACGACGGTGGATGGAATCCGCCGAAGCTGGAATCCCCGCCGGGCTATGAAAAGGTCCTCAATGTAGGCCCTATCGCTCTAGGGTTCTGGGACGACTGGGATGGTCCCCATGATATTGGTTTCCGTAGCGGACGAATGCGTTGGAACAAGGACCAAGTATTCGGAGTGGCAATCGACGGACAGCATCGGCTCGCCGCGATCAAGAGTCTGGCAGCTGAGTCGGTTGACCCTGCAGTTTCGAACTCGAGAGTGCCGGTAATATTCCTGCTTTTCGACGAACGGGTAGGTTTTCAGGCCCCGGGACGTCCCGAAACGGTCGAGATTCTTCGCCGTCTATTCATCGATCTGAACAAGCACTCCCAGACGGTGAGCCGCGGGCGCCAGATTTTGTTGGATGACCGGGATCCGCATGCGGTTTGCGTGAGGAAGATCGTGTCGGAGCGCCTGAGTAACACGATCGATTCTTTGGATGCCCCTTCTCCTCGCATGCCGCTGTCGCTGATCGACTGGCACTCAGAGCAGGCCAAGTTCGATACAGGACCGTATATCTCGACTGTCCTCGGTCTGGACTGGGCAGTCACGAAGATCTTAGGAACAAAGCCGATTTCCGACTGGACTGACTACGGCGCGATTGGAAAGCAAATCAAGGCCCTGACCAACCGACTCGGAGTCACGCTGAACGATGCGTCCGCGCGTTTGCAAGATCAAGCCGCGCTTAACATGACCCCGTTTGTATATTCGGACGAGGACTTGAGGGAGATATCGGACGCGTTCGCCGATGTTTGGTCGCCGGCTGTAATTCATCTTCTCACGAAGCTCCAACCTTACTCTGATCTCGTTTCACTGAGAGACGACAATGGAACTATTTCTCTTCAATTCCAAGAGTGGTACCGCCTATTTGAGGCAAAAGAGAAGGAGAAGAACGCCGCGGGGCATGCAGCACAAAATTACGGAAAGTTTGTTCAGCGAGTCTCGTCTAGAGAAGAGAATCCGATCGGTGAAGCTACGCTCGACAAGCAGCTGCGCAAAATTGAAGGATTCAAGCGAGATTCTCTTGCGTTTAACGTCGTCTTTCAGCGCGCCCTTATAGAGGGCTTGCTCGACTATGCAAAGTTCGATAGTGCGCAGGTGGACGAGCTGGCACCCGATGACGAATCTGAATCCGTCGATTTCTCTGACTTGGAATGGGAAATCGATGGCTTCACGCCGACGGTGGAGGAGGCCGCTGCAGATTCGGAACATGTTTCGAATGGAAACGGATATACTAAGCGTTTGGCTCGTGCTGACGAAATGAAGCTACAGACCGTATCCAGGGTGACTGAATATGTCAGGTCTTTGAACAGAATCATCTCGGCAGTTCCTGATCTGCTCAATATTGAGATGAAGTTTGAACACCCGGAGCGTGAAGGAACATACCTCTTTTGGCTTGGATCTTTGCGCAAGCCGGATGGTGGAATCGATTTTACGCAGGGTGCCTCGACGCGGGCAAAAGATATCCTCTTCGTTGCGGCGGCAATGTGTCTTTATGACGACCGCCTTGATCCGGATAACCCCTCGGACTTCGACAAGTTTTGGAGCGAGTGCCGCGATCCTAACGGCCCTGCTGTTTGCCGTGCCGTGTATCGCGCGCTGGTGAGGCAGTCGAACGATCAGGCGATCGGGGGACGAATCCTCAAGTCGAGACAAGAAGAGTACAACTGTGATGTGGCGGAAGAGGAGCTGTACTGGCGCTTCCGCTACCTGTGGGAGAGTGTGGGACTGTAGTGGGCTCGCTTCGGTACGAGGTCGAATGTCTGTGGGAGATGCTTGCTCCCCATTATCAGTTGTCGTCTTTCGAAGGCTCGACGGTGAGCGAGCCCTGGTCAGGGACAAACCGACAATTGCAGTCCATTGCGCTGACACGGTCTGAAGTTCGGCCAGAACTTTTTGACTATCAGCGTGATTTGGTCGACGACGCACTCGAAGTACTGTCGGTGGGGAGTGAAGCTTTGCTGTCACTCCCTACCGGCGGAGGTAAGACCCGAACCGGAGTAATTGCCTGTCTCGACGCGCTCACCGATCTCGACCACAATCGGCTTGTCTGGCTGGCACCTTCGAACGAATTGGTCGACCAGGCATTCCGTTCATTCGAGCATCTTTGGAGACTTCACGGCCGGGCACCGGACGTGATGCTGACTCGACGTTTCGAAATATCTGCCGACAGGATGATACTGGTGACGACTCCACAGGCTACGTATGCGCGCTCGCAGTCGGGCATCGAGTTGGGCTCATGGGATGCCGTGGTTTTCGATGAGGCACACCAGCTCGCTGCGAGGACCTACGATGAATCGGTCCGGGCACTTCGCGCGCAAGCGGCCACGTGTGCTCATCGAAGGCCTGGTCTCATTGGGTTGTCGGCCACGCCCGGGCGAGCGAATGATGAGGGCACTCAGAATCTGGTGAATCTATTCGGTCGGCGCCTGCTTAAGAGCGATAGACTGGGAAAGAATCCCGTCCTGACTCTTCAGCGCCGCGGTATCCTAGCCCGGTTGGAGTTTCGCCGAATGACGAAACGAGATCTATCGTCCCAGGACGAGGTTGGTCGGATTAAGGTTGCAGTGAACGCGGCCAAGTCGCTTGTGGGCGCGGGCCGTCACGTCCTTGCGTTTACGTCGAGTGTCGCAGGAGCTATCTGCATGGCCGAGATACTTCGCAGTGCCGGAGTGGCTGCGAGAGCCGTGCATTCGCAGATGCCCATGCAGGAACGAATCGATGCACTTGACTCTTTCGCTAGGTACGAAACCAAGATTCTGATAAATCAGCGTCTCCTCGCGACGGGATACGACTGCCCCGCTGTGTCAGACCTGCTGTTGTTGGCCCCGATTGGTAGTCCAATCCTGTTCGAGCAAATTGTAGGCAGGGCGGCCCGCGGACCACGGACAGGTGGAGGAGCATCGGCGACCATTTGGGAGTTCGACGATCACCTAGCGCTTCACGGACTGCCATCTTCGTATTATCGGTATCGCGACTATGAATGGTCGTAATTTCCCCACCATATCGCTTGTGTTGTTGGATTTTTCGGTTGCGAAGGTGGAAGACCAAGGATCAGGTCGCCTTCCGCAAGGTTCTACTTCCTATCGTGCCGATACGGCGATGCCTTCGCTAATGCGTTGACCGACGGCGGAGGTGGCGTCGACTCGGTTTCGCAACAGCGAGTGCCACGCCTGAGAAGCGCCACGCCGCTGAGGTAGGGCATTTCGCTTAGTGTCCCGGATCGAACCCAAGAGGGGTGAGAATATGCTGTTCAGCAGGCGGGATCTGCCGGTGGGAAGTCCTGGACGGCACCGTTGATGGCGACGGTGGAGGCGCTAGCGGTCGCAGCTGTTTGACCAGCCTCGCGATCCCGGTCGGTTCTGAACGCAGCGAGTGACCGCCAATGTCGTGAGCGCGATGGTAAGGTCCGCTTCGGTCGCGTCGCGGGTGCGGTGGATCATCGGCCGTGCCCGAAGATCCGTTTCGACATCCGAAACGACTGTCGAGTCGTGCCGCGGAGTGACGGTGTGATGATCGGTCCGTCGGTGAACACGTCTCCGTGCCAATGGAAATGAGAGATCAGATCGTATGGGGCCTTGTCGCTCGGGAGCCGAAGACGAGCTTCAGGCCGGCCTCGTCGAGAGCGGACAGATCGGTGTGATGGGGTCCGCTGTCGCTTGCCAGGTTGATGGGACCACCTGATTGCCAGAGGGTAGGGACCACCATGGCGCGTTATTGAGGATGCGTGTTGTCGGTGGCGGCGTCAACTGTTCCGGGCCGGGTGCGTTGACGATAGGACGGTCCTTCGACGACGAGGGTGTGGGCGTTGGAGGTCAGCCTGTCGATCGCGGATTGGGCGAGGAGGGTGTCTGCGGTCATCGTCAGCCACTCCGACGGCTCCCGATTTGATGTGACGATCGTGGTCTTTTTCTTGTGTCGTTCGACGATGAGTTCGTAGAAGTCGTTGGTTTCGGTGGCATCGAGCGGTCGCAGCGCAAAATCGTCGATGATGAGCACATCAATCGCGGTCAACCTGCGGATCTCGGCGTCGACGGTGTTATCCAGCCGGGCTGCGCGGAGCCGGGTGAACAGTTTGTCCGACCGCGCGAACAGGACACTGTGTCGCCGCCGGATTGCCATGTGCCCTAACGCTGTTGCCAGATGAGTCTTGCCGACTCCAACCGGGCCGAGAACGATCGCGCACTGCCGGTTGTCGAGGAACCGCAAGGAGGTCAGATCCCCGAGGAGTGTCCGGTCGTAGCGCAGATCGTCGAGTGCATTCCAGGTATCGAACGCCATCGCCGGATCGAGTCCTGCTTTGGTGGCTCGCAGTGTCGCCGAACCTGATTCCCGTCGGTTCACTTCGTCGGCGAGGAGCACTTCGAGGAACCCGATGTGGCTGAGTTTGTGTTGACGGGCCAGGGCTGCGCGTTCGGGCAGCGTGTCGGCCAGCGCCCCGAGTTTGAGGGCTTTGAGCAGTCGGATCATATCGGTGCCGACAGGTTCGGTGGCTGCGGTGCGGGTGTTGGCGCTCATCGGTGGGTCTCCGTGTTCTCGGCGTTGTCGCCGACGACTGACAGGGCGGGTGTAGGTGCGGCAGTGTTGAATTCGGACGGATCACGTGAGAATCGTGATGCGGTGTGTCCGACTGCTTTCGGCAACTCCGGCGAGGTCTTCTCGGTGGCGCGTTCGAGCATCGAAGCGATCTTGGTGACCGAGACGACGTTGAGGTCGAGGGACAGGGAGCAGGCCTGCTCGACCCGTTCTCCTCCGTATCTGCGGACCAGTCCTTGCAGACGGTAGACGCTGCGGATCCTCGTCCACGGCAGCGGGTCGTCGAGGATGCGTTCGGCGTAGATCCCGATGTTCGGACCGTGCGCGGTGCACTTGGCGATCAGGGAGGTGACATCACGCAGCGCGTAGTCGGATTTGTGTTCGGGCAGGTCAGCGCGGTCGGTGCTCCGTCCACCCGGCGGCTGGCGGGGGTGGATCTTCACCAGGGTGCCGCGGTGATAGAACTTCACCAGTTCGGTGTCGGCGCGCACCGACAGCGTCGAGCCGATCCACTGGTGCGGCAACGAATACAACGCCCGCCCGACTTCTGCGTGGAAATCGCGGTGCACTTTCACGTCCTTGAAGATCGGCACATCGTAGACCGCCGGCACCGGCAACAGCATGGGTCGTTCGGCGGTGTCGAAGACCTCCAGCGGCCGTGCACAGGTGGTGCCGTGGATACGCATGCCCGCAGTGTGGATGCACCAGCGGACAACGGACTCTTGAGCTTCGGCGAGATCAGTGAAGTGTTCACCGGCCCAGAAGTTTCCGCGCACGTATTGCACGATGCGCTCGACACGAGGCTTGTCCTTCGGTGACCGCACCCGGGCGGGATCGGTGATGAATCCGACGTGACTGCTGTAGTCGAGCCACCCCTCGCTGAAACGCGAGGTGATCGGATCCGCGGTCGTGACGACCGGTTTGAGGTTGTCCGGAATCAACACCGCGAAGACCCCGCCGAAGAACGTCCATGCCGCCTCGCATCCGGCGATCACCGCCGCCAGCGTCTGCGAATAGGTCAACCACACGAACATGTGTCGGCTGTACACGGCAGTGAAGATCAAGGCATGAACTTTCCGGGCCCGACCGTCCTCGGGGTCGGTGAGCATCCCCAGATACCCGAAGTCGACTTGGCATTCGACCCCCGGATCTCTGTCGACGACCCGAACGGCGAGGTCCTTACGGCCGAAACCGCACCGCTCGGTAGCGAACCGGTGCAACGTCCGGTACGGCACCACGCAGCCTTGACGGGCGAGGAGCACTTCAATTTTGGTGATCGTCAATGGCTTCTGACCATCATCTCCTGCCACCCACCTGGTGATCTGCTCCTCATGCGGAAGCAACTGTTCCCACGCTGCCCCGTGTCCGTGGGGTCGGTCGGGTCGGACGGTGTCGACGACCGCAGCGATCAACTCGTCGTCGATGTCGGCTGCGGTGTCGCCCCTGTTCAGCCCGGCAGCCTGGGCGGCGTCGACGTAGCGTCGGACGGTTTTGCGGTCCACCCCGGCATGCTCGGCGATCGTGCGCAGCCCAGGCGCCGGCAGAGCTGCCGTCCCGAGCCACAATCGCAGTACTTCTCTGACCTGACTTGCACAGG
>NZ_LRRH01000227.1 GCF_001646785.1 Rhodococcus phenolicus
CCTCGTCGGCCAGCTGCGGCCGGCGCACCGACCCCGGGCCGCGGGGTGCGCGTGTGGGTGAAGCCATTGCCTCTCCTATCGTTCTCTCGCGCATCGACCCGCTCCCGGGAAAGGACGAATACGACGCGGCCGGTGGCCTTTTCGCTTTCCTGCCCACCCGGATCGGGCGTGTACGGCCGCGTGCGCCGACGAGGGGTTGTCGACGCGGGATGCGCGGCCTAGTGTGAAACCCATTACCAGGAATCACATCAAATATATGTGATGTGATCGGCCAAGGAAGCGGCGCCAATGACCCAGGAACTCATCCCCACCGAATCGGTAGGCGAAGTGGCCACCACGTTCGCCAGCCTCGACCCGCGCAACGGCAACGTCCTCGCCGAGTATCCGATCGCCACCACCGCCGACGTCGCCGAGGCGGTCGAGCGTGCGCGCACCGCCGCCCGGTGGTGGGACGCTCAGGGCTTCCGCGGACGCCGCGACTGGCTGCTCGAATTCAAGAAGGCCGTCGCGTCCGACGCCGACTCCCTCGCCTCCGTCGTCTCCGCCGAGACCGGAAAGCCGCAC
>NZ_LRRH01000063.1 GCF_001646785.1 Rhodococcus phenolicus
CCTGCCTCGGCGCGGCGCCGACCCGGGACACGCGCCTGGCCCACCAGCGCGCTCGCCTCGTGCACCTGCCGCGCCGAGCTACCCGTCCTGGCGGGTGGTCCTACATGCCTGTGATCCAGGTGACGGCGAAACTCGTCGCGCAGTTCGCAGCGCGGATCGCTGGGCTCGGCGGATCGCAGTAGTGCCCCATAGAGTGGTGTAACTCGGTGGCCGAGATCGTCTGCGATTCCGTGTTGTGCACGGGTGTAGAGCGGCCACCGTGTGATCCTTCGAGTCAACCTTCTACCGAATCCTCGAACGGAGTCATCACGATGACCGCACCTCATATTGTCGACCCTGCAGGCCTGCTTGGCCAAGCCCTCGCCGACGCGTCGCCGGATCTGATGCGCGAGCTACTGCAGACCATGATCAACGCATTGCTCTCCGCCGATGCCGACGCCGTGTGCGGCGCCGAGTGGAACGCCCGCTCGGAACAGCGCACCAACCACCGCAACGGCTACCGCCACCGGCCCCTGGATACCCGGGTCGGCACCGTCGACGTCGCCGTCCCGAAGCTGCGCTCGGGCAGCTACTTCCCCGAGTGGCTGCTCGAGCGCCGCAAGCGAGCCGAGTCCGCGCTGATCACCGTCGTAGCCGACTGCTATCTGGCCGGGGTGTCTACCCGCCGGATGGACAAGCTGGTCAAGACCCTGGGTATCGACTCGCTGTCCAAGTCGCAGGTCTCACGCATGGCCCAGGACCTGGACGAGCAGGTCGCCGCGTTCCGGCACCGCCGCCTGGACGAGGCCGGGCCGTTCACCTTCGTCACCGCCGATGCGTTGACGATCAAGGTCCGCGAGAACAAGCAGGTCGTCAAGGCTTCCGTGCTGCTGGCCACCGGCGTCAACGGCGACGGCCACCGCGAGGTGCTGGGCATACAGGTCGCCACCAGTGAGACCACGGCCTCGTGGAACACCTTCTTCGCCGACCTGGTTGCCCGCGGCCTGGGCGGGGTGCGGCTGGTGACCTCCGATGCCCACGCCGGGCTCATCGAGGCGATCGCGGCGAACCTGCCCGGCGCCGCGTGGCAACGCTGCCGCACCCACTACTCGGCGAACCTCATGGCCGTGTGCCCCAAGTCCATGTGGCCGGCCGTGAAGGCGATGCTGCACAGCGTCTACGACCAGCCCACCGCGGAGGCGGTCAACGCGCAATTCGACCGGCTGCTGGAGTACGCCGAGCACCGGCTGCCCGAGGTCGCCGACCACCTCGGCGACGCCCGCGAAGACCTGCTCGCCTTCACCGCATTTCCCGACGACGTGTGGCGACAGATCTGGTCCAACAACCCCACCGAGCGGCTCAACCGCGAGATCCGCCGCCGCACCGACGTCGTGGGCATCTTCCCCAACCGGGATGCCATCGTCCGCCTCATCGGCGCCGTCCTGGCCGAGCAGACCGACGAATGGGCCGAAGGCCGCCGATACCTCGGCCTAGAAGTGCTCAGCCGCTGCCGGCTCACCCTGACCACCAACACCGACACCAGCCAGGCGACGGAGGTGAGCACCGATGAACTGATGCAACTACCCGCCTGACCACCAACGAAGGATCAAAAACGAGTTACACCACTACCAGGGGCTTGACCCTTCAGCCGTGCAGCAGGCACGAATCCCGCGACGGCATACAGGTCAGGCAGGACCGTGTCGGAGCAGTCGAGCGGCGGCCACCGAGCGCAATGGCTTGGCAGGGCATCGACTGCACGGCCGACGGGTGACCGCAATCCCCTTCGAGCGATCGAGGAAACAAGTTCGTCGCCGA
>NZ_LRRH01000007.1 GCF_001646785.1 Rhodococcus phenolicus
ACTGTGCGGTATCTGAAACAACACCCGATTCGTCGGAATCGGGTGGGCGGAGTCCCTAAGAGCTGGGGACTGTGTTCACTCGGTTCGGCACGCGTGAGCGTGGGTAAAGTTTCATAGAGTTACGGCGGTCATAGCGACAGGGAAACGCCCGGTCCCATTCCGAACCCGGAAGCTAAGCCTGTCTGCGCCGATGGTACTGCACTCGACAGGGTGTGGGAGAGTAGGACACCGCCGAACACCCGTTACCGAAAGGGGACCCACTCATTGGGTCCCCTTTCGTGTTTTTTCGTGAAAGGATTTTTCTGTGTCCGACAACAGCGGTGAGCGTCGATCCTTCCGGGGCGGAGGATCCACCCCGCGGTCGGGACGCGACGACAATCAGGATCGGCGCCGGGAGGAGAACCGTTCCGGCCGTACCGACGACCGTCGGCAGGCTCCGCGCAATGACCGTCGGAGCGACGATCGCCGGCAGGGTCCCTCCTCGGGTGACCGGCGCCAGGGCGCCGGAGAACGCGGTGGGTACAGCCGCAGCGGCGAGGGCCGACCGTCGTATCGCGGAGACGATGCACGTCAGAGCGGCGATCGCAGGCGCGACGACCGGGGTGATCGCCGACAGGGTGGTACCGGTGACAACCGGCAGGGTCGCGGCGGCGACCGCCCGAACCGTTACGGCGAGGACCGGCGTGGTGGTTACGGTGACCGCCCCCGTGACCGCTCCGAACACGCCCGCGGAGAGCGCCCTCAGAACTCCCGCGGCGAGCGTGGACGGGACGATCGGCGTGGTGGCTTCGGTGAACGCCCGCGTGGTGAACGTCCCGAACACGGTCGTGGTGAGCGCCCCCGGGACGATCGCCGAGGTGGCGACGGACGAGACCGGGGTCCCCGTGACGACCGTCCCCGCGACGACCGGGCCTCCCGGGACAGCCGGGGCGGCGGTCCGGACCGCCGCGAGGGCGGGGCACCGCGTCGCCGTGGCGGCGAGGGCGGTTTCGGTCCCGCTCGCGGTCGGGAAGGTGTGCCCTCGCAGCGTCGGGATTCCCGCCCGGACGAACCGGATCTGCCGGACGACGTCGAAGCGTCCGAGCTGGACCCGACGATCCGTCGCGACCTGCTGAGCCTGGACAAGTCGAACGCGAACACCGTGGCCCGACACCTGGTGATGGCGGGCAAGCTCATCGACGACGAACCGCGGCTCGCTCTCGCTCATGCGCGGGCGGCACGGCAGCGTGCAGGCCGGATCGCCGTCGTCCGTGAGGCCGCCGGCATCACCGCCTACCACGCAGGCGAATGGGCCGAGGCTCTGTCCGAGTTGCGTGCTGCTCGTCGCATGTCCGGCGGCCCCGGCCTGCTGGCCGTGATGGCCGACTGCGAACGCGGCCTCGGCCGGCCCGAGCGGGCCATCGAACTCGGTCGCAGCGAGGAGGCTCGCGCGCTGACCGGCGACGAGGCCAGTGAACTGCGGATCGTCGTGGCCGGAGCCCGCATGGACCTCGGCCAGTTCGATCAGGCCGTCGTCACGCTGCAGACCCCCGACCTCGACGAGTCCCGGACCGGGACCGCCGCCGCGCGCCTGTTCTACGCGTACGCGGATGCGCTGGTCGCGGCCGGCCGCACGAAGGACGGGGTCAAGTGGTTCCTCAATGCCGCCGCCGCCGACCTCGACGGTGACACCGACGCCGAGGAGCGGGTGGCGGAACTGACCGGCGAGGATCTGTGACCGACCGGGGATCCGCGGCAGGAGAGATCCGGACCGCGGCGGTGGGCTCGTCGGCGCCGCTGCGGTCGGTGTACGACGTGCTGCTGCTCGACCTCGACGGCACCGTCTACCGCGGTGCCGACCCGGTGCCCGGCGCCGTGGAAGCGCTCACCTCGGGCGACGACCGGCTGTTCTACGTCACCAACAACGCCAGTCGTCGGCCCGTCGACGTGGCAGCACACCTGCGCGATCTGGGTTTCCCGGCGGACGAGTCGACCGTGGTGACCAGTTCGCAGTCGGGTGCGCGACTGCTCGCCGAACGCATACCCGCCGGAGCCGCGGTACTCGTGGTGGGGACCGAGGCGCTCGCCGAGGAGATCCACCGTGTCGGATTGAGACCGGTCCGCTCCGCGGACGAGGGTCCGGTCGCGGTCGTGCAGGGGCATTCCCCGGACACCGGCTGGCCGATCCTCGCCGAGGCGACCCTCGCGATCCGCGCCGGGGCCGTGTGGGTGGCGACGAACGTCGACTCCACGTTGCCGACCGAGCGCGGCCTGGTGCTCGGAAACGGCTCGATGGTCGCCGCGGTGCGGTCGGCTACCGGGGCGGAACCGCTGGTGGCGGGCAAACCGGCTGCGCCGCTGCTCGAGGACGCGATCGCCCGTAGCGCGGCCGTCCGTCCGCTCGTCGTCGGAGACCGGCTCGACACGGACATCGAGGGCGCAATCGCCGTCGGCGCCGATTCGCTGCTGGTACTCACCGGGGTGAGCACCGTCGCAGATCTGTTGCGGGCACCGGCGACGCAGCGACCCACCTATGTCGCGGATTCGCTCAGCTGTCTCGACGCCGATGCCGAGGTGCTCCGTGCCGGAGCCGACAACGGCTGCGTCGTCACCGTCGACGGCCGTGACCTGCGTGTCGCGTGTCCCGGAGCGTCCGACCCGATGGCGGCGTTGCGGGCCGCGCTCCCGGTGGCATGGGCGCACCCGGACTTCGAACGAGTCGTCGGGGTGAACGACGAAGCCCGGTCCTCGATCGAGGCGTGGGGACCGGTGCTCTGAACCGGTCGTGCCGCGTGTCCGGTGGGTCGCCGATGCACTAGCGTGGTCAGCGATGAGCACGTCGATTCCACGCCCAGGCCAGCATCTCCCCGGTTCCGCGCCGGGGATCGAACCGGACCGGATCCACGTCGAGGTGGACGGGTTGCTGACCCGTGCCCGCGACGCGGCGTCCACCGGCGGCGATCAGGATCCGGCGGTGGCGATCTCGAGGCAGGCCCAGTTGCTCGAACAGGCGCACGACGTGCTGGTGCAGGCCCTCTCGGCCGTGGACAAGGTCTGACGTGGCGCGTCGAGCACGGGTCGACGCCGAACTGGTGCGGCGAGGACTGGCCCGGTCCCGCGAACACGCCAGCGAACTGATCGCTGCGGGCCGGGTCCTGATCGCAGGCGCCGTGGCCACCAAGCCCGCGACCGCCGTCGAGCCGGGCACGCCGCTGCGGGTCACGGAGGTCACCGACGAGGTGTCGTGGGCGTCACGGGGAGCGCACAAACTGATCGGCGCGCTCGAGGCGTTCGCGCCGCAGGGTCTGGAGGTCGCCGGTCGCCGGTGCCTCGATGCGGGCGCATCCACCGGCGGGTTCACCGACGTGCTGCTGCACGAAGGCGCCCGCGAGGTGGCCGCGGTGGACGTCGGATACGGCCAGCTCGTGTGGCGGCTGCAGTCCGACGACCGCGTCCACGTGATCGATCGAACGAACGTGCGTAATATCGACGCGGAGCAGATCGGCGGCCCGGTCGAACTGGTGGTCGCGGACCTGTCGTTCATCTCGCTGAAGCTGGTGCTGCCGGCGTTCGTGCGCTGCGTCGCTCCCGGAGCCGACCTGCTGCCCATGGTCAAGCCGCAGTTCGAGGTCGGCAAGGAACGCGTGGGCAGCGGCGGTGTCGTCCGGGATCCTGCGTTGCGAACCGAAGCGGTCCTCGACGTCGCCCGGGAAGCACAGACCCTCGGGCTCCGGACGATCGGTGCCGTCGCGAGTCCGCTACCCGGTCCCTCCGGCAACGTCGAGTACTTCCTGTGGTTGCGTGCCGGCGAACCCGGCCCCGCGGAACTCGAACCGTCGGTGATCGAACTCGTCGAACATGCGGTACAGGAAGGACCACAGTGACTACAGCCACCGGCGATACGGAGACCACCGTGCCGCGCCGGGAGATTCTGCTCGTGTCGCATTCCGGGCGGGGTGAGATCGCGGAGACGGCACAGCGCGTCGCCGCGATCTTCGGGGAGGCCGGGATCGGGCTACGGGTCCTCGCCGAGGAGGCCGAGAGCACCGGTCTCGGGGCGTTCGCCGCCCCGGACGGCCAGGTTCGCATCGTCGAGGCGGGATCGGATGCCGCGGTCGGCTGCGAGATGGTGATCGTGCTCGGCGGTGACGGGAGCTTCCTGCGGGCCGCCGAACTCGCACAGCATGCGGCGGTACCGGTGCTCGGTATCAATCTCGGCCGGATCGGTTTCCTCGCCGAGGCCGAGGCCGAGCATCTCGAGGAGGCGCTCGCGCAGGTCGTGCGCCGCGAGTACCGGATCGAGCACCGCATGACGCTCGACGTGACGATCCGCGTCAACGACGAGATCGTCGAACGCGGCTGGGCGTTGAACGAGGCGAGCCTCGAGAACAAGTCGCGGCTCGGGGTGCTCGAAGTGGTGCTCGAGGTCGACGGCCGGCCGGTGTCGTCGTTCGGCTGCGACGGTGTCCTCATCGCCAGCCCGACGGGGTCGACCGCGTACGCGTTCTCCGCCGGCGGGCCGATCGTCTGGCCGGAACTCGAAGCGCTGCTTGTGATCCCGAGCAACGCGCACGCGCTGTTCGCGCGTCCGCTGGTGACGAGTCCGGAGTCGATCATCGCCGTGGAGACGTTGCGCGGGAGCCACGACGGTCTCGTGTTCTGCGACGGCCGCCGCACCCTGGATCTGCCGGCCGGCGGCCGGGTCGAGGTGGTGCGCGGCAGGAATCCGGTCCGCTGGGTCCGATTGGACTCGGCGCCGTTCGCGGACCGCATGGTCCGCAAGTTCGAACTTCCGGTGAAGGGCTGGCGAGGAAGGAAACCCTGACGTGCTCGCTGAGATTCGGATCGACAACCTGGGTGTCATCTCCGAGGCGAGTGCCCAGTTCCACGACGGTTTCACGGTACTGACCGGTGAGACCGGCGCGGGCAAGACCATGGTGGTCACCAGCCTGCATCTGCTCTCCGGGTCCCGCGCGGACTCGGCTCGGGTGCGGGTCGGGGCGAATCGCGCCGTCGTCGAGGGCCGCTTCGCGGTCGACACCGAGGAGACCGCCGGTGCGCTGCCCAGTCGTGTCGAACGAGAGGTGGCCCGGCTGCTCGAGGCCACCGGAGCCGAACGCGACGAGGACGGCAGCATCATCGCGGTCCGCGCGGTCGGCAGTGACGGGCGCTCCCGGGCGCACCTGGGCGGCCGCAGCGTTCCGGTGGGGGTGCTCGCCGAGTTCACCGACCCGCTGCTGACCGTGCACGGACAGAACGACCAGCTCCGGTTGCTGCGGCCCGACCAGCAGCGCGCCGCCCTCGACCGGTTCGCCGGCAAGGGGGTCCTGCCGCTGCTCGCCGGTTATCGGCAGAACCGCAGCAAATGGCTGTCCGCCCGCGCCGAACTCGTCGAACGCACCGAACGGTCGCGGGAACTCGCGCAGGAAGCGGACCGGCTGCAGTTCGGCCTCGACGAGATCGACCGGGTCGACCCGCAGCCCGGTGAGGACGTGCGGATCGTCGCGGAGGTCCGGCGTCTCGGCGATCTGGATTCGCTGCGGGAGGCCGCGCTGGCCGCGCACGCGGTGCTGACCGGCGGCGACGCCGGGGACGGCGAGGATGCGGCAGCCGCCCTGGACCTGCTCGGGGAGGCGCGCGCCCGTGTCGAAGGCTCCGACGATCCGGCCCTGCGCGAACTGGGGCCGCGGCTGGCCGAGGCGATGGCGGTCGTCACCGACGTCGCCGGTGACCTGTCCGGCTATCTCACCGATCTGCCCTCGGACCCGGGGGCCCTCGATACGTTGCTCAATCGACAATCCGAACTCAAGGCCCTGACCCGCAAGTACGCCGCCGACACCGACGGGGTTCTCGCCTGGGCGGAGGAGGCCCGGACGCGGCTGTCGAAGATCGACGTGTCGGCGGATGCGCTGGCCGAACTCGCCGCGACCGTCGAGTCCGCGGCCGCGGCGACCGCGGAAGCCGCGGCGGCGCTGTCCGCGGCCCGGCACAAGGCCGCGGCCCGGCTCGCGAAGGCGGTCAGCAAGGAACTGTCCGGCCTCGCGATGGGCCGCGCGACCCTCGACGTGCAGGTCCGTGACCGGGAAGCGGCCGAGAAGGACGCGGCGCCGCTGACGATTGGGGGCCGGGTCCTGCATGCCGGGGAATCGGGTGTCGACGACGTCGAGTTCCGGCTGGCGGCGCACAGCGGTGCCCAGTCGCTGCCGCTGGCGCGCAGCGCGTCCGGCGGTGAACTGTCCCGGGTGATGCTGGCCCTGGAAGTGGTGCTCGCCGCCTCCGAACGAGGCGCGACGATGGTGTTCGATGAGGTCGATGCCGGCGTCGGGGGACGGGCCGCGGTCGAGATCGGGCGGCGCCTGGCCCGGCTCTCGCGCACCCATCAGGTCATCGTGGTCACACATCAGCCGCAGGTCGCCGCGTTCGCCGATACGCATCTGGTCGTCGACAAGGTCGACGATGCGGGTGGGGTCGTCAGCAGCGGTGTGCGTACCCTCGGCGACACCGAACGCGTCGCCGAACTCGCGCGGATGCTCGCGGGTCTGGACGACACCGAGACCGGGCGGGCGCACGCGGAGGAACTGCTGGCGATGGCGCACGCGGAACGGCAGAGCTGACCGCCGGACCCGAAGCATGCCGATCGGTGCGTTTCCGGCGGGCCGCTCCGCCCGGGTGGACACCGTTCGGCGCGCCTCCATTGCCGCGCCGCGACACGGGTTCATCATCGATGCCATGAAGATGCCGGCTCTGCTGTCACGCAATAACGAAACGTTGCCCGGAGTGAGCGGCATTGCCCGGGTCGACAAGAACACCGCGAAGCTGCTGCGCCGGGTCGGTCCCGGCGACATCGTCGTCCTGGACGCGGTCGATCTGGACCGCGTCACCGCCGACGCCCTCGTCGAGGCGGGCGTCACCGCCGTGGTCAACGCTTCGGCGTCGATCTCCGGCCGCTACCCGAACCTCGGCCCCGAAGTGCTCGTCGCCAGCGGTGTCGCACTGGTCGACAACGCCGGCACCGACCTGTTCAAGAAGGTCAAGGACGGCGCGAAGATCCGCCTCCACGAAGGCGGTGTCTACGCCGGGGAACGGCTGCTGATCCAGGGGGAGGAGCAGACCGAGGCGGAGATCTCCGATCGGATGATCGAGGCCAAGACCGGGCTGGTCGACCACCTCGAGGCGTTCTCCGGCAACACCATCGAATTCATCCGTTCGGAAAGCCCGCTGCTCATCGACGGTGTCGGCGTCCCCGATATCGACGTGGACCTGCAGGACCGGCACGTGGTGGTCGTCGCGGACGGCCCCGACCACGTGCAGGATCTCAAGGACCTCAAGCCGTTCATCAAGGAGTACTCCCCGATCCTCATCGGCGTCGGGGCGGGTGCGGACGCGCTCACCAAGGCCGGCTACCGACCGGACCTCATCGTGGGGGATCCCGAGCAGATCGGCACCGAGACCCTCAAGTCCGGTGCCGAGGTCGTGCTGCCCGCGGATCCGGACGGCCACGCCCCCGGGCTCGAACGCATCCAGGATCTCGGCATCGGTGCGATGACGTTCCCCGCGGCCGGCGCCCCGGCGGATCTGGCGCTGCTGCTCGCGGACCACCACGGGGCCGCGTTGATCGTCACCGTCGGCAGCACGGTCTCCCTCGACGAGTTCTTCGACCAGGGACGCCGGGACACCAACCCCTCGGCGTTCATGACCCGCCTGAAGGTCGGACCGAAGCTGGTCGACGCGAAGGCCGTCGCCACGCTGTACCGCAGCCGGGTCTCCGGTGGCGTCATCGCCCTGCTCGTGTTCGCCGCGCTGATCGCGGTGATCGCCGCGCTGATCGTCTCGAACCTCGGCGGCGAGGTCGTCGACTGGGCCGTGCAGTGGTGGAACGACCTCGTCGAGTGGGTGCGGGGGCTGCGGGCGTGATCTCCCTGCGCCAGCACGCCGTGTCCATCGCGGCGATCTTCCTGGCACTGGCGGTGGGGATCGTGCTCGGCTCCGGGGTGTTGTCGAGCAGCCTGGTGTCCGGACTGCGCGACGACAAGGCCCGGATGCGCGAGGACCTGCAGGCCGAGCAGGACCGCAACAGCGTGCTCACCGAGCGGCTCAACGCCGCGGACGGATTCGACGCCACGGTCGCCGCCCGCGTCGTGCGCGACACCCTCGCGGGGCGCACGGTGCTGATGGTCGCCGGGCCCGACGCGGACCCGGCGGATCTCGACGCCGTCGTCGCCACGGTCGAGGCGGCCGGCGCGGCCGTCGCCGGGCGGGTGTCGCTGACCGAGTCGTTCGTCGACGCGTCCGGTGCGGACCTGCTCCGCACCACCGTCACCAACGTCGTCCCCGCCGGGGTGCAGTTGCAGACCGGCGCCGTCGACCAGGGCAGCCTCGCCGGTGATCTGCTCGGCGCGGTGCTGCTCGTCGACCCCGGCACCGGGCAGCCGCGCAGCACCCCGGAGGAGCGGACGCTGGCGCTGACCACGCTGCGCAGCGGCGGCTTCCTGTCCTTCGAGGACGGCACCGTCGAACCGGCCCAGGCCGCGATCGTCGTCACCGGGGACGGCTCCGGCGGTGGTGAGGGCAGCGGCAACCGCGGGGCCCTGCTGGCGCGGTTCGCCGCGACCTTCGACAGCCGGGGCGCGGGCACGGTCCTGGCGGGCCGGCCGGGCGCCGCCACCGGCAACGGTCCGGTCGCGGTGGTCCGCGCCGACACGGCCCTGTCCGCGGGCCTGTCCACCGTCGACAACCTCGAACGGGAAGCGGGCCGCATCACCGCCGTGCTGGCGTTGCAGGAACAGCTCGCCGGCGGCGCCGGCCGCTACGGCACCGGGCCCGGTGCCGCCGCGGTCACCGTGGGGTCGGCGGCCCGCTGAGCCGTGGACGCGCACCTGTGGGTGACCGGAAAATGTGACGTCGGCACGGATACGTGCGAGTCGTGCACAGGATTGCGCCGCCAGGTGTTACGGTGAGGTTCCGTGGGTCCGCAGGCCCCAGCAGTACCGCAATCAGTCCGAAGTCCTGCACCAGACGTCACGGGAGCTTCTTTGCCACAGTCACGCCACTCGCGTACCGCTACCAAGCACATCTTCGTCAGCGGGGGCGTCGCATCCTCGCTCGGCAAGGGGCTGACCGCATCGAGCCTGGGTGCTCTGCTCACCGCGCGCGGTATGCGCGTGACCATGCAGAAGCTCGACCCCTACCTCAACGTCGACCCCGGCACCATGAACCCGTTCCAGCACGGTGAGGTCTTCGTCACCGAGGACGGTGCCGAAACGGACCTGGACGTCGGCCACTACGAGCGGTTCCTCGACCGCGACCTGTCCGCCGACGCCAACGTCACCACCGGCCAGGTGTACTCGACGGTCATCGCCAAGGAACGCCGCGGCGAATACCTCGGCGACACCGTCCAGGTGATCCCGCACATCACCGACGAGATCAAGAACCGCATCAAGGCGATGGCGGCCCCCGACGCCGAGGGCAACGTCCCGGACGTGGTGATCACCGAGATCGGCGGCACCGTCGGCGACATCGAATCCCAGCCGTTCCTCGAGGCGGCCCGCCAGGTCCGCCACGACATCGGCCGCGACAACTGCTTCTTCCTGCACGTGAGCCTCGTGCCGTACCTGGGGCCGTCCGGGGAGCTCAAGACCAAGCCCACGCAGCATTCGGTGGCCGCGCTGCGCAACATCGGCATCCAGCCGGATGCGCTGATCCTGCGCTGCGACCGGGACGTGCCCGATGCGCTCAAGGCGAAGATCGCCCTGATGTGCGACGTCGACGTCGACGGCTGCATCTCCACCCCCGACGCACCGTCCATCTACGACATCCCGAAGGTGCTGCACAGCGAGGGTCTCGACGCGTACGTGGTGCGCCAGCTCGGCCTGCCGTTCCGGGACGTGGACTGGACCGTGTGGGGCGACCTGCTCGCGCGGGTCCACAACCCCCGCGAAACCGTGAAGGTCGCACTGGTCGGCAAGTACATCGACCTGCCGGACGCGTACCTGTCGGTCACCGAGGCGCTGCGCGCCGGTGGCTTCGCGCACCGCGCGAAGGTCGAGATCAGCTGGGTCGCGTCCGACGAGTGCGAGACCGAGGCCGGCGCCGAACGTCATCTCGGTGACGTCGACGCCGTGCTGATCCCGGGCGGTTTCGGCATCCGCGGCATCGAGGGCAAGCTCGGCGCCATCCGCTTCGCGCGTACCCGCAAGATCCCGTTGCTCGGCCTGTGCCTGGGCCTGCAGTGCGTCGTCATCGAGGCGGCCCGCTCGGTCGGGATCACCGGAGCCTCGAGCACCGAGTTCGACCCGGACACCCCGGATCCGGTGATCTCCACGATGGCCGACCAGGAGCAGATCGTCGCCGGTGAAGCCGACCTCGGCGGCACCATGCGGCTCGGTGCGTACCCGGCGGTGCTCACCAAGGGCTCCGTCGTCGCGAAGGCCTACGGCACCGAGAACGTCTCCGAACGGCACCGGCACCGCTTCGAGGTGAACAACGCCTACCGCGACCGCATCGCCAGGTCCGGACTGAAGTTCTCCGGCACGTCCCCGGACGGGCGGCTCGTCGAATTCGTCGAATACCCCGCCGACGTGCACCCGTACTTCGTTGCGACGCAGGCGCATCCGGAACTCAAGAGCCGGCCCACCCGTCCGCACCCGCTGTTCGCCGGCCTCATCGCCGCGGCGTTGCAGTACAAGGCCGCCGAACGGCTGCCCGTCGACGTGCACGGTGACGCGGACGACACCGCCGGAAAGACCACTGTCCCGAAGACCGCTTCCCCCGCCGAACCGGCGGCCGCCGCCGAGGTCGACTAGTCCGTGGCGCAGCGACACGAATTCGAGACACTGTCCTCGCGTCGCGTCTACACCGGCGCGATCGTGTCGCTGCGCGTGGACGAGGTGCGGATGCCGGACGGGCACGCCGCGCAGCGCGAGGTTGTCGAGCACCACGGGGCCGTCGCGGTCGCCGCGGTCGACGACCGCGATCGGCTCGCGCTGGTGCACCAGTACCGGCATCCGCTCGGCCACCGATTGTGGGAACTGCCCGCCGGTCTCCTCGACGCCCCCGGTGAATCCCCGCTCGACGCGGCCCGCCGGGAACTCGCCGAGGAGACCGGGTTCGGCGCCGACCGGTGGGAACTGCTCGTCGACATCGCCCTGTCGCCGGGGTTCACCGACGAGGCGGTCCGCGTGTTCGCCGCCCGCGACCTGCACCCCGTCGACCGTCCGGATCCCGAACACGAGGAAGCGGACCTCGAACTGCACTTCGTCCCCGTGGACGATGCGGTGGCGATGGTGCTGCGCGGCGAGATCGTCAACGCGACCGCCGTCTCCGGTATCCTCGCGCTCGCCGCGACCCGCGCGGCCGGGACCCCGCCGCGCTCACCGGACACCGACTGGCCCGACCGGCCCCGCGCCTTCGCGCGCACCCGCGCCGAGCACGCCACCGGGCACGGGAACTGACCCGGTGCTGTCCCGGCACATCGACGCCTACCTCGACCATCTCACCGTCGAACGCGGTGCCGCACCGAACACCCTCGCGTCCTACCGCCGGGACCTCGCCCGCTACGCCGAGTACCTCACCGACCGCGGCATCGGCGACCTCGGCGAGGTCCGCGAAGACCACGTCGGTGACTTCGTGACCGTGCTGCGACGCGGCGATCCGGAGCGGAACAGACCCGCGCTGGCCGCCGGTTCCGCGGCCCGCGCGCTGATCGCGGTCCGGGGCCTGCACCGCTTCACCACCGCCGAGGGGCACACGCCGGTCGACGTGGCGCGGGCCGTCAAACCACCCCCACCGGGACGGCGGCTGCCGAAATCGCTGACCGTGGACGAGGTCCTGGCGATCCTCGACGCGACCGGCGGGGAGTCCGCCGGACCCCGCGGACTCCGCGACCGGGCGCTGCTCGAACTGCTGTACTCGACCGGCGCCCGCATCTCCGAGGCCGTCGGCCTGGACGTCGACGACATCGACACCGAGGCCAGGGCGGTGCTGCTGCACGGCAAGGGCGGCCGTCAGCGTCTGGTTCCGGTCGGCCGGCCCGCTCTCGCCGCTCTCGACGCCTACCTGGTTCGTGGCCGGCCCGGCCTGTCCACCGGGCGCACCCCGGCGTTGTTCCTCAACGCGCGCGGCGGGCGCCTGTCCCGGCAGAGCGCCTGGCAGGTGCTGCAGACCGCCGCCGAAAGCGCCGGCGTCACCGCCACCGTCTCCCCGCACACCCTGCGGCACTCGTTCGCCACCCACCTGCTCGACGGCGGCGCCGACGTGCGTGTCGTGCAGGAACTGCTCGGTCACGCCTCGGTCACCACCACCCAGATCTACACCCTCGTCACCGTCGGTGCGCTGCGGGAGGTGTGGGCGGGTGCGCATCCGCGGGCCCGCTGAGCACCACGCCCGGGATTCGTGTCCGTCCACGGAACCCGGGGTCGAAGCGGTAGCGTTTGTGCAACAGATCAGTGACGCCGAAAAGGGGGAGGACCGGACCGTGGGGACACCACACTCACCCGCAACGGACACGACCTACCCGGCTCCGAGCGCGTCGACCTCGAACGGCGCGCGGCCGCTTGCGCCCGCGCCCGAGGTGGATCTCGGACCGACCGGCCGGCCGCGCCGGCACATCCCGGAGCCACCGCCGCTGGCCGTGCACGGACCCGCCAAGATCATCGCGATGTGCAATCAGAAGGGCGGGGTCGGCAAGACCACCTCGACCATCAACCTCGGTGCCTCCCTCGCCGAATACGGGCGCCGGGTGCTGCTCGTCGACCTCGACCCGCAGGGCGCGCTGTCCGCCGGTCTCGGCGTCGCCCACCACGACCTGGACCTGACCGTCCACAATCTGCTCGTCGAACCGCGCGTCGGCATCGACGACGTGCTCATGCGCACCCGCGTCGAGGGGCTGGACCTGCTGCCCAGCAACATCGACCTGTCCGCCGCGGAAATCCAGCTCGTCTCCGAGGTCGGTCGCGAACAGGCCCTCGGCCGTGCCCTGTACCCGGCCCTCGACCGTTACGACTACGTGCTCGTCGACTGCCAGCCGTCGCTGGGTCTGCTCACCGTCAACGCTCTGGCCTGCGCCGACTCCGTGATCATCCCGATGGAATGCGAGTTCTTCAGCCTGCGCGGGCTGGCGCTGCTCAACGACACCGTCGCGAAGGTCCGCGACCGCCTCAACCCGCGGCTGGCCGTCGGCGGCATCGTCGTCACCATGTTCGACTCGCGCACCCTGCACGCGCGGGAGGTGATGTCCCGCGTCGTCGAGGTCTTCGGCGACCTCGTCTACGACAGCGTCGTCAACCGCACCGTGAAGTTCCCCGAGACCAGCGTCGCCGGCGAACCGATCACCACCTGGGCCCCCAAGTCCGGTGGCGCCGAGTCCTACCGGGCGCTCGCCCGCGAAGTCATCCACCGCTCCGGCCGCTGATCCGTGCCCCTCGAAACAACGGACCCGGCCACCCCGACGCCCACCGAGACCGTGCCGCCCGGCGAACCCGGCACCGGCGGATTCCGGGTCCGGCTGCGCAACTTCGAAGGCCCCTTCGATCTGCTGCTGGGGCTCATCTCCCAACGCCGCCTGGACGTCACCGAGGTCGCGCTGCACCAGGTCACCGACGAGTTCATCGCCTACACCCGCACCCTCGGCCCGCAGATGGGGCTCGACCAGACCACCGAGTTCCTCGTGGTCGCCGCGACCCTGCTCGACCTGAAGGCCGCCCGGCTGCTGCCGTCCGGGGACGTGGAGGACCCGGAGGACCTCGCCCTGCTCGAGGCCCGCGACCTGCTGTTCGCCCGGTTGCTGCAGTACCGCGCCTACAAGCAGGTCGCGGAACTGTTCGCGGCCCTCGAATCCGCGGCGCTGCGCCGCTACCCGCGCGCGGTGTCCCTCGAGGAACGCTACGAGGGATTGCTGCCGGAGGTCACCCTCGGCGTCGACCCGCAGCGGTTCGCCGAGATCGCCGCCGCCGCGTTCCGTCCCAAACCGCCACCCCAGGTCGGACTGGACCACCTGCACGTCCCGAAGGTGTCGGTGCCCGAGCAGGCCGCCCGGCTGCTCGAGCTGCTGCGCGCCCGCGGCGCCGGAACCTGGACCGGATTCGGCGAACTCACCGCCGAATGCGACAGCGGACTGCAGATCGTCGCCCGGTTCCTGGCGCTGCTCGAGCTGTACCGCGAACGGGCCGTCCAGTTCGACCAACCCGAACCGCTCGGTGACCTGCTCGTCGCATGGACCGGCGAGAACGACGAGGCCGCCGCCGACTTCGAGGAGGACTACGGGTGATCGACAGCCACGACGACGTAGGGGTAGACGAGCACACCGCCGCGGAACGCGAATTCGACACCGCGGAACGCGAATTCGACACCGCGGAACGCGAATTCGACGCCGAACTGCTCGAGATGTCCGACGACGAACTCGCCGCCGCCCTCGAGGCTCTGCTGCTCGTCGTCGACACCCCGGCCCCGAGCGAGCAACTGGCCGCCGCGATCGGTGTCACCGCGACCCGTGTCGACGCCGCCTTGCAGGGCATGGCCGCACGGCTGACCGCGCGCGGCTCCGGCATCGACCTGCGCTACGCCGCGGACGGCTGGCGGTTCTACACCCGCCGCGACTACGCGCCCTACGTCGAGAAGCTGCTGCAGGGCGGCGCCCGCACCAAATTGACCCGTGCCGCGCTGGAAACCCTCGCCGTCGTCGCCTACCGGCAGCCGGTGACCCGCAGCCGGGTCAGCGCCGTGCGCGGTGTCAACGTCGACGGGGTGATGCGCACCCTGCTCGCCCGTGACCTGATCGCCGAAGCCGGCACCGACCCGGAGACCGGCGGCACCCTCTACACCACCACCGACCTGTTCCTCGAACGTCTCGGACTGGCATCGCTGCAGGATCTGCCGCCGGTCGCGCCGCTTCTCCCGGACGTGGATGTGATCGATGACATCTCGGAGAGTCTCGAGTCGGACCCGCGGTTTGCGAGAATGGGAGGGAACCCGCGCACCGAGAACCTCTCGATCGCGGAGTTCGAGCCAGACAACTGACAGGAAAACGTTGAATACACCCGCTCGCCGTGATGGCACACCGGACCGCAAGAAGAACACCGCCCGCTCGGGCAAGGCGCAGGGACCCAAGAGGTCCGACGGACACAAGAGGTCCGACGCCCCCGGACGGCCGGACGCCCCGAAGAAGGCGCACCGCAAGGGCAGTTCCCCGCAGACCAAGCTGAACAAGCGAGGCCGCCCCGCCGCCCCCAAACCGACCGCCAAGCGTCCCGAGGCCGTTCCCACCATCAGCAACGCCAAACCCGCCCGGCACCAGCACAGCTCCGCCGCGCCCACCGAGCTTCCCGCCGGTGAGGGCGTGCGACTGCAGAAGGTGCTCGCCCAGGCCGGGGTCGCCTCCCGCCGCGCCGCCGAGGAACTCATCGCCGCCGGCCGTGTCGAGGTCGACGGCAACATCGTCACCTCCCAGGGTCTGCGTGTCGACCCCGAGAACACCGTCATCCGTGTCGACGGCATCCGCGTCGTCGTCAAGAAGGACCTCGTGCACCTGGTCCTGAACAAGCCCCGCGGCTGGCAGTCCACCATGTCCGACGACCTGGGACGCCCCTGTGTCGGCGACATCGTCTCCGAACGTGTCGCCGCCGGACAGCGCCTGTTCCACGTCGGCCGGCTCGACGCCGACACCGAGGGCCTGCTGCTGCTCACCAACGACGGTGAACTCGCCCACCGGCTGATGCACCCGTCGTTCGAGGTCACCAAAACCTACCTGGCGACCGTCAAGGGTGTCCTCGCCCGCGGCGTCGGCAAGCAACTGCGCGCCGGCGTCGAACTCGAGGACGGCCCCGCCAAGGTCGACAGTTTCGCGTTGCTGCAGGTCAACGAGGGCCAGTCCCTCGTGCGCCTGGAACTGCACGAGGGCCGCAAGCACATCGTGCGCCGGCTCCTCGACGCGGTCGGGCACCCGGTCGTGCGGCTCGTGCGCACCGACATCGGTCCCGTCGCGCTCGGCGACCAGCGTCCCGGCACCCTCCGTGTCCTCGGACGCAAGGAAGTCGGCGGCCTGTACCAGGCGGTGGGCCTGTGACCGCGTTGATCGTGGCGATGGACGGACCGTCCGGAACCGGTAAGTCCACCGTGTCCAAGCGTCTCGCCCGGCACCTCGGTGCCGCGTACCTCGACACCGGCGCGATGTACCGGGTCGCGACGCTGCACGCGCTGCGCCGCGGCACCGACCTGACCGATCCGGACGCGATCGCCGCCGCCACCGCGGATCTGCCGTGGTCGATCGGCACCGACCCGGACGTCGAGGACATCCGCCTCGACGGGCAGGACGTGCGCGACGAGATCCGCGGCGGCGAGGTCACCGCCGCGGTGTCCGCGGTGTCCGCCGTCCCGCAGGTGCGCGCCGTGCTGGTGGCCGCGCAGCAGCAGATCGGCCGCGATGCCGGGCGCATCGTCGTCGAAGGCCGCGACATCGGCACCGCCGTGTTCCCGGACGCGGACGTCAAGATCTATCTGACCGCCTCGGCCGAGGCCCGCGCCCAGCGGCGCAACGACCAGAACATCGCCGAAGGACGTGGGGGCGACTACGACGCGGTGCTCGCCGCCGTGCAGCGCCGCGACCACCTCGACTCCACCCGGGCGGTGTCCCCGCTGCGTGCCGCCGACGACGCGGTGCAGGTGGACACCAGCGACATGAACATCGACGAGGTGATCGCCGCGCTGGTCGCGGTGGTCGCCGAGCAGACGGGAGCGGCGCTGTGAGCGACGACACCACAATCGAATTCGCCGGCGACGGCACCTGGTCCGAGGAGTCGGACTGGGACATCGACCTGGGGGAGGGCGGCGACCTCGAGGAGTTCGTGCCGGTCCCGACGGTCGCGGTCGTCGGGCGCCCCAACGTGGGCAAATCCACTCTGGTGAACCGCATCATCGGCCGCCGCGAAGCGGTCGTCGAGGACGTACCGGGAGTGACCCGCGACCGCGTGTCCTACGAGGCGAGCTGGAACGGCCGGCGCTTCATGGTGCAGGACACCGGCGGCTGGGAACCCGACGCCAAGGGTCTGCAGCAGTCCGTGGCCCGGCAGGCCGAGGTCGCGATGCGCACCGCCGACGCGATCCTCGTGGTGGTGGACGCCACCGTCGGCGCGACCTCCGTCGACGAGGCCGTCGCGAAGGTGCTGCGCCGCTCCAAGACCCCGGTCATCCTCGTCGCCAACAAGGTCGACGACGACAGGGTCGAGGCCGAGGCCGCCGCACTGTGGTCCATGGGCCTGGGCGAGCCGCACACGGTCTCGGCCACCCACGGCCGCGGCACCGGTGATCTGCTCGACGTGCTGCTCGAGGCGCTGCCGGAGACCCCGCGCGAAGGCACCGGCGGCGGTGGACCGCGTCGCGTCGCGCTGGTCGGCAAGCCGAACGTCGGGAAATCCAGTCTGATCAACAAGCTGTCCGGGGACGAACGTTCCGTCGTGCACGACGTCGCCGGCACCACCGTCGACCCGGTCGACTCGATCGTGGAACTCGGCGGCAAGCCGTGGCGGTTCGTCGACACCGCCGGCCTGCGCAAGCGCGTCAACAGCGCGTCCGGCGCCGAGTTCTACGCCTCGCTGCGCACGCGCGGCGCGATCGACGCCGCGGAGGTCGCGGTGCTGCTGATCGACGCGTCGCAGCCGATCACCGAGCAGGACCAGCGCGTCATCACGATGGTCGTCGAGTCCGGCCGGGCCATGGTGATCGCGTTCAACAAGTGGGACCTGGTCGACGAGGACCGCCGCTACGAACTGGGCCGTGAGATCGAACGGGATCTGCTGCGGGTGCCGTGGGCGTCGCGGGTGAACATCTCCGCGAAGACCGGGCGGGCCGTGCAGAAGCTGGTGCCTGCGATGGAGACGGCACTCGAATCGTGGGACAAGCGCATCTCCACGGGACGGCTCAACACCTGGCTCAAGGAGGTCGTCGCCGCGACCCCGCCGCCGATGCGCGGTGGGCGGTTGCCGCGGGTGCTGTTCGCCACCCAGGCGGCCACCCGGCCGCCGACGTTCGTGTTGTTCACCACCGGGTTCCTCGAGGCCGGCTACCGCCGGTTCCTGGAACGTCGGCTGCGTGAGGAGTTCGGTTTCGACGGCAGCCCCGTCCGTATCTCGGTGCGGGTGCGGGAGAAGCGCGTCCGCAAATAGGACACTCGGTCGAAAAGGTCGCTGACCAGGCGATTGGTGCTTCGGTCCGTCACTGTTGTAATCTCAACGAGCGCTCGACGAGAGCGCGGACGGGCTGTGGCGCAGCTTGGTAGCGCACTTGACTGGGGGTCAAGTGGTCGCAGGTTCAAATCCTGTCAGCCCGACAGTGGAAACCCCTTCCGATTCCGATCGGAAGGGGTTTTCTCGTCTGTGGGCCTCGGAGGGGGCCTACCGGGGCGGGCGCGGATCGTCCCGGAGAACCGAATTCGAACCGGGAGAGTGGCGATGTCGGTACGAGGCCTGAATCACGCGGTGCTGTTCGTGTCCGATGTGACGCGCAGCGTGCACTTCTACACCACGGTGCTCGGGTTCGAGAAGCTTCCGATGGACTTTCCCGGCGCCGCCTTCCTGCGTGGTGCCAACTCGGCGAACGATCACGACCTCGGCCTGTTCCAGGCATCCGCTGCGCGCGGCCGGGACGGATCGGTGGGGTTGTATCACCTGGCCTGGGAGGTCGAGACACTCGCGGACATGGTTGCCACCCGCAACCGGATGAGTGCGGCCGGGGCCTTGACCGGAGCGTCGAACCATGCGGCCACGAAGGCACTGTACGGGCGTGATCCGGACGGGCTCGAGTTCGAGGTGACGTGGCTGGTGCCGGACCAGGCGGTGGAGGCCGAACTGGTGCCGCCGGTGGTGCCGACCCGTCCGCTCGACCTCGATGCCGAGATCGCGCGCTACGGCCTGCACACCCCGGGTGGTCCGCGGACGGACCGGACCCTCTACGCGCGCCTCGCGGCGCGCGCCCGGAACGACTGAACACGGTGCTCCGAAGACTGCCGGCCGGCGCGGGCGATGACCTTCTCGACCGCGGGTCCGGGGTTGATGTGACGACCGGGGTCGCTCGCCGAACCGGTGGGTGCGCGGCGCCCGCGGGGTCGCCCGCCGGATGACGCACACAATTACGTTGCAGGATATGAAACGAAACGTTATTGCCGGTGGTGGCTGGACGCAGGCTCCGGCGTGGCCGACGATGGTGCGATGCCGACCCGCGAGCACGATGTCGACCTGTTCGAACGATCCCGCGGACGTCTCGAGGCGATCGCGTACCGGTTGCTCGGATCCGCCGGCGACGCCGAGGATGCGGTGCAGGACACCTATCTGCGCTGGCACACCGTCGATCGGGACAACATCGAGATCCCGGAGGCGTGGCTGACGAAGGTCCTCACCAACTTGTGCCTCAACCGCCTCACCTCGGCGCGGGCGCGACGGGAGACCTACGTGGGGCAATGGCTACCCGAGCCGCTGCTCGACGGCGACCGGATGCTCGGTCCGGCCGACACCGCCGTCCAGCGCGACACGGTGTCCATGGCGCTGCTCACCCTCCTCGAACGGCTCTCCCCGAACGAACGGGTCGTGTACGTGCTGCGTGAGGCCTTCGGGTATCCGCACCGCGAGATCGCGTCCATCCTCGGGATCACCGAAGCGAACTGCCAGCAGATCCACCGGCGGGCCCGGCAGCACATCGCCGCCGACCGCGTCCGGGCCGAGGTCGATGCGGTCGCCGCGGCGCGTATCGCAGAACAGTTCGTGGCCGCGGCCCTGACCGGCGACACCGAACCGCTGATCGCGATGCTCACCGCCGACGCCGTCAGCATCGCCGACGGAGGCGGCCGGGTTCCGGCGCGCCGCGGGCCGGTCGCCGGTGCGCGCGCTGTCGCACGGTACCTGCGCGGGCTGTTCCGCCCGACCGACGCCAAGCGGGCCGTCATCGGCGGCAGCCCGACGGTGCACACCGCCGTCGTCAACGGCGGGCCCGCCGTGCTCGTCGAGGTCAACGGGCGCGTGGCCGGTGTCTTCTGCCTCGACGTGACCGCTGGCCGGGTCGCCGGGCTGACCATCCAGGTCAATCCCGACAAACTCGGCCGGATCACGCGAAGCTGGGCGGCGACGGGCCCGCACGTCCCGCTCGTCGCGCGCTGGTGATGCAGATCACAACCCGCTGGTGTCAGCAATAGCGCGGCTGCCCGGTTCAGGAGACGAACCCGATCGGAAGGAGCACGGCCATGAAGCACCGCATCGTCGTCCTGGGAGCCGGCTACGCCGGAGCCAACGCCGCCGGGCGCCTCGCCCGGCAACTTCACCGCGACGACGTCGAGATCACCCTGGTCAACGCGGATCCCGATTTCGTCGAACGCGTCCGCATGCATCAACTCGCCAGCGGACAGGATCTGCCGCGGCGGGGACTGCGCGACATCTTCACCCGCCGGGGCGTCCGGGTGATCACGGCGCGGGTCACCGCCCTCGACGTGGACCGGCGAACCGTCGAACTCGCGCGGCCCGAGGGAGACACGATCGTCGGATACGACAGCCTCGTGTACGCCCTCGGCAGCACCGCCGCCGATCACGGAGTTCCCGGCGCCGCCGAACACTCCCACAACGTCGCGGGCAGGGACGCGGCGCTGCGGCTGCGCACGAAACTCGACGACCTGCCCCGCGGTGCGCGGGTACTCGTCGTCGGAGGCGGGCTGACCGCCGTCGAAGCGGCCACCGAGATCGCCGAATCCCACCGTGACCTCGACGTCGCGATCGTCGCCCGCGAGCGTGTCGGGGGCTGGCTCGGCGACAAGGCGCAGCGTCACCTGCGCACCACCCTCGCCCGGCTCGGCGTCACCCTGCACGAGCACACCGACGTCACGCGCGTCGACGCGCACGGCGCGGTCACCGGCACCCACGACACGATCCCGGCCGATGTGACCGTCTGGACCGCGGGTTTCGCCGTGCACCCGATCGCCGCCGCCACCTCCCTGACGGTGTCCGGCAGCGGCCGGATCGTGGTGGACGGCACGATGCGCTCGGTGTCGCATCCGGGCGTGTACGCCGTCGGTGACGCCGCGCTCGCCGAAGGTGCCGGCGGACGGCCCCTGCGGATGTCCTGTGCCTCGGGAATCCCGATGGCGTGGGCGGCGGCGGACGCCCTCGCGGCCCGCCTCACCGGCCGCGCGGTCCGCGAGAACACCATCGGCTACACCGTGCAGTGCATCAGCCTGGGTCGGCACGACGGCATCATCCAGCGCGTGACGCCCGACGACCGGGCCACCTCGACCGCGGTCACGGGCCGGGTCGCGGCGCGGATCAAGGAGATGGTCTGCGCGGGAGCGGCCTGGAGCATCACGCATCCGACCGTGCTGCTGCCACGCCGTCGCCGTCACCTCGCGGTTGCGGAGGTGGCCACCCGCGTTGTCACCCCGTGACGCGAATATCGCCCGCCGTGGGGTGACGGCGACGAGAATCGGATGGCGACACGAACCGTCGGACCCCGATCGGGAGGTCGTTCATGGGTGCGCAACTCAATCCATATCTCAGTTTTCGTGACAACGCCCGCCAGGCGATGGAGTTCTACAAATCCATCTTCGGCGGGGAACTGTCCCTCAGCACGTTCGGCGAATTCCACGCCAGCGACCTGCCGGAGGAACAGGACAAGGTGATGCACGCGGCGCTGGCCACCCCGGGCGGGCTGGTTCTCATGGCCTCCGATACCCGAAGGCGATGGATCTGACCCCGGGCGACAACTTCTCGCTCTCGCTCAGCGGCGACGACGAGACCGAACTGCGCGGCTACTGGGACAAGCTGTCCGACGGTGGCACCGTCGCGATGCCGCTCGAGAAAGCACCGTGGGGCGACATCTTCGGGATGTGCACCGACCGCTACGGGGTGCCGTGGATGGTGAACATCGGCGGGAGCGGTCAGTAGCCGAGCGCAGTCACGGCCCCTACTTCTCGTGCTCCGCGAGCGCGGTGATCACGTACGACTCGGTGGCCTCGGTGGTGACGCCGAGGCCACCGAGCAGTTCGGCGGTCGGGCTCTCGGGAGCGAGCAGTGCCAGCAGCAGATGCTCGGTGCCCACGTAGTTGTGGCCCAGGCGCAGCGCTTCGCGCAGCGTGAGTTCGAGGACCTTCTTCGACGCCCCGTCGTACGGGATCAGGGTGGGGGAGTCGACGTCGGGATCACCGGCGGTCAGCGTGGCCTCGGCGGCCGTCCTGATCGCCTCCGCAGTGGCGCCCTGATCGGCGAGAGCGCGCATCGCGAGGCTCTCGGGCTCCGTCGTCAGGCCGAGCAGAAGGTGCGCTGCCCCGATCTCCGGCGAGTGCGCGGTACGCGCCTCCTCCTGGGACCGCACGATCGCGGTGCGGGCGCGCGGCGTGAAGCGCGCGAACATGTTGGCGTCGGCCTTGGGCGTGAACCGTTGCTGTGCAGCCTGTTTCGTCACGCCCATGCAGCCGCCGATCTCCGTCCAGGAGGCGCCGCTGCGGCGGGCCTGGTCGACGAAGTGGCCGATGAGGTGATCGGCGATCTCGCTCATGTGTTCCGCGGCGAGCACCGCGGCGGTGAGCTGGTCCAGTGGCTGGTCCGGGTAGCCGGTCCGGATGCCGTCGATGAGGTCGTCCAAGCGTGGTGTCGTCATACGTCAACCATAAGTTGACGGTCGGATGTCGTCAAGGATCAGTTGACGATTCTCGGACGGGCGTGGCGTTTGACGCGTCGAGCCGGTCCCGGGTCAACAGTCCGAAACCGGTGCCGCTGGACGGCGGGACGCGCCACACTCGTGAGGTGGCCCACCGGAAACCGCCGCTCGATCCCGTCGTCCGCCGTCTGCCGCCGCCCCCACCGCGCGCGGCGCGCCGCACCGGCTCCGAACCGTTCCCGCCACATCGGGTGGTGCCGCTGAGCGGACGCGGCCCGGAGGACGTGGTCGTCGATGCCGACGGCCGGCTGCTGTGTGGTGTCGAGGACGGGCGGATCCTGCGCGTCGATCCTGCGACGGGTGCCGAGGAAACCCTGGCGACGACCGGAGGCCGACCGCTCGGGCTGGAGGTCTGCACCGACGGAACGGTTCTCGTGTGCGACGCCTACCGGGGCCTGCTCCGGCTGGAGCCCGGAACCGGCGCGCTCATCACGCTCGTGGACTCCGTCGACGGCGAGCCCCTGCGGTTCTGCTCGAATGTCACAGTCGCTCGTGACGGCACCGTCTGGTTCACCCAGTCGAGCACCCGCCACGATCTCGACCGCTACATCGGGGCCGTCCTCGAACACCGCGGCAGCGGAAGGCTGCTGCGGCGCGACCCCGACGGCACCGTCCACGTCGTCCTGTCGGGCCTGCACTTCCCGAACGGCATCACCCTCACCGAGGACGAAACCGCCGTGCTGTTCGTCGAGACCGACGGATATCGCCTCACCCGCGTGCCGGTCGAGGCGACGCACGTACCCGAGGTGCTGCTTGACAATCTTCCTGGCATGCCCGACAACGTCTCCCGTGCGCGCGGCGGCCGCCTGTGGATCGCGATGGTCACGCCCCGGAACCGGCTGCTGGACCGGCTCGGAACCACCCCGCCGTGGTTGCGGAAGCTGCTCTGGCGGTTGCCCACCCGGCTGCTGACCACGCCGGGCCGCACCACCTGGGTGCTCTGTACAGGGGAGGATGGGCGCATCCTGCACGACCTCCAGGCCGACGACGTCGACTTCCACATGGTCACCGGCGTGGCCGAACACGACGGCCGGCTGTATCTCGGCAGCCTGGAGAGATCGGGGATCCTCGCCCTCGACCTGCCCTGACGGCCGACCCGCGGCATCGAGCGACGGTGAAGCAGAATCCGGACGCTACGGAATACGGAGATTCACCGAACTCAGCGGCCAGGGTGCGACGATACCGATGACGCAGAGGGCCGACCGGGTGGGCGAACCCGACGAACTCACGCTGGGCGCGCGGGCCGGAAACCCCTGACGACCAACCAGGCGCCGAGCGCGAACTCCCACGCGGCGACCGGGAGCGCGGCGAGACCCGCCGCCGGGGTGCGCTGAGCGTAGGCGCCGAAGAGCAGGGCGATGTCCGAGGCGAGGAGCAGGGGAGCGCCGGCGAGACCGACGACGGGGATGATCCGCGGCACCAGGCCGGAGCGGTACAGCACGTAACCCAGGCACAGTGCGTTGACGACCGGCATCAGGCTCTGCCCGAGCAGGAACGTCCAATCGTGGACTGCGACGAGCGCCCGCCCGGCCGTGACCAGGGAGGTCGCATCCGCGCCGTCGATTCCTGCCGCCTCCTGGCGCAGTGAGACGACGGACAGCAGCGCGGCAACGCCGATCAGGATGAGACCGGCCTCGAGGACGCGGGCGACGACGAAGCCGACGGCCGCGGTCTCGCTCTGCCGCCGGGCGACCGGGAACAGGACGACGGCGGTGCCGACGCACGCGAACGCCAGGACGACCTCGGAGAAGGCCCCCCACAGCACGCTGTCGGCGCTGCCGGCCCCGAGAACGAAGTCCGGGTGGTCGAGCACGGGTTCGTAGAGCCCGAGGGTGGGGATCGAGGTGGCGAACGTGAGGAGGTAGAGCGTGCCGGCCACGAACGCGGTGATCCGCAGGGCGTGGTCGTGCCGGGCTCGGATCCCCGGAGCGGCGGTCGTGACAGCACTCATGATGCACTCCTTCGCAACCCGGGTGTACGTCGTACACCCACTGCCCGGAAACGGTAGGTGTACGGTGTACACATGTCAAGGCGCCGCGAGGGCGGGTGCCGCCACCGATCCCTGGATCCGGGGAGCGCGGGGGATCCGCCCGGCACGCTCGGCCAGCCACCGGGGAGGATGGTGAGATGTCCCGAGGCCCCGAATCCACCCCGCGAACGCCGCTCAGCCGGGACCGCGTGCTGCGGGCGGCCGTGGCGCTGGCCGACGAGGCCGGGCTGGCCGGGGTCAGCATGCGCCGGCTGGCGCAGCAGCTCGGCGTCGTCCCGATGGCGCTCTACAAACACGTCGCGGACAAGAACGAGCTGCTCGACGGCATGGTGGATCTGGTGATCGAGGAGTTCGTGCCGCCCGCTCCGGCGCTGACCTGGAAAGAGGGCGTTCGGCAGCGGGTGCTGACGGCACGGGACGCCGTGTTGCGTCATCCCTGGGCGCGACAGGCGATCGAAACCCGAACGCGGCGGACCCCTGCCGTGCTGGGACACATGGACTCGGTCGCCGGCATGTTCCGGGCCGGTGGATTCTCCGTCGACCTGACCCATCACGTGATGCACGCCCTGGGCAACCGGATCTGGGGGTTCAGTCCCGAACTCTTCGACGAGCCACGGGACGAACCCGCTCCTCCGGCCGATCCCGGCGTGCAGCAGGCGATGGCCGCCGAGTTCGGCCGCCGGTACCCGCACATCCTGGAGATCGCCACGGTCGCGACCCGGGGGGACCTGTCCGGGGTCGGTCGAGGATGCGACGAGCAGTTCGAATTCGAATTCGCGCTCGATCTGTTGCTCGACGGCGCCGAGCGGCTGCACCGGCGGGGCTGGAACTCCCTCGATCGCGAACCCCGCGTCGATCGGTAACCGCTCGCGCGCGAGCGTCGACACGCGGGTGCGTTCGCCGCTCACCGGCCGCTGTGCTCCTGGGTCCGGGAGTGTCTCGGGCGCGAAAGATGTTGATCCCGAACGGGTTCGGAGTCCTCGTCGGAGTCGGTGACGAGACGTGCATCGCCACTGCATATTTCGTTACGGTTGCGAATGGACCCGGGGTCCGAGAGTCTTTGGGGGTGCGTGTGATCCGTTGCCTCCCTCCGGTGGTCCTGTTCCTGATGGTGTTGTCCCCGTCCGCGGCCCACGCCGACGAACTGCCGACCGGGCCGATCACGGTGTCCGCCGAGACCCTCGGCTTCGGCACCGACATCGGTTTCCGCGGACACGACGACACCCTCACCCTGACACTGCCCGTCGCGGCTGGGTTGGTGCCGCAGGCGCTCGACACGACGGTCCAGCCACCCGGCGATCTCGCGGGCGGCCGGATCGACGTCCTCGCCGACGGGGTGGTGCTGCAGCGCATTCCGCTCGCCACCGACGCCGTGTCGACCCCCCTGTCCGTACCGCTCGACCGCGTGCCGGTCCGCAACGGCGCCGCCACCGTCACCCTGCACACCGTCCTCCGTCCGGCAGGGGAGATCTGCCCGACCGACTGGACCGGTCGGGCACTCACCCTGCTCGACACCCGCATCCGGTACGCCGGGACGCCCCGGGACCCGGCGACGGTCGCCGAATTCCTGCCCCCGATCCTCGACCGGGTCGAGCTGTATCTGCCCGAACAGCCCACCGTCGCCGAGTCCGCGGCGGCGGCCTCGCTCACCACCGCGATCGGTTCCCGCTACGCCGGCCGGGCACCGGAGTTCGTGGTCCTGCCGTCGCCCCCGGCCGCCACCGTCGGCGGCGGAACCTTCACCCGCCGGATCGTCGTCGACGAGAACGACGCGCCGGCCCGGATACGGGTGCTGCCCGCCCAGGCGACCCCGACGCTCGAGCTCACCGGACCCGCCGCCGGCCTCGCCGAACAGGTGCGCGCGCTGCGCAGCGACCTGTCCACCCTCGCCGTGCAGGAAACGGCGACGCTCGGAGGGGTCGCTGCCGTACCCCAGCTGGCATCCGACGACCTCACCTTCGACGCGCTCGGTATCGGCACACCCTCCGCCACGGCCGTCGGCGTCGCCACCGTCGAGTTCGGTGTCGATCAGAGCCGCATCGGCCGCCGCGTGCACGACGTCCGGCTCGACCTCAGCGGCGTCTACACCCCGGCGACCTCCGTCCGGACCGGCATCGTCACCGTCTCGGTCGGGGACCGGGTCGTCGATTCGTGGCCGGCGGACGCGAGCGGCGTGATCGACCGCACCGTCGCCGTGCCCGACGACCTGCTGACGCGCGTCACCCCCGTCTCGGTGTCGCTGCAGACCTCCGGCGGCACCAGCCGCTGCGGGATCGAACAGCCCGTGACCGTCCGGCTCGACTCCGCCAGCCGCGTCCACACCGCCGCCGCCGGCACCGGCACGGACTTCGCGGCGCTTCCCCAGAGCCTGCTGCCCGACGTGCAGGTCGCCACCGCGACCGCGAGTCTCGCCGACACCGCCCGCGCCGTCGGGCTGCTCGCGGACCTGCAGGCGCTGAGTGCGGCACCGCTGATCCCGGAATGGGTCAGCGTCGACGCCGCGGTCACCGGCGACAAACCCGCCGTCATCGTTCAGGCCGAAGCCCCGCCCACCGGCCTGGACCTTCCCCTGACCCTCACCGGCGGACGCACCCTGACCCTGTCCGATCCGAACGGGGACGCCGGCACCGTCACGTTCCCGGCCGACCTGGACTTCGCCTCCGTGCAGGTGCTCGAGGACCGCGGGCGCACCGTCCTCGTCGCCTCCGCGACCAGCACCGCCGCCGAATTGGACCGGACCCTCGCGTGGTTGCGGGCCGAACCCGGCCGCTGGGCCGGCCTGGCCGGGGACATCGTCTTCACCACACCCGACCGGGACCCGGTGGTGCTCAGCGCTGCGAGCACCCCGGGCACCGAGGCCGCCGACTCCGACGACGCGGGCACCGTCACACAGGTCCTGACGATCGGCGGTGTCCTCGCGGCCGCCGGTCTGCTCGTCGCCGGGATCGTGGCCGTCGTCCGCCGCGGCCGCCACACACCGGGGACATGACCGCGGCGCCGACCCGCCGGGGCCGGGCCGTCGCGCTCGGCGTCCCGGCCCGCTGGGCGATCCTCCTCGCCGCGACCGCCGTGGCCTTCCACAGCACGGTCCTGCGCATCGTCGACGAGGCACGGGCCGGTGCGGGCAGCGGCTTCGTGCTCGTCATCCCCGTCTTCGCGGCGTTCGCGGCATGGGGGCTGACCCGGCGGCGCCGCGACGAGCTACCGATCCACGACCGCCAGACCGATCGCATCGTCGGGGCGGCCGTGCTCGCCGTCGCGGTCGCCGTGCGCGCGCTGCTCACTCCCCGCTACCGCGACCAGTACGTGATCATGCACCTGGACGTGCTGGCCGTCTGGCTGTTCCTCCTCGGCGGCTGCATCGTGCTGTTCGGCCTGCGCGGCACCAGCCGCTACTGGCCGGTGTGGCTCGTGCTGCTGTTCACCTCACCCCTGGCGTTACGCCTGGTCGTCGCAGCGGTGGGAGGATCCCGCTTCGCCGCCGCCGCGACCGTGACGGTACTCGCGGCCGTGTGCATCGGCATCGCCTGCGGGCGGACCCCCCGCCGCGGCCTGGCCGCGGCGACCGCCACCGTGCTCCTCGGATGGACCGCCGCCGCGGTCCACCTCACCCTGTGGCCGGGGGCCCGCATCGTCGTCCTGCAGATCGTCCCGACCGTCCTCGCCGCCGCCGTCGTCGGCGCGGTGTTCCTCACGATCACCCGGGACGTGCCCCGGCAGGCCCGAACCTGCCCGGTCGGCCCCCGCGACGCCGCCGGCGCGCTGCTGCTGGTGCTCCCGCTCGCACTCGTCCTCGCGATCCTGCCCCTGCCCGGCCGCACCGGCACCCCACTGGCGCCCGGTCCGGCCCCCGCCACCGGAGCCGGGCTGACGGTGCCCTCGGGCTGGCATCAGACCGCGACCATCGCCTACGACTGGCAGCGCCGCTTCTACGGCCGCACCGCCACCCTCCACCGGCAGATGCTGCGCGCCACCGAACCCAACCCCGCCTGGGACGAACTGTCCCGGCCCCGGTCGGTGGCCGTCCAGACACTCACCGTGGGAACGCCCGCGCTGTTCCACGTGTACCCGGTCGAGACCGGCTTCGACCTGAGCCGCGCGCGGATCGGCACGAAACGGACCGTCGACCTGGGCCACGACGTCGAAGCCCAGTACTTCACAGTCGCCGACGACGAACTGCTCCTCACCTGGAGCCTGCTCTCGTTCACCTGGAGCCGGGGCACCGGTGCCCAGCGCGTCACCCTCCTGACCGTCGACAACCACGAGCACGACGCCGTCTTCCCCGAGGCGAAGCCGAACATGGCGTCCGACCTCGGACGCCTGCTGACCGTGTTCCTCCGCGGCGGCAACGCCCTCGCCGACACCGAATCGGAGGACAAGGACATGGACCTGCTGACCACCCTCGGCCGAGAGTTGGTGGCCGGGCAATGGTGACCGCCGACTTCCGCGCGACGGCCCTGCACGACGCCGTCAACGGCCTGCGCGAGAACAACCCGAACGCGTCGGCCTCCGTGCCGTTCGTGCGCTGGCAGAAATGGACCGTCCTGGGGATCCTGGCCGCCGGTGCCGCGGCGCTCGCCGCGTGGCCGGTGCCGGCCCTGATCGCCGCGACCGCACTGTGCACCCTCGGCTACATCGTCACCCTCGCCGACCGGCTGCTGTTGCTCTCCCGCGGTCTCGCCCGCGACGCCATCATGACCGTCACCGACGACGAGGCCCTCGCCGTCCCGGACACCGACCTGCCGACCTACACCGTGCTCGTGCCCGCCTACAACGAACCGGAAGTGGTCGGGGACCTCATCGCGGCAATGTCCTCGCTCGTCTACCCCGGCGACAAACTGCAGGTGCTGCTGCTCCTCGAGGAGGACGACACCGTCACGATCGACGCCGCGGAAGCCGCGGGACTGGGCGAGAGCATCGACATCCTGAAGGTCCCCGCCGCCGACCCCCGCACCAAACCCAAAGCGTGCAACTACGGACTGCACTTCGCCACCGGCGAGATCGTCACCATCTTCGACGCCGAGGACCGCCCCGACCCGCTGCAACTGCGCCGCGTCGCGGTCGCCTTCTCCCGCCTCGACGGCGACGTCGCCTGCGTCCAGGCGAAACTCGCCTTCCACAACGGATCACAGAACATGCTCACCGCATGGTTCACCGCCGACTACGCGCTGTGGTTCTCGTTCATCCTTCCCGGGCTGATGCGCTCCCGATCCCCGATCCCGCTCGGCGGCACGTCCAACCACATCCGCCGCTCCGTCCTCGACGAGATCGGCGCGTGGGACCCGTTCAACGTCACCGAGGACGCCGACCTCGGCGTGCGCATCGCCGCCTCCGGAATGCGCACCGCCGTCCTCGATTCGACGACCCTCGAAGAAGCCAACCCCGATCCCATCAACTGGATCCGGCAACGCTCCCGCTGGTACAAGGGCTACCTCCAGACATGGCTGGTCCACATGCGCGACCCGGTCGCGCTGTGGCGGGCCATCGGCACCGTCGGGATGCTGCGCTTCACCGCGCTGCTCGCCGGCACCCCCATCGTGGCGTGCCTCAACATGGTGTTCTGGCTGATCACGGTGAGCTGGCTGCTCGGGCAGCCCGGCATCGTCCAGCAGATCTTCCCCTGGTACGTGTACTTCCCGGCCCTGATCTCGCTGGTCTTCGGCAACTTCTCGGTGCTCTACATGAACATCGTCGCCTGCCGGGAAACCGGCAACGCCCGCCTGTGGCTGTCGTGCCTGACCGTGCCGCTGTACTGGCTGCTGATGTCGGTCGCCGCCATCAAGGGCACCTACCAGCTCGTCAAGGACCCCTCCTACTGGGAGAAGACGTTCCACGGGTTGTCCTCGTGAAGACCACCGCCCCGCGCCTGTTCGGGGCCGCGACGATCCTCTACGCGGCAATCGGGCTCTGGCTCGCCGTGGACGTCCAGTACCTCCAGGGCGACGCCCTGAGCCGCGTCTCCGCCACCCGATCCGTCCTGTTCAGCCGGGACCCGCACCTCGCGGCCATCGGATTCGTGTTCACCCCGCTCACCGCCCTGGTGCAACTGCCGGTCGTCGCCCTGTCCGACTGGTGGCCGCAGATCACCCGGTGGGGCCTGTCCGGGGTCCTCATGTCCGCGCCGTTCATGGCCGGCGCCGTCGTCCAGATCCACGGGATCGCCGCCGACCGCGGCTGCCCGGCCTGGCTGCGCTGGACCGTGACCGCGACCTTCGCACTGCACCCGATGATCCTGTACTACGGCGCGAACGGAATGAGCGAAGCACCGTTCCTGATGATGCTGTGCTGGGCCCTGCGACGCCTGATCCGCTGGTTCACCACCGACGACGTCCACGACCTCGTCTTCGCCGGCCTCGCACTGGCCCTGGCCTACCTGGCCCGGTACGACGCACTCGCCGCCACCGCCGCAGCCACCGGCCTCGTCGCGTCCGTGGTGTGGTACCGCCGCCGCGACCCGCGCGCGGCGCTGCTCGACGGCATCGTCATCGCGCTGCCGTCGGCCCTCGCGTTCGGCATGTGGACCGCGACGAGCTGGCTCATCACCGGCGAGGCCCTCCAACAGTTCACCTCGCACTACGGCAACGCCGCCATCCTCGAACAGTCCGGCGGCGGCTCGGGCGGGGGAGCGGCGGCCCTCGCGTTCTCCACCGCCGAGATCATCGCCCTGGCACCGGCACTCGCGTTGCTGCTCCCCGTCGTGGCGGTGCTCGCCCTGCACCGCCGCGACCCCGAACCGCTCGCCACGGTGATCCTCCTCGCGGTGCTCGGCTTCGCGGCCCTCGCCTACTTCCGCGGCCTGACCTTCCCGTTCCTGCGGTTCTACCTGTGCGCCGTGCCGCTGCTCGCCGCCGCAGTGGTGTTCCTCGCCCCGAGATCGGGGCAACCGCCGGCCCGCAGACCCGGCACCCACACCCGGCCGCGACCCGCCGATCCGCGAAATCCCGCCGGTCTCCTGCAGGTCCTCGGCGCGGCCGCACTGGCGCTCGGGCTGCCGGTCGCGCTGACGGCGATGTTCTCACCGACCCTGTCGCAGGAACAGCACGCGCTGGCCGCGATCTCCGTCCTCGGCGAGGAGCGGCCCGCAGCGCTGCGCAGCGAGCGGGAGCGGACCCTGGCCACCTTCGCCACCGAACGGGCCCTCGCCGACTACCTCGACGCGAAATCGCTGCCTCCCGGCTCGGTGATGATGGACACCGTGTACGGGTTCGCCGTGTTCGCCGCCAGCGGCAACCCCCGCCAGTTCGTGCTCCCGTCGGACGAGGACTTCACCCGCATCCTCAACGATCCGGCGGCCCACGGCGTGCGATACATCCTGTCCGTCCCCGCCACCGGCCGCGGCACCTCGGATGCGGTGAACCGCCGCTATCCCACCCTCTACGAGAACGGCGCGCGGCTCGCCACCCTGGACATCGAGGTGCCCAACAGTGGACTGAACCAGCCGACGTGGCGGGTGTGGCGGGTCGTCGGATGAGCCGGTGCCGGGCGGGCCGGGCGTCAGTTCATCTGGGGTAGCGCCAGGACGGGATCGGCCGGGCCGATGTCGTAGGTGCACAGGTCCGGGCGCGGATCGGGCACGAACGCCCACAGCAGCGCCCCGGCCGCTCCGAGCTCCCTGTAGGAGTCGATGCGGACGCCGATACGGTCGGCCCGCTCCTGCAGCGACAGGCAGCTCCCGGCGTGGATGCCCAGTTCCGTGACGACGATCGGTTTGGGTGTCTGCGACAGGCGGAGCGGCAGGAACAGGCTGTCGTCGTAGTCGTGGTACTGGACGAAGTCGACGAAGGGCGAGTCGGCGACGATCGCGTATCCCGGTCCGGCAGTGCCGCACTGGTCGCCGCCGAGCAACCCGGCCGTGATCGGGTGCACCGGATCGTGGCTGCGAATCAGCGCGCCTACCGTGTCGTGCCAGTCGCGCAGGACCCGCGCCGAGTCGTCCGGGCAGGTGCGCCGGTGCAGGCTGCACTGCGTGTCGTGGCAGACCCCGGCCTCCGGTTCCCCGATCGGCTCCCACGCGGCGATCGCCGGGGAGGTACCCCAGCGGGACACCGCCGTGGCGACCCAGTCCCGGTAGCTCAGGGGAGTGGAGCCGGAGGCGGTCCATCCGGTGAGATACCAGTCCCGGTCCTTGTACCGCTCGTCCTCGCAGGCGCCGTCCTGCCCGACCAGTACCGGGATCACGAGACCGCCGTGCCGTTCGGCGGACGCGAAGACCGCATCGATCGGCCCGAAATCGAGCCGGCCGGTGTACTTGTTCACCGCAAGCTGCTGGAAGAGGTTGAACCGGGTCACCGAACCGGCCGGGCGCGACGCGAAATAGGCGTCGAGATCGACCTCGGCGCCGCATCCGCGATTGACACTCCAGCGGGTGGCGAGCTGATACGCGTCGAGACCCGTCGGCCACCAGGGGGCACCGTCGAGCGTCAGGCCGTTCCCGGACACCGCGACCCGCGAGACGGGAGTGGTGCTCGGGGTCGCGGCGCACCCGGCCGCGGCGAGCACCACCGAGAGCAGGGTCGCCAGGAGTGTGGCCGCAGTTCGCATGGGACGACGCTAACGGCATCGAGGCGCGCCCGCCGGGAAGCTCGACACACCCTCCGGGGCGAAGTTTCGGGAGAGACGGAAGTAAGAAATAAACCGAATAGCGTGAGACGGTCCGTCTGCACCCGGCAAGCTCACCCCCAGCGACCCGCCGACGACCTGGACAAGCCGGTCACGGACGGGGAACGTGGGAAACCGCCGGACCCGAACGAAGGACGGTGTCGCCGTGGCGATCGACAACGAGGTCTACGACCGTATCGGCGTGGGGTGGTGGGACGAATCCAATCCACTCAACCTCCTCCAGGGCAGCCTCACCCCGGCGCGATACGACTACTTCCGCGACGTTCTCCTCGCACGCGGATACCGCACCCTCGACGGACTGCGCGCCCTCGACATCGGCAGCGGCGGGGGCTTCCTCGCCGAACGATTCGCGAGAGCCGGCTGCACCGTCGTCGGCGTCGATCCCTCGACGGTCTCGCTCGAAACGGCACACCGGCACGCCAGCGCCGCCGGCCTGACCATCGACTACCGCAGGGGAGTGGGAGAACACCTGCCCGTGAACGACGCGACGTTCGACCTCGCCTACTGCTGCGACGTCCTCGAACACGTCGACGACCTCGACGCGGTCCTCGCGGAGACCGCCCGCGCGCTCGCGCCGGGGGGCCTGTACTTCTTCGACACGATCAACAGGACGTGGCTCGGCAAACTCGTCGTCATCAAGATCATGCAGGAGTGGCGCTGGACCCGGATGTTCGACACCCCCGTGCACGACTGGTCCATGTTCATCACCCCCGCCGAACTGACCGCAGCGCTCGCCCGCCACGGGCTTCGCCTCGGCGGACTCACCGGCCTCGGCCTGCGCACCGCCGACCCGCGCCGTCTGCTCGACATGCACCGCGCGCGGCAGGGCCGGCTGACCTACGGCGAATTCAGCCGGCGCCTCAACTTCGGTCGCGTGCCCTACACGGGCGCCAACTACATGGGTTACGCCGTCAAGGCCGCAGCGCGCGGCTGACCGGGGGAGCGGGGACAGGTCCCGGCCGTCACGTCGCGGACGCGTCCAGTTCACGGATCAACGTGGCCGGTGCGGTCACCCGGAACGACATGTCGAGCAGTTCGGCGATCTCGTCCCAGTCGACGTCGTCCCGGTCCAGGTCGTAGCCCACCCAGCCCGACGGGCCCAGGTATGCGGGCAGGTAGGTGTGCGATTCCTCGAGCAGCGCCAGGCGCTCCTCGGGTTCCGGCTTGACGATCACCGACCGGGGGAACGTCGTGCCGGCGGGCTTGGCGGACCCGCCGTACACCGCGAAGGCCGTCCTCGTGTGGAAGAACGGGCGGCCGTGCGAGATCTTCTCGGCCGCCCCGGGAAACGCGAGCGCGAGCGATCGCACGCGGGCCAGCAACGGATCGGCCTCGTCGAACATGATCGGATGCGGCATGCGGGCAGCGTACCTGCGCCGCGAGTGGGCCACCGAGCATCCGAGAAGTATTTCGGACGATACGGAAATGCGTTTTATACCGAAACACCGCGCACCGGTCCCACCTCACCGAGCCCGCCACAACACGACCCCACGCGCCCTCACCGCACCCGCACACGCCGTACTGTCGAGAGCATGCCGGTGCCCGAACCCCTCGCCCGCGACACCCTCGCCGGGACCCTCGCCTCCTTCGACTCCCGACGCATCCCTCTCGACGGGCGGCGTCACGCAGCGGTGGTCGTCGCCGTCCTCGACGACGGGGCCGGGAACCGGATCATGCCCCTCACGCGACGCCCGACGCGCCTGCGCGCCCACCCGGGGCAGTTCGCGCTACCCGGCGGACGCCTCGACCCCGGCGAAACCCCCGAGGAAGCAGCCCTGCGCGAACTGCACGAAGAACTCGGCCTCCTCGCCGACCACACCCAGATCGTCGGCCGCCTCGACGACTACACCACCCGATCCGGATACGTCATGTCCCCGTTCGTCGTGTGGTCCGACGCCACCGTCACCGACCTGCAACCCAGCCCCGACGAGGTCGCGGAACTCTTCGCGGTCACCACCGCCGAAATCGACAGCGAACCCCGCTTCGTGCCGATCCCCGAATCCGACAAGCCCGTCATCCAATGGCCGTTCCGAGGCCACCTCGTCCACGCACCCACCGCCGCAGTGGTGTACCAGTTCCGGGAGGTCGCGCTGCACGGCCGCCACACCCGCATCGACGATCTGGAACAACCGGTCTTCGCATGGCGCTGACCCGCCGAACCGGCACCGTAACGCGAATATGGAAGGCTGGCGGAACCCGATCAGCAGCACACACGAGGCAGGTTCGACGATGAACGACGCGACGACGGCCACCGGCACCGCACCGGCCGCGTCCGACCGCATCCTCACCGTCCCCAACCTGCTCAGCCTCGTCCGCCTCCTCGGAATCCCGCTGTTCCTGTGGCTCATGCTCGTCCGGCACGCCGACGGCTGGGCACTGGCAGTCCTCGTCCTCAGCGGCGCCACCGACTGGGCCGACGGCAAACTCGCCCGGCTGCTCGACCAGACCTCCCGCCTCGGCGCGCTCCTCGACCCGCTCGTCGACCGCCTCTACATCGTCACCACCCTCGTCGCGCTCGTCGCACGGGACATCGTCCCGTGGTGGATCGCCGCGATCCTCATCGGCCGCGAACTGGTTCTGGCCCCGACCCTGGCCGTCTACCGCCGCCGCGGACTCCCGCCGCCCGACGTGCTCTACCTCGGCAAAGGCGCAACCTTCCTGCTCATGTGCGCACTACCGCTGCTGCTCCTCGCACTCGCCGTCACCGCCACCGCCGACATCGCCGAGCCACTCGGCTGGGCCGCACTCATTTGGGGAACGGCCCTGTACGTCTGGACGGGCGCGCTCTACCTGTACCGCGCCGTCGAAACCGCGCGGGTGACACCAGCGGTCGGCAGACCTCGGAAACCCTGACATGAACCAGCACTGGGAACAGATCCGCCGCAACCCGGTACCGTCGCTGCTCACCGCGCTCCTCGAGGACCACCTCGATCCCGGATACGCCGCAGCCGCCGAAGACCGCACCACGAAACACACCAGGCCCGCCCGCAGAGGCGTATCGGCCTGGCTCACCGCCGGAGCGCTCCTCACCGGACTCACCATCGGCATCGCCTACACGGAGACCACCGACCACGGGCCCGGCTCCGACCGAGTACAGACGGACATCCTCGCGGGCGTGCGCGCGGCGGACGAACGCGTCGACACCCTCACCGCGACCCGCGACGACCTGACCGCCGACATCGACAGCCGCCGCGAGGAACTGTTCGCGGACGACACCGCCGGCACCGGCCTCCTCGACGCGCTCCGTCAGACCGAGGACGCCGCCGCAGCCACCGAGGTACACGGCCCCGGCGTCACCGTGACGTTGAGCGACCCGGCCGCGAAACCGAACCTGTCGGACTCCGGTCAGCGGGTGAACCCACGCACCGCAGTCCTGCTCGACCGCGACCTGCAATCGGTGATCAACGCGCTCTGGGCCGGGGGCGCCGAAGCCGTCACGATCAACGACGTACGCGTCGGCCCCGGCGTCACCGTCCGCCAGGCAGGCGGAGCAATGCTCGTCGACAATCGGCCGGTGTTCTCCCCGTACGTCGTGTCGGCCGTCGGATCGCCGAGCCGCCTGCAGACCTCGTTCGTCGTGAGCGACGCGTACCTGCGGATGTCCGGTGTCCAGCAGTTGTACGGGGTAGGTTTCACCATCGCCGAAGCCGACGACGTGACCATGCCGGCCGCAGCCGTGCGCGACGTCGAATCAGCACAGGAGGGAGATCGTTGAACAGGAACGGCCCCGTGCGGCGACAGCCGCATCGGAGACTCGACCACGGCCACGCGCTCTACGCAGTGCTGGCGCTCGCGATCGGCATCGCGGCGGGGGTAATTTTCAGCCCGCAGGTACCGGACGTGATCCAGCCCTACCTTCCCATCGCGGTCGTCGCCGCTCTGGACACCGTGTTCGGCGGACTGCGCGCCTACCTCGACGACATCTTCGACGCCCAGACGTTCGTGGTCTCCTTCGTGTTCAACGTGCTCGTCGCAGCGCTGATCGTGTGGCTCGGCGACCAGCTCGGCGTCGGCACCCAGCTGTCGACGGCCGTCATCGTCGTCCTCGGCATCCGGATCTTCGGCAACGCGTCCGCCCTCCGTCGCCGCCTGTTCGGGGCGTGACCGATGCACGAGGGACGGCACGACCTGCACGACACACCGGAGCCGGCGTCGCCGCGCCGCTCCCGGTGGCTCTTCCCGGCTCTGGCCGGGCTGCTGATCGTGCTGCTCGGCGTCGCAATCGCCACCCAGGTGCGCAACACCGAATCCGGTGACGCGCTCGACTCGGCACGCCCGGCCGATCTGCTCGTGTTGCTCGACAACCTGAACCGCACCGAGGCCGCGCTCCGCCAGGAGATCACCACACTCGAATCGACCCTGACCACCCTGGAACAGAACGGATCCGACGCGGCGCTCGACGAGGCCCGCGCGCGGCTGTCCGCCCTCTCCATCCTGGTCGGCACGGTCCCCGCAACCGGCCCCGGCGTCGTCCTGACCGTGACCGACCCGGTACGCGGCGTCGGTTCCGAGGTCCTCCTCGACATGATCCAGGAGCTGCGCGCGGCCGGAGCCGAAGCCATCCAGATCGCCGGTGCCGATGCCGCCCCCGTCCGGATCGGTGTGGACTCGTGGGTGACCGGACCGGGCGGGTCCCTCGTCGTCGACGACACTCGGCTCGCCGCCCCGTACACGATCACTGCGATCGGGGACGGACCCACCCTCGCGGCCGCGCTGAACATCCCGGGCGGAGTGGTGGACACTGTCGCGCGGACCGGAGGAACATTGGTGATCGAACAGTCACCGCAGGTTGCCGTGTCCGCCTTGCGACAGATCGAAGCACGCCAATACTCTCAGCCCGGTAACTGAATCCGACGTTCGTGACGAATGTCGACGCCGAAAGGACCCTGTCGTGAGTGAGTTCGAAACCCCCGCCGATCTGCGTTACACGGCGGAGCACGAATGGGTGCAGCGGACGAGCGTGACCACCGCGCGAATCGGCATCACCGCATACGCGCAGTCGCAGCTCGGCGACGTGGTGTTCGTACAGCTGCCGGAGGCAGGGACCGAAGTGACCGCCGGTGAGTCCTTCGGCGAGGTCGAATCCACGAAGAGCGTCTCGGACGTGTATGCGCCGCTCACCGCGAAAGTGGTTGCGGTCAACGCGGATCTGGAGGCGAACCCGGAGCTGGTGAACACGGCTCCCTACGGCGAGGGCTGGCTCGTCGACGTCGAGGTCGGTAGCGAGGGCGAGCTGGATGCGGCCCTCGGCGAGACCATGGATGCCGACGGTTACCGCGCTCTCACCGAGAACTGACGGTTCCCGTGCCGCGACAACCGCGTCCGCCTACGCCGGGGAGCCGGCGCAGGGTACGGTCGTGACAGGCGTGTGCCGTTGTCGGGGGCGCGGGTCCGTATCGAAAGTGATCGTGGCTGAACGAAACAACGACCGGTCGGGGCGGTTACCCGATCGGTCGAACGGATAAGGAGTAACGGTGAGCGACAACGGCAACGCGGGATACGAGGAAAGCCCTGCGGAAACCACTTCGGTGTTTCGCGCCGACTTCCTGAGTGAACTGGAGAACGCCGGCTCGGGTGCCGCGACCTCGGAAGCACCGGTCTCGGGTGTCGAGGGCCTGCCCGCCGGATCGGCACTGCTCGTCGTCAAGCGTGGACCCAACGCCGGATCACGTTTCCTGCTGGACCAGCCGACGACGTCCGCGGGGCGGCACCCAGACAGCGACATCTTCCTGGACGACGTGACCGTCAGCCGTCGTCACGCCGAGTTCCGCCAGGACGAGGGCGAGTTCCAGGTCGTCGACGTGGGAAGCCTCAACGGCACGTACGTCAACCGCGAGCCGGTCGACTCGGCGGTGCTGGCGAACGGAGACGAGGTCCAGATCGGAAAGTTCCGGCTGGTGTTCCTCACCGGTCCGCGAGGAAACAAGGGCGCAGGTAGCTGATGACCGCTGCTGCCCGCCAACCGGCACCGGGCGGAATGTCGATCGGATCGGTTCTCGATCGACTCCGTCCGGAGTTTCCGGACGTGACGATCTCGAAGATCAGATTTCTCGAGGCCGAAGGGCTCATCAGCCCCGAGCGCACGCCGTCGGGATATCGACGTTTCTCGATCGAGGACTGCGAGCGACTGCGGTACGTACTGACCGCGCAGCGGGATCAGTACCTGCCTCTCAAGGTCATCAAGGAACAGCTCGAGGCGATCGACCGAGGTGCCGCGACGGTGGGCGCAGGGGAGTCTCGCCCGAAGCGTCCACGGCCGTTGGCCGTGGCGCCGGGCGAGGTCTCGCCCGAGGTGCTGCGCGCCGACCGTGAGGTCCGGATGAGCCGCGACGACCTGTGCGAGAGCGCCGGGATCGACGTGGCTTTCCTCACCGAACTGGTCCGGGCGGGACTGATCGTGCCCGGCGCGGCGGGCTTCTTCGACGGGGATGCGGTGCTGTTGGCCCGCACCGCCAAGGCGATGTCGGAGTTCGGCCTCGAGGTGCGGCACCTGCGGGCGTTCAAGCTCGCGGCGGACCGGGAGGCGAGCCTGGTCGCGCAGATCGCAGGGCCGATCGCCAAGGGACGCGACGCGGGGGCGCGTGCCCGCGCGGAGGAAATGGTCCGGGAGCTGGCGGCGTTGTCGTTGACGCTGCACACGTGCCTGGTGAAGGCGGCGGTGCACGGCGCACTGGACCGGTGACGGCCGCAGGCAAGCCGTGTGATCCGGGCCGACCGGCGGGTACCTGACGCGTCTGCCGGATCGCACTAGAATTCAAGCAGGATTGTCATGCGGGGTTCGTCCCCGGACGGGCAGCGGGATGGAGGCACCGGCATGAGCGAGATGCGGATAGTGGGCATTCGAGTCGAACAGCCGCAGAACCAGCCGGTCCTGCTGTTGCGTGAGGCCGACGGAGACAGGTATCTGCCGATTTGGATCGGACAGATGGAAGCGACCGCGATCGCGCTCGAACAGCAGGGTGTCGAACCGGCGCGTCCTCTGACGCACGATCTGATCAAGAACCTCCTGGAGGCGTTCGGTCACAATCTGCAGGAGATCCGCATCGTGGATCTGCAGGAGGGGACGTTCTACGCGGACCTGGTTTTCGAAGGCGGCGTGCGCGTGTCGTGCCGTCCATCCGATGCCGTGGCTGTAGCCTTGCGGATCGGTGTGCCGGTCTTCGTCGAGGAGCCGGTGCTGGCGGAGGCCGGTCTCGTGATGCCCGACGAGCGGGAGGACGAGGTCGAGAAGTTCAAGGAATTTCTCGAGTCCGTGTCCCCCGACGACTTCAAGGCGACAGACGGCTGAAACCGGACGTCACCGCTGTTTCACCACGCTCCGACCCGCCGGGTTCCGGGCGTGGAGTAGGACTCGAAGGTTTTGCGACCGGTCGGCGTGTTGCTGCCCAACGCTCGATGTGGAGCGTACTCTGAGTGAATCCGCAGTTCGGATCTGCTCGACGGGCCTGACGAGCACGCGACGATCGGATGGGTGGGGGGAATCCGCCCGTCCGTTGTTACGGGGCGACGGATGGGCACGCGAGAGGGAGTCACACAGTGCGAGATCGGCCGCAGGGACAGGGGCACGTCGATATCGACGAAGGGAACCACTCGACCTCGGTGTCGCCGGCGCACGACGCGGACGACATCCAGCCGGGTCTGTTCCCGGACGATTCGGTTCCCGACGAGCTGGTCGGTTATCGCGTCCCCATCGCATGTCAGATCGCCGGAATAAGCTACCGCCAACTCGACTACTGGGCCCGCACGAACCTGGTCGTGCCGTCGATCCGTGGCGCGGCGGGCTCCGGTAGTCAGCGACTGTACTCGTTCAAGGACATCCTCGTTCTCAAGATCGTCAAGCGGCTGCTCGACACGGGCATCTCGCTCCAGAACATCCGCGTCGCGGTCGATCATCTGCGGGAGCGCGGTGTACGGGATCTGGCGAAGATCACCCTGTTCTCCGACGGCACCACCGTCTACGAATGCACATCGCCCGAGGAAGTGGTCGATTTACTGCAGGGCGGGCAGGGCGTGTTCGGCATCGCTGTCAGCGGTGCGATGCGCGAGCTGACCGGCAGCATCGCCGACTTCCCCGCCGAACGTGCCGACGGGGGCGAGGCGGAGCAGCGCCCCGAGGACGAACTGGCATCGCGTCGGCGGAACCGCATCAATCGCCGCATCGGCTAGATGCTGCGAGGTTGGACGTTCATCACACCCCTGAGCCGTTCGTGACGGCCGGTGCGGTGGGGGCCGTGCACTAGAATCGCGAGTGCGTCGCCGTCGCACGGGAGAGTTCCGGATCCGATCCGGGCACCGAAGGAGCAGCACCTCCCCGTCAATCTCTCAGGTACCGAGGACCGTGCGGGCTCCGACGCCTCTGGAAAGCGGTGGGAGCACCCACCCGCCCACGGGGAAAGGTCTCCGGCCCGGCCGGTCACCGAATCTCTCAGGCGCTCGCTCGTCGAGCTCGCGACAGAGGGGGAGGAAGCACACCGTGCGACCGTGCGCGGATGTGGACCTCCGAGCACCCGGGAATCGCACATGACAGATGCCGTCACCTCCACGTTCGCCGACCGTCACGTCGGACCCGACCAGGAGGCTCTGCGTCGCATCCTCGACGTCGTCGGTGTCGGCTCCCTCGCGGACCTCGCCGAGAAGGCGTTGCCCGCCGGAATCCTGGACCCGGAAACCGGAGGGACGGCCGACGGGCTCGAGGTGCTCGACGCCCCGCTGTCCGAACACGAGGTTCTGGCCGCGCTGACCGCGCTCGCAGCGCAGAACACGGTGGCGACGTCGATGATCGGGCAGGGCTACTACGGCACGCTCACGCCGCCGGTGCTGCTGCGGAACATCATCGAGAACCCCGCGTGGTACACCGCTTACACCCCCTACCAGCCGGAGATCAGCCAGGGTCGGCTCGAAGCGCTGCTCAACTTCCAGACCATGGTCTCCGACCTCACCGGCATGGAGGTCGCCAACTCGTCGATGCTCGACGAGGGCACGGCCGCGGCCGAGGCGATGACGCTGCTTCGCCGCGCCAACCGCAAGTCCAAGAGCTCCCGGGTCCTCGTCGATTCCGATCTGTTCAGCCAGACCGCTGCGGTCCTGGCGACCCGCGCAGAGCCGCTGGGGATCGAGATCGTCACCGCGAACCTGGTCGACGACGGCCTGCCGGACGGCGACTTCTTCGGTGTGATCCTGCAGATCCCCGGAGCATCCGGCCGGGTCTTCGACGCCGCCCCGATCATCGGCGCCGCGCACGACCGCGGCGCGTTGGTGGCCGTGGGTGCCGACCTGCTGGCGCTGACGTTGCTCACCCCGCCCGGCGAGCAGGGTGCGGACGCCTGTTTCGGTACCACGCAGCGCTTCGGTGTTCCGATGGGTTTCGGTGGTCCCCACGCCGGCTACCTCGCCGTGAACGAGACGCACACGCGCAATCTTCCCGGCCGCCTGGTCGGCATGTCCGTCGATGCCGACGGTGACCCCGCGTACCGGCTGGCACTGCAGACACGCGAACAGCACATCCGCCGCGAGAAGGCGACGAGCAACATCTGCACCGCGCAGGTTCTGCTCGCGGTCCTGGCCGCGATGTACGCGTCGTACCACGGTGCCGACGGACTCACCGCCATCGCACGTCGCGTCGCGAAGCAGGCCGCCGGCCTCGCATCGGCTCTGCGCACGGTCGGTGTCGAGGTCGTCCACACCGAGTTCTTCGACACCGTCCTGGTCCGGGTGCCCGGCCGCGGATCCGAGATCGTGGCGTCCGCCGCCGAATCCGGCGTCAACCTGCATCCGGTGGACGACGACCACATCGCGATCTCGTGTGACGAGGCGACCACGGACGGTGACCTCGGTGCGGTGCTCGCCGCGTTCGGCGCCCCCGAGGCGTCCTCGGCCGCCGGCGGGAGCGTCGCGATCCCGGCGGCTCTCGCTCGCACGAGCGAATTCCTGCAGCACGAAGCGTTCACCAAGTACCGCACCGAAACTGCCATGATGCGATACCTGCGTCGGCTGTCCGACAAGGACCTGGCGCTGGACCGGACGATGATCCCGCTGGGCTCGTGCACCATGAAGCTCAACGCTGCCGTGGAGATGGAAGCGATCACCTGGCCCGAGTTCGCGAGCCTGCACCCGTTCGCCCCGACCGCGCAGACGACCGGGATCCGGCAGGTGATCGCCGACCTCGAGGGCTGGCTGGCGGCGATCACCGGCTACGACCGGGTGAGCCTCCAGCCGAATGCCGGCAGCCAGGGCGAATACGCCGGTCTGCTCGCGATCCGGCACTACCATCTCGATCGTGGTGACGACCACCGCGACACCTGCCTCATCCCGTCGAGCGCCCACGGCACCAACGCTGCCTCCGCGGTGATGGCCGGGATGCGGGTCGAGGTGGTTGCGTGCCGCCCGAACGGCGATGTCGACCTCGACGACCTGCGTGCCAAGATCGCCGATCATGCCGATCGGCTCGCAGCGATCATGATCACCTATCCGTCCACGCACGGTGTCTACGAGCACGAGATCGCCGAGATCTGCGGTGCCGTCCACGACGCCGGTGGTCAGGTGTACATCGACGGTGCGAACCTCAACGCGCTCGTCGGCCTGGCCCGTCCGGGCAGGTTCGGCGGCGATGTGAGCCACCTGAACCTGCACAAGACCTTCTGCATTCCGCACGGCGGTGGCGGACCGGGTGTCGGACCGATCGGTGTCCGCGAGCACCTGGCGCCGTACCTGCCCGGTCACCCGGCGGCTCCCGAACTCGGCGGTGTCGGTCCGGTGTCGGCCGCGCCGTACGGATCGGCGTCGATCCTGCCGATCACGTGGTCGTACATCAAGCTGATGGGTGCGCAGGGGCTGCGTCGTGCGTCGCTCACGGCCATCGCGTCCGCCAACTACATCGCTCGTCGTCTCGACGAGTACTTTCCGGTGCTGTACACGGGTGAGAACGGAATGGTCGCGCACGAGTGCATCCTCGATCTGCGTCAGATCACCAAGGACACCGGTGTCACGGTCGACGACGTCGCCAAGCGTCTCGCCGACTACGGTTTCCACGCCCCGACCATGAGTTTCCCGGTCCCGGGCACGCTCATGGTGGAGCCGACCGAGAGCGAGAATCTCGACGAGCTCGACGCCTTCATCGATGCGATGATCGCGATCCGCGGTGAGATCGACCGTGTCGGGGCAGGGGAGTGGCCGGTCGACGACAACCCGCTGCGCGGCGCGCCGCACACCGCCGAGTGCCTGGTCGGGGAGTGGAGCCACCCGTACTCGCGTGAGATCGCCGTGTACCCGCTGGGGAAGGGAAGGGCCAAGGTGTGGCCGTCCGTCCGTCGTATCGACGGAGCCCACGGCGACCGCAATCTGGTGTGCTCGTGCCCGCCGTTGGAGGCGTACAGCAACTGAGTTCCGTTGCGGGCCGGCGGTTCACCGCCGGTCCGCTCCAATCGCTGGTGATCTCTGTACAAGACGGAACATAGAGATAAACAGAATCTCCATCGACGCGCGCACCCATCCCGTCCAACATCGACCTCACCTTCCGAAACCCTCACCAACCCCCGAAGCGAGAGGGAGCAACCGGCGATTCTTGTGGCACCATCGTGCAGGTGGCCAACCGATCCGACGCCGAGCAGCAGCTTCGCGACCTGGCGTTGCTGCGCCGGGTGCGTGACCGGATCGACCGCGAATACGCGGAACCGCTCGACGTCGAGGCGTTGGCCCGAGGGGTGAACATGTCCGCCGGGCATCTGAGCCGGGAGTTCCGCCGCGCCTACGGGGAGCCCCCGTACTCGTATCTGATGACACGTCGCATCGAACGCGCCATGGCTCTGCTGCGCCGCGGCGACATGAGCGTCACCGAGGTGTGTTTCGCGGTCGGCTGCTCGTCGCTGGGGACGTTCACTACACGGTTCACCGAGCTCGTCGGTGTCTCACCCGGTGTTTACCGCCAGCAGGGTGCAGGGGTGTCCGAGGGGATGCCTGCATGCCTGGCCAAGCAGGTGGCACGGCCGATCAGGAATCGAGAAGCGCCGGCGGGTCCGTCGCGGTTAGCGTGACCGTTGCCGGCATGTGGCGGGCGCGTGCCGGTGACGGAACGAAGGTCGGGCCGAGTTGCCCGACGGTGGAAGCCCGAATACGACGACGGAAACGGAGACAGGGATGAGCACGGCCACGCGGGTTGTACAGTCCGAACTTCCCCTTGCCGACAGCCACGATCTGATCCGCGTACACGGGGCACGCGAGAACAATCTCAAGGACGTCAGCGTCGAGATCCCCAAGCGCCGGTTGACGGTCTTCACCGGCGTGTCCGGTTCCGGTAAGAGTTCGCTGGTCTTCGGCACGATCGCCGCCGAGTCGCAGCGGATGATCAACGAGACGTACAGCGCGTTCGTACAGGGATTCATGCCGACCCTCGCGCGCCCGGACGTGGACGTGCTCGAAGGGCTGACGACCGCGATCATCGTCGACCAGGAGAGGATGGGCGCGAATCCGCGTTCGACGGTCGGGACCGCGACCGACGCCAACGCGATGCTGCGCATCCTCTTCAGCCGGCTCGGCACGCCGTACATCGGCTCGCAGCAGGCATTCTCGTTCAACGTCGCCTCGATCAGCGGGGCCGGTGCGGTGACCGTGGAGAAGGCCGGCCGCACCGTCAAAGAGCGCCGCAGCTTCAGCGTCACCGGCGGCATGTGCCCGCGCTGCGAGGGCATGGGCAAGGTCTCGGACTTCGACCTCACCGCGTTGTACGACGACAGCAAGTCGCTCAACGAGGGCGCGCTGACGATCCCCGGCTACAGCATGGACGGCTGGTACGGCCGCATCTTCCGGGGTTGCGGCTTCTTCGACCCGGACAAGCCGATCTCGAAGTTCACCAGGAAACAGCTCGATGATCTGCTGTACAAGGAGCCGACCAAGGTCAAGGTCGACGGTGTCAACGTCACGTACGAGGGTCTGATCCCGAAGATCCAGAAATCGTTCCTGTCCAAGGATCGTGAGGCGATGCAGCCGCACATCCGGGCGTTCGTGGACCGGGCGATCACGTTCCAGTCCTGCCCAGACTGCGAGGGCACCCGGCTGAGCGCCGAAGCGCGGTCCTCGAAGATCGACGGGAAGAGCATCGCCGATGTGTGTGCGATGCAGATCAGCGATCTCGCCGACTGGGTGCGCGGGCTGGACGAACCCTCGGTGGCGCCGCTGCTGAAGTCGCTGGGGGAAACACTCGACTCGTTCGTGGAGATCGGATTGGGTTACCTGAGCCTCGACCGTCCCGCAGGCAGCCTGTCCGGCGGCGAAGCGCAGCGCACCAAGCTGATCCGGCACCTCGGCTCATCGCTCACGGACGTCACCTATGTCTTCGACGAACCCACGATCGGTCTGCACCCGCACGATGTGCAACGGATGAACGATCTGCTGCTGGCCCTGCGAGACAAGGGCAACACCGTGCTCGTCGTCGAGCACAAACCGGAAGCGATCGCGATCGCCGACCACGTCGTCGATCTGGGGCCGCACGCCGGCACCGAGGGTGGGCAGGTGGTGTTCGAGGGCACCGTCGAGGGGTTGCGCGCGAGCGCCACCCTGACCGGCAAGCACCTCGACGACCGTGCATCGGTCAAGAAGTCCGTTCGGACGGCGAACGGAAGTCTCGAGGTTCGGGGGGCCGACACCCACAACCTGCAGAACGTCGATGTGGACATCCCGCTCGGTGTGCTGGTCGTGGTGACCGGTGTGGCCGGGTCGGGCAAGAGTTCCCTGATCACGGGTTCGGTCGCGAAGCGCGATGGTGTGGTGTCGATCGACCAGGGCGCGATCAAGGGTTCGCGGCGCAGCAACCCCGCGACGTACACGGGACTGCTCGATCCGATCCGCAAGGCGTTCGCGAAGGCCAACGGGGTGAAGCCGGGCCTGTTCAGCGCGAACTCCGAGGGGGCGTGTCCCAATTGCAACGGGGCCGGGGTCGTGTACTCGGATCTGGCGATGATGGGTGGCGTCTCCGCGCCCTGCGAGGTGTGCGAGGGCAAGCGGTTCCAGGCGGAGGTTCTCGACTACACGTTCGGTGGCAAGGACATCAACGAGGTGCTGACGATGTCCGTCGCGCAGGCCGAGGAGTTCTTCGCCTCCGGAGAGGCCAAGCTCCCGGCGGCCCACCGGATTCTGGCGCGGCTCGCGGACGTCGGCCTCGGCTACATCAAGATCGGGCAGCCGCTGACGACGTTGTCGGGCGGTGAACGGCAGCGGCTCAAGCTCGCCACCCATATGGGTGAGAAGGGGGACGTGTACATCCTCGACGAGCCGACCACCGGTCTGCATCTCGCCGACGTGGAGAATCTGCTCGGGCTGCTGGATCGGCTCGTGGACGCCGGGAAGTCGGTGATCGTCATCGAGCATCACCAGGCGGTCATGGCACACGCGGACTGGATCATCGATCTCGGACCCGGTGCCGGTCACGACGGCGGCCGGATCGTCTTCGAAGGCACCCCGGCGGACCTGGTCGCCGCGCGCGCGACGGTGACGGGCGAGCACCTGGCCGCATACGTCGGCGAGTGAGCCTCACGCCCACCGGAGATCGACCGCTACGGGGCGGCGGTGACGAGTTCGAGGATCGTGATCTCCGGTGGTGCCGCGACCCGCACGGGCGGCCCCCACGCTCCGGCCCCGCGTGAGGTGTAGAGCGTGGTGTCGCCGAAGTGGTCGAGGCCGGTGACACTGGGGTTGGCCAGGGGCACGAAGACGCCGAGCGGCCACATCTGGCCGCCGTGCGTGTGGCCGGACAGTTGCAGGTCGACGCCGAGATCGGCGGCCTCGAGGACTTGACGGGGCTGATGCGCCGCGAGCAGCACGAAGCGGTCGGGGTCGTGGCCGTCGAGCGCCGCGGCCAGGTCCGCTTCGTCGGGGGCCGGTGCGGTCCAGTCGTACACGCCGGCTATGTCGATGCTGTCGGCGCCGCGGGTGAGCGTCACGTGTTCGTTGCGGAGTGTTCGTACGCCGAGGGTTTCCCAGTGGTCGAGCCAGGACAGCGCGTCGTCGGAGTAGTACTCGTGGTTGCCGCTGACGCCGAACACTCCGAGCGGAGCGTCCAGGTCCCGGAGCGGTTCGATGTCGGAGGCGACGTGCGCGATGGTGCCGTCGCTGAGGTCGCCGCCGAGGACGATCAGGTCGGGGTTCTCGGCGGCGACGAGGTCGACGACCTTGCGGGTGAAGTCGGCGCCGCGCGCCGGGCCGACGTGCAGGTCGGTGATCAGTGCGACGCGTAGGCCGTCGAATTCGGCGGGGAGTCTTTCGAGCGGTACCTGGACGTGTGCGATGCGAGGGTTCGAGGCTTCGACGGTGCCGTATCCGACGGCGGTGACGGCGACGACTGCGGCGG
>NZ_LRRH01000064.1 GCF_001646785.1 Rhodococcus phenolicus
CGGGAGCGGGACGGCAGGATCGCGCTACGACCTGTGGCCCTCGATCAGAGGGACAGGATCGACGCGGCGGCCGTACCCGGTGCGCCGTACACCTGGGCGAGGCCGACCCGCGGATTGCCGGGCACCTGCCGGTCGCCGGCCTGGCCGCGCAACTGCAGCACGAGTTCGTGCACCTGACGGATGCCGGACGCGCCGATCGGCTCACCGTTCGCGATCAGACCACCGTCGGTGTTCACGGGCATCGCGCCGCCGATCTCGGTGGCTCCCTCCGCGATCAGCTTCTCCTGGTCGCCGTCGGCGCACAGGCCGGTCTCGGCCATGTGGATGACCTCGGCGCCGGCGTCGGTGTCCTGCAGCTGCGCGACGTCGACGTCCTCGGGACCGATCCCGGCGGCCTCGTAGGCGGCCTTCGCGGCGTAGACCGTCGGTGAGACGTCCTCGTCGACGGCGGCCCAGGTCGCGTGCACCTCGTACGCCCCGTAGGTGCGCGTGCGGATCGCGGTGGAACGCAGGTACACCGGCTTGTTCTGGGTGTACTTGGCCACGAGGTCGCCCCGGCACATGATGACCGCTGCGGCGCCCTCATCGGGAGCGCAGAACATCTTGGCGGTCAGCGGGTAGTTCAGCATGGGCGACTCGAGGATCTCCTCGATGCTGAACTCGGTACGGCGGAAGGCCTTCGGGTTCAGGCCGCCGTTGCGATAGTTCTTCTGGGCCACCCGGGCGAGGGTCTCGTGGGAGATGTTGTGGTCGATGACGTACCGGTTGGCCTTCATGCCGAAGAACTTCGTGGTGACGAACTGGCCGTTCTCGGCGTACCAGGCCGGTAGGCCGAGCATCGCCGGATCGGCGGTGAAGGCGCCGCGCGGGTGCTTGTCGGTGCCGACGGCGATGCCGATGTCGTACTTGCCCGAGCGGATGCCGTCGGCGGTCTGCTCGATCGCGCTCGCGGACGTGGCGCACGCGTTGAACACGTTGGTGAAGGGGATGCCGGTCAGGCCCACCAGCCGCGTCACCGAGTCGGTGTTGTCGACCTCGTAGCTGCCGCCGATACCGAACTGGATGTCTTTCCACGCGACACCCGAATCCTCGAGTGCGAGCTGGATCGCGTCGGCCGCCATCTCGATGGCCGACTTGGTGCCGAATCTGCCGAACGGGTGAAGGCCCACACCGATGATGGCAACGTCGTTCATAGTTTCAAGGACTCCTCGATCGGGTGTGTACAGATCAGATCGGCGCGAACGCCCACGTGACGATGTCGGTTCCGTCCTCGTCGACGTAGAACGGAACGAACGTGAGCTCGAGCTCCATGCCGGCCTGCAGCTTGGCCGGGTCGGTCTCGGTCACCCGCGCCTCGACGCGCACGACGTCGCCGAGCTGGACCAGGCCGAAGACGAACGGCGTGAAGGTCGCGGCGGTTTCGTTGCCCGCGTACGGCTGCTTCGGGACGAATCCCTGCGTGGTCCAGGCCACCAGCGTGCCGCGCCGGGGCAGCAGCAGTTCAGAGATGTTCGCGCCGCTGCAGCGCGGGCAACGCGGCTGCCGCGGCCACGTCGTGGCGGAGCAGTCGTCGCAACGGCTGCCGATGAGCTGCGGATCCTCCGCAGGCCAGGTCGAAACGTCGGGCGCGAGCGCCTTCGTCGTCATGGGCGTGTCCTCCGTGTTCTGTGCTGTCGCACGACATGTCCGGTGCTGTCGCACGATCCGCCGCGGCGATCAGCATGTCGCTCACGGTAGACGGAAATGTCATTCTCTTCAACGAGATCATCATATTCGAACGCGACATACGAATAGAGAGGACCGTTCACCGGGATTCGGGGCGTCCGAATGCGCATCGTGGCTGCTCGGAGGCCCTGTGCGAATCCGCGCGTAGAACAGGTTCCAATTTTGACGGAATGTGGTTATCGTCACGTGCGAACGTTCGAATGTGATGGAGGGCGATGTCAGATGAAGACCAAGGGCGCACTGCTGTGGGGGATCAACGAGAAGTGGTCGGTCGAGGAGATCGAGCTCGGTGACCCCGTCGCAGGCGAAGTGCAGATCCGCATGGAAGCGGCCGGCATGTGCCACTCCGACCATCACATCGTCACCGGGGCGACGCCCATGCTCGCCTACCCGGCGATGGGTGGCCACGAGGGCGCGGGCGTCATCACGAAGGTCGGCGAAGGCGTCACCGACCTCGAGGTCGGCGACCACGTCGTCCTCTCGTTCGTCCCCGCGTGCGGCAAGTGTCCGTCCTGCGTGACCGGAAACTCGAACCTCTGCGATCTCGGTGCGGGCCTGCTCAGCGGGCAGGCCATCTCGGACGGCACCTATCGCATCCAGGCGCGCGGCCAGAACGTCATCCCGATGGTGCTGCTCGGCACGTTTGCGCCGTACATGACCGTCAACCAGACCCAGGTCGTCAAAATCCAGAAGGACATTCCGTTCGAGCTGGCCGCCCTCGTCGGCTGCGGCGTCCCGACCGGCTGGGGATCGGCCACCCACGTCGCCGACGTGAAGGCCGGGGAGTCGGTCGCGATCATCGGTGTCGGCGGCGTCGGCATGAGCGCGCTGCAGGGCGCCGTCGCGTCCGGTGCGCGCCACGTCTTCGCGATCGATCCGGTGCCGTGGAAGCGTGAGCAGGCGATGAAGTTCGGCGCCACGCACACCTTCGCCTCGATCGAAGAGGCCATCGTCCCGATCATGGAGATCACCTGGGGCAAGATGTGCCACAAGACGATCATCACGGTCGGCGAGATGAAGGGCGAGTACGTCGACCCGTCCCTGACCCTCACGGCCAAGAACGGCACGTGCGTCGTCACCGCCATGGGCTTCATGTCGGACATGGACGTCAAGCTGAACAACTTCATGTTCTCGATGCTCCAGAAGACCCTGAAGGGCAACATCTTCGGCGGCTGCAACGCCCGCGTCGACATCCCGAACCTGCTCGACCTGTACAAGTCCGGTCAGCTCAACCTCGCGGACATGGTCACCCGCACCTACACCCTCGAGCAGATCAACGAGGGCTACCAGGACATGCTCGACGGAAAGAACATCCGCGGCGTGATCCGGTACACCGAAGCCGACTGGTGACGAGCGGACTCGCGCCGGTCTTCTAATCTGGACCGGTGCGCAGTCTGGATCTGATCTCCCAATGGCCCGTCGACCATGCCGCCGCCGCGGTTCTGACGCGCGACGGCGGCATGGCCGGCACCATCGGTGACACAGCCGAGGTGTATCCGCTGGCGTCGGTCACCAAGCCGCTCGTCGCGTACGCGGTGCTCGTCGCCGTCGAGGAAGGCGCGCTCGACCTCGATCAGCCCGCGGGTCCGACCGGGTCGACGGTTCGTCACCTGCTCGCCCATGCCTCCGGTCTCGCGTTCGGGGAGCAGAAGGTCCAGACCGAACCGGGCCGCAAGCGCATCTACTCGAGCGCCGGATTCGAGGTTCTCGCCGACCTGATCGCCGCCGAGACCGGAATCGCATTCCCGGACTATCTGTCCGAGGCCGTCTTCGAACCGCTGGGAATGCGTGAATCGACTCTTCCCGGGCCGGCCGGACACGGCGCTCACTCGTCGGTCACCGACCTGTCCCGGTTCGCCGCCGAGTTGCTCGCCCCGACACTGATCTCGGGGGAGATGCTCGCTGCCGCGACCTCGGTACAGTTCCCCGGACTCGACGGTCTCGTGCCCGGCTACGGAATGCACAAACCCAACGACTGGGGCCTCGGTTTCGAGATTCGCGGCCGGAAGAGCCCGCATTGGACCGGCTCGGCGAACACGCCGAGCACCTTCGGTCATTTCGGACAGTCCGGCACGTTCCTGTGGGTCGATCCCGGGCCCGGCATCGCCTGCGTTGCGCTGACCAACCGTGCATTCGGGGACTGGGCCAAACCGCTCTGGCCCCAATTCTCCGACGCTGTTTTGGGTGAGATCACAGAAACCTCTCCGGTTCGCTAGCGAAACACCCGCCACAGAGGCAGACTGTTTCGAGTGTCGCCGGGTGCGACCGCCGTGGACGACGTTCGTTGGGGAAGACGTACTCGTCGAACACGGAGGTGTGTATGCGCGCGTCGAACCAGTTCGCGGATGCGGCAACGGGAGTGGTCTACATCCACTCGTCGCCCGCTGCTGTGTGCCCTCATATCGAGTGGGCGCTGGCTGCCACCCTCGACAGCCGGCCGGATCCGACCTGGATCGGGCAGCCCGCTGATCCCGGCCTCCTGCGCACCACCGTCAACTGGACCGGACCTGTCGGTACCGCGGCCAGGCTCGTCGACGCCCTGCGCGTATGGCAGATGCTTCGATTCGAAGTCACCGAGGATCCCAGCGAAGGTGTCGACGGCGAGCGGTACAGCTACGCTCCCGGACTCGGATTGTGGCGCGGCAACACCTCGGCGAACGGTGACGTGACGGTCGGGGAGGGTCGGCTGCGCGCGCTGCTCGCATCGGGCAACCTGGCCGCCGAACTGCACCGGGCACTCGGAACCGCGTGGGACGAGGTGCTCGAGCCGTACCGCTGCGGCGGCGACGGCGCCGAGGTCACCTGGTTGCGACGCAACGTGGGCTGAGCGGTCGAGCCTTCGCGAACGAACCTCACGACACGCATACCGCGAAGCCCTTCCGGATCGACGAGATCCGGAAGGGCTTCGCGTTTCGGTGTCTACAGCGGAATGTTCTTGTGCTGTCCCCGACCCGGCGCTGCGGAGGCGAGCGCTGCGGTCAGGGTGCTGCGGGTCGTCGCGGGATCGATGAGTTCGTCGACGACGCCGATCGACATGGCACGGCCGACGCCACCGGCGATCGCCTCGTGCTCGGCGGCGAGGCGGTCGTGCAGCGCCTCGCGTTCCTCGTCCGGGGCAGCGGCGAGGGCACGTTTGTGCAGGATGCCGACCGCGGCCTTGGCGCCCATCACGGCGACCTCGGCCTCCGGCCAGGCGAACACCGCGGTCGCGCCGAGCGCGCGCGAGTTCATCGCGATGTAGGCACCCCCATAGATCTTCCGGGTGACCAAAGTCACCCGCGGGACGCGCGCCTCGGCGAAGGCGTGCAGCAACTTCGCGCCGCGGCGCACGACGCCCTCCCATTCCTGGCCGACGCCGGGCAGATAGCCGGGGACGTCGACGAGGACGACGAGGGGCACACCGAACGCGTTGCACATCCGCACGAAGCGTGCGGACTTCTCAGCGCTTTCCGAGTTGAGGCAGCCGCCGAGTCGCAGCGGGTTGTTGGCGATGACACCGACCGTTCGCCCGCCGAGACGGCCGAAACCGGTGACGATGCTCCGTGCCCAGTTGCCTTGCAGCTCTTCGAAACTCGATTCGCCTTCGACGTTGTCGAGCAGTTCGTGGACGATCGGGCGCACGTCGTAGGCGCGCCGCGGGGATTCGGGGAGCAGCGCGCGCAGGTCGGTGTCGCCGCGAGCGGCGACCTCCGCATCGAATTCGCCCTGTTCGGCGAGCATCGACACCAGGCGCCGTGCGCGGTGCAGTGCGTCCTCTTCGTCCTCGGCGGCGATGTGCGCGACACCGGACTTCTTGGTGTGCGTGTCCGGGCCACCGAGCGACTCCATGTCGACCTGTTCACCGGTGACGCTGCGCACCACGTCGGGTCCGGTCACGAACACACGTGCCTCGGGCGCCATGATGACGATGTCGGTGAGGGCGGGGCCGTAGGCGGCGCCGCCGGCGGCGAAACCGAGGACGACGGAGATCTGGGGGATCCGGCCGGACGCGCGGACCATGGCCTCGAACACGAGACCGACGGCATGCAGCGCCTCGACACCCTCGGCGAGGCGGGCGCCGCCGGAGTGCCACAGACCGACGACGGGCAGGTCGCGATCGATCGCGGTGTCGATCGCGGTGACGATGTGTTTGCACCCGTCGACACCCATCGCGCCGCCCATGACGGTGGCGTCGGAGCAGTAGGCCACGGTACGGATTCCGTCGATGTGGCCGATCGCGGCGAGCACACCCGATTTGTCACGCGGGTGGAGGATCTCGGCGCTGCCGGCGTCGAAGAGATTCTCGAGTCGCGTGAGCGGATCGCGAGGGTCCACCGCGGTGTTCCGAGTATCGGCAGGATCCAGAATGGTCATCGGTGCTCCTCGGGAAGGCGGGTGGTGGGGTGATCGTGGTGGAGGTGCCGAGAGGGGGATGGAACCTCCACCACGAACATCGAGCGGGCGTCGGACGGGTCAGGCCCGGCCGAACGCGAGCGCCACGTTGTGCCCACCGAATCCGAACGAGTTGTTCAGCGCGAAATCGAAATTGCCGTAGCGGGGTTCACCCTTGACCACGTCGAGATCGATTTCTGGATCCTGATTCTCGAGGTTGAGCGTGGGCGGAATGACTCCGTCCCGCAGGCTCAGGACCGTCAGCACTGCCTCGAGCGCACCGACCGCTCCGATCGAATGTCCGAGCGCGGACTTCGGTGCGTAGATCGCGGCGTGCTTGCCCACGGCCGCACCGATCGCCTTCGCTTCGGCGATGTCGCCGATCGGGGTGGCGGTGGCGTGCGCGTTGACGTGGGCGATGTCGGACTTGGTGAGTCCGGCGGTCTCGATGGCCCGGGTCATCGCGCGGGCAGCGCCCGTGCCCTCGGGATCGGGGGCCACGATGTGGTACCCGTCCGAGGTGATTCCGGCGCCCAGGACGCGGGCGTGGATCGTCGCGCCGCGTGCCTTGGCGTGTTCCTCGGATTCGAGGACGAGCATTGCGCCCGCTTCACCGAACACGAAGCCGTCGCGGTCCGTGTCGAACGGGCGGGACGCACCCTTGGGGTCGTCGTTGCGGGTGCTCAGCGCGCGCATCATCGCGAAGCTGGCGGTGGCAACCGCATCGAGCTGACCTTCGACACCGCCGGTGACGATGATGTCGGCGTCACCGAGTGCGATCATCCGGTACGCGTGGGCGATCGCCTCGGACCCGGACGAGCAGGCCGACACCGGCGTGATGACCCCGGCGCGGGCGCCGAGCTCGAGGCCGACCGTGGCCGACGGGCCGTTCGGCATGACCATCTGCACGGCGAACGGCGACACCTTGCGGTATCCGCCGTCGCGCAGCTTGTCGACGGCGTCGATGAGGGTTTCCCCACCACCGAGACCGGTGCCGATGACGACACCGAGCCGCTCGTTCTCGACCTCCGGGCTGCCGGCGTTCTTCCACACCGTGCGCGCGAGGGTCAGCGCGAGCCGCTCGACATAGCTCATGCGGCGGATCTCGACGCGGGAGAGTCCTTCGTCCGGGCTGACCTTCAGGGTGCCGCCGATGCGGACCGGAAGATCGAACTCTTCGACGAAGCCGCCGGTGAGTGCGCCGATGCCGCTTTCTCCGGCGAGGAGTCCCTTCCACGTGGCATCCACATCACCGGCGATCGACGTCGTGGCCGCAAGGCTGGTGACGACGACGTTGCGCAACGTACGAGAGGCGGAAGTCACGGTCGGGCTCACTCGTTGTCGTTCGAGATCTGAACGCCCTCGGCTTCGAGCTTCTGGATGTAGGCGACGATGTCACCCACCGTGCGCAGGTTCGCGAGATCCTCGTCCGGAACCTTGACGCCGTACTTGTCCTCGGTCTGGACCGCGATCTCGACCATGGAGAGGGAGTCGATGTCGAGATCGTCGACGAAGGACTTCTCGATGGTCACCTCGGAGGGCTCAATACCGGTGACCTCTTCGATGATCTCCGCGAGACCGGCGATGATTTCTTCCTGGCTGGTGGCCACGTCGTGGCTCCCTTCATGTGTTTCAGTTGGGGTCTGACATCCGGCCGGAGGTTCCGGCCGGGCCCGGGTGCCCGGGTCGGGCGTACCCGTGTTGCTGCGCGGTGCGCGCGCAGCAACCTAACCGAGTCCGGGCAATTCGGCCAGTGCCGTGAAATCGTCGGCGGTTTTGAGCGCCAGGGTGGGCGTGCCGCGCATCTCGCGCTTGGCAATGCCCACCAGGGTGCCCGCCGGGGGGAGTTCCACGACGGCCGAGACCTGGGCGTCGCGCAGATGCGCGGTGCACAGGTCCCACCGCACAGGCCGGGTCACCTGTGCGGCCAGCTTGGTGAGTGCGTCCGCTCCGGACGCAACCGGTGCGCCGTCGAAGTTGGACAGCAGGGTGCGGGCCGGATCGCTGGGTGCGATCTTCGCCGCGGCGTCGGCGACCGCCTCCTGGGCGGGCGCCATGAACCGGGTGTGGAAGGCACCGGCGACCGGCAGCTGCCGGATGCGCGCCTTCTCGGGCGGGTTCGCGGCCAGTTCCTCGAGGTCCGAGATCCGGCCGGCGGCAACGATCTGTCCGGCCGCGTTCACGTTGGCCGGGGTCAGGTCGAGTTCGGCGAGCCGGGCGAGGACCGCGTCCTCCGCCCCGCCGAGGACCGCGGACATGCCGGTCGGCTCGAGGGCGCAGGCCTTGGCCATCTCGGCGCCGCGGATCGCCGCGAGGGCGACGGCGTCGTCGGCGGTGATGACGCCGGCGATCGCGGCGGCGGCGAGCTCACCGACCGAGTGGCCCGCGACGACCGTGTCGGCCGGGACGAGGCCACGCGCTTCGAGTTCCTCGTAGGCGAGGAGTGCCGCGGCGACGACCAGTGGCTGGGTGACCGCCGTGTCGGTGATCTCCTCGGCCGTGGCGGTGGTGCCGAGGCGTTCGAGATCGAGTCCGGCGGCCTTCGACCAGACCTCGATGCGATCGCGGGCGCCGGGCTGCTCCAACCAGGGAGCGAGCATACCGGGTGTCTGGGACCCCTGACCGGGGGCGAGCAGCGAAATCACGAAGATCAGGGAACACCCTGCGGGAGCCTCCCCGAGATGTCGGCTGGAATGAAGTCTCGCACGAGGATTTGTAGGGTTCCCACAAAAGCCCAAGTCGTCCGTCTCTATCGATCCACTGGGTCCTCGTGTTACGTGCCCGAATCGCGAATTGTGAACCGTGTGACGGATGGGGAAGGAGTTCGGAGTTCGTTATGGCTTCGAGCCAACCGACCCACTGTTGCAGCGATTCGGAGAACGTAAGCGTCACGAGGATTCGTCGGGTCCCGCCCGGTCACTTCTGTGATTCGCTTCAAGCGGTACCGGACGGTATTTGGATGAACAAACAGCTTTCGGGCGCAGGTCTCGACAGCACCCCCACTGTCGAGATATGCGTCGAGAGTGTTCGACAACGCCGGCCCGGCTGCCGCCAGCGGGCCGACGATGTAGTCCTCGAGCGCCGCGATCGCCGCCGCATCGCCCAGCAGAGCGCGCTCGGGCAGCAGCTCGGTCGCGTGAACGGGACGCGGCGCGCCGGGCCAGCCCGTCACCGCCTCCATCGCCGCCATCGCCTCGACCGCCGACACGTGCGCGGACCCCAGCGTCGGCGTGGTCGGACCGATCACCACCGCGTCCTCCGAGAAGGCGCGCATCAGTTCGTCACGGAACGCCACCGCGTCCGGAGTGCCGTGCAGGATCCCGCTGACCACCATCACGAGCCGCTCGCCCTGCACGACGGCCAGCGCCGCGCGACCGTGCTGCTGCGCGATGGTGTGCACCGTCGTCACCACCGACACGTTCTCGTCCGGCGGGGGAGTCCCCACGATCACCGTGGCGGGAGCGGTCGCGTCCCAGTTCAGGGTCGCCGCGCGGGACTGCATGTCCGCGCCGGTGTCACCGCGTACCACGGCGTCGACGACGAGCGCCTCGAGCCGGGTGTCCCACGCACCGCGCGACTCGGCGGCGCTCGCGTACACCGACGCGGCCGCGAAACCCAGCTCGCGGCCGTACCGCAGGATCGCCTCGGTCAACGCCACCAGTTGCTGCTCGTTGCGGGCCAGCGCCGGCAGCCACTGTTCGAAGAACTCCATCGCGGCCCGCACCATGTCCACGGTCTGCCGCAACGTCAGCCGGCGCGCCAGGTCCTGCGGGATCACCTGATAAGCGTCGGTGCTGAACCTGATGTCGCTCTCCGGGTCGCGGACCCACTCGATGAAATCGACGACCGACGACTGGATGACCAGTTGCACGGTCGCGCGCTGCGACGCGTCGAGGTCGGAGAAGAACGGAAGCTGCTCCTGCATCACGTGCACGGCCTCCGTGGACAGACGGCCGGAGAACTGCTTGACGCGCCGCAGCAGGGCGTCGGGCAGCGGCGCGCGCTCCGGACGCGCGGGCGGCACCGGGCGCCCCGTGGGGGCGCCCGGTGCACGTGTCAACCGCGGTGACGCGGACTCCTCGACCATGGGACGAAACTACGCCCGTGGCCGATCGCCCGTTGCAGGACGGGCAGGATCAGGCGACGCCCGGATCCGATGTCTGCTCGGGTGCAGCGGTGACATCGTCGATCCGGTACTTCGCGGCCGCCTCGACGGCCCGCGCCCGGTCGACCGCGCCGTCGCGGCCCAGCGCGGCGAGCACCGCGACGACGGTCGATTCGGCGTCGATGTTGAACACTCGCCGCGCGGCGGGACGGGTGTCGGAGAATCCGAACCCGTCGGCGCCGAGCACCGTGTAGTCGCCGGGCACCCACTGCCGGATCTGGTCCGGGACCGCACGCATCCAGTCGGACACGGCGACGAACGGACCGGCCGCATCGGACAGCACCCGTGCGACGTACGGGACCGGCGCGTCCGAGCCCGGATCGAGCAGGGCACGCCGGTCGCACTCGATGCCGTCTCGGCGCAGTTCGCCCCACGAGGTCACCGACCACACGTCCGCGGACACACCCCATTCGTCGGCGAGCATCTGCTGGGCGCGCAGTGCCTCCGGCATGAGCACACCGGACGCGAGGATCTGCGCCTTCGGCCCGGACGCCGCCCCCGGGCGGTACAGGTACATGCCCTTGAGCAACCCGTCGACGTCGAGGTTCGCGGGCTCGGCCGGCTGCACGTACGGCTCGTTGTAGAGGGTGATGTAGTAGAAGACGTCCTCGCCGCCGAAGCCGTCGACACCCGGGGTTCCGCCGTACATGCGGCGCAGGCCCTCGCGCACGATGTGCGCGATCTCGTAGGAGAACGCCGGATCGTAGGTGACCGCCGCCGGGTTGGTGGACGCGAGCAGCAGCGAATGCCCGTCCGCGTGCTGCAGGCCCTCACCGGTCAGCGTGGTCCGGCCGGCCGTCGCCCCGAGAACGAATCCGCGGGCCATCTGGTCCGCTGCCGCCCACAGTCCGTCGCCGGTGCGCTGGAACCCGAACATCGAATAGAAGATGTACACCGGGATCATCGGCTCACCGTGCGTGGCGTACGACGTGCCCACCGCGGTGAACGACGCCGTGGACCCGGCCTCGTTGATGCCTTCGTGCAGGATCTGGCCGACCGGGCTCTCCTTGTAGGCGAGCATCAGCTCCGCGTCGACCGATGTGTAGAGCTGGCCGTTGCGGTTGTAGATCTTCAGCGACGGGAACCACGAGTCCATGCCGAACGTGCGGGCCTCGTCGGGAATGATCGGCACGATGCGCTTGCCGATCTCCTTGTCGCGCAGCAGTTCCTTCAGCACGCGCACCAGCGCCATGGTCGTGGCGACCTGCTGCTTGCCCGAACCCTTGCGGACGACGTCGTAGGTCTTGTCGTCGGGCAGCGCCAACGGTGCCGCGGACGTGCGGCGCTCGGGCAGGAAGCCGCCCAGCTGGCGGCGCCGGTCGAGCATGTACTGGATCTCGGGGGACTCGAAACCGGGGTGGTAGTACGGCGGCATCTTCGGATTCGCCTCGAGCTCGGCGTCCGAGATCGGGATGCGCTGCAGGTCCCGGAAGTACTTGAGGTCCTCGAGCGTGAGCTTCTTCATCTGGTGCGTGGCGTTGCGGCCCTCGAAGTGCTTGCCGAGGGTGTAGCCCTTGATGGTGTGCGCCAGGATCACCGTCGGCTGACCCTTGTGCTCCATCGCCATCTTGTAGGCGGCGAAGATCTTGCGGTAGTCGTGGCCGCCGCGCTTGAGGTTCCAGATCTCCTGGTCCGTCAGGTCCTTGACGAGTTCCTTCGTGCGGGGATCGCGGCCGAAGAAGTGTTCGCGGACGAACGCGCCGTCGTTGGCCTTGTAGGTCTGGTAGTCACCGTCCGGGGTGACGTTCATCAGGTTGACCAGCGCGCCGTCCTTGTCGGCGTGCAGCAGCGCGTCCCACTCGCGGCCCCACACCACCTTGATGACGTTCCAGCCGGCACCGCGGAAGAAGGACTCCAGCTCCTGGATGATCTTGCCGTTGCCGCGAACCGGACCGTCGAGGCGCTGCAGGTTGCAGTTGACCACGAACGTCAGGTTGTCCAGGCCCTCGGTGGCGGCGACGTGCGCCAGACCCCGCGATTCGGGCTCGTCCATCTCGCCGTCGCCGAGGAACGCCCACACGTGCTGGTCGGAGGTGTCCTTGATGCCGCGGTCGTGCAGGTAGTGGTTGAACCGCGCCTGGTAGATCGCGTTCATCGGGCCCAGGCCCATCGACACGGTCGGGAACTCCCAGAACTCCGGGAACAGGCGCGGGTGCGGGTACGACGGCAGGCCGCCGCCGAGTGAGGCGTGGCTGTGCTCCTGGCGGAACCCGTCCATGCGGTCGGTGGAGATGCGGCCCTCGAGGAACGCGCGCGCGTAGATGCCGGGGGAGGCGTGGCCCTGGATGAAGATCTGGTCGCCGCCGCCGGGGTGGTCCTTGCCGCGGAAGAAATGGTTGAAGCCGACCTCGTAGAGCGCCGCGGACGACGCGTAGGTCGAGATGTGTCCGCCCACGCCGATGCCCGGGCGCTGCGCGCGGGTCACCATGATGGCCGCGTTCCAGCGGATGTACGCGCGGAATCGCCGCTCGACCTCTTCGTCACCGGGGAACCACGGTTCGCTCTCGGTGGGGATCGTGTTGACATAATCCGTGGAGGTCAACGCGGGAATCGACACATGACGCTCGCCTGCACGCTCGAGCATGCGCAGCATCAGGTAGCGGGCGCGGGACGGACCGGCTGCGTCGAGCATGCCGTCGAACGATTCGAGCCACTCGGTGGTCTCGGCCGGATCGATGTCCGGCAGGTAGGAGGCCACACCCTCGCGAATGACGCGAACGCGGCTGTCGGTGGCCGGTGCCGTCGAAGTCGGCGAGGGCCCCGATCCCGTGGTGCCCGGAGTGTCGGCACCGTCTCGGGATTGAGGTCCGTGGATCAGGTCAGTCAACGTCTGCTCCTCATCGTGGTGGGGCGCGCAGGTGTGGCGCCCGCTCCGTTGATCGGCTCTTGTGGGAGCCGACTCATCGACATCTGAACATGATGCACTCCTCATCTTCCCCCATTCGTGCTCGCGTGGCAGCGACCGGTGCCCGGTTTCCTCCCGGCGGCGGACGGCTACCGAGAATCGCCCGAACCGGACAGGTGGGGACTCGGCGGAGTAGCGTCGGGAAAAGAAACTCGTGTCTTTCGTCGCGATTCGGCTTGCGCTGAACGGTCGAACGATGTTCGCTTTGACCAATCGATTCGATCGTCGTCACATCGGCAGCCGGGAAACCGGGCGCCGTCACCCAGAAGGAGGGAACCACCGTGGTCGCCGCGGCGGACGCCAAGAACTACGTTCAGAAGCTCGGTATCACCCACGACCACGTGGTTCAGGAACTCGGATGGGACGAGGACGTGGACGACGAGATCCGCGTCGCCATCGAGGAAGTCACCGGTTCCGAACTGCTCGACGAGGACTCCGACGAGGTCGTCGACGTCGTGCTGCTGTGGTGGCGCGACAGCGACGGCGATCTCGTCGACACGTTGATGGACGTGATCAGCCCGTTGTCGGACGAAGGTGTCGTATGGGTCCTGACACCGAAGACCGGCCGGCCCGACCATGTCGAGCCCAGCGAGATCGCCGAATCCGCCACCACCGCCGGCCTCACCCAGACGTCCGCCGCCAACCTCGGCGACTGGACCGGCAGCCGGCTGGTGCAGCCGAAAGCCACCCGCCCGAAGCGCTGAGCTTCATCCACCAGCGAAGGACCGAACCACCCGATGGCTATCGAGGTGGGCGCCCAGGCGCCCGAATTCACCCTGAAGGATCAGAACAACCAGGAAGTGTCGCTGTCGAGCTTCCGCGGTGAGAAGAACGTGCTGCTGGTGTTCTACCCGCTCGCGTTCACCGGTGTGTGTCAGGGCGAGCTGTGCGCCGTGCGCGACGACCTGCCCACCTTCGAGAACGACAACACCGCGATCCTCGCGATCTCGGTGGGTGCCTCGCCCACCCACAAGATCTGGTCCGCGGAGCAGGGCTACACCTTCCCGCTGCTGTCCGACTTCTGGCCGCACGGTGAGGTCGCGCAGGCGTACGGCGTGTTCAACGAGAAGCTCGGCTTCGCCAACCGCGGCACATTCGTCATCGACAAGGACGGCATCGTGCGATTCGCCGAGGAGAACCAGCCCGGAGAGCCCCGTGACCAGGGCGCTTGGGCCAGGGCGCTCGCCGCGCTAGAGTCCTGAGTCGACTCCGGCGGAAGTTTCCGTCGGAGATCGGGGCGTGTAGCTCAGTGGTAGAGCTCTGGTTTTACACACCAGCGGTCGGGGGTTCGAAACCCTCCGCGCCCACCCGAACCCCTCACCTGTTCACACAGGTGAGGGGTTATTTTTCTGCCCAAGCGAAGAGCCGCCCGAGCGTCGTCGGACAGTTTTCGGACAGTCAAGCCGAAATCGCGCCCCGTCGCGCACGGTCCAACGCGTCCGCCACGAGGTCCAGATCGTCGTCGAACAGATCGGCGTACACGTCGAGCGTCATCGCCGCGGAGGCGTGTCCGAGCATTCGCTGCACCGCTTTGACGTGAGCGCCGGCCGACACTGCGAGTGACGCCGCTGTGTGACGTAGGTCATGCGGTGTCAGCTCGGGGACCCCGGCGGCCTTCGCTGCCGTGCGGAACCACGAGCGCTGACGTGGCCGCCGCATGAACCCGCCCTCGGTGCCCGGGAACACGAGGTCGTGCCGGTCCTTCCCCTTGCACAGCGCCGCGAGGTCTTCGACGAGGAACCTCGGCACCGGGATCGACCGGTCCTTCATCGACTTCGTTGTCCCGACCATCACATGCGCCCCAACCTCCACGGCGTTGCGGGAGACGATCAGGCGGCGCCGGAGTAGGTCGAGGTCGCAGACGCGCAGGCCGATTGCCTCGCCCCACCTGAGGCCGCAGTACGCCAGCGTCAGCACCAGCGCCGACTTGTCCCCGGCGGCGCCCGCCATCGTCGCCACCTGCTCGTGGGTGAGATACATCTTCCGCTTGGGGCGCTTGCGCGGCAGGTTCTCGATCTTCCGGGCCTTGTTCGTCACCAGTTTCCGGTCCCGCACCGCGCGGTCGAGAATGCCGGCGAGCACGGCGTGGGCGCGGATCGTGGTCGTGGCCGAGGCCGCCTTCTTGATGACGACCTCGGGATCACCAGGGTCCCGGATCTCGGTCACCAGGTCGGCGATCCACTCTTCGACATCACTGATCTCGATGGCGGCGATCGGTTTGTTGCCCCACCGCGGCTCGACGTGGATACGCCAGGCCGAATCGAGGCCGACGTAGGCGGATGGCTTGAGCCGCGACTTCTTCGATGCGAGCCATGCGGGAGCGAGCTCCGCGACGAGAGTGCGCCCGTCTCTGGGGTCGACGTACTCACCGTCGGCTTTACGGACTTCGATGCGGGAGGCGAAGTCTCGGGCGGACTCGGCGTTGGTGAATCCGGACTTGCTTCCCTGGCTGCCGTCCGGCTTCATGTACCGGACCTTGTATCGGGTGCCCTTCGTGGTGCTGTACGACTTGACGGTAGCCATCAGTTCGGCAGGTGTTCGGTGCAGGCCGCGGCGATCCCCTTGGCGACGAGCTCGCTGGTGTACTCGCGAGGGAAGCCCTCTTCCTCGAGGACTTGGGCGGCGTCGTAGGGGCTGCTGCCGGTGTCCAGGAAGTTGCACATGGAGTCGGCGAGCTCGAGCGCCTCAGCCTTGTCGATCGACGGCTGCCCGTTCGATGCGTACATGTCGTTGACTGCGCGCACGTAGATGCCGACCTGGGCGGCATTTCCGGGCTGACGTCCGGTCTGCGCTGCGGTTTCGGTGGTGGTGGGTGCTGCTTCCACGGTGACGGTCTTTGTGGGAGGTGAGGTTTCGTCGCTCGATCCGCAGGCGGTCAGCAGGAGGGTGCTGGCGGCGATGGTGGCGTAGGCGATCTTCTTCATAGGTTTCCTTCCAGGGGTTGTACTCAGTTGGTTCGGCGAGCGAGCTGGTGCTCCACCCATTTCCGCTCGCCGGGGGTGAGGGTGCGTATTCGGGTCAGGAGGACGTCGTGGTCGACCCACAGTTCCTCAGCGGTCTCGTCGTCGGTGCGGCATTGGCACCACAGGAGTGCATCGACGAGGTCGGGTAGTCGGATCATCCGGCGAGCGGTGAGCTCCTCGACTACCCGTTCTTCGCGGGCGGCGAAGTAGGGATGGTCGGGCATGGGACCGAGGCCGAAATGCTCGATTTCGTGAGTGAGGGTGGAGCGGCGTCCACGCTGGTCGGAGGTGCGTTCGATCTCGATTCCGTGTGGCGTGGTGCGGCCGACGATTCCGAGTGGTGTGAGGTCTACGAAGTGAACATCGACGTGTGGGAGATGGTCGCGCAGATGCCTCCAGGGGTGCCATTTGCGGTTCGCGGTCATGCTCAGGATTAGAACACTTGTGCGAACGCCGCGCCCCCGAAATCCACTGTGATATGTAGCAGGTCGCTACAAACGGTCATTTTGCGATCAGCGGCGGACCGTGGACTGAACCAACAGGTCGTCGGCCTGCCCCGCTAGAAGCGCGTCGACCAGCTGCGCAACCGTGCTGGCACGGGTGAGTCCGAGTTCCTCGATTTGCCACGAGCGTCGCCCGACGAACCGTCCGTTCAGAATCGGCATGTGATACATCAGGTCGTCTCCGGCGTGGTATCCGAGCATTGCGCCGGTATCCGGTTCGAGCTGATCCTCGCACCACCCAATCGTGTCCGACCCGGTTACGGCGATGAGTAGACGCTCCCCTGTCGACATGACCGGCCCGCGTTCGATCAGGTCGCTATCGGCGCCGGCCTGGAGCTCCGAGTGCATCCGATTTGCGGCGCCCTCGCGGGTGTCGTCGTCCGCCAGGAACCGAATGAAGAACTCGTCACCGGCGTCATCGCGAATGAAGTGCTGCTCGTGACGCCACGTGTGGGGGTAGTCGGCTACGCCCGCGAATCGGAGGATGTCCGGGGTGTCGGCGAGGAGTTCGGAGATGCTGTTTCTGCCTCCGATCAACTCGGGCACCTGGGGGGACGTGAGGGACCATCCGAAGTCTGGACCGTACGTCGTGTAGATGAGGTGCAGGTCGCTCATCCGCCAACCACCTTCCGAGCCTCGTCGAGACTTAATCCAACCTGTTTAACCAGGATATTCCGTACCACCCCGGGCGCAATGGTCACGTTGTTGTGGAACGCCCACAGGATGCGCGGTCTTCCGTCCGCCACGAGTAGGCAGTGGCTTCCGTGGCCACTCTTGGGGACACGCTGGTAGCCGAGTTCCTTCTTGAGAATCTGCCTGAGCTTGGTTGCTTTGAGCGAGGGGAATCCTCCGTCGTTGACCACTTACACGCCCTCATCCGGACCGGGCGGGTCGATGCCGTCCCATTGGTCTTGTTCTTCGTTCTCAATGCTGGCTCGGGTGCGACCCTTGCGGGCCGCGAGGGTGTCGGCGGGGTCGACAAGGCGTAGGCCTGGATTCTCCGGAGTCGAGTCCTCGGCCTTGTCGTCGCGGAGCTGGAGGATCTCCTTGTGCTGAGCGACCATCGCCCGCAGTATCTCGACAGCCGCCTTTCGCTGTCTCGGCTCTAGATCGTCAACGCCGGGAGGCAAATCCTCAGCGAAGGGGCGCCCTGGGGGGTTTCGGTCCGCCGCCCGGAAGGCGGTGTCCTCACTGACGCTGGCAAGCCATGCGATCGCTCTGATCGTACTGTCGCTGGGGCGCGATTTGTAGGCACCCGACCGGATGCTGTTGACGGTCCCGTGGGTGATCTCGAAGCCGTTCTTTCGGGCGAGGTCCGCTAGCGCTCGGCCGGCCATTGATCGCTCATCCGCGGCCTTGTTGATCAAGTCCTGAAGGGATGGGTGTTGATGCTGTTCGGTCACGGCGTTAAAGGTCCCCTCCGGGCGTCTACTTGTTCCAACCAGTAGTGAAGATCAATACAAGTAGCGCGATCATATCCGCAGCGTACGACCACAAATCCACTTGTGCAGTTGACAAGTGATGACTAATGACTAACACTCCATTTGTATTCCGGACAAGCAAGGGGCAGAATGAAATCCGCAAGACGAACCAGGCGATCACGGTCCTACAGAAGGGATGTCTGGATGAAGGTCAAGGACCCGGAGAAGATTCGGCGGTGGCGCCGACGTCGCGGTCTCAATCAGGATCAGCTCGCATACCTGACGGGCTGCACGCAGCAGGCGATCAGCGTCATCGAAACGGGGAAGATGACGACCCTGAGTGAGGAACTCGCTCTAGCGATTGCCAAGCATGTCGAATGCCCGTGGGAGGACCTCTTCGACGCGCACGAGTCAACTGTCGTGTCGATAATGACTAACGACCAGCAATCCGTCAGTCAGTCGATATCGGCCTGACCTCCACCCACTGAAAGGAGATGAACGTGACATCGACACTCACCCGCGAGATCCCGCTGTCCATCGAGGACACCGCTCGGATGCTCGGCTGGGAAGGGCCCGGCACGCACACCTCGCCCGCGTACAACACCGTCCTCAAGGCATGCCAGCGCGGCGACCTGCCCGCCTACCAGGCGGACGGCCCGAACGGGAAGCGCAAGTGCCGCTGGATGATCCTGCCCTCCGACGCCATCGCATGGCGCAGCGGCAAGCGGCCCACCCGCCCGGTCGCGCGCCGATGAGCGCCCGGACCGACACGCCCCAAGCAAACGAGAAGGCCGCCCCGTGTGTGGCGGGACGGCCTGACATCAAACCTCTGGAAGGAAATCAGATGCACTACAACCTTACAGCCGACGACTACGACGTGGAAATCGGCGAGCTGATCGACCAGTACCGAGCCGAGGATGACCGCACCGGATTCGGTCTCGTCTCCGTGGACCGACACACGTACAGCAAGCAGTGGGAAGCCACCGTCTTCGTCGATGGCCGGTTCACCGGCGAGTACGTGAAGGTCACCCGCAACGGCACCCGCTACATCACCGCGTACGGCTCTGACCTGTGCGAGGCGCTGCGCAACGTCCGCAATCGCTTCGTTGCGGCCGCTCCGGTCGCCAAGGCGGTGAGGGGTCGTGACATGCTCGAGCCTCACCCGACCTCTCACCGACAAGGAACTCGCGGCCGCCGGCATTGAGCCCGCACCGCGCGTCACACATGGCTCTCA
>NZ_LRRH01000228.1 GCF_001646785.1 Rhodococcus phenolicus
CCGCCGGGACGCGGGCCGGGGGGGGGCGGGCGCCGGTGCCCTGGCCGGGGGGCGGCGCGGCCCCGGGGGGATCGCCCGGGATCCGCAGGTCGCCGGGGGCCGGGGCCGGGGGGGCCGCCGGGGGATGGGGCGCGGGTGGTCCGGATCGAGACCGTTCCCCGCGCGGTTCCGCCTGCGGCAGCCATGCCGCCGGCGGTCGCGAACGCGCCGAGCCCGGCGGCACCGCCGATCGGGCCGGAGCCAGGGACCGCTGATCCGGTGATCGCCGATCCGGTGATCGCCGCGGAGTGCATCGCAGCAGGTGCGGATCCGGCTCCGAAACCCGCGCCCGTTCCCGGTGTGTACGCCGAGGTGGCGACGGTGGGCGCGTGCCCCTGCCCGAACGTCGACACGACCTCCGATACCGGCCCGGCGGCACCGGCCCCGCCGGACAACACCTCGCCCGCGACGCGGCCCGCCTCTCCACCGACACCCCGGAGCACATCTCCGTTGCCGAGGACGGCACCGACCCGGTCCGCTGTCGCGCGGGCGCCGTCGACGACGGACCGCACCGGATCCGTGATCTGCACGTGCTCGGTGTGCCCTGAGCGCTCACCGGCCCGCGGCGCGG